>NZ_CAXUPK020000002.1:0-858994 GCF_964252865.1 Devosia sp. LjRoot3
GTAAGTCTCAATACGATAATCAAATCATAAAGCCCCGGTTCGAAAGAGCCGGGGCTTTCTGCGTTCTAAACGCAAAACACAAAAGCCATAACAGGCCGTCGCTCTAAAGGACCAGCTGAAGTGGAAACCGACTTTTCCGCCGACTGCGGCAAATGCTTTGCGCTCTGCTGCACGGCGCTTTCTTTCGAACGCGACCGGCAATTCGGCCACGACAAGGCGGCCGGCCAGCCTTGTCATCACCTCGGAAACGACTTTCGCTGCACCATTCATGCCCGACGCGAAGAGCTCGGCTATGATGGCTGCGAGGAGTTCGATTGCCTCGGGGCAGGGCAGAGGGCATCGGCCATCTTCGCAGCTGAAAATTGGCGCCGGGACCCCGCCATAGCGCGCAGGCTCTATGCCAGCTTCTCGCTGCTGCTGCGCCTCCAGGAAATGCGTAGGGCGCTGGTGACGGCAGCCGAACTCGACATCGGCGAGGCCTTGCATAACGAGCGTCTTGCCTTGCTTGAAGAGCTATCGGCGCATGCGGATAGCCGCCGCGAGGATATCGCGGACGCGGCAAGCCGGTCGCTTAAAGCCTGCCGGGAATACCTTCGCAGATTGAGATCTGCGATCGCCGCATAGTCGGGAGATCATCACCTGCGTAGGTGTTCTGCTTCTTCGGATGCTGCTTGTCCGGCGTAGAAATAGGCTCGCATAACGATCCGGGCTTGACCTCAGATGTGCAGGCGCCATGTTGAGGCCAATTTTCTTGGTCACTTGCGGTGCTTATGCAGCTCATCATCCGCCTTCTCCTCGTTCTGTTTCTGCTTTCAACGCCCGCTTTCGCGCAGGTGCCTGGTGTCAGTGCACCTGCCAATGAGGCAGCGACAGCTGGGTCGAGCCAGGCTGTCGATGATCTCGTGCGCATTCTCGAGGACGATACGGCGCGGGCAGCGTTGATCGAGCGGCTCAAGCAAGCAGCACCAGCGACAGCGGAAGAGACGGCGACTGAGGAAATCCTGCCCGATCTCAGCATTGCGCGGCAACTGGCGGAATATACGCGCAGCGTGGCGCAGGGGGCTTCGGCGACGGTTCGGGCGGTTGGCGGGATTTTTGTCAATTTCCGGCAGGCCGTCGATGGGACGCTCAATGCGGACTACGACGTGCTGGGTGCGCTGGCGCTCAATCTGGGGATCGTGCTTGCGGGGCTGTTCGGCAGTTTCTGGTTGTTGCGATTGCTGACGCAGCCGCTCCTGGCGCGTATCTCGCGGGGGGCGGCCAATCGCAATATCTGGCAGAAATTGGGGACTATCGCCGCGGGGACGCTGGTTGATACGCTGAGCGTGATCGTGGCCTGGGCGTTTGGCTATGTGCTGGCGCTCAACTTTGGCACCACGCCGCGCGGCGAAATGGGGATCAATCAGAGCCTGCTGCTCAATGCCTTCCTCGTGGTGGAATTGTGCAAGTTGGGTGTGCGGGTGCTGCTGGCGCCGCGGCATACGAGTCTGCGTTTCCTGCCCGTCACTGATGACAACGCGGCCTATTGGTCGTTCTGGCTGGCGCGGCTGGTGTCGCTGCTCGGCTATACGTTCATGTTCGTCTCGCCCATGCTCGCCTCGGCGATCTCGCCGGCGGCGGCGACTGCCGTTCAGGTGCTGATCATGATCACGGCGGTGACCGTGGGCGTGATCATTGTGCTGCAGAACAAGGACGACGTGCGGGTCTGGCTTTCGGAACTGGCGGTGCGGCGGGGCAATGCCGGGCTTTGGCGCGTGCTGGCGGCCGTGGGGCAGCAGTGGCATGTCTTGGCGATCGTCTATTTGTTTGCGCTGCTGGTGGTCTGGTTCGCCAATCCCGAAGAGGCGCTGCCCTTCATGCTGGGGGCGACGGTACAATCGTTGCTGGCCATTGTGATCGGGTCGCTGATCGTTGGTTTCATCAGCCGCTTCGTCAATGTCGGCCTGCGGCTGCCGCCCGATATCAGCCAGCGCCTGCCGCTGCTTGAACACCGGCTGCAGGCTTTCGTGCCGGCTGTCATGGCCGTGGTGCGCTGGGTCGTGATCGCCGGGGTGGTCATTTCTGTTGGCCAGGCCTGGGAGCTGTTTGACTTCGCCAGCTGGATCGGCAGCGACGAGGGGCTGGGTGTGGCCGGCTCAGTGGTGTCGGCGGCGCTGATCGTGCTCATCGCCATCGTGCTGCATGTCGTCGTGGCGTCCTGGGTGGAATATCGGCTGAGTTCGAGCTCGGGCAAGGCGCCGACGCCGCGCGAAAAGACGCTGCTCAATCTGTTCAAGAACGCTTTTACCGTGGCGCTAGTGATCTTTGGCGTGATGCTGGCGCTGGCGCAGATCGGGGTGAATATAGCCCCGCTCCTGGCCGGTGCCGGTGTGGTTGGTCTTGCCATCGGTTTTGGGGCACAAAAGCTGGTGCAGGACATTATCACCGGCATCTTCATCCAGTTCGAGAACGTGATGAACGAAGGCGATGTCGTCGAGGCGGCGGGGCGTACGGGCGTCGTTGAAAAGCTGACGATCCGCTCGGTGACCATCCGGGACATGACGGGGACGGTGCATCTGATTCCGTTCTCGTCGGTCGATCAGGTGTCCAACATGATGCGCGGCTTCTCCTTCTATGTGTCGGAGGTGGAGATTGCCTATGACAGCGATATCGAGGGTGCCAAGCAGGCGATGCGCGATGCCTTCGCCGTGGTGATGGAGCATCCGGACTACAAGAACGTCATTCTCGACGACCTTGACCTGCAGGGGCTGATCGCGATCACGCCGGCTTCCGTGACCTTGCGCTCGCGCATAAAAACGCTGGCGGGCAAGCAGTGGGGTGCGGGACGCTATTATAGCGAAACGTTGATGCGGCTTTTTGGCGAGCGCGGCATTGAAACGCCGACACCAAAGATGCGCTATGTGCCTGGCAAGGGTGGGAAAACCGTGCCCGAGCTGCCGCCAATGGGTGACGAGCCTGCATGAAATCATCGTGATCGGACCAAGGCCTTTGCCTTAAGGTGATCTTAATCGGGTGCGTTAATTATTTGATACGCGCGCCCGATGCTGTTCAGCCGGCGCGCTCGTGACTTTCAGGTAGCGCGTATCACGAGGCTCGACATGATCCGATCCAGCGGACTTTTTGCCTTTGGCAAAGCCATTGTGGCTCTTTCCCTTGTTATGGGCCTGGCGGCGCCAGCCCATGCTAATAGCGCCGATTTCGTGCGCGGCCTGTGGCCCGATGCACAGGCCATCGGGGTGAGCCGGCAGGCGTTCGATGCGTCTTTTGCATCCTACTCGCCGATCTCCAAGGTGATGGAGCTGACGCGAAAGCAGCCTGAATTTTCCCAGACCGTGCAGCAATATATCGACAAGCGCGTCACCGCGGCCCAGGCCAGCAAGGGCGCGGCGATGCGCGGGGAATGGGCGCAGACGCTGGGCGACGCGCAGCAGCGCTTTGGCGTGCAGCCGGAAGTGGTGCTGGCCATCTGGGGCATGGAAACCAACTTCGGCGGCTTCATGGGGGGCAATAATACCATCCACGCGCTGGCGACGCTGACGGAGAACGGCTATCGCGCCGACTTCTTCCGCAAGGAACTGCTTACCGCGCTGCGCATCGTTTCGGATGGGCATATTGCGCCCAACCAGATGGTCGGCTCCTGGGCCGGGGCCATGGGGCATACCCAGTTCATGCCTTCGAGTTTTATGCGCTACGCGATCGACTACAATGGCGACGGGCGCAAGGATATCTGGAACTCGGTGCCGGACGCGCTGGGCTCAACGGCCAATTATCTCAACGCCTTTGGCTGGCGGCCGGGCGAAACCTGGGGCTATGAGGTCAAGATCCCGTCCGGCTTTGATTTTGCGCGGGCCCGACAGATGGAAAAGGCGCCGCTGAACCAGTGGCAGCAGATGGGGATTTCGCGCGTGTCCGGCCGGGCTTTTCCGCGGGCGGGGGATGTGGCTCGGCTCTATATGCCGGCGGGTGCTTCGGGCCCGGCCTTTTTGCTGCTGCCCAATTTCGATGTGATCAAGCGCTACAACAATTCGGACAGCTATGCTCTGGCCGTCGGGCATCTGGCGGACCGGATCATCGGTGGCGGCGATTTTGCGACGCCATGGCCAGCTGGGGACTATGCGCTGAGCAAGGCGCAGCGGACGGAATTGCAGAGCCTGCTGTCTCGCGCCGGCTATGATGTGGGGACGCCGGACGGCGTCGTTGGGCCGAAGACGCGGGCTGCGGTGATGGCCTTTCAGGCGCGTGCCGGATTGCCTGCCGACGGCCATGTTTCGGGGCTGCTGCTCGATCGATTGAAGCGCTGAGGCCGGCCGGGAACGCTCAAAAGCGTGATTGTGCGTTAACTTATTGTTAACCTCCGGGGGAGCAGACTCGGGGCGCTTAAGTAGAGGGCAGGCCAGCGCCAAGAACGGTGCGCCTGCCCTCGCCCATTCTGGGCACCTAGTACGTCACGTCACAAATTGTCCGGCATTGCTCCCCATAGTGCCCGCACCCTCCCAACCACCATCAGTTCCGCAATGACCAGACTTCGTATTTTTGCCGCCCTAGCGGTTCTCGTTTCGCTCCTGCCGGTGCCGGCCTTCGCGCTGTCGATGATGGACCCGTTCAACCTGCCGACATCGATGGATGCCGGTACGTCCAAGATCGGGGATGGCATTGCCTATGCCGATGGGCCGCGGCACAAGCTCGACATTTATGGACCCGAGCAGCGCGGTGCGCCGGCGCCGGTCGTGTTCTTCATCTATGGCGGCGGCTGGAATCGGGGCGAGCGGAGCGACTATCAGTTTGTCGGCCGGGCGCTGGCTTCGCGCGGGTTTATTACCGTCATCGCCGACTATCGCCTGGTCCCGGAAGTGCGGTTTCCCGATTTCCTCTATGACAGCGCTGCAGCGATGCGCTGGGTTCAGGACAATATCGCCAATTATGGCGGCGACCCGAACCGGCTGTTTCTCGCCGGGCATTCGGCCGGTGCCTATAATGCAGTGATGCTGGCGCTCGATCCGTCCTATCGGCAGGAATTTGGGGTCACCATGCCGATCCTGGCTGTGGCGGCGCTTTCGGGCCCCTATGATTTTTATCCGTTTGAATATGGAGAGGTGAAGGACGCGTTTGGGAGCGCGCCGAACCCTGAGGGCACGCAGCCGATCAACCTGATCACCTCTTCCGCCCCGCCCATGTATCTGGCGAGCGGTACGACCGATCCTATCGTGCGCGTGCAAAACACCAATCACTTTGCCGAGCGGCTGCGGGCGCAGGGGGTGTGGGTAACGACGCAATATTATGAAGGTTTTGGGCATATGGAGCCGGTGATCGCCATGGGCGCGCTCTGGCGCTGGCGCATGCCGGTGCTCGAGGACATGGTGGGCTTCTTCCAGCGCTTTGGGGCTTTTCCGAGCGGGGTGCCCTATCTCGTCGCGACGCCGGAAGCGCCGGAACAATTGCCGGAAGCGATTGCGCCGATGGACCAGATCGTGTCGCAGCTCAATTCGATGTTCCAGCCGATCGAGGACTGAGCCGCGAGGCGTAGTCGCCTGCGCGAAAGGCGCAGGCGGCGCGTGGTTGTAGGGCTCAGCGCCAGGCGGCGAGCAGCGCGCCCATGAGCAAGAGGGCTATGAGATTGTTGCCCAGATTGATGCCGATGAGCTTGAGTGAGCGGTTTTCATAGCCCCAGAGCGAAACCAGCACGGTGGCAATGAAACCGAGCCAGACCCAGAAGCCGGCCAGGGCGCCATTGAGCCAGTCGGTGATACCGGAAGCGCCGATGATATTGGCGAGGGCGAAAGCCATGATCAGCGAGGCGATGACGTCGACCACCATGGCCCTCGTCAGCCCCGCGCGCATGGTTTCCGGTGTTATCCCCGTCAGCGCCTGCCAGGGCTTGAGCAGGACCGGGGGCGAATACCAGACGAAGCCGACGGCCATGCGGAGCGCTGCCGCCACGAGCACGGCCCAATAGTTGATCGGAATTGCGTTCATTTCATCCCCCCGGCGATAGCTTACCCATGGCCGATGCTAGGCCGGTGGTAGAAACTTGGCAATTCGGCTGAAGCCGCTCGCCTAAGTCTGGGGTTCTATGACGACAGAGGCCGCCGAGCGCTTGGCCGGGCCGTGGAAGACGGCTTCGATATTGTTGCCATCGGGGTCGGTGACGAAGGCGGCGTAGTAGCCGGGGTGATAATCGCGCTCGCCGGGGGCGCCATTGTCCTTGCCGCCGGCGGCGAGGGCTGCCGCGTAGAAGGCGTCGACGGTGGCCCGGTCCTTGGCCTGGAAGGCGAGATGGACGTGGCTGGGGAGAATGTTTTCCTCGGTCTCGTCGACAAACAGTTCATCGACCTGGAACCAGTTCTTGCCCGAGGCGGTGATGGGAATGTCGAGGACGGCCAACACGGCCTTGTAGAATTTGAGGGTTTTCTCGAAATCATGTGCCCTGAGGTGCACATGGTCGATCAAGCGGCCGGTGTGGAAAGCCATCTTTTATCCCTTCGCGCTGGCGAGGCATTGGCGAACCTGGTGCGCCAATGCCATCCGGTTGATCTCAAGATGGGCCCCGGCCTTCGCCGGGGTGACAGTCGAGGGGGACCGCGACTGGTGCCGGACAGCAAAACGCCCGGACGAGCCGGGCGTTCCAGGGGCATGTTGGGCATCGCTGAGGGGAAAACCGGTTTCCACTTTTCCGCGATGCCTATGGGGCAAAAAACTATTCGGCTTCGTCGGCCGAGGCCGAATTGAGCTGGCCGTACTTTTCCGGGCCGATCTTTTCGAGAAGATCGAGCTGGGTTTCGAGGAAGTCGATATGACCTTCCTCGTCGGTGAGCAGGGCCTCGAACAGGTTCTTGGAGACATAGTCGCCAAGCTGTTCGCAGAGCTCGCGGCTCGCCTTGTAGGCGGCGCGGGCGTCATATTCGCCGGCAAGGTCGGCTTCCAGAACTTCCTTGATGGTCTGGCCGATTCGCAGCGGGGCCACGCGCTGCAAATTGGGATGACCTTCAAGGAAAATGATGCGCTCGATCAGCCGGTCGGCGTGATGCATCTCTTCGATGGATTCAGCGCGTTCCTTGGCTGCAAGCTTTTTATAGCCCCAATCATCCAGCAGGCGAAAATGCACCCAATACTGGTTGACGGCGCCGAGTTCGAGAAAAAGGGCTTCGTTAAGCCGCTCGATGACTTGTGCTTCGCCTTTCACGACGTACTCCACTGCGTTGCTGCTTAAGCTTCTCCAGCCCAGTCTGGAACGTCAGAACGTCCCCAGGCGGATGGGCATGCTGGGCGTGATAATTCTCTGTGACCTGGACGATAATGTCCACCACATTCGGCACACAGCCCGCGCATTTCGCACGTCGGTTGAGCTCAGAATAGACCTTCGCGGGAACCACCAATTGCCAGGGGTCTGCCTTGAGAAGATCCAGAACAATGTCCTCGATCTCTTGCGAGGTGATCATATTGCACTGGCAGACAAGCATTGGCGGGCCGGAAAGTCGTCTCAACGGGCGGCAATAAACGCTCACCATAGTTGAATGTCAACATCATAAATTGCCGCGCCTGGGACGCGAGAGGGCTCCGGCCCGGCGTTTTTCGACCGGTTGGCAACCCCCGGGCCGCGGGCCCGTTAAAGAGGGGTCAATTTCGGCTTTCGCGACGGGCACTTATGCAAGAGACAGCGCCGCACCGTTTTCACATCATCCTCAATGCCAATTCCGGAACGGTCCTCGCGACCGGCATTACCGTCGAAGCACTTGAGGCGCTTTGCGCGGAAGCGGGGCTCAATGCTGAGGTCGACGGCGATGTGGACATCCCGCTCAATGAACGGCTGAAGCGGGCGGTCGATGGCGGGGCCGAGGTGATCGTTGCGGCGGGTGGCGATGGCACGATCACGGCCTTGGCGGGGGCGCTGGCGGGAACCGAGAGGGCCATGGGTATCTTGCCGCTCGGTACGGTCAATGCGCTGGCCAAGGATCTTGGCATACCGCTCGAGGTGAAATCAGCGATAGCGGCGCTGGCGACCGGCGTGCCCCGAAGGATCGATGTGGGGGAGGTCAATGAGCGCGTCTTTCTCCACAAGGTCGTCATCGGCGTAATCCCGTCGCTGGCGGCAGCGCGCGAACATATTCGGGGGCAGGGCACCTGGGCCTCCAAATTTGCCTTCATGCGCTTCCTGGTGCATCGGCTATCGAGGGCGCGGCGCATGGCCGTGGCGATCAACCCGGAAGATGGCGCCGAGCATATCGTGCGGGCCAAGGCCGTCGCTGTCGCATGCAACGAATATGAGCAGGGTTTGGGGAAGGTGTTTTCGCGACAGAATCTCGATGGCGGGCGGTTGACGATCTACACACTGACCTCGCTGACGATTGGTGACTTCGTGCGCTTGGCCAGCGGCATGGTGCTGGGGACCTGGCAGGATGCGCCAGCGTTGAGCATCGAATCCTCTGCTGGTGTGACCATCCGCAGCCGCAGGAAACTGCTCAAGGTCATGTTCGACGGAGAGGTGGAGACATTGCATAGTCCGCTGCGGTTTCAGATCCGGCCGCGGGCGCTGACCGTATTGGTGCCTGCAGGACCCGAGGAGAGCCAGGAGGGGGCTGCTGCATGAGGATCGTCCACATTTCCGACCTGCATTTCGGCCATCACGATCCGGCGGTGTCGGCGGGGCTGGCGCAGGATATCGAGCTGCAGAAGCCGGACCTGATCGTGGCGAGCGGCGATTTCACGCAGGTCGGCACCAAGGCCGAATTCATCGCGGCGCGGGAATTTCTTGATGCGCTCACAGCGCCGGTCTTTGCCGTGCCGGGCAATCACGATGTGCCGGCGATCAATGTGTTTCGAAGGCTGTTCGACCCCTATGGGCTCTATAGGCGCTATATTGCGAGGGAATTGGAGCCATTCCTCGAAATGGATGGGGTGGCGCTGGTGGGGATGAAGACTTCGCGCCGGGCGCGGCTTGAATGGAATTGGGGGCATGGGACGATCTCGCGCGACCAGCTCGAGCATCTGGAAAGCCGCTTTGCCAAGGCGTCACCGGAGGCGCTGCGGGTCATCGTTGCCCATCACCCCGTGATGTTTCCCACCGAGGCCATGGTGCAGCGCACAAAACTCGTCAAACGGGCGGACGATGCACTCGCCACGTTTTCGCGGCTTGGCGTGCGGCTGGTGCTGTCGGGGCACTTTCACCTGTCCTATGTGCGCAAGCACGAGCATCCCGGCGATATCAAGGAAGGCGCGCCGACCGGCATGCGGACCGCGGCGGCCGCGCCCATTCTGGTGGCCCAGGCTTCTTCGGCCATTTCGACGCGGCTGCGCGGCGAGCCCAATGCCTATAACCTGATCGACATTAGTGCAGAGAAGATCAGCATAACCGTGCGCGAATGGCGCGAAATGAAGTGGTTTACGCGCGAGAAGGCTTCCGAGCCGACGTGAGGGGACCGGGAGCGTCTCGCCACTCGCCGGGGGCGAGGCCATCCACGGTCCAGTCCCCGATCTGGCAGCGGACAAGGCGCAGGGTGGGAAAGCCGACGGCGGCGGTCATGCGGCGGACCTGGCGGTTGCGGCCTTCGGTGATGGTGAGGGAAATCCAGCTGTCGGGCACGCTTTTGCGAAACCGCACCGGCGGGTTGCGTTCCCAAAGCTCGGGGGGATCGATCAGCTTTGCCTCGGCGGGCCGGGTGGGGCCGTCGTTGAGGGTGACGCCGTTGCGGAGCTTCTTGAGAGCCTCTTCGGTGGGGATGCCCTCGACCTGAACCAGATAGGTTTTGGGCAATTTGAAGCGGGGCGAGGAAATCTCGGCCTGCAGGCGCCCGTCGTCGGTGAGCAGCAGCAGGCCCTCGCTATCCTTGTCGAGCCTTCCGGCGGGATAGACCTCGGGCACTTTGACGAAATCGGCAAGCGTTTCGCCCGGCTCACCGCCGGAAAATTGCGAGAGCACGTTGAACGGCTTGTTGAGAAGGATGAGGCGGGCCATGGCGCAGTGATAGTCGAGGGGCCTGGGCTCGGCAATGACTGCGGCGTTGACCACGCTCAAGCATTTGTTTGCTGCAAGTCTTTTGTTGGTCGCAAAGGCTGGGGTAACATCGGTCTGCGGCCTCAATGTGCAGTCTTTTGGGAGAGAGCAATGAAACCGATCCGTTCATCGAGACGAGCCGTATTGGTCATGGCATCCGCCGCCTCGGTTCTGGCTCTGCCGGCGGCGCCAGCCTGGGCGGGGCCGGCTTTTGACGCCTGCGCCGCGGAGGCTGCGAGCCAGTATGAGGTGGGGTTTGAATCGATCGGCCGGGAAACCTGGGACATCGACACGGCAGCCGCGATCAAGGCCTGTAGCGAAGCGCTGAAGGAAGAACCCGATTCCGTCCAGCTCAAGGGCTGGCTGGCGCGCGCCTATTTTGCCGATGGCGATACCGAGACCGCCGTGCCGCTCTTTGAGGAGGCGGCCGAGGGCGGGCATGTGATTGCGCTTGCCATCTATGGCGACATGCTGACGACCGGCGACGGGGTCGAGACCGATATGGAGCGCGGCGCGCAATTGCTGCTCGAGGGCGCCGAAGCCGGCTTTGCCCTGGCGCAGAACTCCATTGGTCTTTCCTATGATTTCGGCGAGGGCGTCGAGCAGGATTATAACGAAGCGGCACGCTGGTATCGCGCGGCGGCCGAGCAGGGCATGGCCAAGGCGCAGTCCAATCTGGGGCTGATGTATCAGGAAGGGCTCGGGGTGCCGCTCGACTATGTGGCGGCGGCGGCCTGGTTCGAAAAGGCCGTGGCACAGGGCGATGTGTCGGCGCAGGTGAACCTGGGCAAGGTGCTGCAGGACGGACTGGGCCAGGACGTTGACATGGAGCGTGCCGTCGAACTCTATCGGCTCGCCGCCGACCAGGGCGATATGTATGGGCAGAACAATCTCGCATTCCTGCTCGAAAACGGCGAGGGCGTAGAACAGGACGTGGCGGAAGCGGCCGAGCTCTATGAGCTCGCCGCCGATCAGGGCATGGCACTAGCCAAGCACAATCTGGCCCTGCTCTATGAGGACGGCCGCGGCGTGAAGCAGGACTATGCCAAGGCGCTGGAGCTCTACAAGGAAGCCGCCGAGGGCGGGGAGATGCGCGCCGCGGTCAATCTCGGCCTCCTCTACATGGATGGGCTCGGAACCGAGGTCGATTATGTCGAGGCCCTGAAGTGGACCGAGATGGCGGCCGAGGAGAACCAGCCGATCGGGCTCAACAATATGGGCCATATCTACGAGAATGGGCTGGGGGTCGACGTCGATCTTGAGCTGGCCAAGAGCTACTATCAGCAGTCGGCGGATCTGGGCTACCAGCTCGCCGTCGATAACCTGGCGCGGCTCAACAATGGCGGCAGCAGCTCGACCGGCGGCAAGACCAAGTCGAAATAGGCTTTTGCAGAAATCGAAAGGGGGCCCTGGCTAGAACTCGCCGGGGCCCTCTTCTTTTTTCACGTCGCTTTCAGCCAGCTTCTTCCGGTGCCGCGCGGCGATGACGGCCGCGGAGGCGGCGGTGCGGTGCGCGGTCGAGAAAAACTCGCGATGGGCGACGACGAGGATGGTGGCAAGGCAGGTGGCGACCGCCAGCCATTCGGAAATGAACCAGGCGACGGTTGCGACCGAAAAGTAATAGGCGCGGATGCCGGAATTGAAGTTCTTGGCGCCGAGCGCGTTCATGCGGGTGATGGCGTCGATTTCTTCTTCCGAGGTGACCCGGTCGTGCTCGAGGGCGCCGAGCATGATGCAATAGTGATTGAACTGGCGCAGCGACAGGGTGAAGGCGAAGAAGGCGATCACGAACATGGCCAGCATGACGATGAGATGGATCTGCACGTCGGCAATCGTGAACGTACTATCGACCGAAATCGTGCCCAGAGTGTCCATCAGGGTCGGCAACTGGCCGAAGACGGCAAAGACCGCCAGGACCAAGAGGACCGAGGTCGAAGCCAGAAAACTCACCGAGCCCATGATATTGCCAGACAGAATGGCATCGAACGGGCTTTCGCGGCGCGTCGCATTGGTGACCCAGCGACGGCGCTGCATGTTCATGATGGTCGAGAGCGAGGGGCGGCGGCGCTCGATCAGCGGCACGATGAGATTATAGACGTAATAGGCGAGGAGCGGAAAAAGCGAAGTGAAAAGCGTTGCCGTCATGCCGGGCCCCCGAAGCGTTCCATTTCAACTTATAGCGGGCGCGGGTGACGGCGGAAGAGCGCGTCGATCTCGCCGAGCACTTCGGACGAGAGCGTGAGGTTTACTGCGCCGAGGTCGACGGCCAATTGTTCGGTGCTGGTGGCGCCGATGATGGTCGAGGTCATGAAGGGGCGGGTGCGGCAGAAGGCAATGGCCATCTGGGCGGGATCGAGGCCGTGCTTTTGGGCGAGGGCCAGATAGTCGCGGGTGGCGGCTTCGGAGAACTCGTTCTGGCGCCAGAAGCCCTTCTGGTAGTCCTTGCGGCTGCCCTTGGGCGTCGCGCCCTCGAGATATTTGCCGGTCAGCATGCCGGCGGCGAGCGGGGAATAGGCAAGGAGGCCGACGTCTTCGTGGTGGCTCAATTCAGCCAGGTCGTGGTCGAAGAGGCGGCGAAGGAAATTGTATTCGTTCTGCACGGAAGCGAGGCGCGGAAAGCCCTTGGCTTCGGCGATGCGGAGCCACTGGGTAATGCCCCAGGTCGTCTCGTTGGAGACGCCGATGGCGCGGATTTTTCCTTGGCCGATCAGGTCGCCGAGGGTTTCGAGCATGTCCTCGAGATTGGCGAGGATGTCGGCGGTGTCCTGCTTGTGCGGGGCATAGCGCCAGTAATTTTCGAAATGGTAGTGGCCGCGGCTGGCCCAGTGGATCTGGTAGAGGTCGATATAGTCGGTCTTGAGACGCTTCAGGCTGCCGTCAACGGCCACGCGGATCGAGGCGCCGTCGGCGCGCTTGCCTTCGCGGAGGAACGCATTGCCGCCGCCGCCGATCTTGCTGGCAAGAACCCAGTTTTCGCGATCCTTGTGAGTGGCGAACCAGTTGCCGATGATTTCCTCGGTGCGGCCCGAGGTTTCAGGGCTCCCCGGCACGGCATAGAGTTCGGCGGTGTCCATGAAATTGATGCCGGCATCGCGGGCCATGGCGATCTGGGCGTGGCCTTCATCCTGAGTGTTCTGGCTCCCCCAGGTCATGGTGCCGAGGCAGATGTCGGTGACCTCAATGCCCGTGCGGCCGAGTTTCTTCATTTCCATGGTGGGCGCCCCAAATCCTCAAATTCCAGCGAGCGGGACAGTAGACTGTCCAGCGCGCCGGACGGTAGACCGTTCAACACGAAGGGGAAAAGACGGGAACGGCTTCAGACGAAGTTTTCCACATGCCTTGCGCCGCAAAGCCCTGATTTTCCTGATGTTGGCGTCGGATGTCAAAAAACCGTCACCCGCGCCGCTTTGGGGGTTGAGGTCTTCGGCACTACCCCCTATATACCCCTCACACCGCGCCGAGGCGCAGTGATTGACGCGGGATGGAGCAGCCCGGTAGCTCGTCAGGCTCATAACCTGAAGGTCGCAGGTTCAAATCCTGCTCCCGCAACCAATAAAGGCCCACAAGACTATTCGTCTTGTGGGCCTTTACCTTTTTGGTCTTTGCTTTCGCTGCTCTGTGGCAAAGCCCGGTTGCTTCGGCTAAGGGATGAGTAATCTCGAGTGCTAGCGCGGGTCAGTTCCTTGTCATCCATTGTTCCTGTCATTCTCGCCGGGGGTCAGGGGACCCGTTTGTGGCCGAAGTCGCGTTCGGCGCGGCCCAAGCAGTTCATTGACCTTGTGGGGGAGACCAGTCTCTTCCAGCAGAGCCTGGAGCGGGTGAAGGATGCCGGGCGCTACGAGGCGCCGATCGTCATCACCAATGCCGAATATCGCTTCCTTGTCGCCGAACAGGCCCAGGAGCGGGGCATTGCGCTGGGGGCGATCTTGCTGGAGCCCGTGGCGCGGAACACGGCGGCGGCGATTGCTGCGGCGGCGCAGGTGGCGGTGAGCCAGGACGAGAATGCCGTCATTCATGTGCTGGCCTCGGACCATCTGATCCCGGCCAGCGCCGAATATTTTGGTGCGGTGGACAATGCCGCATTGGCGGCACGCGACGGGCATCTCGTGACCTTCGGGATCACGCCTGACCGCCCGGAAACCGGCTATGGCTATATTGCCATCGGGGATGCCCTGCGCCATGGCGCGCACAGGGTTGGGGCTTTTGTCGAAAAGCCCAATCTTGAAAAGGCCGAGGCCATGCTGGCGCAGGGCGGCTTTGCCTGGAATTCGGGCATGTTCATGTTGCCGGCAAAACTGTTCCTCGCTGAATGCGAGAAGCTGGCGCCGGAGGTTTTTGCCGCGGCGCGCGGCGCGGTGGCCGGGGCCAAGCGGGATCTCGATTTCATCCGGCTCGACGAGGCAGCTTTTGCAGCTTCGCCCAATATCTCGGTCGACTATGCGATTTTCGAGCGGACCGACAAGGCCGCCGTGCTGCCCGTGTCGTTCGAATGGTCTGACCTCGGCGCCTGGGACGCGGTGTGGAAGGGGCAGAACCGGGACGCGGCCGGGAATGCGGTTTCCGGGCCGGCGCTGATTTCCAACTCGACCAATTCGCTCATCGTGACCGAGACGGCGCATGTGGTGGTCGATGGGCTCGACGATGTGGCTGTTATCGCTACGGAAGACGCGGTTTTTGTCGGGCGGCTGAGCCAGGCGCAGAATGTCGGGGCGATTGCCAAGTCGCTGAAGGCGGATGCCGCGACGCGGGCACTGACAGAGACGCACAAGACCTCATACCGGCCCTGGGGTGGGTATTCGTCCATTCTCATGGGCGACCGGTTCCAGGTGAAGAAGCTCTTCGTGAAGCCGGGCAAGAAGCTGAGCTTGCAGAAGCACCATCACCGGTCCGAACACTGGATCGTGGTGCGGGGTACGGCCGAGGTGACGGTGGATGGTCAGGTGACCATGCTGACCGAGAACCAGTCGATCTACCTGCCGCTCGGTTGCACGCATCGGCTGGCCAATCCAGGCAAGATCGAGCTGGAGCTGATTGAGGTGCAGACCGGGTCTTATCTCGGGGAAGACGATATTATCCGGATCGAGGATGAGTTCGGACGGAGCTGATCAGCTTCACTACGTTGATTTCCAAACACAGCGTCATCCCCGCGAAAGCGGGGATCTTCGTTTGTGAAACAGGAATTCCCGCTTTTGCGGGAAGGACACCGTGCAAAATGGGAAGCGCTGATGCGGCGCTTCAGCAGGCCACCACGTTGACCGCCAGCCCGCCCTGGCTCGTTTCCTTGTATTTTTCGCTCATGTCATTGCCGGTCTGGCGCATGGTTTCGATGCAGGCGTCGAGCGGGACGGCGTGGATGCCGTCGCCCTTGAGGGCCAGCGAGGCGGCGGTGACGGCTTTGACGGCGCCAAAGGCGTTGCGCTCGATGCAGGGGATCTGCACGAGGCCCCCGACGGGATCGCAGGTCATGCCCAGGTGATGTTCGAGCGCGATTTCGGCGGCGTTTTCGACCTGTTCGGGCGTGCCGCCCTGAATGGCACAGAGGCCGGCGGCGGCCATGGACGAGGCGGAGCCGACTTCGCCCTGGCAGCCCATTTCGGCGCCTGAGATGGACGCATTGTGCTTGAGGATGCCGCCAATGGCGGCGGCGGTGAGGAGGAAATCGTGCACGGCGGCGCGGCCCATGCCCGGCAGGAATTGCGTGGCATAGCGCAGGACCGACGGAATGACCCCGGCAGCGCCATTGGTGGGCGCGGTGACGACGCGGCCGCCGGCGGCGTTTTCCTCGTTGACCGCCATGGCAAAGAGGCTGAGCCAATCATTGCCGCTCAAGGGGTCGATCTCGTTGCGGCGCCATTTTTCCGACAGGTGCTCGTGCAGCGCCTTGGCGCGGCGGCGAACCTTGAGGCCACCAGGCAATTGCCCGTCCTGGGTGAGGCCGCGATCGATGCAGCCGGACATGGCGGTCCAGACCTCGTCGAGGTCCCGGTCGAGTTTTTGACGCGAGAGCCGGACTTCCTCATTGGCGCGCTTCATGGCGGCAATGGAGAGGCCAGAGCGCTTGGCCATGTCGAGCATTTCGGCGGCATTGGCGAAGGGCCAGGGCACATCCTGCTTGATTGAGGGGGCATCCTTGAGGGCAGTCAACTCGTCCTGGCTGACGACGAAGCCGCCGCCGATGGAGAAATAGACCCGGCGCAGCAGCAATTGGCCGTCGCCATCCCAGGCGCAGAACTGCATGCCATTGGGGTGGCCGGGCAGGGGTGTTCTGGTATCGAGGACGAGATCGACAGCGGGGCGGAAGCGATAGGCCGGGTGGCCGGGCGGCTCGATGCGGCCGGTCTCGCGGATTTTTTCGACGATCGGATCCATCTGGTCGGGATCGATATCGCGCGGATTTTCGCCACCAAGGCCGAGGATCACGGCGCGGTCGCTGCCATGGCCGATGCCGGTATAGGCGAGGGAACCATGAAGGCTGGCGGTGATCGCCGCAGGCTGGGCCTGGCGGGCCCGCGGCCAGGTGCCGGCGCGCAATTCATCGAGGAAACGGCCGGCTGCCGACATCGGGCCCATGGTGTGGGAACTCGATGGTCCGATACCGATCTTGAAGACGTCAAAGACAGACAGGAACATGCCCCATCATAGCGAGCATGAGGCGGGCTGCAAACTGGCCTCTCGGCATTGTTTCAAAACTGGCAACAGAGCGTGGCGGGGATGAGCGATTGCCTTTGCATGGGGCATGCCGATATCGCTGGGATCAAGCGCAAGGAGATGAGTTATGGCCTCATATCAATTCCGTTCTGCCGAAGGCGCGGGTGCCAATGCCCCGCTGATCTTCCTGTTTCACGGGACGGGTGGGGACGAAAACCAGTTCTTTGACCTCGCAGCCGAACTGGCACCCGGGGCGACGCGCGTCGCCCCGCGCGGTGATGTCAGCGAGCACGGTGCCTTGCGCTATTTCCGCCGCACCGCGGAGGGCGTCTATGACATGGCGGACCTGAAGCAGCGAACCGCAGCAATGGCGGATTTTTTGCGCGCCGAAGTGGCCAGGCGGCAGCCCTCAAAAGTGCTGGGGCTGGGTTATTCCAATGGCGCCAACATCCTGGCCTCGGTGCAGTTCGGCGCGCCCGAGCTGTTCGACGCGACCGTACTGATGCATCCGCTCATTCCCTTTGCGCCGCCGGCGGCCGCCTTCGGTGGACGGAAAGTGCTGGTGACGGCGGGGCAATATGATCCCATAGCACCCGCGAAGGCGAGCCAGACGCTGGCTGACTATTTTAGTGCCAATGGAGCGGTTGCAGAGCTTGTCTGGCACAATGGTGGTCACGAAATCCGGCAGGAAGAGCTCCTGGCGGCGCGGGCCTTTCTTTCCGCTTAACGATTTGTTTTTTCCTGTCCTATTGGCCTATTAACGAAGTCTAGAGGCCCGCGCCCCGATAGTGGCGGGGGTGGGCCTCTGCCCTTCTGCCGCCATGGGTCGCCGCATATGTCGCTTCTTCGCCTCTTCACCGACAGTTTGCGCGCCCGCGTGCTGCTGCTGGTGCTGCTCGGTTTTGCCAGCGTCGCCGTGCCGGCCTTTTTTGCGTTTCAGTGGGTGGTCAATTCCACCGTCGTGCAATTGGGCACGCTCTTTGCCGAAAAGCAGGTGCTTTATGACCGGCATCGCGGGCTGGGCACGCTGGTGCGCGAGGTGTCGCTGGCCGAGGCGCTGGCGGGCAGCCAGGCGATCCGCGACTGGGCGCTGGACGAGACCAACCCGGAACGCAGAGCGCGCGGCATTGCCGAACTCGAGCATTATCGGCGCTATTTCGCCGATGGCTCCTATTTTTTCGTCGTGGCGGCTTCGGGCAATTACTATTTCAACGACAGCGCCAATGCCTATGCGGGCAATCAGTATCGCTACAGGTTGAACCAGGAAAACCCTGATGATGCCTGGTATTATTCGACCCTGGCCCTGGGCGAGGGGTGCCATCTCAACGTCAACAATGACGCCAATCTGAAGGTCACCAAAGTCTGGATGAACTGCGTGATCCGCGAGGGACGCGAGGTTCTGGGGCTGTTGGGGACCGGGATCGACCTCACTTCCTTCATCCAGGAAGTGGTGAATGTGCCGCAGCGCGGCGTCACCTCCATGTTTGTCGACCGGCAGGGCATGATCCAGGCGCATCGCGACGAGACGCTGGTGAGCCTGGCCAATTTCGGCGACGGGCTCGATAGCAAGCGCTCGGTCTTTTCGCTGGTATCGGGGTCGGGCGACGCGGCAACGCTGCGCCGGCTGTTCGACGATGTGACCGGGGGCGACATGCTTGCCGATTCCGCCTTTGTCACGGTCAATGGCAAAGAGACGCTGGTGGGCATCGGCTATCTCGACAAGCTCGGCTGGTACAATGTCACCTTCATGGACGTCGATACCATTATCGACCGGCGGCTGTTCGTGCCCATCGGGTTCCTCTTGGCCACCATGATGGTGGTGGTCGCGGTGGTGCTGGTGCTGATGTTCAGGAACCAGGTGCTCGACCGGCTGACGAGGCTCGAGCATGTGGTGCGCAAGGCGCGCGCGGGCGACTATGGTCCGGCCCTGAGCATGGGCGCGGGCCGGCAGGACGAGATCGGGCGGCTGTCCTCGGCGCTGACGCAGATGGCGGCGAGCGTCGACGACCATACGCGGCTTCTTGAAACCCGGGTGCGCGAGCGCACGCAGGAACTCGAAAGCCTGGCGTTCCGCGACGGGCAATCGGGCATTCTCAATCGCCGCGGTTTTGCGGTGGCGCATGGCGATATCGCGGCCAGCGGCGCCGGCTATGGCATCCTTCTCGTCGATGTCGACCATTTCAAGCAGATCAATGACAGCCACGGCCATGCGGCCGGCGACCTGGTCATTGTCGCCGTGGCGCGACGTATTCAGGAGACGATGGGCGCCGAGGGCGCCTGTGCGCGCTGGGGTGGCGACGAGTTCATCGTGCTCTTGCCCGAATGCGGGCCCAAGGAACTGCGGGCTCGCGCGCATGACATCATGCGCGCGGCGATCGGCGAGCCGATTGCGACGGCGCCGGGACGATCGATCGTGGTGTCGCTCAGCATCGGGGCGTGTCTGGCCGAAGGCGGGGACAAGCTCGAAGTGGCGACCGATATGGCTGACGCCGCGCTCTATACCGCCAAGCAGGCAGGGCGTGGCCGGGTCGTGATCTTCGACAAGGATATGCGGCCGGACCCGCGTCGCAACGTCGCCTGACCTTTGCACATATCCATCAAAGCTTGACGGTCGAGTTCCGATTGAGGCCAATCGGGCAATTTCGAATTTTGAAGGGATGAGAGATGTTTCGCTTCGCCTTGCTGTTCGTTCTGGCCTTCTTCACGAGTCTGAGCCTGCCTGCTGCGGCGGCGAGTTTTGACTGCGCCAAGGCCGGAACGCCCTTCGAGCATGCGATCTGTGACAGCCCGGAGCTTTCGGCGGCTGATGACCGGCTGGCCAAGACCTATCAGACGGCCATTGGCGGGCTTTCCGAAAATGCACTGGCTGCGGTACGGGGGGATCAGCGGGCCTGGCTCGACTTTGCGGGGCGCGCCTGTGCGCCCGATGCCAAGCCGATGACGAGCGGCAGCTACGACGAAGATCGCACGCGCTGCCTCATCAACCTCTTCAACAGCCGCAGTTCCACGCTCGAAGACAGCCGCATGATCAATGGCATGCGCTTTTATACGCGGGCGCGGTTTGCTTCCATGCCGGATCCGGAAGCCGAGGCCGATTCCTATTGGGCCGTGGCCCAGCATGAGCTGAGCTATGTGCAGCTCGATTCGACCGAGCCCTTTGCCGGGGCATTCAATGCCTATGTCGAGGCGGAGGCGCTGAAGCTGTCCAACATTTTCGGCGCGCAGGGCGGGCCGACGGATGTGCTTGAGGATGGATCGAGCGATACCAGCAATTCGATCAGCGTGGCCGAGGCCAATGGCAGCCGGATAGACCTCAATGTTGGGACCTATTGGTATGGCCATGGGGCCGCGCATGGAAACTGGTCCAAGAGCTACCTGCACTATCTCGTCGAGGAAGATCGGGCGCTGGCGGCGCGCGATATTTTTACGGGCAAGCGCTGGCAGGCCGCGCTGCTCGATCTGGCCGTCGAGGCGCTCGAAGCCGAGCATGGCGATGCCCTGATGCTCGACGACACCAAATACATTGCCGATTCCGTCGTTGATCCCGAGCGTTGGGACCTGTCCGATCCCTATGCGCTGATCCTGCAATTCCAGCCCTATGAAGTGTCGGCCTATGCCTATGGGGCGCCGACGGCGCGGATCAGCCTTGAAAAGCTGGCGCCCTATATTTCCGAGGATTCGGATTTCTTCCGCTACTAGCGCGACAGTTCGGGGAAGAGGCCCCGTTCGGAAAGGAACGGATGGACCTCGAGGGCGGCCCTGATCGCGGTCAGGGCTTCTTCCCTGCGGCCCATCGTATGGAAGATAAGGACGCGGCCGGCGAGGGCGCCGAAGTGTCTGG
The DNA here is from genome assembly GCF_964252865.1 of Devosia sp. LjRoot3. Taxonomy (NCBI): domain Bacteria; kingdom Pseudomonadati; phylum Pseudomonadota; class Alphaproteobacteria; order Hyphomicrobiales; family Devosiaceae; genus Devosia; species Devosia sp. LjRoot3. The sequence continues at coordinate 20,478 of NZ_CAXUPK020000002.1, forward strand.
GTTCGCGGGCCAGGGTCTCGGTGATGTCGGCCAGGGAGCCCTCATAGTCGCCGGCAAAGAATTTTGCGGTGGCGCGCAGGTTCCAGCCTTCGGGATAGTCGGGATAGTCGGCGATCAACGCATCGATGAGATGCATTTGCGCCGCGGGACCGCCGAGAGCGAATTGGTTGAGGATTGCAGCAAAACGGGCGGCGACGATCTTGTCGTCGGGCTTAGTCCAGAGCGCCCAGATTTCCTCGGCAATGGCGCGGGCCGTGGCTTCGTCGGGCGCGGATTTGAGATGCTCGAAGAGGATGTCAAAACTTGCCTGTTCGTCGGCGCTCCAGAAGCTTGATTGGGCCAGCACCATCTGGGCCGGCGTCGCGGCCAGCAGCAAGGCGGCAAGCAGGGGGCGGACAAAGGGGCGCATGCGGCGAGCTTACGCCTTCTGTGTGTGGCGGCAAGCCTGAGCGCGATTGACAGCAGTGACATGCTCGTCATGTTTGGCCGGCGAAGATTCTATGGGAAAGCGAAGCGATGAATGATCTGATCTACCACATGGTCTCCTCCGGCCCGCGGCCGGTGGCGCCTTTCAGTCATGCGGTAGAGGCGGGTGGGTTCGTCTTCGTAACCGGGCAGATGCCCACCGATCCCATGGCTCCGGATGCGCCGCTCCCCGAGGGTGTCGAAGCGCAGACGCGACGGGTGATCGACAACCTGAAAGTGGTGCTGGGCGGAATTGGCCTTGGGCTTGGCGACATCACCATGGCGCGCATCTACCTCACCCATTTCGACCGTGACTATGCCGCGCTCAACGCCATCTGGCCCAGTTTCTTCGAGCCCGGCAAACTGCCGGCGCGCACGACGGTGGGCGTCACCGGGCTGGCGGTGGGTGCGCTGGTCGAAATCGATCTCGTGGCGCGGCGGCCCTAGCCCGGCACGTAGGCGTGTTCCTGCAGAGGCATCTGTTGGAAGCCGGGTTGGACGATAATTCGGTTCTTGCCAAATTAAGGCGAACTGCGCTCAACTGATGCGCTTACGAACGACAGGGGAGGGTCGGGCGTGTCATTTGCCTTGCGTGTCACGAGGGTGATCGACGAGATCAGCCGCCGGGTGGGACTGGTCGCGGTGTGGCTGGTGCTGTTCTCGGCCCTGGTCAGCGCCTTCAACGCCGTTTTCCGCTATTCGGTTAGCGCCATGATCTCGCTTGAGCGCAGCATTGGCGGCGGCGTTTTTGGCGGCATGGTCTGGATCTATACCAACTATTCCAACGTGCTCTCCGAGAGTGTCTGGTACATGTTCGGCGGCATGGTGATGCTCGGCGGCGCCTGGACGCTGAAGATGAACGAGCATGTGCGGGTTGACCTGCTCTATGGCGCGGTGAGCGAACGCACGCGCACCTGGATCGACCTTCTGGGTGGGCTCTTTTTCCTGATGCCGCTCTGTATCTTGCTGATCTATTTCACCTGGCCATGGTTTGTGCAGGCCTGGGTGCAGAACATCACCTCCAATGCCGCGGGCGGGCTGCCGCGCTGGCCGGTACGGCTGATGCTGCCGGTTGGTTTTGCCGTGCTGATGCTGCAGGGCATTGCCGAGATCATCAAATGCATCCTGGCGCTGACCACCAATTACGTCCGCGAATTCGCCTATGAGAAACCCGTCCAATGATCGATCTTATTCGCGAGAACATGGCGCCGATCCTGTTTGGCGGGCTGGTGCTGTTCCTGCTCATCGGCTATCCCGCCGCCTTTTCGCTGGCGGCGGTGGGGCTTTTTGGTGGGCTCGTTGCCATCGAGCTGGGGCTGATCGCCCCCACTTTCCTCGGTAACCTCACCTATCAGCTCTATGGCGTGCTCTCGAACGAGCTGCTGCTGGCTATTCCGTTCTTCACCTTCATGGGTGTCATTCTCGAAAAGAGTGGGCTGGCCGAAGATCTGCTCGATGGGTTCGGGCAGCTCTTTGGCGGTATTCGCGGCGGGCTTTCCTATGCCGTGATCATTGTCGGCGCGATCCTGGGGGCCATTACCGGCACGGTGGCGGCTTCGGTGATCGCCATGGGCCTGATCTCGCTGCCGGTGATGATGCGCTATGGCTATAATGTCAGGCACGCGACCGGCGTCATTGCGGCCTCGGGCACCATTACCCAGCTCATTCCGCCTTCGCTGGTGCTGATAGTTCTGGCCGACCAGCTACAGCGCTCTCCGGGCGAAATGTATATCGGGGCGACGGGTGCTTCGATCGTCCAGGTTTTGCTCTTTATGGGCTGGGTCTTTATCCTCTCCATCATCCGGCCCGAACACGTGCCGGCGCTGCCGCCCGAGGCACGGACGCTGCGCGGCTGGCCGCTCTGGGCCAAGATCATCCGCGGCACGGTGCCGTCGCTGGCGCTGATTTTTATCGTGCTCGGCACGATCCTCCTCGGGCTGGTGACGCCGACGGAAGCCGGGGCCATGGGCGTTGTGGGCGCCATGTTGCTGGCCTGGATGAACGGACGCCTGCGCTGGAAGGTGACCTGGGATGGCATGGTCTCCACCATGCGCCTGACGGCCATGGTGGTTTTCATCCTGCTGGGCGCGCGCGTCTTCACGCTGGTGTTCCAGGGCGTGGGCGGCGGTCACTGGATCGAGGAATTGCTGTCGAACCTGCCGGGCGGGGTCGTGGGCTTCCTGATCTTCGTCAATATCTTCGTTTTTATCCTGGCGTTCTTTCTCGACTTTTTCGAGATCGCCTTCATCGTCATTCCGCTGTTGGCGCCGGTGGCGGATTCGCTCGGGATCGACCTTGTTTGGTTCGGCGTGATGATCTGCGCGAATATGCAGACGAGCTTCATGCATCCGCCGTTTGGGTTTGCGCTCTTCTATCTGCGGGGCATCGTGCCGCGCGACAAGGTGAAGACGACTGATATCTATATGGGCGCGATCCCTTGGTTGGTGTTGCAGTTGATCCTGGTGGGCCTCTTGATCGCCTTCCCGGAACTGGTGACCTTCTTCCTCGACAAGGGGCCGGAGGTGGATATCAATTCGGTAGAGATCGTGCTGCCGCCGGTTGGCGGGGGCGAGGTGACGACGCCGAGTTTCACCGCACCGCCGCCTCCGAGTTTTGGCGCGCCGCCTGCGCCGACGTTTGAGACGCCACCGGCGCCGAGTTTTAATTGAGCAGGAAGTGAAGAGCCCTCGGGTCAAGCCCGAGGGTGACGAATGTGGGTATTGGATTCGGCCTCCTCTAGCAGGCCGTCATCCTCGGGCTTGACCCGAGGACGTTGCACTTCGGGGGGGCGTATGGGCGGATATGTCTACATACTCGCCGATTTTCGGCGCGGACGGACCTATATCGGCGTCACCAATGACCTTGTCCGTCGCGTCTACGAGCACCGCGAGGGCGTCGTCGCTGGCTACACGAAGAAGAACAAGATCAAGCGGCTGGTCTATTTTGAGGAGCACCACGAGATCGAGGCTGCCATTCAGCGGGAGACCTCAATGAAGCGATGGTACCGGCAATGGAAGGAGACGCTGATCGAGGAGGAGAATCCTGATTGGCGCGATCTGTGGGACGAGATCGTCAAGTGAAGAGCCCTCGGGTCAAGCCCGAGGGTGACGAGCAGTGGGGAACAAATACCCCGGGCGCGAGCCCGGGGTTCTGCATTCAGGTGACAAAATCAGAGCGCGTTGGCGCGCTGTTGGGATTGCATGAAGGCGTCGTAGTTGAGTTCGGCGATCTGGTTCCAGAGGTAGTGGTCCTTGCGGAACGCGGTGATCGAATCCCAGATTGTCTTGAAATGCGGGCTGGAAGCCGACAGTTCAGCATAGGTTTCGTGGGCGGCCTTGAAACTGGCTTCCATGATTTCAGGGCTGAAGGGACGGAGCTGCGCGCCGGCGGCCACCAGTTTCTTGATGGCGGTGGGGTTCACATAGTCGTACTTGGCGAGCATGTCGGCGCTGGTGGCCTGGCAGGCGGTTTTCAGCAGCGACTGGTAATTGGCCGGAAGCTCTTCGAACTTGGTCTTGTTGATGAGCGCGTGGACGGTCGGGCCACCTTCCCACCAGCCGGGATAGTAGTAATAGGGCGCGACCTTCTGGAAGCCGAGCTTTTCGTCGTCATAGGGGCCGACCCATTCGGCCGCGTCGATCGTGCCCTTTTCGAGCGCATTGTAGATTTCCCCGCCCGGCATGGGGGTCGGGATGACGCCGAGCTTGGAGAGAATCGTGCCGGCAAAGCCGACGCGCATTTTGAGGCCCTGCAAATCGGCGACGGAGTTGATTTCCTTGCGGAACCAGCCACCCATCTGTGCTGCGGTATTACCGCAGGGGAAGCCGACGATGTTGTAGTTGGAAAGGAACGCGTTGGTGATGTCGAGGCCACCGCCATAATAATACCAGGCGCTCATGCCGCGGGCATTCAGCGAGAAGGGAATGGCGGCCATGGCGGCCCAGGCGACGTCCTTGCCCGAGAAATAGTAGCCCACAGTATGGGCCATTTCGATCGAGCCTTCGGAAACCGGGTCGACCACTTCGAAGGCGGGGACCAGTTCGCCCGCAGCGAAGACGTCGATGGTGAAATTGCCGTCCGAGGCTTCGTTTACATATTTGGCCAGCGTTTCGCCGCCGCCATAAATGGTGTCGAGGCCGGGCGGGAAGGATGAAGCCAGGCGCCAGGTGATCTTGGGTTGGCTTTGGGCAATGGCCGGCATGGCCAGACCGGTCGACGCAGCAACGGCGCCGGCGCCGACGGCACCGGCCTTGGAAAAGAATTTCCGACGATCCAAAATGATTCTCCCTCAATGGGGCCGGCTATCCTCCTGCCAGCCCTAGATGAAACAATACACGCAGCGACTTGCGAGTAAAGCGCCCGCACGGCTGGCGGGCGGGGGCACGAAAATGCTAAGGGCTCACCCGGAACAGCGAGGGAGAAAAGCATGTTCGTTGTCGGTGGGGAAAGCCTGATCGATCTGGTGCCGGTTTCGTCGGCCCCGGGCGCCGAGCGCCAGGCGATTGCCGGCGGTTCGCCGTTCAATTGTGCGATCGCTCTGGCAAAGCTGGGCAATCCCACCGGGTTCCTGTGCCCGATCAGCCAGGACGAACATGGCGACCTGCTGCTGGCGCCGCTCCAGGCGGCCGGTGTGGACGTGCTGCTCAAGGAGCGCGTGCCGGAGCCGACGACCAAGGCCATCGTCACCTTCAACGAGAAGATGCAGGCAAGCTATGTGTTCGAGCGCGGGGCGGATCACGCTTTTACGCGCGAGGGCCTGCTTGCAGCGCTGCCGGGGCAGGTGGAGCTTTATCAGGTCGGTGGCTTTGCCCCGATTCTTCCTGAAGACGCGGAAAAGTGGATGGCGGTGGTGAAGGCTGCCATCGGGCGCGGCGCGACCATTTCTATCGACATCAATGTGCGCGAAAAGCTGGTGGACGATGAGGATGGCTATCGCCAGCGCCTCTCGGACTTTCTCGATCTGGCCCATGTCATCAAGCTTTCCGAAGAAGACCATGAATGGCTCGAGCCGGGCGTGACCATTGAGGAGCATGCGCAGCTGCTGCTCGATCGGCCCAATTGCGAGCTGGTGGTGGTGACGCTGGGCGAGCATGGCTCGCGCGCTTTTTCCAATGTGGCCAATGCGCAGGCGGGCATTTATGCGCCGCCGGTGTTTGGGGACACCGTGGGCGCGGGCGATAGCCTGATGGCGGGCATTCTCACCTGGCTCAACGAAACCGGCGCGCTGAAACTTGGGAAGCTGGGCACGCTCGATGCGGCAGCGCTGCGAACAACTTTGCGCTTTGGCGCCGTGGTCGCTGGGCTCAATTGCGCTGAAAAGGGCTGCAAGCCCCCCACGCGCGCCCAGGTGGATGCTGTCCTCGCAAGCAGTTGACCGGTTCCGGCGTTGCGGTTTCCTCCTGGCTCTGGTGTGATCGCGCCGCGCCAGTCGGGGAAGTGTGATGAAGAAGCGTTGGATTGGTTTGGTCGTTGTCGCCCTGGTGGGCGCGGCGACGGCGGTCTATTTCCTCAAGCCGGTGGCGGGCCCCGAGCGGGACCTGACGCTGGTGGGCGATGCGACGCGCGGCGACTATGTGATGCGTTTGGCAGGTTGCGTTGCCTGCCACACCGATGCTGCGGCGGGCGGAATTGAACTGGCCGGCGGGGCGGGGCTCGAAACGGCTTTTGGCACCTTCGTGCCGCCCAATATTACTTCCGACCCGAAGGCCGGTATCGGCACCTGGACGCTGGAGCAGTTTTCGGACGCGCTCAGCAATGGCATGGGGCCGCAGGGGCATCTCTATCCGGCCTTCCCCTATGAAAACTATGCGCTGATGAGCGACCAGGATGTGGTCGATCTCTATGCGGCGCTGATGAAGACCCAGCCGTCTCCGGCCCCGGCAGCCGAAAGTTCGGTGCCGTTTCCGTTCAATGTGCGGCTGATCATGGCTGGGTGGAAGAATCTCTTTTTCTCGCCGCGCCGGTTCGAGCCCGAAGCGGGGAAGGACGAGGTCTATAATCGCGGCAAATATCTCGCCATGGGGCCGGCGCATTGCGTTGCCTGCCATACGCCGCGCAATGCGCTTGGGGCGCTCGAATGGGATCAGGCCTTTGCAGGCTCGCCCGGGGGCACGGGTGGCAAGGCTCCGCCATTGACGCGCGAAGCACTGGTCGCGGAGGGGTACGACGTGGCGATGCTGGCGCAGACGCTGAAGGACGGCTTTACGCCGGGGTTTGACGTGCTCGGCGGGCCGATGGGCGAGGTGATCGCGGATTCGACCTCGTTCTGGACGGACGAGGATCTGAATGCGGTGGCGACGTATCTGATGGCGGAATGAAAAAGGCCCTCCTGTAAGAGGGCCTTTTGGAGATCAGGCGCTGTAGGCCTTCACGTTCTGCTTCTGCTCGCCGAGGCCTTCGATGCCCAGGTGCATGACATTGCCGGGTTTGAGCCAGACCGGCTCGGGCTTGATGCCCATGCCGACGCCGGGAGGGGTGCCGGTGGTGATCACGTCGCCGGGCTGCAGGCTCATGAACTGGCTGACATAGGAGACGACCTTGGCGACGCCGAAGATCATCGTCTTGGTGGAGCCGTTCTGGTAGCGGTGGCCGTCGACTTCGAGCCACATGGAGAGGTTCTGCGGATCGGCGACTTCGTCCTTTGTGACGAGCCAGGGGCCGATGGGCCCAAAGGTGTCGGCGCCCTTGCCCTTGTCCCAGGTGCCGCCGCGTTCGGTCTGGAAGTGGCGCTCGGAGACGTCGTTGCAGACGCAATAGCCGGCGACGTGGTCGAAGGCATCGGCCTCTTCGACATAGCGGGCTTCCTTGCCGATGACGATGGCCAATTCGACTTCCCAATCGGGCTTGATGGCGTTCTTGGGGATGATGACATCGTCATTGGGGCCGATGATGGCGCTGGTGGCCTTCATGAAGATGATCGGCTCGGCCGGGATCGGCGCGCCGGTCTCCGCGGCGTGGTCGGCATAGTTGAGGCCGATGCAGATGAACTTGCCGACATTGGCGACGCAGGGGCCGATGCGTTCGGACGCGTCGAGCTTGGGCAGGAGGTCGATGTCGGTCGCAGCGATCTTTGCGAGGCCCTCCGGCAGCAGGGTCGCGCCGCCGATATCGGCGACGACGCCGGAAAGGTCACGAATGGAACCATCCCTAGCGATGATGGCGGGCTTTTCCGACCCTTTTGGGCCAACGCGAAGCAGTTTCATGGGGCAGGGCTCCTCTTTCTCTGGCCTCGCTGATAGAGGCTAACATGTTAGTCTGTCGAGTGCGACTTTCGCCGATCCCGTTCGCTTGTCAGGATTTTGGGCGGATGATGCCCTTCTTGAGCAGGATATTGCCGTAGAGGCGGGTTTCCCCGGACTGGATGACGGCGGCGGCCTTCTTGGCGCGGTCGTAGAAGGCGAAGCGCTCCACGGTCGAAAAGTGCATCGCCGGCTCGTGGCGCGTGATGATCTCCTGGAAGTCGTCGTAGATGGGCTGGCGGGCATGGGGATCGCCGACGACGGCCATGCCGATGGCGGCCTGATCGACAAAATCATCGAGCGGCATGACGGTGAGCACGGCATCGAGCAGGTCGGTGGCCGAAATGCCGTCGGCGCGGTGGACCTGGGGCCCAAGGAATTCAGCGGGGAAATTGGCGTCGGCAATGACGATCTCGTCGCCATGGCCCATGGCGCGCAGGGTGGCGAGGAGTTCCGGGCCGAGCAGCGGCGGAATGTTTTTCAGCATTTTGGTCTCCAGAGGGATCAGCCGAAGGGGAAATAATCGGCGTCGAGCACGGTTTCGGCGCCGTCGGCAAAAATGCCGGGATTGTCCTGGGCGAAGGCAAAAAGCTCGACCATGACGGCGTCGATATGGGCGCGGATGGCGGCAATGGCCTGGGGCGTGTCGCCGGCGACGATGCCGTCGAGAATCGCCTGGTGTTCGGCGATGGTCAAAGCGAGGCGGCGCGGGGTGATGATCATGCGGCGGGCGCGGTCGAGATTGGCGCGGGCCTTGTCGATGATCGCCTTGACCTTAGTCATGCGCATGGTGCGGAAGATGATGTCATGGAAGGCGACGTCGATCTGGTGAAAGGTTTCGGCATCGTCGCGGGCGGCGGCATCGCGCTGCTCGGCCATATTGGCGTGCAGCGCCTCGATCACCTCGGCATCGTGCTTGCCGATGAGAACGCGCAGGGCCTCGCTTTCTAGGCCTTTGCGGATCAGCATGTATTCGCGGACATCGGCGATCTTTACGAGCGACACGGTCGAGCCGCGCTGGGGGGCGATGTCGACAAGGCCTTCTTCAGCAAGGCGCGCAAAGGCTTCGCTGACCGGGAAGCGGGACACTTCGAACTGGGCGCAGATGGCCGACTTGTCGAGGACCGCTCCGGGCGGCAAGGCCAGGGTGACGATGGCCTGACGCAAGGCCTGGGTGACCTCGGCGGTCACATTGCCGCGCGTCAGGGTCGGAGGCCGTGTCAAAAAAGAATAGGAACTTGTATGGTTGTTCATGCTAACATGTTAGTTAGTGTGCAGCCGTACCGCAATGGCCCCAATCTGACTGCGATGCGGAACGGCGTAAAGCACGAGTTGAGACCCCATACCGCCGGAATGACGCCGATGTCCGAGACCATGACCCGCCCGCAAGGCAAGACCCTGACGCTCAATAGCGCCGACAATATCGCCGTGGCGCTGGCCAATCTCGATGTCGGCACGGAAACGGCGCAGGGCGTTTCCATCGTCCGGCGCGTGCCGCGCGGGCACAAGTTTTCGGTGCGTCCGATTGCGGCGGGTGAGGCGATTGTCAAATTCGGGCAGATCATCGGCTTTGCCAAGGAAGGCATTCCGGCCGGCGATTGGGTGCATGAGCATAATTGCGGCATGGGCGGGCCGGACGGCACGCTGGAGCATGACTATGCTTTTGCCCAGGGCGTGGTGCCGGTCGAGTTTCTGACTGGCGCCAATCAGGCGACGTTCCAGGGTTTCCGCCGGTCCAACGGCAAGGTGGGGACGCGCAACTATATCGGTATCCTGACCTCGGTGAATTGTTCGGCGACCGTGGCAAAATTCATGGCGCAGGCGATCAATAATTCGGGCGTTTTGGACGACTATCCCGAGATCGACGGCATCATTCCGTTCGTGCATGGCACCGGTTGCGCCATGGACAACCAGGGTGAGGGCTATCAGATCCTGCGGCGCACGCAGTGGGGTTATACGGCCAATCCAAATCTCGGGGCGGCGCTGCTGGTTGGCCTGGGCTGCGAAGTGTTCCAGATCGAGCGGATGAAGCAGTCCTATGGCATGACGGAAACGGATACGTTCCGCACCATGACCATTCAGGAGATCGGCGGCACGGCCAAGATGATCGAATGGGGTGTCGAAAAAATCAAGGAAATGCTGCCGATCGCCGCCAAGGCGCGGCGCGAGACCATTCCGGCTTCGGAACTGACGCTGGCGCTGCAATGCGGTGGTTCGGATGGCTATTCGGGGATTACGGCTAATCCGGCGCTCGGTGTTGCGGCCGATATTCTGGTGCGCAATGGCGGCACGGCGATCCTGTCGGAAACGCCGGAGATTTATGGCGCCGAGCATTTGCTTACCCGCCGCGCGGTCAATCGCGAAGTCGGCGAAAAACTGATTTCGCGTATCAAGTGGTGGGAGGATTATACCCAGCGCAATGGTGGCGAGATGAACAACAACCCCTCGCCGGGCAACAAGGCGGGCGGGCTGACCACCATCCTTGAAAAGTCGCTGGGTGCGGCCGCCAAGGGCGGCACGTCGCCACTGACGGCGGTCTATGAATATGCCGAGCCGGTCAATGAGAAGGGCTTTGTGTTCATGGATACCCCCGGCTTCGATCCGGTTTCTGCGACGGGACAGGTGGCGGGTGGCGCCAATATTCTGGCATTCACGACCGGGCGCGGCTCGGCCTATGGCTGCAAGCCGGTGCCGTCGATCAAGCTCGCCACCAATTCCGAGCTTTATGGCCGCATGACTGACGATATGGACGTCAATTGCGGGGATATCGTCGAGGGCGTTTCCATCGAGGACAAGGGGCAGGAGATTTTCGATCTCATGCTGCGCGTTGCCTCGGGCGAGCAGACCAAGTCGGAAAAGCTTGGCTATGGGGACAATGAATTTGTGCCCTGGCAGGTTGGGGCGGTGATGTAGGGCCCCGTCCTTACCCGATAGCCCACTCGATCACGGTGTCATTCCCGCGAAAGCGGGAATCTCCGTTACGGACGATCAAAGAGAGATTCCCGCTTTCGCGGGAATGACGCCGAGCGGGAGGTAGCGAGCTACTGCTCGCCTTCGTTTGCCGGTTCGGCGCTGGGGTCGATGCCGACGCCAAAAGCGTCGACGCGGCCGATTGGGGCGGCCATCAGCTGCTCTAGTGAGAAGCCGGTGTCCGAAGCTGGCTGCGGCGCGGCCACAAGCAGGTCGGCGGCGCGCTGCGGGGCGCGGCTGATCGGGACGACGGCGCCCGCGACTTCGAGCAGGCGCGTCTGGCCCTGGCCCTGATAGGGCGGGCGGAGCATGGCTGCTGCATCGGTGCCGAGGAGGGGGTCGGCTACGGCAACGGTGATGCCGCCGCCACGATAGAAGGTGCGGATGGACTGGCTGATATAGAAAGCCAGCTTGTCGGCGCCGGCGGTCGAGAAATGGATGCCGTCATCCTTGCGCATGCGGGCGTTCTGGCCGTTCACGTCGGGGCCTTGGGACGAATATTTGCCGTCTTCGCCTAGAAAACGCTCGTAGATATCGAGATATTCGGCGCCGCCCGAAAAGGCGGCCATCTTGAAGAGGGCGCTGATCTGGCTCATGGCGGCGGAATATTCCGATTTCGACATGGGTGGCAGGCCGACCCAGATCACCGGTTTTCGGGCGCTGCGCAATTGGCCGAGGAAGCTGTTGAGGCGGGCCTGATAGGCGGCAGTCCATTCCGGTGTGAGGGAATTGTATGAGGCGCCGCCGACCCTGATTTCCTGTCGGTCATTGACGCCGATGATGACGATAGCGAGATCAAAACTGTCGGCGGCGATCTGTTCGCCGATGGTCTTGTTCCAGTCAAAATAGTCGTCGCGCACGAAGCCCGAGGAGCCGACGCCCTGGTTGAGGACCAGGAGATTTGGGTCTTCGGCGTAAAAGCGTTCGAGCGCCTTGGCGAGGTCGACGGCGAGGGAATCGCCGAAGACGGCGAGGCGCGTGGCGTTCTCGGCTTTTTCCACCTGCGGCTTTGGCGGGGGCAGGGCGGCGGGGGCGGCCTGGCGCGGCTGGGTCTGCTGCACCGGGGGCGGGACCTGCTGAGGTTCGTCTCCGAAGAGAACGTCGAACAGGGTGCGGCGCTTCTGCTGTTGGGCGACCTCGATGCGGGTTTCTGCCTGCGCGAAAGCCGGCGCCACTTCCACGGTGGCGAAGAGGGCAATCAGCAAAAGGGCAAAAATACGCTTCATGGCACGGTCCGAAATCTTCTTCCGGTCTAGGGTTTGAGTATTTCACGTGATGACGGGCTGCAAACGCCGATTTTCTGCGCTTCCGGTGCTCACGTACCAAACGTACGCTGCGCGCCGGTTCTCGAAAACCGACGCTTTCGCCTCGTCCTGACGTGAAACCCTCCAAACCCTAACAGACAGAGGTCAACAAAACCATGCGCTCGCCATGGCGTTACCGTGTGGCTGAGGCCAGTGCCTCGGCCGCGGCGCGCGTAACAAAACCGTCGGCGATCTCGCCGCGGGCGGCCTGGAAGCGGGCATAGGCGGCCTGGGTAATCGGGCCGAGACGACCATCAACGGCGCCGTCATAGAGCCCGAGTGCCTTGAGCGACTGCTGGATCGACTGGCGCTGGGCAATATTGGGGAAGGCAGTATCGCGCGGCCAGGGCGTGACGTAACCGCCGCCGCCCTTGAGGCGATCCGTCAGATGGGCGACCGCCATGGCGTAGCTGTCCGAGAAATTATAGCCCTTCAGGACCAGATAATTGCCGGTCATCAGGAATTTGGGGCCGGTATGGCCGGTCGGGACGTAGAGGAAGACCAGGGTATTGGGATTGGCGAAGGGACGGCCGGAGACGCGGGTTATGCCGCGTTCGGCGAAGAAGCTGATGGGGCGGGGCTGGTCGCGGGTGGCGAGGAGGTAGTCGAAGTTTTGGGGGACATCCACCTCAAAACCCCAATCCATGCCGGGCTGATAGCCGAGGTCGAGCAGGAATTTGGCCGAGGTGGCGAGCGCATCGGCGAGGGAATTGTGGAGGTCCACGCGGCCGTCGCCATCTCCGTCGGCGCCATGGGCGATGACATTGGTGGGGTTGACCTGCAGGTGACCGATGGCGCCGGCCCAGGAGCCGATGGGGGAGGTGCCGCCGTTGCGTTCAGCAAGGCGCAGGGCGGCGAAGAAATCGGCCTTGTCTTCGGCATAACGGCTGCGGTGCTGGAAGGTGACAGTTGCCAGCGAGCGGACGATGGGGCGGATCAGGTCGGCATTGCCGAGGACGGCACCATAATCGGTCTCGATGCCCCAGATGGCGCCGAGGAGATAGGGATCGACGCCAAAGTGCTGGCCCACGGTTGAAAAGAGCTGGGCGTTGCGCTCGAGGGCGGCCTGGCCGCGGGAGATGCGGCCGGAATTGACGCGGGTTTCGATATAGTCCCAGACCGGGGTGGTGAATTCAGGCTGGGTTTCGACGAGTTTTGGGACACGCGGATCGGGCGTGAGGCCCGTTGTCAGCGCGTCATAGGCTGAGGCGCTGACGCCCGATGCGACAGCCTCGGGTTTGAGGCTCGCCAGAAAACCGGAAAAGTCGGACTGCGCCAGTGCCGGGCTGGTCATCAGCAAGACGAGCAGGGCGGCGAAGGGGCGCATAGAAAAACCTCAGCGGTTGCGGGTCATCAGATGGCGTTCCCAGGCATAGGCGGTTTCGACGATTTCGTTGAGATCGTCATGCTGGGGCTTCCAGCCAAGGAGAGCGCGGACCTTCTGGCCGGTCGCGGTGATCGAGGCGGGGTCGCCCGCGCGACGCGGGCCTTCATCGGCGCGGAAATTGATGCCCGAGACTTTTCGGACGGTCTCGACCACTTCGCGCACGGAATAGCCCTGGCCATAGGCGCAGTTGAGCGTGGTGCTTTCGCCGCCTTTTCGCAGATGGTTGAGCAAGAGGGCGTGGGCGGCGATCAGGTCGGTAACGTGGATATAGTCGCGCACGCAGGTGCCGTCGGGCGTTTCGTAGTCGGTGCCAAAGATGTCCATCTTTTCGCGCTGGCCGAGCGCGGTCTGGCAGGCGACCTTGATGAGGTGGGTGGCGAGCGGGGTCGACTGGCCCGAACGTTTTTGTGGGTCGGCACCGGCGACGTTGAAATAGCGCAGCACGCCAAAGGTGATGGGGTGCGCTGCGGCCACGTCGGCCAGCATCCACTCGGTCATGAGTTTGGAGCGGCCATAGGGCGACATCGGGTTGAGGGGGGTGTCTTCCACCACGGGTGCGAGGCCGGTCATCCCGTAAACGGCGGCGGTCGAGGAGAAGATGAAGTGCTTGACGCCGCCCTTGACGGCTGCCTCGATAAGATTGCGCGAGGTGGCGGTGTTGTTGGCGTAATATTTTAGCGGATTGGTTACCGATTCAGGAACGACAATCGAACCGGCGAAATGAATGATTTCGGTGATGCCGTATTTTTCGATAAGGCTGACGACGAAGTCGATATCGCCTGCATTGCCTTGTACAAATTGTGCCCGGCCGTCTATGGCCCAGTCGAAGCCCGTGACCAGATTGTCGAGGACAACCACGTCCTGTCCGGCATCGGCCAGATTGAGAACCATGTGGCTGCCGATGTAACCTGCTCCACCTGTGACCAAAACCGTCATTGGCCGTACTCCCGCCGCAAAAGCCCTTTTGTTGTGCAAGGATATGTAACAGATGTCGATTTAGGTCTACGCCTAAGTTCCGAATAACCAAGCAAGGGAATAATCCGTGTCCAAACGCGTCCGCACTGCCGTCTTTCCTGTCGCCGGCCTGGGAACCCGTTTCCTGCCTGCCACCAAGGCGATGCCGAAGGAGATGCTGACCGTGGTGGACCGGCCGCTGATCCAATATGCGGTGGATGAGGCGCGCGAGGCAGGGATCGAGCATTTCGTTTTCGTCACTGGCCGCAACAAGGGCGTCATCGAGGACCATTTCGATCGTCAGTTCGAGCTCGAAACGACGCTGGAAGTGCGCGGCAAGGACGAAGCCCTGCGCGAACTCCAGAAGGATCTGCCTTCTGCCGGACGCACCAGCTTTACCCGCCAGCAGGAGCCGCTTGGCCTGGGGCACGCGGTCTGGTGTGCCAGGGATATCGTTGGGGACAATCCCTTCGCGCTGCTGTTGCCGGACATGCTCTTCAAGGGTGAGCCGGGCGTCCTGAAGCAAATGATGGATGCCTATGAGGAAACCGGCGGCAATGTCATCGCGGTGGAAGAAGTGCCGCATGACGAGGTCTCGTCCTATGGCGTCATCGGGCGTGGCGAGGGGCCGGATACGGGTTTCAAGCTGACGGAGATGGTGGAAAAGCCGAAGAAGGAAGACGCGCCCTCGAACCTGATCATTTCGGGCCGCTATATCCTGCAGCCGGAAATCTTCTCGCTGCTGGCCGAACAGACCAAGGGCGCGGGCGGGGAAATCCAGCTCACCGACGCCATGCAAACCCTGATGCACCAGCAGAGTTTTACCGGCGTCAAATATGTCGGCAAGAGCTTTGACTGCGGCTCGAAGATCGGCTTCCTGACGGCAAACGTCGTCTACGCGCTGGAGCGTGACGACATTCGCCCCGGCTTTATTCGGGAACTGCGCAAGCTCGACCTCGAAGAGCAGCTCTGAGCGCGATCAACGCGCGATCGTGACGCCCAGGCTCACCTGATGGGTCTGGGTGTTGCCGTTGGAATTGTCGGTATTGCCGTAGCCGTAATCGGCATTCAGGCTCGTATGGGCATTGAAGACATAGTCGGCGCCTGCGCCGAGACCGAGGCGGCGCTCGGTGGTACCGGTGCCGACGAGTTCGGAATTGCTCCAATTGGCCGAGGCGCGCAGGCGCAGCCAGGTGTTGACCGTGTATTGGGCACTGGTGGATGCGGTGTACTGGATACGGGCATTGCCCGGATTGTCAGCGCCGGCCGGGGCCAGCGCGGTTTCGAGGCCGGCAGTCACTGTCACCGTTGAATCAGGCGTATAGCTGATTTCGGCGCCATAGAGCTGGGCGCGGATGGCGCCGAGCGTGGCTTCGTCAAAGATGCGTTCGCCGATGCCGACCGAGGCATTGGCCGACCAGATATTGTTCCACTGGCCGGCGACACCGGCGCGCAGCGAGCGGTTGGTGGCGTTGGGATAGGTGCCGAGGCTGGCCGTCGGCGAATCGAAAATGTCGCGCTGCACTTCGCCTTCCCCAAAAACCTCGAGAATGGGCGTGATCTGGTAGCCGAGCCGGAGATTGGTGCTGGCGGCCCAGTAGTTCTGCTCGGAATTGTCGGTGAGGCCGGTATCGGTGCGGTTGGTCGGGCCATAGGAGGTGCGCTGCACGCCGGCGCCGAGCCCGAGATTGAACCTTCCGAACTGGCGTGTGACGCCGACCTCGGCGCCGCCGGTGAAGACCTGCGGCGGGGTGATGATCGAGGGCGAGAGGCCAGCTGTGCCCGGCAGGTCCTGGGTGAGGCCGATATTGGCGGAGGCCGAGGCGGTGGTGACCGAATCGATCGGCGCGGAGCCTGAAATGGACAGGGTACCCGAGGCGAGGGTCGGCAGGTTCTGGCCGCCGGTCTTGGCGATATCGGCGCTGCCATCGACCACGATAGTGGCGATGCCGCCAGCATGGGTATAGCTGAAGCGCGGCAAGAGGTGGGTGACGAAACTGCCCGTGCCGTTGGAATTGAGATAGGTGCCGCGCAGGCCGATGGACCAGTCGAGCGGGGCGCTTTCGCTCGTTTCGGGGCCAACTGCAAATTCGGGCGGGACTGGCTGGGCCGGGTAAACGCCCGGCCGGAGGCGGGCATTGGCCAGGGTCGGGTCGGAAACGGTCTGGCGCGTGGGCGCGGTGACACTGGCGGAGGTGGTCTCGTCAACCGGATCGGTCGCAACCAAGGCAGGCGCAGCAAAAGCCGTGCCGGCCATGAGGCCGACAACCAGGCCCAGGGCCAGGCTCATGGTGTGCTGCGACAAAGGCAAACCGCGCTCCGAAAGGACTGGGGGCGGACAGGTGCCCCGCGCGCGATCCTTTCAGCTTATGGTTAACGAATGCTTGCCTTGTGTTTCAAATCGCTTCGACAAGCAGGACCGCACCTTCGCTACCGACTATGCGGATGCGTTGTCCCGCCGGCAGGTCAGGGCCGGAAATGCGCCAGATGGTATCGCCCAGGGTCAGGCGGCCAAAACCACCGGCAATGGGCTGTTCGAGCACGGCTTCGTGGCCGACGAAACTGTCGCCGCGGCGGTTGAGATAGGGGCGGTCGGACTGGCGGGGGCGGCTGCGACTCCAGCGTGTCCAGAGGACGATGGCGACCAGGGCCAGGACGCCGAACATCAGCCACTGGAAGGGCCAGGCGATCGGCTGGAACAGGACCACCAGCCCGGTGATCAGCCCGGCGATGCCCAACCAGAGGAGATAACCGCCAGGCACGACGAGCTCGAGCGAGAGGAGAATGAGCCCGGCGATGATCCAGGCCCAGGGGGCGTTGGCGGCGAGGAACTCGATGAGCACCATGGATCGCCCCTCGGTTAGAACTGGCCGGGTTCGCGCGGCGGCTGGCCGGCCGTGGGCGGACGCGACGTCGGGCGGGCAGTTGCCGTCGGGCCGCCGCCGCCAAAAGCTTCGCGGGCGATTTCGCCAATGCCGCTAATGGCGCCGATGACGCTCGATGCTTCGACCGGCAGCATCAGCACCTTCTGGTTGGGCGAGGTCGCGATCTTGCCCAGTGCCTCGATGTAGTTGTTGGCGACGAAATAGTTGATGGCCTGGACATTGCCCGAGGCGATGGCGTCGGAAACCATCTGGGTGGCCCTGGCTTCGGCCTCGGCGGAGCGTTCGCGCGCCTCGGCATCGCGGAAGGCGGCTTCCTTGCGGCCTTCGGCTTCGAGCACCTGGGCCTGCTTTTCGCCTTCGGCCTTGAGAATGGCGGCCTGGCGGCTGCCTTCGGCTTCGAGAATGGTGGCGCGCTTTTCGCGCTCGGCCTTCATTTGCCGGCCCATGGATTCAACGAGATCCTTGGGCGGATCGATGTCCTTGATCTCGATGCGGGTGATTTTCACGCCCCAGGGCGAAACGGCCGTATCGACGACGCGCAGCAGGCGTTCGTTGATCTCGTCGCGATGGCTCAGAAGCTCATCGAGATCCATCGAACCCATGACCGTACGGATATTGGTCATGGTGAGATTGAGAATGGCGTTTTCGAGATTGGTCACCTCATAGGCGGCCGCTGCAGCATCGAGGATCTGGTAGAAGGTCACGCCATTGGCGGTCACCGTGGCGTTGTCGCGGGTGATGACTTCCTGATGGGGAACGTCGAGCACCTGTTCCATGACATTGATCTTCTTGCCGATCGTGTCGATGAACGGAATGATCAGGTTGAGGCCCGGCTTGAGGGTGCGGGTATATTTGCCGAAGCGTTCGACGGTGTAATTGTAGCCCTGCGGGATGGTCTTGGCGCCGGCAAAGAGCACCAGGATAAGCAGGATGCCGAGGCCGATCAGCGTGACGCTGAGGCCATCGAGAGTGAAGCCGTCGAATTCCATGATGCGATCTCCTCTTGCGGGCCCGGCAATATGTACGGTCGCTCAGCGACATAGGCAACCTTGCATGGTCTCGATGCGCTTTTTTGCGTGGCGGGCTTGCAGGAAAGAGGCCTTGGGCCTAACCCTTCGACGAACTTTTTCGCAGCCTTTTTGGAAGTGATGCTCATGCCGCAGGACGCAAACGCCATTCGTTCCATTCTCTCGCTGGCGCCCGTCGTGCCCGTCATCATCCTCGATGATGTCTCCCAGGCGCGGCCATTGGCCGAGGCGCTGGTGGCCGGCGGTTTGCCGGTGCTGGAAGTAACGCTGCGCACGCCCAATGCGCTGAAGGTCATGGAAGAGATGGCCAAGGTGACCGGCGCCATTGTCGGTTCGGGCACCGTGCGCCATGCCGCGCATATGAAGGCATCGGTCGATGCCGGTTGCCGCTTCATGGTGTCGCCCGGTGCTTCGCCGCGGCTGCTCGATGCGGCAGACGATGTTGCCATTCCGCTGCTGCCGGGGATTGGCACCCCGACGGAAGCCATGGCGGCGGCCGAGCGGGGCTATTCGTTCTTGAAATTCTTCCCGGCCGAAGCGCTGGGTGGCGCGCCGGTTTTGAAGGCCTTTGCCTCGCCGCTGCCCGATATCACCTTCTGCCCGACCGGTGGCATCGACGTGGTCAAGGCCAAGACCTATCTGAGCCTGCCCAATGTCATCTGTGTCGGTGGCAGCTGGATCATGCCGGCCGACGCGCTGGCGAGCGGCGATTTTGCCCGCATCGAAGCACTGGCCAAGGAAGCGAGCGCGCTGAAGGGTTAGTCTTCAAAGACTGGGAGCCGGGATGCGGCACCCTCCCCCTTGCGGGGAGGGACGGGGAGGGGGACGTTGGGCAAGGCGCTGCGAAGAAAACTGAGAGCCCAACCGACTGTCGCCGAAATTCGGTTCTGGCGCCTTATTTTTCCACTCCGGACAGGCGGCTGGCACTTCCGCAAGCAGGTGCAACTCGGCGCCTACTATGTCGACTTTGCGTGCCTTCATGCTGGCCTGGTTGTCGAAATTGACGGTGACACGCACAGCATCGGACGCGTTGAACGAAACGACGAGACGCGCGACCGCTATCTTCGAGAGCGAGGGTTTGCCGTGCTGCGGTTCACCAATGAAGACGTGCTGAACCACCCCGATGGCGTCCATGAGGCGCTCGTGGCGGCGCTGGAGCGGCGGCCTAGCAGCCGTCGCGGGAGCCCCCCTCCCCAACCCTCCCCGCAAGGGGGAGGGTGCTCGGCCGGTGAATTTGACGAGATCGTGCCTCAAATACGATGCGACACCCTCCCCCTTGCGGGGAGGGTTGGGGAGGGGGGGCGATGAGCACAAATGCCTCCGGCCTCGGCCATCTGCGGATCGTCCTCAACGACAAGGCCTATGTCGGGCCCGGCCGTGCCGATCTGCTGGAGGGAATCGCCCGGACCGGGTCCATTTCTGCCGCCGGCAAGGAAATGGGCATGAGCTACAAGCGGGCGTGGGGGCTCGTGCAGGCGCTCAATGAAGGTTTTGGTCGACCGCTGGTGGAGACGGCACGGGGCGGGGCGGCTCAGGGCGGGGCGTTTCTTACCCCGCTCGGGGAAGAAGTGCTGGGCCGCTATCGCGCGATGCAGAAGGCGACAGAGGCCGCTATCGCCGATGATGTCGCGGTTTTGCGGCGGCTGATTTCCGATATATCCAAGTAAACATATCGCTTGCGTGGCAAATGGCTTTCGGCCATCGATATGGTCGATCAAACATATCGGAGGCTTCCTTGTCCCGTCTGCTGCTTTCTCTCGCCGTTGTCGCTGCCACGGCCAGTCCGGCCTTTGCCGAAACCGTCAATGTCGCCGTGGCGGCCAATTTCACCGCGGTTGCCGAACAGCTGGCAGAAATCTTTGAAGCCAAGGGTGAGCATCAGGTCGAACTGAGCTTTGGCGCGACCGGGCAGCTCTATACCCAGATCACACAGGCGGCGCCTTTCGGCATTTTCCTTGCAGCCGATGATGCCCGTCCGCAAAAGGCAATCGACGAGGGTTTTGCGGTCGATGGGACCTTTTTCATCTATGCCGAAGGCCGACTGGTGCTTTATGCGCCGGGTCGCGACGTGACCGATGGCGAGGCGGCACTGAAGGGCGACTTCAACAAGCTCGCCATTGCCGATCCGGCGGCTGCGCCCTATGGCAAGGCGGCGGTGGAAACCTTGACAGCGCTTGGTCTGCTTGAAACGCTGACGCCGAAACTGGTGCAGGGCGAAAACATTTCCCAGACGCTGCAATTTGTCGAAAGCGGCAATGCCGAACTGGGCTTTGTTGCGGCAAGCCAGGTGCTCGGCAAGGCCGACCAGTGGCTGGTGCCGGCCGAACTGCATGAGCCGATCGCCCAGGGCGCGGTGCTGCTCAAGACCGGCGAGACCAATCCGGCGGCCCTGGCCTTCCTTGATTTCCTCAAGTCCGATGAAGCCGTCGCGGTGATCGAAGCCTCTGGCTATTCGGTGCCATGATCGGTGGCGACCCGCTTCTCTCGGCCGTTCTGCTGACGCTGGCGCTGGCCGCCAGTGTCACCGGGGCTTTGCTGGTGGTCGGGTCGCCTCTCGCCTGGTGGTTGGCGCGTAGCCAATGGCGGGGCAAGGAAGTGGTGGGCGCCGTCGTCTCGCTGCCGCTGGTGCTGCCGCCGACCGTGCTTGGCTTTTATCTGTTGCTGGCGCTCGGGCCGAATGGTCCGGGCGGCGCAATTGCCGGGCTTTGGGGCGCGCGTACCCTGGCCTTTTCCTTTGGGGGCCTCGTCATCGGGGCCGCCATTGCCTCGCTGCCCTTCATGGTGCAGCCCCTGCGCAATGCCTTTGCCGCTATCGATGAAGACGTGATGGAGGCCGCCGATACGCTGGGGGCTTCGGCAAGGCAGCGCTTTGTGCGCGTGGCGCTGCCGCTCGCCATGCCCGGCTATCTCGTTGGCTCGATCATGGCCTTCGCCCATACGATGGGCGAGTTCGGCGTGGTGCTGATGATCGGGGGCAATATTCCGGGACAGACCAAGGTGTTGTCCATTGCCATCTATGACTTTGTCGAGCGGCTCGAATGGGAAAAGGCGCATGTTGTGGCCGGATGCATGGTGGCTTTTGCGTTCCTCGTGATTTTCTCGACGCTTGTGCTGGGGCGCAAGGTAGCCCAGCCAATGTCGTAGACCGTTTTCTAGTCACATTGACTACTAACATGTTAGTTGCTAGGGCAGGTCGAACGCGCTTTCGGAGCCTCGGCCATGACCGCCATCGACAAGATTCTCACCGTTGACGAAATGATGCGGGTGGCGCGCCGGCGCGTGCCAAAAATGTTCTTCGAATATGCCGATAGCGGTTCCTATACCGAGGGCACCTATCGCGAGAACGAGAGCGATTTCAACAAGATCAAGCTCAACCAGAAGGTGGCGGTCAATCTTGAGGGGCGCAACCTCAAGACCAAGATGCTGGGCAAGGAAATCACCATGCCTGTCGCGATCGCCCCGGCGGCAACCGGCGGCATGCAGACGGCAGATGGTGAGATCAAGGCGGCCAAGGCGGCCGAAAAGTTCGGCATTCCCTTTTCGCTCTCGACCATGAGCGTGTGCTCGATCGAAGACATTGCCGAGAACACCACGGCGCCGTTCTGGTTCCAGCTCTATGTGATGCGCGATCGCGACTTCATCAATCGCCTGATCGACCGCGCCAAGGCGGCAAAGTGCTCGGCGCTGGTGCTTACGATGGACCTGCAGATCCTTGGGCAACGCCACAAGGACATCAAGAACGGGCTGTCGACCCCGCCAAAGTTCACGCCCTATTCGATCTGGCAGATGATGCAGCACCCGCTCTGGTGTGCGCGCATGCTGGGCACCAAGCGACACACCTTCCGCAATATTGTCGGCCATGTCAGCGGCGACCATGATCTCGCGTCGCTCTCGGCCTGGACGGCCAGCCAGTTCGACCCGACGCTCAACTGGGGCGATGTGCGCTGGATCAAGGAACGCTTTGGTGGTCCCGTGATCGTCAAGGGCGTGCTTGATGCCGATGATGCGCAGGCGGCCATCGACAATGGCGCCGATGCGATCGTTGTTTCCAATCATGGCGGTCGCCAGCTCGATGGTGCGCCGTCGACCATTCGGGTTCTGCCCGAGATCGTCGACAAGGTCGGGCACAAAACCGAGGTTTATCTCGATAGCGGCATTCGCATGGGCCAGGACGTGATCAAGGCGCTGGCCTATGGCGCCAAGGCGACCTTTATTGGCCGGCCCATGCTTTATGGCCTGGGTGCCGGCGGGGAAGCGGGCGTGACGCGCGTGCTCGAAATCATCCGCAAGGAACTCGACACGACCATGGCGCTGTGCGGCGAGCGCGACATTCTCAATGTCGGCCTGCACAATATCTATTCGAACGACATGCCGCCGCGGAATGCGCCCAAGCCGCGCGCTTAGGTCTCAGTTTCAGAGACTGTGCGCTGATCAGCAATGCCGGCGGTGAGCTTGCGCCGCCGCCGGTCGGGCCCCGCATATTCCGGGGCCTCGATGAATTCGCGCGGTTTGATGTCGAGACCGGCAATGCGCTTTTGCAGGTCGGTCGCCGAGAATGGCTTTTTCAGAAATTCGCTGACGCCGGCATCGCGGGCTTCGGCAATGCGCGCAATATCGGGCGCTGAAGACATCATGATGACGGATGTGGTGCGGTTGGGGCTGTCGACATCGGTCCGCATCTGGCGCACCATTTCGACGGCGTCCGGTGGCCCCATCATGTCATCGAGGATGATGAGGCTATAGGAACGGCTGTCGAGCACGGCCTTCAACTCGCGTGGGTTCGTAATTTCCAGAACCATGCGATGGCCGAGGCCTCGCACCATGGCCGCGATCAGCGAGGCCATGTTTTCCACCGGATCGGCGATCACGACGCCGTGCTTGACGATTTTATCCATTCCCAGCCCCCTGGAACCGGCGGAAACTCTAGCCTGATAAGGCTGACCTGCCGGTTAACGGAGCCTCGTGAGGCCGGGCGTCGAAACGGGGAAAACTCTTGCTCAGGCGCGTTGACAGAGCCCAGCCTTTTCCCTATGAAGAGCGCAGTTTTCGGGCGCCTTGGCGCCCCTTTTGTTTGACCAGGGAATTAGACCGATGAAGGTAACCAACTCGCTGAAGGCGTTGATGACGCGCCACCGCGCGAACAAGCTCGTCCGCCGTCGCGGTCGTGTCTACATCATCAACAAGGTGGACAAGCGCTTCAAGGCCCGCCAGGGCTAAGCGTTTCACGCCTTGCAAAGTTTCGACAAGGCCCGCATGCGAATGCGGGCCTTGTTGTTTTTGGCGGCTGAGGGGTGGGAAGGAGACGGTCTGCTTTCAAGGCGAAGATTTCAATGAGCGGACGTCTAGCCAACTGACAGATACGTTGGTCGCGGTAGGCGCTATCTCTCAGCCTTACGTCAAGTTAGCAGCCGTTCGATGTGGACACACAGCCGTTAGGCTACAGCAACCGCCTCAATTTCTACTAGCAGCGCAGGACTCGCCAGTGCTTTGACGATCAGCAGTGTCGAGGCGGCGGGCGGTGAGGACAAAAGTTCGCCACCCGCCGCCATGAAGTCCTGCACGTGGGAAGGGTCGGTGAGATAGATCGTATTCTTCACGATATTGTTCCTGTCCATGCCGGCCTCGGCAAGAACCGCATTAAGATTGGCGATCGCTAATTTAACCTGCTGGCCAGCATCAGGTGGAACGCTGCCATCTTCAGCGACCCCGACCTGTCCGGACACGTAAAGGGTTCTGGAAAAGCCGGACACCTCTATCGCCTGGCTGTAGTATGGCGGGGTGGACAGGCTCGCTGGATTGACGGCCTTGTGCATTCTGTTCTCCTATGTTTGGGGACGTGAATCGCTTTGGGAGCGCAGATGGTCGAACTCGGCTGTCACAGCGGCTTTATAGGAGTCCGATAGCCGTCCGGCGCGCGTTAGCACCAGCAGGCCTTGGTAAAGCAGCACGACCCGTAGTGCGGCATGTTCATTTCCAGGGCCCATCTCAGCGTAGATGGCCCGACGTGCGGCTGCCTCAATGGTATGGAGCCCGCGCCCCGCGAAGGCGCCACCGACTCCCGCCGAGGCACCAAATTCGATAGCGGCATTTGTCACCATACAGCCGAACCCGTCCGAGAACGGCGGATTGAAGAGATCGAGAGCTACTTTCTCCAGATCATCGAGCGTCTGGGCGGAACCGATGCGCGGATCGATGACCTTCCGGAAGTAAAAATCGCAAACTGCAGCATACAGCCCTTCCTTGTCACCGTAGGCGTTATAGAGGCTACCCGAGCTGACCTGCGTGGCGGCTTCAAGCGCTTTAACTGTGAGACCAGCGTAACCGTGCTCACGAAAAGCCATCATCGCTCCGGCCATCACTGCTTCTTCGTCGAATGTCCGCCTACGTCCCATATCACTTTTCTAATGTGCTTATTTTAAAATATCTATACTAAAATAATCTTCCGCGCTACATAGGCCCCTCGAACGCTTGGAGAGGCGTTCAGGCAGGAGCCCCAACATGATCAAGATGAGTGTCTACTATCCGGCCGATGGCGGCTCGAAGTTCGATCACGACTACTACAGCACCCGCCATATGCCACTGCTCCAGCAACGGCTCGGCGCTGCCTGCCTGCGCTACGAGATCGATAAGGGCCTTGCGGGCCGCGAACCTGGAAGCGCGCCGGAGTTCGTCGCCGCGTGCCACGTCTACTCGCCGAGTTTGGCGACATTCCAGGAGGCTTTGGGGCCCCATCGCGCCGAGATCGCCGCGGACGTTGCCAACTATACGGATATCGCCCCCGTCGTGCAGATCAGCGAAGTCATTGAAGTGTAGTGGCTGCAGCGCCATGGCGCTTGCTAATGCCTTTGAACTCAAGAGCGGTCTTGGAGGTGCTGGCGGCGAGGGGGCACTTCGAGTTGGGAGCACCGCCATTCAATCCGGTACGCGGTCAGCCAAGAAAGCTGCCGTTTAGACCGACCAAAATTTTCTGGGTTGTGTCGAGGTATCATAGGTTCGTTCGTCTACAGTTTGGAACAAAAAGGAGCATCTATGACGCAGGCCAACTTTCCCTCCGAGCATCACCGCCGCCTGAACGTCCTTGCTGGTAGCTGGGACACCTCGATCACCATGATAGAAACCGACGGTACAGAAGGCGGCACCTCGCAGGCCAGCGACATCTATGCATGGATGCCAAACGGATACTTCCTCGTCCATGATGTCGACGCGATGATGGGAGCCCAACATGTGCAATCGACCGAAATCTTTGGCGTTGACCAAGCATCGGGCGCGTTCTTTAGCCGGAGTTACGACCCCGATGGCAGCACAAACGATTTTGTCTCCAGGATCGAGGGCCTCAATTACACAATTATCGGCAAGGTCCAGCGCTTCTCAGGGCATTTCTCTGACAACGGCAGGATGCTAGAGGGCGAATGGACACAACTCCAGGGGGATGATTGGAGGCCTTTCGTTCGCATAGTTCTTAAGAAGCGTTTGTAAGGTTAGTTGAAGAGCGCCGTTGTCGGCTGGGGCGGGCAACGGCAGCTTTCCGGCACTCACTGCTTTGCTGCTAAGGACCGCCATGGGGTCGCCTCTCGCCCTTCGGTCAGGTCGGCTATCCCACAAAATAGAAAAGGCCCCGAAGTGATCGGGGCCCTTTCTTATATTCAGGTGGCAGCTTGCCTTAGCTCGAACCGGCGCCGTCCTGGCGGACGAAGGCGATGCGGAGCATGTTGGTCGCGCCAGGGGTGCCGAGCGGGATGCCGGCGGTGATGGCGATGCGGTCGCCGGGGCGGGCAAAGCCCTCTTGGTATGCAATGACGCAGGCGCGATCGACCATGTCTTCGAGCGAGACCGCATCTTCGGTCTGCACGCAATGGACGCCCCACACCACCGACATGCGGCGGATGGTGCGCATATTGGGCGAAAGCACGATGATGGGCTTGCTGGGGCGCTCGCGGGCGGCGCGGATGCCGGTCGAGCCCGAGGCCGTGTAGGTGACGATGGCAGCAAGATCGAGCGTTTCGGCGACCTGGCGGGTCGCAGCCGAAATGGCGTCGGCGGCGGTTGCTTCCGGTTCGGTCTGGGCCGCGCGGATGATGTTGCGGTAGTTGGCGTCGCTTTCGACGGCAACGGCCACCTTGTTCATGGTCGCGACGGCTTCAATCGGGTACTGGCCCGATGCTGACTCGGCCGAGAGCATGACAGCGTCGGCGCCTTCGAAGACGGCGATGGACACGTCCGACACTTCGGCGCGGGTCGGGACGGGCGCAGTGATCATGGATTCGAGCATCTGCGTTGCGACGACCACCGGCTTGCCATAGCGGCGAGACATGCGGATCATGCGCTTCTGCAGGCCCGGAACGGTTTCGAGCGGCAGTTCGACGCCGAGGTCGCCGCGGGCGACCATGATGGCGTCGGACAGCTTCACGATCTCTTCGAGGCGATCGATAGCCTGGGGCTTTTCGATCTTGGCCATGACGCCGGCGCGGCCCTGGACGATCTTGCGCACGTCGATGATGTCTTCAGGACGCTGCACGAAGGAGAGGGCGATCCAGTCGGCTTCGGCCTTGAGGCCTTCCAAGAGGTCGGCATGGTCCTTTTCGGTGAGCGCACCGGTCGGGAGCAGCGTATCGGGCAGGGAAACGCCCTTCTTGTCCGAGAGCTTGCCACCATAGATGACTTCGGTCTCGATGACGCCGCCTCCGACTTTAGTCGCCTTGAGCTGGAGCTTGCCATCGTCCAAAAGGAGGCGGTCTCCGACAGAGACGCTTTCGATGATTTCCGGATGCGGCAGGTAGACGCGCTCGGAATTGCCGTTGTCGTTCTTGTCGCTGTCGAGCGTGAATTTCTGGCCCTGGACCAGGTTGACCGAACCTTCGGCAAACTTCCAGACGCGGAGCTTGGGGCCCTGCAGGTCGACCAGCACGCCGAGCGGGTGCTTCAGGCGCGCTTCGACATTGCGGATGCGCGCAACGGTCTGGTGCAGAAGCTCGTGGCTGGCATGGCTCATATTGATGCGGAATACGTCCGCACCGGCCTTTGCCAGTTCCTCGATCATCTTTTCCTCGTTGCTTGCGGGCCCGAGGGTGGCGAGGATCTTTGCGCGTCTGATCCGTCTCATTGCGTATCCGTGCTCTGTCTGTCTGGTGGTGGTGGCGGAAGGGGTACCACCTGATCGGCATTTTCGGGGTCAACCAGGAAGGCTGGCTCTTCGAGATCTTCACCGGCGTCCGGACCGACCACATTGGGCGCGCCCGCGCTTTCGGTCAGCTGCAGCGTCCAGTCCGTCCGGTTCTGGGTATCGATTTCAAAGAACCCGGTGCGCTCATAGCCCCGCGCGAGGCAATCCTCAACCCCGAATATTGTGAAGGTTTCATCACGCGTGCACATGAACACCTGGCCGTCCCAGGCGCCGCCGCCAATATCGTCGACGGCATAGAGGTAATAAAAGCGCCGTTGCAGGTCGCCTTGATAGAGGGTGCGGCAATCACCGGGCGGGGTTTGCCACCAGCCTTCACTCATCCAGCCACGTTCGGCGCGATAGCCAAGGGCCACGGAGAGGATATTGGCGGTCTCGTTGCAGATGCGGAGGTCCGCATAGGCCGGCGCGACCGGGCTTAGAAAAAAGCCACCCGCAAGAAGCGGCAAAAGCGTCGAGCCGAGGCAGAAGCGGTGCAAGAGCGGGCCATTGGTCATGGGAGATACCGGGAGTGTTTGAGCCGATGCGACAAGTCGGGTCAATGGCTAATGACGGGATTTGACGGAATTGCGGGCATGCAATGCGGTGATCTGTAGAGAATCGGCCAGTCAAGGGCTTGAACCGCGCGAGCCCATGGGGTTCAAGACAGCCAGAACAAAAAGAGGTTTACGATGGCCGTCGAAGACAGCGTCGCCCAGGACCAGCTCCGCGCCTTTATCGAGCGCATCGAGCGGATGGAAGAAGAAAAGGCCGCTATCGCGGCTGACATCAAGGAAATCTACGCCGAAGCCAAGGGCAACGGCTTTGATACGAAAATCCTGCGCAAGATCGTGACGATCCGCAAGCAGGACGCCAATGAGCGTATGGAGCAGGAAGCCATACTCGAGCTCTACATGTCGGCGCTCGGCATGATCGAAGGCGCTTCCGACCACTAAGGCTTTTGCGGCTCAGCCCGGTCAAGCCGGGCTGAGCGACGCAGCGGTGAGTTTTACCGAGCGCCAATAGGTGTTCGAAACCCGCTTTCCCGGCGAGATGGCATCGGGATAGTCGAATTTCAGGTCGACAAAGCCATCATCATCCAAAGCACCTGCCGGGATTGAAATGACAAAACGCTCGGTCTGGTCGGGCGTTACCGCGACTTCGCCGATGTCATGGCCATTGGCCGAGATGAGAACACGCTGCTGGGCGGGCCCCGGCAGGGTGACGCCGGTCAATTCCAGCATCAGGGTCAGCGGGCCCTTTGCGTCGATAGCAAAGCGCAGGCGCGAGGTTTCGCCGACCGAATGGGTGCCGTCGCCGGCGGGGCCAGTCCAGCCGCAGGGGCGAAGTTCGCGCGTTTCGTCGCCTTCCGAGCGGAAATTCAGTTCCGTACCCAGCACATATTCTCCCGTAACCGGCTGCGGCAGGCAGGTGGTGGTGCGGTCGATATAGTAGGCGCGATAGTCGGCTGAGACATTGGGATGCAGCGCCTGCCAGAGGACGGCGAGCTCGAAGAGGGCGAGGATGGCCGCGAGGGCATAGGCGCCGAGGGTCAGCGGCGAGCGATCAGACAAGCGCAACATTGCCTCCGAGCCAAGCAAGGGTGACGAACCAGGCGCCGATGATCAGGCCGATGAGGCTGATGGCGAAAATCACGCGGTTTTTGCCCAGGATCGTTGCCGCTGTGATGGTGATCGGCGCCAAGCCGGCCATGAAGCGCAGCATGGAGGCAAGGCCGGCCGCGAGCGGGATGATGATGCAGAAGAGGCAGAAGACCACGGCGGGCCACTGCTTGCGCCAGGCGAGGACACCGGTGATGACGAGGCCGGTGACGGCGGCGAGGGCGAGGATCTGGGAATTGCTCAGCAGGGCGCCGCCATTCGGCCAATTGACGAGACCTTCCCACAGATAGGTCGCGGGATTGGCAATCTGGCGGCCCCAGGCGCGCTGGGTGTGGCTGAAGGCAAGGCCATCGCCGATCCAGTAATTGAGGAAGGCCGCATAGGTGAAAAAGCCGAGCGGCGAGATGAAGATGGCAAGGACGAGCTTCGGTTGCCCGAGAAGGCCGCCCACAATGCCGCGCCACGTCCCCTTGTCCTGCCGGTAATCCATCAGCGCTTTCACGCCGATGGAGAGCGAGGCGAAGACACCGACGATGCGCGTGCCAGAGAGCAGGGCTGCGGAGGCGGCGGCGCCGAGATAGTCGGAGCGGCCGAGGAAGCGGAAGACCAGGGTCGTCAGGAGGACGAACATCACCTCGGTGAAGAAGGTGGTGAAATAGAATGAGACCGGGCCGGACAGCATGAAGGCGGCATAGAGCGTGTAGGCCCTGATGTTTCGGCCGAGGAGCGGCCAGGCGACGACGACGGCGGCATAGGCCGTGGCAATCGAGAGCAGGCTTGCCAGCACGATGGTGGGAAGCGGGATAAGCTTGCCGATCAGCCCGACGAGGATCGGGTAGAACGGGAAGAAGGCCCAATTGCCCGCGGAGACACGCGAGGGCACCGGGAAAGTGTCATAGCCGGTTTCGGCCATGCGGATGTACCAGGTGCAATCCCAACGGCAGAGCGCGTCGAAATACTGCGTCCATTCGGTGTCAGGCTCGGCATAGCGGAAGGCGAGGAAGCGGATCAGCGTGCCGCTCAGCACGAAGATGAGCGGCAAAAGCAGGACTATCGCAGTGGGTCGGTCCTGCCTGAAATCGGTACTGGGGGAATGCACGGCGCCTCCAGCCATGAGGGGAATGTGTGGATTGGCACAAAGCGCTGCGGGCCACATCTGCGCTGGGCGCAACCCTGCTATGAAATCTATCCCACGCAACTTTAAGTGCGCGGCGTGCTTTTAAGGGAAATGCCCCGCAGCCAGAGTGCTCAAGAAAAAATGTCGAACGGCCCCATCCAAGAAGCCAGCGTCGCACTTCATACCAATTTCCGTCCCCCGCAGCTTGCTGTCATCGTCCCCTCCTATAATGAGCGGGGCAATATCGAGTTGCTTTACGAAAAAGTCGCGCTGGCGCTGGGCGACACGCCCTGGGAAATGATCGTCGTCGACGACAATAGCCCCGACGGGACGGCTGACGTCGTCAATGAGCTGAGCCGGGTCTACGCCAATATCCGCTGCGTCCGGCGTTTTGGCCGCCGGGGCCTTGCTTCGGCCTGTGTCGAAGGCATGGCCGTTACCGCGGCGCCCTATGTGGCTGTCATCGATGCCGACCATCAGCATGACGAAACCATCCTTCCCAAGATGCTGGCTGAGGCAATCAATGGCGCTGATCTCGTCGTCGGTTCGCGCTTTGCCGAGGGCGGCTCGGCCGGCGATGGCCTCAGTGCGACGCGCCTTTCGGGCAGCAATCTTGCCAATCGCCTTGCCGGCATGATTGCCGGGCAGGCGGTCAGCGATCCGATGAGCGGCTTTTTCCTGATGCGCCGCGAGGCGGCACTGGAAGCGGCGCCAAAACTCGCCAGCGACGGGTTCAAGATTCTCATCGATCTGATCGTGACCTCGGCCCGCATGGGCAAGCCGCTCAGAATAGCCGAAGTGCCCTATACGTTCCGTCCGCGCCATGCGGGCGAGAGCAAGATGAACCCGCTGATCGTGATCCAGTATCTCGGTCTCTGGGTCTCGAAAATGACGGCCGGCGCGCTGCCGCCTAGCTTCCTGCTGTTCGGTCTTGTGGGAGGCACCGGCGTGGTGGTGCACCTTGCGGCGCTGGCGCTCTTCACCTCGATCTTTGGTCAGGGCTTTGTAGTGTCGCAGATCGCGGCGACGCTGATCGCCATGGGCTGGAATTTCGTGCTCAACAACAACCTGACCTATGCCGATCGCAAGCTGAAGGGCACGCGGCTGGTCACGGGCTTTTTGAGTTTTTGTGCGATCTGCGCGCTGGGTGGCATTGCCAATATTTCGGTCGCCAATGCGATCTACCAGTGGGATCACCAGACTTTTGTGGCGGGCCTCTCCGGCGCGATCATGAGCTCGGTGTTCAACTATGCCGTGACTCGCGCCTTTACCTGGAAGTAAGGCGAGGGCTTCACCCCAAGCAAAAATCCCCGCGCGAGCGGGGATTTTTTTGTGCGCTTTTTGGGACCGGACTAGGCCTGTGCGAGGGCCGCCTTCATGGCGGCTTCGTCGTAGCCGAGGGCGGTCAGTGCCGTCTGGACGATGCCGTGGCGGTCGAGGCCGGCGGCGGCGTACATGTCGGACTGGCTCGAATGCTCGTCGAAGCGATCCGGGATCATCAGCGGGCGGAAGCGCACCTTGCCATCGAGGAAGCCGTTCGAGGCGAGGAAGGTTGCGACATGGCTGCCAAAGCCGCCGAGGCCGCCTTCTTCGGTCGTGATCAGCACGTCGTGGGTCTGCGCCAGGTGGGCGGTCAGTTCTTCGTCGAGCGGTTTTAGGAAGCGCGCATCGGCGACGGTCGGGTTGAGACCGAGGGCGGCGAGCTTGTCGGCGGCGGCCATGACTTCGCCAAGGCGCGTGCCATAGGAGAGGAGGGCAATGGTGCTGCCCTGGCGCACGATGCGGCCTTTGCCGATGGGCAGGATCTCGCCACGGGCGGGCATGTCGACGCCCATGCCGTCGCCGCGCGGATAGCGGAAGCTGATCGGGCCGGCATCATAGGCGGCGGCGGTCGCAACCATATGGCGGAGTTCGGCTTCGTCTGATGCGGCCATCTGCACGATGCCGGGAATGGCACCGAGATAGGCATTGTCATAGTTGCCGGCATGGGTCGGGCCATCGGCGCCGACAAAGCCCGCGCGGTCGATGGCAAAGCGCACCGGCAGGCCCTGGATGGCGACGTCGTGGATCACCTGGTCATAGGCGCGCTGCAGGAAGGTCGAATAGATGGCGCAGAAGGGGCGCATGCCTTCGCTGGCAAGGCCGGCCGCAAAGGTGACGGCGTGCTGCTCGGCAATGCCGACGTCGTAGATGCGCGTGGGGAAGAGTTCAGCGAACTTGTCGAGGCCAGTGCCGTTGGGCATGGCGGCGGTGACGGCAACGACGCGCTTGTCGGCCTCGGCTTCCTGGATGAGGCTCGATGCAAAGACCGAGGTATAGGAGGGCGCATTGGACGGCGCCTTGGTCTGGGCGCCGGTGATGACGTTGAACTTTGAGACGCCGTGATATTTGTCGGCCGAGTTTTCGGCAGGGGCATAGCCCTTGCCCTTCT
Organism: Devosia sp. LjRoot3; assembly: GCF_964252865.1. NCBI lineage: Bacteria > Pseudomonadati > Pseudomonadota > Alphaproteobacteria > Hyphomicrobiales > Devosiaceae > Devosia > Devosia sp. LjRoot3. Next base: position 53,036 of record NZ_CAXUPK020000002.1, read on the forward strand.
TGGTCACGACATGGATCAGCACAGGGCCCTTTTCCATCTCGCGCACATTGTCGAGCACAGGAAGCAGGTGGTCGAGATTGTGCCCGTCGATGGGGCCGACATAGTAGAAGCCGAGTTCTTCGAAAAGCGTGCCGCCGGTAAAGAACGAACGGGCGAATTCTTCGGTCTTGCGGGCCGGCTCGTGTAGCGGTTTTGGAAGCTTGCTGACGATGGATTTTGCTGCGTCGCGGGTGCCGCGATAGGCCGGGCTCGAAACGAGCTGGGCGAGATAGGCACGCAGGGCGCCGGTCGGCGGCGCGATCGACATGTCATTGTCGTTGAGGATCACAACGAGGCGGGCATCCATATCGCCGGCATTGTTCATGGCTTCATAGGCCATGCCGGCAGACATGGCGCCATCGCCGATAACGGCGACGACATTGCGCGGCGTGCTGAGATGCTCGCTGGCGACGGCCATGCCGAGGCCCGCGGAAATCGACGTGGAAGAGTGGCCGGCGCCAAAGGGGTCGTATTCGCTTTCGGCGCGGCGGGTGAAGCCGGAAAGGCCATCCTTCTGGCGCAGGGTGCGGATACGGTCGCGGCGGCCAGTCAGGATCTTGTGGGGATAGGCCTGGTGGCCGACGTCCCAGATGATGCGATCGTGCGGCGTGTCGAAAACCGCGTGCAGGGCGACCGTCAGTTCAACCACGCCGAGGCCGGCGCCGAGATGGCCGCCGGTGACGGAAACCGCATCGACCATTTCGGTGCGCAGTTCATCGGCAAGCTGGCGCAGCTGCTCGCGAGGAAGGGCGCGCAGGTCGGCGGGCGATTGGACCGTGTCGAGCAACGGAGTTTGCGGCTTTTCGGCCAAGCGGGGGCTCCTTGGGAAGCGGCGGCAACACGAGTTCTTTAGGCGCGTGCCTGTGCCAATGCAAGGACCGGCACCACGCGGCGCCGGTCACATCAAACGCTTGAAATCAAAGAAAGTGGCGCGGATGCGGCACCTGGCCGCGTTTTAGTTGGTCGCCGGTGCGAAACGGCGATTTCCGCCCATGGTCGTGTCTTCGCCGGCACCCATGACGATGACATAGCGGCCCATTTCCGGGGTCGGGTCGAAATCGGCCTCGTCGCGATCAAAGATCACGGCGAAATGGTTCGAGCTGAGGCTGGCGGGCGCGGCGAAAACGTCGGCGACGTGCTCGAAATCGGGGGCGACAAGATCCGGCTTGCGCATGCCATCGGCAACCGGGCGCGAGACGTGGCTGGTGAGGGCCGCGACGAGATCGGCTTCCTGGGCCGCTTCGGCAGCGGTGAAGGTGCCGGAGAAGAGGTTGGCCATCTCGTTCTGGGAGGGCGGCAGCGCCGTCAGCTCGGTCGGCATTGGGGTGCCGACGGAAGCCAGAACGGAGCGCGAGGCGGCGGGCGTTGCCGGGATGGAGCCAGTCACGGTCGGGCCGAGCGAGGCGATCACCGGACGGCCGAGGCCGGTGGGTGCGGCTGCATAGGCCGTGAGCGTGACTTCTGGCTCGGCCGCGCGGAGCGGCGGCATGGGCGTCGGCGGTTCAGTGAGCGCGGCGAGGGCCGTTACCGCATCACCGGCCGGCAGAGCCGAGGCGGTGGCGACGCGCAGGGTTTCGGACTTCATCGCCGGGATCGGCGCCATCACGGGCGTTGTCAGTTCCGCGGCATCGAGCGGCGCGCTGCCGACGGTCGAAAAGGGCATGAAAGCGGGGTCGGCCGGGACCGGGGCCACGGCGGCCGACTGCGGTGCAGCCGCAGCAACCATCATGCTGGCCGGGCGCGGGGCGGGGACGGGAGCAAGATCGGAGGTGGCAGTTTGCGGCGCCACGGCGGCAACCTGAACCGGGGCAGGGGCTGCTGCAGCGACGGGGGCGGGGGCACTGCCCGGCTTGCCGCCAAAGAGCACGTCCATCAGCGTCTTGCCATTGCCGCCGCCGGCATCGGCCACCATGGTGCCTGAGGAACCGCGGCCGTTGCAGGGATAGGCGTGGCACTGTTTCCACTCGGCGAGGGCGATGTTGTAGCCTTCCTGCGAGAGCGGCTTGCCGTCGGTCGGCAGGTGCATGGTGCGGCCGTCGGGGAAGATTTCTTTCAATTGCGCGCGGGTCATGCGCGGCCAGGCGCGGACCGAGCCGACGTCGAGATGGACGAAGGGGCTGCCCGAGGTTGGGTAGAAGCCGACGCCGCCGACCTGCTTACTCATTGCCACAGCACGTAATTTTGCCAGCGGCACGCCGGGGATGAAGAAATCCATCGCAGTGCCGCGCATGTGCTGGGAATTGTCGGCGACGCCCGAAGACTTGTCGGCCAGCATGGCATTGGTGGCGGGGGAGCGGTAAGCGGAGACGACGTTGATCGGCTGTGAGCCGCCAACCTCTTGATAAACCTCCCAAATCAGGTCGAAGAGGCGGGGGTCCATCTTGGTGGGTTCGTTGCGGCGCCAGTCGCGCAGGAACTGGTTGAGCTCGTTAAGGCCCGATTGCACATATTGACCATTGCGCTTGAAGACGATGCGCGAGGTTTCCTTGGTGTGCGTATAGTAGAGATAGAGCGCGCGCTCGGTCGCGGCCAGCGCCGGTTGCACGGCAAAAATGCCGGTCAAACAAATAGTTACAAGCGTCGCTGCGACATAACGCAGAAAAACACCACGCTGCAAAAAGGAAATCCCCGTCACGCCTAACTCTGCCCGGTTCAATGCCAGTATCGTTCGACGCTAGCGCAAAAATCGCTCGATTTTATTAACGCTAACCAGTTGTGAACCGACCGTAGGCCCCCTCACGCCTTCGTTATTTAAGGGCAAAAGCGGGCGCAACCAAGGCGAAAATGCTAACAGACTGTTACCGTCGAGCGCAGCCGCGGACACATTTGGTTACGGAGAGAGCTCTTCGGGGACGCTCTCGACCTCGGCCACGATGGTGGGCGGGGCGGAATTGGCAAGGCCCATGGCTTCGATCAGCTTTTCATTGTGACCGTAGACGTCGCCAAAGTTGCGGATCGCCCCGTCGGTGCCGACGCGCAGGGTGAAGTAGGCGAGGTGCACCGGAATCTGGGTTTCCGGGTTCACCCAGCGCTCGGAGGGGCCGAACATGGCTTCGAGCGAGGCGCGGCTGATCTTGGCCTCATTGGCCATCAGTGCATCGGCAAATTCGAACGGGTTTTCGACGCGGATGCAGCCATGACTGAAGGCGCGGAAGGAGCGGGCGAAAAGCGACTTAGACGGCGTATCGTGCAGATAAACGTCGTGCTTGTTAGGGAAGAGGAACTTGATCTGGCCAAGGGCATTGCCGGCGCCGGGGCGCTGGCGGACCTTGAAGGGGAAGTAGGACGTGGAAACCTGCGACCAATCCACCTGCCAGGGGCTGACCGGCGTGCCGTTATAGAGCAGATCCATATTGTGGCTATCGGTATAGCCCGGATTGCGCAAAACGGCCGGGGCGATCTCGCCCTTGATGATCGAGGACGGGACGTTCCAATAGGGATTTACGACCAGGTGCCGGATATTGTCCGAAAAAATCGGGGTCTGGTTCTTGGTGGTGCCGACGACGACGCGGGTGCCGTATTCCTCCACGCCATTGCGCTGAATGGAGAGGCGGAATTCGGGGATGTTGACGAAGACGTTGAACTGGCCGAGGTCGGCCGGCATCCAGCGCCACCGTTCCATATTGGCCAGAATGTCTTCGCGGCGCGTGGCATTGCCGCCATTGAAGGCGGCGATGGTTGCCGGCCCGATAATGCCATCGACTTCGAGGCCGACACCTTCCTGGAAGGTTTCGACGGCGGTGACGAGGGCATCGTCATAAAGGGTTGAGGCCCCTGCGGGCAGTTCGAGCCGGGCGCGGATGGCGTGCACGCGGGCATCGGTGCCGCCGGGACGAAGCACCGGGCCATCGTCGATGGGCGCGGGGCGGGCCGTGGTGCTGGCCTCGAAATTGGCAAGGGCCGCCTTGAGGGCCAGGAATTCGGGATGCTTTGGCTCAAGCTCGGCAAGGATCGGGGCCGGGTCCTGACTCTGGGCGAGGCGCTCGAGAAGGGCTGCCTGGTCGAGGGTTTTTGGCTGGATGTCGAGGTTTTCGCTGACCGACTGAGGACGGATGCGACCATTGTAGAGATGGTTGGCATAGCGCAGGACGGCGCCGGAAAAGGCGGTTTCGAGGCCGGCAAGAGCAAGCGGGTCGGTGCTGCTGGCGCGGGCGAGGTCGATATCAGGCGTCAGATAATCGCTGGGGCGCAGGCCTTCGGTATCGGCCTGTTCAAAGAGGGCGATGATCTTCTGGGCGGCAGGCGAGAAGGTGACCTTGCCACCGGCGGTTTCGCTGAGCCAGATCGGCTCGAAGTGGCGCTCGCCGTAGAGGAAATAGAGCTTTTGCGCTTCTTCATAGGCGCGCGAACCGGTCTTGGCCGAGCCATAGGCAGAGGAGAGGCCGGTCTTGATGGTGCGGGCCAGATCGTTCTGCGGCGGAGCGATGACCACGGGCTGAATGGCAAGGGCGGCCACTTCCTGGCCGATTGCCGAATGGCCAATAGAGGTCGCAGCAAGCACTGCAACGAGACTGACCAATAGCTTACGCATCTTCGCTCCTAATCACGCCGGAAACGCCTGCGAATCCAAGAGATTCGGGCGCAACTGGAGTAAATTCATTACTCATGAAACCTTAACGGGAGCAATCGCTCCCATAAACGTGATGTTCATCTGTGGCCGAGAGGCAACGCGCGGGCGGGAGGGGCGTGGGAGAGAGTTTTCTCCAAGCCCTTGTTTTGTCGTGGGTTCGTGGGAAAGGCGGGCCGCCCTGCCGCAATAGAACAGGGCGGCCTGCGTCCATGTGGACGGACATTTTCGCTGTCGTCGTTGTGGGCTCGTCCTTGCAGATCGTCACCCTCGGGCTTGAACCGAGGGCTCTCTACTCGCTGCGCAATAGCGAAGTGAAGTGTCCTCGGGTTAAGCCCGAGGATGACGTTCAGCGCGAGCGCCTAGCTCGTTCTATTCCCTCGGGGCCTTGCCGAAGATCAGCGCGGCGTTGACGCCACCAAAACCGAAGGAATTGGAAAGGGCATAGTCGAGTTCTTTGGCGCGAGGCTGGTTGGGGACGAGGTCGAAGGGGGCGGCTTCTTCGATCGGGTCTTCGAGATTGATGGTGGGCGGGAGCTGGCCTGTTTCGAGAGCCTTGATGGAGAAGACCGCTTCGAGGGCGCCGGCAGCGCCGAGGAGGTGACCGGTCGCCGACTTGGTCGAGGAGATGGACAGATCCTTGCCGCGGCCGGTGAAGACGGCGGCGAGCGCGGCGATTTCGGCTTGGTCGCCGACGGCCGTGGACGTGGCGTGGGCGTTGACGTAGCCGATCTGGGACTGGTCGAGGCCGGCCATGGAGAGCGCGTTGCGGATGGCGACCTGGGCGCCGGCGCCGTCGGGTGCGCCGGCGGTCAGGTGATAGGCGTCAGCCGAGGTGCCGTAACCGGCAAGGACGGCGAGCGGCTTGGCGCCGCGGGCGCGGGCGTGGCTGAGCTTCTCGATGACGATTGTGGCGGCGCCTTCGGAGAGAATGAAGCCGTCATGACCCCTATCGAAGGGGCGCGATGCCTTGGCGGGATTATCCGCATGGGACGCCGAAAGAGCGCGGGAGGCGCCGAAGCCGCCGAGGGAGATGGGATCGACCGAGCCTTCGGCGCCGCCGACGACGGCCACTTCGGCTTCGCCGGTCATGATCAGACGCATGCCATCGCCGATGGCCTGGGCCGAGGCGGCGCAGGCGGTGACCGGGGTGCCGATGGGGCCGCGGAAACTATGGATGATCGAGAGCCAGCCAGCGGCAAGATTGGCGAGGAACGAGGGAACGGTGAAGGGCGAGAGACGGCGTGGGCCCTTGGTGTTGATGGTTTCAACGGCGCGGGCCATGACCGGGGAACCGCCGACGCCGGAGCCGATGATGGTGGCGGTGGCGGCCTGGTCTGCCGGGTTTTCAGGGTGCCAGTTGGCCTGATTGAGAGCCTCGGCGGTGGCGGCGATGGAATATTGGATGAAGACGTCCATCTTCTTGATGTCCTTGCCGTCGATATGATCGGCGGGATCAAAGCCGGCTTCGTCATTGGCCTTGGACGGGACGAGCCCGGCAATGTGGGACACAAAATCGGTGGTGTCGAAGCGGTCATTGCGGACGACGCCGCTGCGGCCGGCGAGGAGACGCTGCCAATTGGTTTCGACGCCGACGCCGAGAGGGCTCACCACTCCCATGCCGGTAACGACGATGGGGTCCTGGGGATCGGGGCGCAGCATGTCTTTGTCTCCTGTGTATATGCACGATTTGATGTGCAATTGGGGCGAATTGAGGGTCTTGGGCCTAGAGTTTGGCGAGGTGGCGGAGGCCGGTAAGTGTCGTTTGGAAGTCGGGGTCGGCGAGCAGGGAGCGTAGTTCGTCCTGGGCCTGGCGCCAAATGGGCACGGCGGCATCGAAGACCTTTCGGCCTTCGGGGGTGAGGGTGATGCGGCGCATGCGGGCGAGGTCGCCGGGGCCGGCGGAGACCAGTTTGCGGCGTTCCAGTACGGCGAGGTTTCGCGACAGGGTTGTGCGGTCTACGGCGAGAAAGTTCGCCATCTCGGTGATCGAGGCGGCGGAATTGGTGCTCAGTGTGCCGAGGATATTGAACTGGGCGGCGGTGATGCCGACGCTGCGCAATTGGTGATCGGCGCGACGGGTCAAAGCCCGCGCCGCTTTGCGCGTATTCATGATCAGGCAGTCGTTGAGCGCGTACTCCATGGGCGCTGATTTAGGTCGTGCATATGCACATGTCAAATTTGCCCCTTGATCCCTTTGAAGCTTGTCGGGGGCAGTGCACTTACGACGCGTCGCTACCCCCACCCTTAATCCCTCCCCACAAGGGGGAGGGAGACGAAGGAGCCGTGTCGTCGAGGCAAGTGCGTTCCTCGGCAACAAGATGAGTCCAGAGCGAAAGGTCCACCGTTCAGGTGGGCCGGCTGTCCAGCCAGGCCAAAATCCGGGTGACGACTTCGCCATATCGCTGGCCGACCAGAAGGCCGGTATGGGTGGTTCCGGGCAGGCCAAAATACTCGCTGCGCGTGTGCAGGGCGAGAGCCTGGCCGCGCAGGTCATCGTCGGGATGGTTGATGGCGCTGATGACGAGGGAGGGACAGGTGATATTTTCGCCCGCCACGGAGATGCCGGTTTCGCCATAGGGACGGGCGAGATTGCGGAAGACGTTTGCGGCTTCGAGCGAAAGGTATTTGCGCTGGAAGGCGATGTCCTCAAGCGTTTCGTCTAGGCTGCTGTTTTCGGGGCGGAGCGGCGCGGGAACCACCAGCCCGGTAATCGGGGAGGGCGGGTGAGCGTAGGGCACCATGGCATGCACCTGGCTCGGAATGCTGGAATCGATGAGAACCAGGCCCGAAAGGGACGTGCTTTCCGCTGTTTTCAGGCTGAGAAGCCCGCCCATGCTGAAACCCACAAGGATTGGGGCGACCTGGTAGCCATCGACGATGGTGTCGATGGCGAGCTCGATGTCGGCGAGATAATCGGCAAAGACCACGCGCGAGAGATCGACCGAGCGGCTTTTGTAATGGCCGCGCAGGTTGAGATAGAAGGAGTCCGAGCCGTGCGCGATGAAGTGGGGAATGTATTTGGCCCACATCCAGCTGCCCGTGAAGGCGCCGTGGACGAAGAGAAGGGGTGGGCGATTGCTATGCTCGTCGGCCGATCGCTTGCCGCGATGGAGTTCGACGAAGAGGTCGTTTGGCCCGAGATGGCAGATGTCGGCCGCTGGCAGATTTCTGGTGTAGTCGCTCATGATCGCCTCCCCGGACGGCGGGCCGCATGTGTGCACTGAACTCGTGCGTTTGAAGATATGACATCCTGAGAGGCGGATAATTGCGGCTGATATCGCTTCATTACGGACAAAAAATCTGCAATAAGCGGGGCATGGAAAGCTTTGCCAGCATTGCCGCCTTTGTTCATGCCGTGGAGCAGCAGAGTTTTGTCGGCGCCGCCCGGATCGTGGGTGTGTCGCCCTCGGCGATCGGCAAGGCGATCCATCGGCTGGAGAGCCGGCTGGGCGCGCGGCTGATGAACCGCACAACGCGCAGCATCAGCCTCACCGAGGAAGGCACGATGCTCTATGAGCGGTATCGGCGCATTCTCGATGACGTCAGGGACGCCGAGACCTCCATTCTGAACAGCCGCGCTGAGCCGAGGGGACGATTGCGCGTGTCGCTGCCCCATATTGTCGGGCATCACCTGTTCATGCCGCACTTGCCCGCCTTCATGGCGCGCTATCCCGAGATCGAACTCGATCTCGAATTTGAAGACCGGGTGGTCGATATCGTGGCCGAGGGGTTTGATGTGGTGGTGCGGAGTGGCGAGCTCAGCGATGCCCGGCTGATCGCCCGCCAGATCGGGCGGCAGCATTTCGTGGTATGCGCGAGCCCCAACTATCTTGCGGAAAGAGGCGTGCCGAAGGCGCCGGACGACCTGCTTGGGCATGCCTGTATTCGCTTCAAATATCCTTCAAGCGGGCAATTGGCGCAGTGGGCCTTTGCGCCGCCGCATGACCGGATGCTGCTGCCGCGCACCATTGCCTTCAACAATACCGATGCCGGATTGCGGGCGGCGCGCGACGGCCTGGGTCTTGCCCATCTGCCGGTCTATGTCGCGAGGCCGCATATGGAGGACGGGTCGCTGGTGCCGGTGCTCACCGCTCATATGGTGCCGCTCGGTTCGCTGGCGCTGGTCTGGCCGAGCAACCGCCAGCTTTCGCCCAAGATCCGCGCCTTTGTCGACTTCGTGGTCGATGAGATCGCGGTCAGGGGAGAGGCTTTTTCGCCGGTCTTGTGATGGGCCGGGGCGCCCGCTGGGGGTGCGAGAGGCTATGGACAAGGGCGATGCGCGTCATACACTCGTCATGATCGCGGTTGGGCGATCTTGGGTGGTGGCCCCAGCGGTCATCGCCGGTAGAGGGTAAGAACATGAAAGCCAGACGTTTGGGATCGTCGCTGCTTGTGGCCGGCGTCGCGATTTTTGCTGCAAGTGTCGCTGTGAGGGCAGAGACGGTGAATGAGGTGACGGTGCAGAACGGCGCGCGGGCCGTGCCGGCGACGGTCGTGGTGCCCGATGGGGAAGGGCCGTTTCCGGCCGTGGTGATGAACCATGGGCATGGCGGCGGGCGGCAGGAGAATGGCGGCTTTGGCAGGATTGCCAAGGCGCTGGCCGACAAGGGCATTCTGACCATTCGCATGGATTTTGCCGGATCGGGCGACAGCAAGGAGCCGTTCACCGAGGGCTATCTCACCAATATGATCTCGGATTCCAATGCGAGCCTTGGCTACATTCTGGAGAATTATGCCGTCGAGAAGGATCGGCTCGGGATCTTTGGCTACAGCATGGGCGGGCGCATTGCGCTGACTATCGGGGCGGGAAGCGACAATCCCTATAAGGCCATCGGGCTCCTGGCGCCTTCGGCGGACTGGGGGCAGGAGATGATGGTGGGCTTCCTCGGCGGGCAGGCCGAGTATGACCGGCTCTATGCGGAATCCGGCGGGGACAAGGGTTATGCCGAGTTCACGACCCAATGGGGACAGGTGCAGCAGTTGAGCCGGCAGTGGTTTGACGACATGATCGCGTCAAAACCGCTGGAGCTGGCGGGCAGCCATAAGGGGCCGATGATCGTGGTGCATGGCGACAAGGATGTTGTCGTGCCGGCGGCGGTCAATGAAGCGGTGATTGCCGCCTATCCCGAGGCGAGTTTGGTGGTCGTGCCGGAGGCGGATCATGGCTATGGTTTTTATAGCGACCAGCCTGACGTGACGACACTTGTCGACACGACCTTTGCCGACTTTTTTGCGGAAAGCCTGAAATAGGTTCCAGGATGAAGGGCGGCTTCGCGGTCGCCCTTCGTTTCGGCTGAAGCTTAGCAAATATGCCCTGTGATCTCGCCTCTATCGGATTGATATTGCGTCATTTTGGTGATGCAATAGACTTATGTTTCGAAACCGCGTCGATCTTCAGCACGGCTTTCCTGAGGCGGCGTAGCTGATGTTTACCTATATCCTCAATCGTCTGGGCATGATGCTCGTCACCCTCTGGGCGATCGTGACGCTGACCTTTTTCCTCATGCATGCGGTGCCGGGCGGGCCGTTCGTTTCCGAGCGTATGCTGGCGCCTGAGATCGCGGCGGCGCTCAATGCCAAGTATGGGCTCGATCTGCCGATCTGGCAGCAATATCTCAATTATCTCGGGCGGATTTTGACCTTCGACCTCGGGCCCTCGTTCAAGTATCCGGGTGTGTCGATCAATTCGATGATCGCGGCGGGCTTGCCGGTGACGCTGCAGACGGGGCTGCTTGCGGTGATCTGCGTCGTAGCGCTGGGTGTGCCGCTGGGGGTGATTGCGGCGCTCAATCGCAATCGCTGGCCGGATACGACGGTGATGTTTATCGCAACGCTTGGCGTCGCGATCCCGAGCTATGTGATCGCGACGGTTTCCATCTACGTTTTTGCGCTGCGGCTCGGCTGGGTGCCGACTTTTGGGCTTGATGACTGGCGAGGCTATTTTCTGCCGGTTTTTGCGCTGTCGGGCTTCTGGATTTCGTTCGTTTCGCGGCTGACGCGGTCGTCGCTGCTCGAGACGCTGGAGCAGGATTATATGACCACGGCCCGGGCCAAGGGGCTGCGCAAGGGGCAGATTCTTTTCAAGCACGGGCTGCGCAATTCGCTGTTGCCGGTGGTGACCGTATTGGGGCCGGTGGTGGCGAACCTGATCACCGGTTCCTTTGTCATCGAGCAGATTTTTGCGCTGCCGGGGATCGGGCGGCAATTCGTGCTGTCGATCACCAATCGCGACTATACCGCCATCATGGGCATCACCATTTTCTATGCCGCGATTCTGATGGTGATGATCCTGATCGTTGACCTTCTTTATGTGTGGCTCGATCCGCGCATCAAACTGACCAAGGCTGCCGCATGACCGATATTTCACCGGAAATGTGGGCCAAGGTGCCGGCTGCGGAGAAGGTGGCGCCCGTTGCACCGCCCGCCCCGACCTATGGGCAGGAAGTGCGGCGCCGGCTTTGGGCCAACAAGCCGGCTGTGGTCAGCATTGTCTTCATTGTTCTCCTGGTGATCGCGGCGTTCTTCGGGCCGTATTTTTCGCCGCACACCTATTTCAAGCAGGACCTGAAGCTGGCGAATATTCCGCCGTTCTTCGAGACCTATGCGGTGACGGATGGGGCAGGGGAAACGACGCGGTTTTTCCTCAATGCGTCGAATTTCAACCTCTATGAGGTCGATGCTGAGGGAAACATGCTCGGGCTCCTGCGCGGTGGCCGCAAGGACATGATCAAGAAGAGCCAGCCCTATGAGTTTGGCGACCAGACGCTGACGCTCGACTATTCAAAGCTGCCGGTGCGGCTGCTGCTCGAAGATGGCAGCGAGGTGCGCCCAAGCGGCTGGAGCTGGAACCGGACTTATCTTTTCGGCACCGATCAATTGGGCCGCGACATCCTGGTGCGCCAGCTTTATGGGGCGCAGATTTCGCTGACCGTGGCCTTCGTGGCGACGCTGGTGAACTTCTTCATCGGCGTCTTTTATGGCGGCATTGCCGGCTATATCGGCGGAAAAGTCGATGCGGTGATGATGCGCTTTGTCGAAATCATTTCGACCATTCCGCTGACACTCTATGTCGTGCTGCTGATGGTGGTTTTTGACTCTGGCCTCCTGTCCATCATTGTCGCCATTGGTTCGGTATTCTGGGTGGATATGGCGCGGATCGTGCGCGGGCAGATCCTAAGCCTCAAGAGCCAGGATTATGTGGCGGCGGCGCGGACCATGGGGGCGTCGCCGGCGCGCATCCTGACGCGGCACCTGCTGCCCAATTCGATCGGGCCGATCATTGTTACCCTCACCATGCTGATCCCCTCGGCCATCTTCATCGAGAGTTTTATGAGTTTTATCGGGCTCGGCGTGACGCCGCCGCTGGCAAGCTGGGGCTCGCTCACCTCGGAGGCGGTCGAGACTTTGCGCGCCTATCCGCATCAGCTTTTCTTCCCGGCGGCGGCGATATCGCTGACCATGTTTGCCTTCAACTTCCTGGGCGACGGGCTGCGCGATGCGCTTGATCCGAGGGTTGGACGATGAACCAGCCAATTCTTTCGGTTCGGGATTTGACGACCTCGTTTTTCACGCGGCGCGGCGAAGTGCAGGCGGTGCGCGGCGTCAGTTTTGACGTGCACGAAGGCGAAATGCTCGGGCTCGTCGGTGAGAGCGGGTCGGGGAAATCGATCACCTGCATGTCGGTGCTGCGGCTGTTAAAGGCCGGCGGAACAATCAAGGCGGGTTCGGCGACCTTTGAGGGGACCGATATTCTCTCGCTCGATGAGGATGCGCTGTCGGACCTGCGGGGCAATCGGATCGGGGTGATTTTTCAGGACCCGATGACTTCGCTCAACCCCACGCTGACCGTGGGCGAGCAGGTGATTGAAGCGGTAAGGCGGCATCGCAAGGCGAGCGCGGCGGAAGCTCGGGCGCGGGCGGTGGAGCTGTTCGAGCTGGTGCGGATTCCGTCGGCAGCAAAACGCCTCGATTCCTATCCGCATGAATTTTCGGGCGGCATGCGGCAGCGCGTGATGATTGCCATGGCGCTGGCCTGCGATCCGAAACTGCTGATCGCCGATGAGCCAACGACGGCGCTGGATGTGACCATTCAGCGGCAGATCCTGGCGCTGCTCAAGGATTTGCAGCGGCGGCTCGGCATGTCCGTCATCCTGATCACCCATGACCTTGGCGTCATTGCCGAGGTCACCGATCGGGTGCTGGTGCTTTATGGCGGGCTGATCATGGAGACGGCGCCGGTGCGCGATCTCTTCGCCCGGCCGGCGCATCCTTATACGGTGGGGCTCCTGGGGGCCGTGCCCGATTTGCGGGATGATACGCATCGGCGGCTGACGCCTATTCCGGGCAGCCCGCCGAATATGTTGGCGCCGCCGCCGGGATGTCCTTTTGCGCCGCGCTGTCCGCATGCGATGAGCCAATGCATGGCGGCACTGCCGCCGCTGTTTGGTGCGTCTCATCAGTCGCGGTGCTGGTTGCAACATCCCGAGGCGCCAAAGGTGGACGCGGTGCATGAGGTGGCGGCATGACCCAGCCTCTTTTGCAACTGCGCGACCTTCACAAGCATTTCCGGCTGCCGGCCGCGCCGTTTGCGCCGAAGCCGATTTTGCGGGCGGTGGATGGCGTTGATCTTGACCTGATGAAGGGCGAGACGCTGGGGCTGGTGGGCGAATCCGGATGCGGAAAATCGACGCTGGCGCGGACGGTTATTCGTCTGCACGAACCCACATCGGGCAGCATTGTTTTTGACGGGCAGGAAGTTGGGAAAGCGCCCGAGGGGCTGCTGGGAAATTTCAGGCGGCGGGTGCAGATGATCTTTCAGGACCCCTATGCCAGCCTCAATCCGCGGATGAGTGTGGGCGACCTGATTGCCGAGCCGCTCGAGATTGCCGGAGTGGGGACGGCGGCGGAGCGGCGCAAGAAAGTGGCGGGGCTGCTAGATCGCGTGGGTTTGCCGAGTGACTCGGCTCAGCGCTTTGCGCATGAATTTTCCGGGGGGCAGCGACAGCGTATCGGAATTGCGCGGGCGATTGCTCTGGAGCCCGATCTTGTCATCTGCGACGAGCCGATTTCGGCGCTCGATGTGTCGGTGCAGGCGCAGGTCGTCAACATGCTTGAGGACCTGCAGGCTGATCTCGGTTTGACCTATCTGTTCATCACCCATGACCTTTCCATGGTCCGGCATATCTCGGATCGGATTGGGGTGATGTATCTCGGAAAGATCGTCGAGCTGGCGACTAGCGCCGATCTCTATCATCGGCCGTCGCACCCCTATACCCGCGCCTTGCTCTCGGCCATTCCGGTGCCGGACCCGGAAGCGGCGCGGGCCGTGGAGCCGATGCAGGGGGAAATCCCGAGCCCGATCGACATTCCATCTGGTTGCCGCTTCCGTACGCGCTGTCCGCTCGCCACCGAGCTTTGCGCGAAAGTGGAGCCGCAGCTGACCGATATTGGTGGGGGGCATCTGGCCGCCTGTCACTTCGCCGGGGAACTGGCGCAACAAGCAAACGGGGTAAGGGCCCCGCTACAGGAGAGAGTGCAATGAAGAGACTGGTTCTGCCGCTCATAACGGCGGCGCTGCTGGCTTCGGCCGGTTCGGCCTTTGCCGCCGGCGAATTGACCTATGTGGTCAACAATGAAAGCGCCAAGTACGATCCCGGCACCACGGCCGAGACCTTTGCTTCCCCGATCATCGGCAACACGTTTGAAGGCCTGGTGCGCCTGAGCCCCGAGGGCGAAGTCGTGCCAGCCTTGGCCGAAAGCTGGGACGTCTCCGAGGATGGCCTCGTTTATACGTTCCACCTGCGCGATGCGAAATGGTCGGATGGCGAGCCGGTAAAGGCGTCGGATTTCGTCTATGCCTGGAAGCGCGTGCTTGATCCGGCGACCGGCGCGATGAACTCGCAGATGCTCTATCACATTGTCGGCGCCGAAGAGGCTTTCGGCGGTGGGGACGCTTCGGCGATTGCCGTGTCGGCGACTGATGACAAGACGTTGACGTTCACGCTCAAGCAGCGCGTGCCCTATATGCTGCAGCTCCTCAACTACCCGACCTTCTATCCGGTGCGCGAGGATGTGGTTTCGGCCGATCCCGAAGGCTGGACGCGTAACCCCGCGACCTTTATCGGCACCGGCCCGTTCCGCGTGACGGCGTTCAACCAGGGCGAGTCGGTCGTCTTTGAAAAGAACCCGAACTATTATGACGCCGATGCCGTCAGCCTCGACAAGCTGACCTTCCGCCTGATCCCCGATCCCGCGACCGCGCTGGCCGCGTTTGAAGCGGGCGACGTGGACGGCATCGAAGCCGTGCCGGCGCCAGAAATTCCTCGTCTCTCGGTTGAGGCCCCTGGCTTCATGATCGTGCCGGCTCTGGGCACGACTTATGGCTTCTTTAACCCGCACCAGGCACCGCTCGACAATCTCCATGTGCGCAAGGCGTTGTCCATGGCGATTGACCGTTCGGAAATCATCGAATTCGTGCTGCAATCGGCTGACACGCCGGCTCTCGGCCTCGTGCCGCCGGGCATGAGCCTCGCTGGTGAGGATTTCACCGAGGGTCGCGATACCTTTGGTCTCTCCGAAACGGCTGATGTCGAAGGCGCGCAGGCGGAACTGGCCGAGGCCGGCTACCCCAATGGCGAAGGCTTCCCTTCCACCATTTATGTGACCTATTCCTCCCCGCCGATCGAAAAGCTGCTCGAAGCCATCCAGCAGATGTGGAAGGAAAACCTCAATATCGACGTCGAGATCCAGGCCACCGAATGGCAGGTTTTTTATCCCGAAGTGCAGAAGGTCGAGTACCAGATCGCACAGATGGGCTGGGGCGCCGACTATCCGCACCCGATGACCTTCCTCGACAACTTTGTCACCGGCAGCGCCAACAATCTCGCCAACTGGTCGAATGCCGACTATGACGCGGCAATCGAAGCGGCCAAGGCCGCGAGCGACGAAGCGGTTTCGCGCGATGAAATGCGCAAGGCCGAGGCGATCATGATGAACGACCACGTCATCCTGCCGCAGTATCACCGCTACAACTACATGATGATGAGCCCAGAAGTGACCGGCTTCTGGCGTTCGCCGCTCAACGTGCCTTATTTCCGCGACGCTCAGATCGCAGAATAATTGAATCGCTCCCGCCGGGTTGTCCGGCGGGAGCTCTCTTTCATGTCTGGACTTTTAACGTGACCATCCCTGTCATTCTCGAAACTGAACTCGGCAATTTCACCATCGCAGTCGACGAAAAGAACGCGCCTGTCACGGCTGCGAATTTCCTCGCCTATGTCGATGGCGGCTATCTCAACGACGCGACGGCCTATCGCATCGTGACCGACACCAACGAACCGCAGAAGCCGATCAAGATCGAGGTGGTGCAGTGGGGTTATGGGGTTTCGGATGAGAAGCCCACGCCTTTTGCCCCGATTGCGCACGAGACCAATGACAAGACCGGGATCAAGCACAGGAACATGACCGTCTCGATGGCGCGCTTTGCGCCGGGCTCGGCGGCTTCGGAATTCTTCATCTGTATCGGTGATCAGCCCGAGCTCGACTTTGGCGGCAAGCGCAATGCGGATGGGCAGGGTTTTGCGGCGTTCGGCCAGGTGACCGAGGGCGAGGATACGGTGCGGCGGATTTTTGCGAAGGCTGCGGCCGAGAGCGATCATCCGGACGTGCCGGTAAAATTTTCGCGGGTGGCGCGGGCCTGAGGGCTGCCACGGCTGGGTGGGTGTGGCTCCACCCCCTCCCATCCTCCCCCATCAAGGGGGAGGTGTTGCATCGAGTGTGAGGTGGAGTTTTTCCCATCACTCGATGTCATTCCCGCGAAAGCGGGAATCCCGGGCTTGAAACAGAGATCCCCGCTTTCGCGGGGATGACACTGTGGGTGGGCGGAGAAGTGGTGCTAGACCCGTTCCCTGCGCTGCCCGGCGATCAGCAGGTCGGGGTCGAACTGTCCTGTCGCGATGACCTTCTCGATGCGGGCCATGTCTTCGGTGATGTCGATGCCTTGCTGGCTCAGCCATTCATCGGAAAAATAAGTCTGGGCGTAGCGTTCGCCGCTGTCGCAGATCAGGGTGACGATGGAGCCGGCTTCGTTGTGCTTGGCCATTTCTGAGGCGGCCCAGAGGAGGCCGATGAAATTGGTGCCGGTGGAGCCGCCGACGCGGCGGCTGAGGCGTTTTGAGAGCACGCGGGTGGCGGCGATCGAGGCGGAGTCGGGGATTTTGAGCATGGCGTCGACGACGTTGGGCACGAAGGAAGCTTCCATGCGGGGGCGGCCGATGCCTTCGATGCGGCTGCCGCGCTTGCAGCGACAGGCCGTGTCCGTCTGGGTCCAGCCTTCGTAAAAGGCGGAGAATTCCGGGTCGGGCACGCAGAGCTCGGTCGAAAAGCTCTTGTAGAGAATGTAGCGGCCGATGGTGGCTGAGGTGCCGCCGGTGCCGGGGCTCATCACTACCCAGCGGGGGATTGGGTGACGCTCCATGGCCATCTGGCGGAAGATCGACTCGGCGATGTTGTTGTTGCCGCGCCAGTCGGTGGCGCGCTCTGCAAAGGTGAACTGGTCGAGATAGTGGCCGCCGATGCGGGCGGCGAGGTTTTTGGCCTCGTCGTAAATGGCCGAGGGTTCGTCGACGAAGACACACTGGCCGCCATATTGCTCGATGGCTTCAATTTTGGTGCAGGAGGTCGTGCGCGGCAGCACGGCGTAGAATTTGAGGCCGAGGAGGCGGGCGTAATAGGCCTCGCTGACGGCGGTGGAGCCGGAGGAGGCTTCTACCAATGCCGTATCAGGGCCGATGACGCCGTTGCAGAGACCGTAAAGGATGAGCGAACGCGCCAGGCGATGTTTCAGGCTGCCCGTGGGGTGGCAGGACTCGTCCTTGAAGTAAAAATCCACGGCGGGAAAGCCGGGCAGTGCCACGGGGATGAGATGGGAATCGGCGGAGCGCTGGGCGTCGGCTTCGAGCATGCGAATGGCTCGGCTGATCCAGGATTCTTTGTGTTCTAAATGGTTCGTCATTTGAGGAACAAATTGCCATCCAAAGTTTGAATGATGGTACTTTGTTCTTTCATGCTGGTCAATTTTAGATTCATGGCATCGGCCGTGCGAAGAGGCCGAAGGTTGCCATGTACGGCGCCTGGGGAGAACGTCCCGTGGCGCGAGTGCATCCTAAAGCACGCAGCTTGATCAAAAATTCGTTCCAAAAATCTCGATTAACACACTTGAGTTAAGTTAATCGGGCTCACATAGTCCTGTCTTGAAGCTGTCATATCGGCCGGCCGGAGGGGTCGGTGACGAGGACAGATCAAGGAGAGGACCCTAGTTTATGCCACGTTTGACCCGTCGAACTTTCATTGCGTCGGTGCCGCCGCTGCTGGCTGCCACGCAGATTCCCGCCTGGGCGGCTCCCGCCTCCGATCTGGAGCTGATTGCGGCGCAGAAGGGTGAGCCGGCAATCGTAAAACTCTATCGCCAGCTCGAACGCCTGACCTCCACGGTCACTTTCATGACCACCGGCGCGCATCCCGACGACGAGCCGAGCGGCATGCTGGCGGCACTCCGCCATGTCTATGGCATTCGTCCGGTGCTCTATTGCATCACGCGCGGTGAAGGCGGGCAGAATGCCATCGGGCCGGAACGCGGTTCGGTGCTGGGCGTGCTGCGGACGCGCGAAATCACCGAGGCATCGCGTTCGCTCGACGCGTCGCTGGCCTTTGGTAGCCAAGGCCACCACGACAATATGCACGACTTTGGGTTCTCCAAGGATCCGAACCAGACGATCGACCGCTGGGGCCGCGACCGTGTAATCGAGCGCATGACCTGGGCCGTGCGCCAGTACAAGCCCGACGTGATCATGAACTGCTTCCTCGACGTTGGCGGGCAGCATGGCCACCATCGTGCGGCGAATGTGGCGACGTTTATCGTGGCGGGCATCTCCGGCAATGCCGAGGAATTCCCGGACCAGATCGCGGCCGGCTTGAAGACCTGGACCGTGCCGAAGATTTATCAGCCGGCATGGGGCGGTGGCGGCGGCGTCTACGATGACGAAACTCCGCCCCCGCCGACGACGCTGGTGGTGCGTGCACCCGAGCGCGATCCGATTTCGGGCGCCACTTTCCCGCAGATGGGCGAATGGTCGCGTTCCTGCCACCTGACGCAGGGCATGGGCCGCTGGCAGCCAAAGCCGCAGACCGAATGGCCGATCAACCTGTCCTGGGCCGCCAATGGCGAAGCCGGCAAGGCCGAGAACGACATTCGCGATGGCCTCATTGCCACCGTTGGCCACATTGCCGAACTCGACGGCATGCCGGCCGCTTCCGCCGACGCGCTGCGCAATGCGCAGGGGCTGATCGACGAAGCGCTGGCTGACTATGGCGATCCGGTTGAGGTGGTGAAGCGCCTAGTGGAAATTGGCAAGGCCGTGGCGGAAGCCCGTTCCACGCTGCCGTCCGAGTTGGAAGACCAGGTGGCGCATCGCCTTGATCGCAAGATCAAGGAAGTTGACCTCGCGCTCGCAACGGCGGCGGGCATGCAGGTGCGCGCCTATACCGACGGTACCGATCTGCATCCGGGCCAGGACATCATCGTCAAGGCAATGGTCGATGCGCCTGATACTATCACCGTGGATTCGGTGGAGGTGATTGCGCGCGCTGGTATTACCGGCGAAGCGGCTGAGGATGGCGTCAAGGTGAGCGTGGCCGCAGATGCGGCGCTGACCAATCCCTTGACCGAACAATTCGATCCGCTGGGCGGCAATGGCGATGCCTTTGTGCGTCTGACGGCGACGATTGCCGGCCACAAGGCCGTGCTCGACGTGGACCTCGAAGACGCGCTGCGCGTGCTGCCGGAAGCTTCGCTTGAATTGAAGCCGGATGCAGTGGTGTTCAACACCGAAAGCGAGATCTCGCCGGTTGCCTTCACTGCCGTGGTTTCGGGCGGCACGACGGCCGATCTCGACTTCAAACTGCCGGAAGGCTGGTTGATGGCGGCCAAGGGCGACACGGGCCTCGAAGCGGGCACGTTCGAACTGACGCCGCCGGCAGACCTTGGCACCGAGCGCATCACCATTGCGCCGACGCTGCTGGGCAAAGAAGCCTATGCCATTAACGTCTTCACCTATCCCCATATCGGGCGATCGGTGGTGCCGACGGAAGTGGCGGTGCCGGTGCAGTCGGTTGGTGCGGTTATTCCAGAGGGCAAGATCGGCTATATCGGTGGTGGCAATGACAATGTTGCTATCTGGCTCAAGCGCCTCGGCGTCGATCTCAAGGAACTGAGCCCCGCCGATATGGAAGCGGGTGCCTATCGCGATCTCGATACGCTGGTCGTGGGCATCTTCTCCTTCGGTCGTCGACAGGATCTCGTCGCGGCGCTGCCGGGCGTGCATGAATGGGTCAAGAACGGCGGGCATCTCGTGACGCTCTACCACCGTCCGTCGGACGGCTGGGATCCGGCGACGGTGCCGCTGGCCTTCCTCCAGATCGGCTCGCCCTCGATCCGCTATCGCGTGACCGATGCCAAGTCGGCGGTGGACGTGCTCGAGCCCGACCACCCGCTGCTCAACTACCCCAATGCCATTACCCAGGAGGACTGGGACAATTGGGACAAGGAGCGTGGGCTCTATTTCGCTTCGGAATGGGACGAGGCCTATGTGCCGCTGCTCGCCATGGCCGATGCGGGCGAAGAGCCGCTGACGGGTTCGCTGCTCTCGGCCGAGATCGGCGAAGGACGGCACACCCATACCAGCCTCGTGCTGCATCACCAGCTCGACAAGCTGACGCCAGGTGCCTTCCGCATCATGGCCAACCTGATCCAGAAGGCCAAGCGCTAAGGCCAAAAACATCCGGCTCGCGTGAACTCCCAACGCGAGCCGTTGCCGCAACCTCCTGATGCGGCGAAGCCCTCGGCCATGCCCGGCCGGGGGTCTTTTTTGTTTTGGGGCTTTTTGGAATGCGAACCTCCACCCGATCGTCACCACCGGGCTTGTCCCGGTGGTCCCCAGCCATTCGTAAGAATGGCTGGCGGAGGCGAGATGGATTGCCGGGACAAGCCCGGCAATGACGATGGTGGGAGGGCGGGGAGGCTTGGGGCGCCGGAGGAGGAGATTACCGCCTTGGGCGGTCGAGGCGGGTCGTCAGGATGAGGGCGCCGATGATGATGGCGGTGCCGATGAGCGTTGTGGGGGCGGGCACTTCGCCGAAGGCCAGGAAGCCGGCTGTTGTGGCGAGGACGATGGAGAGATAGCCGATGGGGGCGAGGAGATTGGCCGGGGTCGATTGATAGGCCCGGAGGAAACAGTATTGGCCGATCTGGGCGAGGACGCCGATGGCGAGGAGGAGGGGCCAGTCGGTCAAGGCCACCGGCTGCCAGGAGAAGGCTGCGGGGATGGCGGTGAAAAGGGTCAGGCCGACGGTGTAAAAGACCATCAGGACGGTGGTGTTTTCTTTGGCCAGAGCGCGGGTCTGGACGGTGGCGAGGGAGCCGAAAAGGACGGAGCCGAGAGCGGCGAGGATGCCCACATTCCAAGTGACTTCGCCGGGGGCGACCATGATGAGGACGCCGGCAAAGCCGATCGTGGCGCCGATCCAGCGCCAGGGGCCGGAGCGTTCGCCGAGGAGGACGGTTGCCAGCGCCAGGACGACGAGCGGGCGCATAAAACCGATGGCATTGGCGAGGGCCAGGGGCAGGGCGGTGAGTGCGGCGAAATTGGCATTGAGGGCGAGCGTGTTGCAGAGCACGCGGAAGGCGTGGCGACCCCATCGCTTTGTCTCTCGCAGCGCCCGGCGGTGGCGCCAGGCGAGGGGGAGGACGCTGACGAGGCCGATCAGCGAGCGGATGAAGACCATCTGCACGGCGGGATAGCTGGCGCCGCCGAGTTTTACCAACACGGTCATGACCGTGACCAACACCATGTCGCCCGCGAGCCAGGCAAAGCCGGCTCGCGATTGTGTGGTCTGCATGTCAGGCGGACTGCAGGAGGTTGGCCATCAGGCGGAAGGCGCCGGGGACAAGCTTGTCGAGCTGGTGGTGGAGGACGAGGCTCGTGTGGGTGTGGCGGCCGGCGCCGATTTTTGCCGAGAGCAGGGAGCCGGTGAGGGGCTTTTCGCCGGCGTCGCTCATGGCGAGGAGAGGCACATAGGCGCTGTCCCAGGCGGAGGCGAAATAGAGGCCGCGTTCCTTGTCCCAGCCGGCGAAGTCTTCCGCGGTGATGCGGTTGGGGCCGGCGAAGAGTTGGTGGTCGGGGTCGAGGAATGTCACCTCGGCCGCGGGATTTGTGGTGCGCCAGCGCAGCGATGGGCTGCCGATGGTGATGGGGCGGGGCGGGGCGGTGCCGGGTGTCCAGCCATCGCTGGGGCGATGGTAGAGGGTGACGAGGTGGCCGCCGGCTTCGACCCAGAGGTGGAGTTTTTGGGTTGCGGCCTTGAGGTCGGGGCGGAGGCCGAAGGCGAAGATGCCGATGACGATCGTGTCGTAGGCGGAGAGATCGCCGGCAAGGGCTTCGGCGTCGAGTTCGGTGACATCAACGCCCATGCGGTGGAGCCAGAGGCCGACGCGGTCGGAGCCGCTGCCGATATAGCCGATCCTGGTATCGGGGACCGTGAGGTTCAACGCCAGGATGTCGAGCGACAGGGGGCGGGCGAAGCGGGTGTGGCCGATATGGGGATAGGCGATGGGGGTGATGCCATAGGCGGGGGCGCCATCGACGCGAAGGGGCAGGCTGTGGCGGCCGGCGGTGAGGAGCACGTCGGAGGTGACGGCGAAGGTGTTTTCGCGGCGCTCGATGGTCAGGCTGGGGGCGCTCGGGATGGCGATGCGATCGAGGGCGATGTCGGCTTTGATGGCGACGGTTTTGGTCACCGGGGCCGACAGAGGGAGAATCAGCGCGTCGGGGTTGATCGCGACGGTGTAGGCGGGGGCGAGCTGGACGTCTTCTTCGGTGTTGCGGGTGAAGCGAATCAGTTCGCCGTTCACTTCGGCTTCGATGAGGAGCGAGATGTTGCCGTTGTTGCCGAGGGTTTGCCAATCGGGGCGAAAGGCGTTGTCAATTTTTGCGTCGGGGCGGGCGGTTAGCGAGATGGTCAGGCGGTCGCCTGAGATTTCTGCCGAATCGGTGGGGGCGAAGGTGGCTGAGGTGATCGGCGTTACGCGGATAGTTTGGGCGGTGCCGCGTTCGACCTCAACGATGAGATCAACCGTTTCGCCGGGGGCGATGCTGGCTGAGGAGACCGAGGCGTAGATTTCGATTCCGGCGGCCACGGCTGTGGCGGTGTCGAGTTCTTCGAGCTTTCGCGTGAGCCGGTGGGCGTGTTCGGGAGCGATATCCTGCTGTGCGCCGCGGATGGCGCGGCGGGCGATGCTGAGGGCGGGGAGAATGGCCGCGCTATTGGGGAAGGCGGCTATGGCCTGCGCCAAGGCGGCGTCGGCGGCGGCGAGAAAAGGCGAGGGGCCGAGGTCGACCAGGGTTCTTGGCAGGTCGTCGAGGAGTTCGCTTTGCGCATTGGCGCCGACGCGGTGGAGTTGCCACTGCGTTTCGCCGGGATGGCGCCAGTGGCCCATGTTCTGGCTGGCGTGGAAAGCACGAGAAACTTCGCCGAGCTGCCAGAAGGGCATGCCGGTGGCGAAGTCGTTGCCGGTGGCGCGGATGGTGATGTTTGCCGGCGGGGGCGGGACTTCGTCGTCATAGGTGTCGCCGCCACCGGACCAGGCGGGAAGGCAGAATTTTGTGACGGTCCAGGGCGCGAGGCCGTCGGTTTCGTAAGCAGGGTCTGCCGCGAGGGCGAGGGCGCGTTCGGCAGCCTCGGTCATTGCGCGGTGGTGGCCGTGCTGGCCGGGGACGTCGAGGAAGGTGGGGATGACGACATCCGGGCGGAATTCGCGATAGGCGCGGACGAGGCGGTCAATGGTGCGGTCTTCGCCCCAGCGCGAGAGCGTGTCGGGGCCGGATTTGGAGAAGCCGAAATCGTGGACGGGATCGTCGGGGCCGTGGCCGAGCCAGGCGACATCGGCATCGAGGGCGCGTGCGGCTTCTTCCATTTCGCGCGAGCGCAGGACGCCAAGGGCGCCGCCGCGTTCGGGGCCGAGCGTGTTCTGGCCGCCTTCGCCGCGGGTCGAGCAGGCGACGACGATACGCATGCCCATCTCGTGGCGCATCGTGGCGAGCATTTCGTTGTGCTCGTCATCGGGATGGGCGCCGGTGTTCATCACCGTCACGGTGGATTTGAGGCGGCTGAGAGCGCGGGCGAGGGTGACGAGACGTGGTTGTGCCGCGCGACGGCGCAGGCGTTCGGGGGCGGTAAGCATGGCAAGTCCAGTTGTGTAGGCGTTGGGCGAAGTGGGTGCTGATAGGGGGCGTGTTCGGCCTCTCAACACTCACCGTGTCATTCCCGCGAAAGCGGGAATCCCGGTTCTAAAACAGAGGTTCCCGCTTTCGCGGGAATGACACCGTGGATGAGAAAAGCGCCGGCGAATGCGTGCATGGCAAAGCGCCTCAGGCGACGGGGTCGGAGACGCTGAGATGGGGGGAGACCGTGTCGAGGAGCGGCAGGGCGGCGGCGCCGAGGGCGGCCGTTAGCTGGCCGGTCTGGCCGCGAATGGCGCGGGGTAGGGTGCGCTTCTGGCGGGTGGCGACGGAAACGGGAAGCGGATCGAGCGCCGAGATGACCGCTTCGAGCACGGAATCGGGGAGGCCGCCGCCGAAGATGACGGTTTCGGGATCGAAAATGTTTTCGAGCATGGCGACGGTGGGCGCGAGATAATCGGCGGCCATTTCGATCCACTCGGCAAGGGTCGGATTGGCCTCGTCGTGGAGCTTTTGGATGTCCTCGACGGTGGCGGCATAGATGCCGGCCATGGCGAGGCGTTCGCGCAGGGCAAAGACCGAGACGAAGCGTTCGAGCGCTCCGGCGGGGCCGTAATGGACCTTGCCCTTGCGGGGGACGAGACCGACATGGCCGATTTCGCCGGCATTGCCGAAGGCGCCGCGCAGGGGCCGGCCTTCCTGGATGACGCCGAGGCCGAGGCCGACGCCGAAATAGAGATAGCAAAAACTGCCGAGCTGGCGGCCAGCGCCATAGAGGCGCTCGCCGACGACGGCGGCGGTGGCGTCGTTTTCCACAACCACATGCTGGCCAGTGGCCTTGGCAAAAAGTGCGGCGGCATCAACGCCGGTCCAGCCGGGGAGGGTGGCGGGGCCGACCGAGCTCATGCCTTCGACTTCGAAGGGGCCGGGCATGACGACGCCAATCCCGAGGAGCTTGCTGCGGTCGGCGCCGAGCGAGGCTTGAAGGCGCTGGACTTCGGCGGTCACCTTGTCGGGGACGGTATCGGGGCCGGTGGCTTCGAGCGGCAGGATGGATTTGGCGCGGACGCCGCCTGAAAGGTCGAGAAGGGCCGTGACCATGTGATCGGCGGCGATTTCGACGCCGGCAGTAAGAGGGCCATTGGGGTTGACGGCGAACTGGATCGGCGGTTGGCCGCGGCCGGAGCGGAGGCGCCCGAGTTCGACGAGGAGGCCCTCTTCCAGGAGTTCATCGACGATATTGGCGACGGCCTGGGGCGTGAGCTGGGCGCGGCGGGCGATCTCGGTGCGGCCGAGATGTTCGTGGAAGCGAATGACCTCGAGCACCACGCGCCGGTTATGCGCGCGGTTGCGCTCGGGGTTGGACCCGATGGCGACACGCTGACGAAGCTCTTTCTTGCTGCGGCCGTTCAATTCGTCGCCTCCCCCATATGTCTGGCTAGCACGGCAATGGAGGAGGAGACTAGCCGGGGAACAAGATAACGCAAGTAGATTATGTTATTGACAAGCCACTGTCACATATTGGACGTTGGAGACCTGTCAGGCGGCGTGGGCCGTGTTTTTGACATGAGAGAGCTGTCGGAGGGTCGACGCTCCAATGGAGGGACTTTATGCGTAAGGCATATGTGGCCGGGCTTGCAGCCGGCATCAGCTTCATCGCAATGGGCGCTGCCCAGGCCGTGGAAATCGAATATTGGCAGTATGTCTTCGACAGCCGCGTCCAGGCCATGGACCAGCTGATCGAGAAATTCGAAGCCGCGAACCCGGATATCACCGTCAAGCAGACCACTTTCCCCTATGCGGACTACCAGACGCGCGTTGTCGCCGCCAAGGTTGCCGGTCAGGGTCCGGACGTGGTGCAGCTGTTCTACGGCTGGACCGACCAGTTCGTGAACGGTGGCCTGATCCAGCCGCTCGATCCGGCCGTGTTCCCGCATGCCGAAATCGAATCCGACTTCTTCCCGATCGTTTCGGCGATGAAGCGCGGTGACAGCTATTATGGCCTGCCGACCGCCGTGCGTTCGCTGGCCCTGTTCTACAATAAGGCGATCTTTGCCGAAGCCGGCATCGAGCCGCCGACCAATCTTGAAGAGCTGCTGGCGGCTGCCGAAGCCACCACCAAGCGCGATGGCAGCGGCAATATCACGACCGCCGGCATCACCATGGACATGGCCGGCCAGGATCACCACTGGTGGCGCGAAGTGCTGATCCGCCAGAACGGTGGCGTGCCCTATGATGCCGAAGGCAATGTTGCTTACAACGACGCTGCCGGCGCTGCGGCGCTGAAGTTCTACACGGACCTGCAGACTGAAAAGAATGTCGGCCTCGTCGGCTTCATGGATGAAGGCCAGGCCGCGTTCCGCGCTGGCATGGCTGCCATGACCATCGACGGCACGTTCCGTCTCGGTGCTTTTGCCGACAACCCGTTCGAATGGGGCGTGGTGGAACTGCCGGCTGACGCCAATGGAATGCGCTCGAACTATTCGAGCTACTTCGCCAATGGTATCGGCGCGACCTCGACGGGTGAAGAACTCGCCGCTGCGCAGAAGTTCCTCCAGTACATCTCTTCGCCCGAAGCGATGGAAATCTGGCTGAGCACGGTCGGCGAACTGCCGGCACGTCGTGACGTGGCCCTGACCGAAGCGAACCTGGCGGATCCGATCCGCGGGCCGTTCCTCAAGGGTCTCGAATACGCTCACACCACCCAGTTCTATGATGAAGCCGCACAGCGCCAGACCTCGATCGACATGGTCAACCGCGTGCTGCTCGAAGGTCAGTCGATCGAAGACTCGATCGCCCAGGCGGCTGCGGCCGAACAGGCGATCATCGATCAGGGCCGTCAGTAATCATCATATTGGTCGCGGCTCCGACGCAAAGAAGTGACGCCCACTTCTGTCGGACCGCACAGGACTAGTTTCGACGTGGCCGGCGGCGATAGCATCGCCGCCGGCCATATGCGAAGCATGAGGAGCGAACATGGCGTCGGCGAACGCACTTCCACAGACAGGCCCGGTTCGCTTCTGGGACCGCCTGAATATCAGCACCAAGCGGGTCATCTGGGCCTGGGCGTTTCTCGCCGTGCCCATCATCTTTTACGCCGGCATCCGGTTTTACCCGACATTCCAGGCTTTCTGGCTGTCTTTGACCAATTGGGACCTGTTGCGGCCGGCCCAGTTCATCGGCTTTGCGAACTACCAGAAAATGTTCGCCGATCCGATCTTCTGGAAAGTGTTCCAGAACACGTTCCTCTACCTGATCATCGGCACGCCGGTGAGCCTCGTGGTCTCCTTCGTGATCGCCTATTATCTCGATCGCGTCCGCATCATGCACGGCTTTATCCGCGCCCTCTATTTCCTGCCGTTTCTCACCACGGCCGCGGCCATGGGCTGGGTCTGGCGCTGGTTCTACCAGCCGGTGCCGATCGGGGTGATCAATGGCTTTCTGTCGTCCATCGGCATTGCGCAGCAGCCGTTTCTGCGCTCGGTCGATCAGGCGCTGTTCTCGGTCCTGATCCCGGCGATCTGGGCGGGGCTTGGCTTCCAGATCATCATCTTCATGGCGGGTCTGCGCGCCATTCCCGGCACGTTCTATGAAGCTGCGCGTATTGACGGGCTCGGGGAATGGGCGATCCTTCGGAAGATCACCATTCCGCTCCTGAAGCCCACCACCGTGTTCCTCGTCGTGTTCTCTTCCATCGGCTTCCTGCGCATTTTCGACCAGGTCTACAACATGACCACCAATGATCCGGGCGGGCCGCTCAATGCGACCAAGCCGTTGGTGCTCATGATCTACCAGACCGCCTTTTCGTCCTACCAGATGGGCTATGCCGCAGCGCAGACTGTGGTTCTCTTCACCATCCTGCTCATCGTGTCCCTGCTCCAGCTCTATGTGCTGAGGGAAAAGAAATGACCATGGCCTCGACCAAAGAGCTGGCGGCCAATCGCCGCGATATTCGCCCCGGGCGCATCATTACCTGGACCCTGCTGCTGATCGGCGGGCTGATCATGATCACCCCGCTGCTGTTCATGTTCTCGACCTCGCTGAAGACGTCGGGGCAGGTCTATGATCTCCGGCTGATCCCGGCTGCGCCGACGCTCGACAACTATATCAAGGTGCTCGGTGACGGCCGCTTCATGCAGTGGTTCTTCAACTCGACCCTGATCGCCCTCACCGTGACGCTGTCGAATGTCTTCTTCGATAGTCTCGTGGGCTATACGCTAGCAAAATTCGAGTTCCGGGGCCGCTACTTCATCTTCCTCGCGATCCTCTCGACCCTGATGATCCCCACCGAAATGCTTGTCATTCCGTGGTATCTGATGTCGAGCCAGCTCGGTTGGCTGAATTCCTACTGGGGCATCATGTTCCCGGGCATGATGACGGCCTTTGGCACCTTCCTGATGAAGCAGTTCTTTGAGGGCGTGCCGAACGACTTCCTTGAAGCAGCACGCGTGGACGGGCTCAACGAATTCACCATCTGGTGGAAGATCGCCATGCCCATGGTGGTGCCGGCAATCTCGGCGCTCGCCATCTTCACCTTCCTCGGCAACTGGACGGCCTTCTTCTGGCCGCTGATCGTCACGACCTCCAAGGAGCTCTATACGCTGCCTGTCGGCATTTCGAGCTTCTCGGCGGAGGCTTCCATTCAGTGGGAACTGATCATGACGGGCGCCGCCATCGGCACCATTCCGACGCTTCTCGTCTTCCTCGCTCTGCAGCGCTACATCGTCCGTGGCGTCATGCTGGCCGGTCTCAAGGGTTAAGCCATGACCGATCCCCGTTCTTCCGACAGTTCGGTCTTTCCCGATCCGGTCTATAAGGAAACTGTCCTGGCGCCATTGTTCGATGGCGCCAAGGACCACCATGTCGAAGGCTTTAGGGCCATCGATCGCGCGCATCTGGTGATGCTCACCGAGACAGGCATTCTGGATGCCGGTCAGGCGCGCGATATTGCCGTGGCGCTCGACAGCATCGATGCGGAAATTGAGCCGTCGAAGCTTGTCTATACAGGTGAGGTGGAGGACTTCTTCTTCCTCATCGAGAAGGAACTGAAGAAGCGCGTTGGGCCCGATCTTGGTGGGCGCCTGCATACGGCGCGCTCGCGCAATGATATCGACCATACGCTCTTCAAGCTCGGGCTGCGCGAGCGGCTCAATGTTCTTATTGAGAAGGCACTGAAGCTGCATGCGACGCTGATCGATGCGGCGGAGCGCGAGAAGGACACGCTGATCGTTGCCTATACGCATGGGCAGCCGGCGCAGCCGACGACGTTTGGGCACTACCTCTCGGCCATCGTCGAGTTCGTTGGGCGCGATATCGAGCGGCTGTTTGAGGCCTATCGGATCGTCGAGCTTTCGCCCATGGGCGCGGCCGCGATCACCACCACGGGTTTCCCGACGGATCGGGCGCGGGTGGCGGAGCTGCTGGGCTTTGCGGCGCCGCTGCAGAACTCCTATTCGTGCATAGCCGGGGTGGATTACATCACCTCGACCTATTCGGCCGTGGAACTGATGTTCCTGCACCTTGGGCGTCCGATCCAGGACTTTCAGGTCTGGACTAGCTTCGAGGTGGGGCAGATCTATGTGCCCAATAGCCTCGTACAGATCTCCTCGATCATGCCGCAAAAGCGCAATCCGGTGCCGATCGAACATCTGCGGCATCTCGCGAGCCAGACGGCAGGGCGGGCGCATTCCATGCTCACGGTGATGCACAATACGCCCTTTACCGACATGAACGACAGCGAGGGCGAAACGCAGGCCATGGGCTACCAGGCCTTTGCGAGTGCCTATCGCGTGCTCGACCTGTTGGCGGCGCTGGTGCAGCAGATTCGTATCGATCCCAAGCGGGTGCGGGACAATATTTCGCGCTCTTGCATCACGATTACGGAGCTGGCTGACTCGCTTGTGCGTCGGGAAGGGCTTTCCTTCCGTGAAGGGCATGAGATTGCGGCGTCCGTCGCCAAGGCGGTGGTCGCTATGGGCGGCGATCTCGTCACTGACGGTTTTGGGCCATTCACTGCTGCTTTCGAGAAGGCGACAGGGCGTCCTTCGTCGCTCGATGAGACCAGCTTTGCTGAAATCGTCTCGCCGGAATATTTCGTTGCCGTGCGTACTCGCTTTGGCGGGCCGGCGCCCGAACCGCTCAACGCTGCCATCGCCGGTTACCGGCACGACGCTGAGCGGCTTGCTCAAAATCATGGAAAAATACTGCGCCGCCAGGCTGATGCCGCGCGCATGCTGAAAGAGCGCTTCGGCGCATTGAAGGGAACCGTCTAATGGCCAAGATCGAACTGCAGAAACTGGTCAAGGAATACGGCAAGACCCGCGCCGTGCATGGCATTGATCTCACCATCGAGGATGGTGAGTTCGTGGTGTTCGTTGGCCCCTCGGGCTGCGGCAAATCCACCACCTTGCGCATGATTGCCGGGCTCGAGGATATTTCGGGCGGCAATCTTCTTATCGGCGGCGAAGTGGTGAACCAGCGCGAGCCCAAGCAGCGCAATATCGCCATGGTGTTCCAGAACTACGCCATCTATCCGCATATGACCGTGGGCCAGAATATCGGCTTTGGGCTCTATACGTCCAAGCTGTCGAAGGCAGAAAAGCAGAAGCGGATCGAGGAAACCGGCAAGATCCTGGGGCTCGAAAAGCTGCTCGATCGGCGGCCGGCGGCTCTCTCCGGTGGTCAGCGTCAGCGCGTTGCCATTGGGCGCGCCATGGTGCGCGATCCCGCAGCTTTCCTCTTTGACGAACCGCTTTCCAATCTCGACGCGCAGCTGCGCTCGCAGATGCGCATGGAGATCAAGAGCCTCCATCGCCGGCTTGGCACCACGATCGTCTATGTGACGCACGACCAGGTCGAAGCCATGACCATGGCCGACAAGATCGTCGTCATGCGCGACGGCAATATCCTGCAGGTGGGCTCGCCGACCGATCTCTACGAAAACCCGGTCGATGTCTTTACCGCGCGCTTTATCGGCAGCCCGTCGATGAACATGGTTGAGGGCACGATTTCTGGCGGCAATCTGAGCGTGGACGGTGCGGCGATTTCGGGGCTGGCTTTGCCGGCGCATCAGGGCAAGGCGCTGATCGGCGTTCGGCCGCATGACCTGGTGGTCGGCGATGCGACGGGCGCGGGGCTTTCGGCCACGGGCACGGTCGAGGCGGTAGAGCCGCTGGGCTCTGAAACGCTGGTGCATCTCAATGTCGGCAAGGCGCAGGTCATTGCCACGGCGCCTGGTCGCGTCGTTCCGGCCATCGGCAGCACGGTGTCGGTGCATGCCGGGGCCGGCTCGCTTTACCTCTTCGATGCCGTCAGCGAAAAGGCTCTGGGCCGCGCATGACATCTTCTATTCCACGCGCCGGGGCTGTGCTCAATCTCGGCCGCATCTATTGCGACATGGTGTTTCGCGGGCTCGACGGCATGCCCCAATTGGGGCGCGAGCTTTTTGCCCGCGAATTCGCCCTGACGCCGGGCGGCGGCGCGCTCATTACCGCTGCGCATCTGGCCGCGCTCGGCCGCCACTCAGCGCTCCTGGCGCGGTTTGGTACCGATGCGCTGTCTTCGGCACTGTCCGAGCAGATCGATGAACTGGGGCTCGACCTGCAGTTTCTCGATCGGCACGAGACGGCGGGGCCGCAGCTGACCGTGGTCATGGTGCATGATGGGGATCGCGCCTTCCTGTCGCGCCGGGCTGGCCATGCGCGGCCGGCCGGGTTCGAGGCGGCACTGGCTTCGCCTGAAGTCGCGCATCTGCATATCGCCGAATATGCGACGCTGCACGAAATGCCCGATGCCATTGCCAAGGCCAAAAGCCATGGGCTGACAGTGTCGCTCGATCCGAGCTGGGACGCGGATCTTATCCGGGATCCGCTGTTTTTCGAACGGACGACGGGGACCGACGTCTTCCTGCCCAATATGGAAGAGGCCGAGGCGCTGACCGGCAAGACCGATCCGGGCGCCGCGTTGGCGGTGCTGCAACGGCATTTTCCCGTCGTGGCTCTGAAGCGGGGTGGCGAGGGCGCTATTCTGGCAGCGGGCGACGAGATCATCGACCTGCCGAGCGCGCGGGTCGAGGTGGTGGATACGACCGGGGCGGGCGATGCCTTCAATGCCGGTTTCATCCATGCCTGGCTCGATGGTGCGGATAATCGCTCGGCCTTGACGGCCGCTATCGAGGCTGGCACCCGCTCGGTGCAAGCTTCGGGCGGTACCGGCAGCATTCGCAGCGCGAGCTGATCTTTTCTACATAGAGACCCATGACCAAAGCTCAGTTTCAGGTTTTTTCGTCGCCGGAGCTCGTTGCCCAGGCGGTTGCGTCCCATATCGCGGAGGTGGTTCGGGCGCGCCCGCAAACGGTGCTTGGCCTTGCCACCGGCAAGACTTTTGTGTCGATTTATGAGGCACTGGTGCGGGTGGGCGAGGAGACCGGCCTCTCCTTTGCCGAGGCGTCGAGTTTTAATCTCGATGAATATGTCGGGCTGCCCGTGGGCCATCCGGCCTCGTTCCGGCGCTATATGGAAGAGCATTTCTTCCGCCATGTCGATTTGCCGGCGGATCGGGCCTTGCTGCCCGAGGCCGGTGACGATGCGGAAGCGGCTTGCCGCGCCTATGAGGCGGCGATTGCCGCGCGCGGGGGCGTGGATGTGCAACTGCTCGGCATCGGCCGCAATGGGCATATTGGCTTCAATGAACCCGGTTCGGCCTTTGATGGCCGCACCCAGGTGGCGCGACTGACGCCATCGACGATTGCTGCCAATACCAGCGATTTTCCGCCCGGCGAACTGCCGCCGCCTGAAGCGATCACCATGGGGATTGGTACGATCCTTGATGCGCACGCCGTCGTGCTGGTGGCGACGGGGGCAGCCAAGGCCGAGGCTTTGGCGCGGGCCTTTCTGGCGCCGATGGATGTGGACTGTCCGGCTTCTGCCTTGCAGCAGCATGCTCACGTGACCGTGTTCTGCGACGAGGCGGCTTTTGCGGGCATGGGGCCCAGGGCATAGGGACGAGTTAGGGACGCGTTTACCAGCGCGCCTCAAGGTGGCGGAGCAGCGAAAGCTGCGTGACGTTTTCTTGAGGCGAGGCCGAAAGCGCGATGCTGAGACCCTTTTCCATTGCGCTGTGCCTGTTGTTGGCAACGCCCAGCTTCGCCGCGGACTGGAAATATGAAGGCGGCAATGTGCCCATTGCCTATTTCGACAATGGCGATGCGCAATTCCAGTTCGCCTGCCGCGGCGGAGACCTCGCCATGGCCTATTGGGTGCGCAAGCCGAGCAAGGAAGTGGCCGGGGCGGCGACCCTGAGCCTCGCGATCAATGCCAGCGGAACGGCATCCGGCAGCCTTGCCGCAACGGGCGGCACAATTTTCGCGCAGGATTTTCCACTCATCCACAGCGATGGCAGCTCGATCCTGGTTCGTGGGCCGGTCGCCCGGCAATGGGCCGCGATCGCGCAAGGCGCCGCCGACCTGATCCGCGTCGGGTTCGTGCGGCACAAGGCGCAGGGCGGACTGGAAGTTTTCGACGGGCACGAATTTGGCGCCCGGGGGTCGAATGCGGCTATCGGCAAAGTGCTGCGCCAGTGCGGATAAGCAAAAGGCCCCGTCCGATGTGGAACGGGGCCTCTTGCTTTGAGAAGGTGGCCTTGCGGCCAAAACCTTAGAAGCTGTAGTTCACGCCGGCGCGGATGACGCTGAACTTGTGGCCGATGTCGCGGCCGATGCCGGGGCCATTATAGTTCTGGCTGCCGAGGTCGACATAGAGGTATTCGGCCTTGACCGAGATATTATCGGTGGCCTTGGCTTCGATACCGAGACCGGCGGTCCAGCCGAAATGGGTGGCCGACTGCGAGGTGGTGACGCCGCCATTGACGATCTGTGCGGTGCCGCGACCGAAGGCGGCGCCGAGGGTCACATAGGGCATGACCTGGCCGAAAGTGCCGCCGGCGCGGGCACGGACGGTGCCGAACATGTCGAGCTTGGCTTCAAAGGTGCCCGGGGCCGGGTTGTTGGGCTCGCTATAGGCGAGGTTGGCCCATTGCAGGTCGCCTTCGGCGCCGATCACGAGGCCGCCCATATCGGCATTGAAACCGGCTTGGGCACCAGCGGTCCAGCCCGAGCTGTTATTGTTGGTGTTGACGATGGCTGGGTTCACCGTCGTCGTACCCCAGGTATAGCCGCCGTTGACGCCGGCATAGAAGCCGTTCCAGTCGACTACCGAGGTGGACGAATACATGGGGGAAGTGGCCGGGGCGCTGTTCCAGCCCAGATCGGCGGCTCCTGCCGACGCCGTCAGCGTCAGGAGAGCAGAAATCACAATGGCGGAACGCTTCATTTTTGGCCTCGTCGATATGCGCCTAAACATGAGGCCCAAAATCGTCTCAAGGTCTTAATGATCGGGTAAGGAATAAGGTTAACGCACCGGGTTTTATCGATTTGTGAAAGGTGGCGTTAGGGAGTCCAAGGCTTTCCGGCTTTTTCAATTCGTCGTCATTGCCGGGCTTGTCCCGGCAATCCATCTCGGGGAGGCCTGCCATCCTGCGGATGGCGTGGACCACCGGGACAAGCCCGGTGGTGACGATGGCTGATATGGCACTGGAGACGCCGCCCGGTGGGTGGCGCAAAGGGGTGTTAGCTCAGCTATGCAGGCCCGGGGCCTCGCGGCCGGTGGAGGCGACGTATTCGGTGTAGCCGCCGCCATAGGCGTGGACGCCTTCGGGGGTCAGCTCGAGCACGCGGTTGGAGAGCGCGGCGAGAAAGTGGCGGTCGTGGCTGACGAAGAGCATGGTGCCTTCATATTGGCTCAGCGCCGTGATCAGCATTTCCTTGGTGGCGATGTCGAGGTGGTTGGTCGGCTCGTCGAGGACCAAAAAGTTCGGGGGATCGAAGAGCATCATGGCCATGACCAGACGGGCCTTTTCGCCGCCCGAGAGGACGCGGCACTTTTTTTCGATTTCATCGCCGGAGAAGCCAAAGCAACCGGCAAGGGCGCGGAGCGGGGCTTGGCCCGCCTGCGGGAAGGAATATTCGAGCTGCTGGAAGACGGTCAGGTCGCCATCGAGCACATCCATGGCGTGCTGGGCGAAATAGGCCATTTTTACTGAAGGGCCGCGCGAGACCGTGCCTTGGTCGGGTTCGGTGGTGCCGGTGACCAGTTTCAAAAGAGTCGATTTGCCGGCGCCGTTGATGCCCATGATGGCCCAGCGCTCGCGGCGGCGGACGTGGAAATCGAGGCCGTCATAAATGGAGCGGGAGCCGTAGCTCTTGGAGACACCTTTAAGTAGGGCCACGTCTTCGCCCGAGCGGGGGGCGGGGCGGAATTCGAACTCGACGGTCTGGCGGCGCTTGGGCGGTTCGACGCGGTCGATCTTTTCGATCTTCTTGACGCGGCTCTGGACCTGGGCGGCGTGGGAAGCGCGGGCCTTGAAGCGGGCGATGAAGTCGAGCTCCTTGGCGAGCATGGCTTGCTGGCGCTCGAACTGGGCCTGCTGGTTCTTTTCGGCGATGGCGCGCTGCTGCTGATAAAATTCGTAATTGCCGGAATAGGTGGTGAGCGAGCCGGCGTCGATTTCGACGATCTTGGTGCAGATGCGGTTCATGAATTCGCGGTCGTGCGAGGTCATGAACAGGGCGCCCTGATAGTTCTGCAAGAAGGCCTCGAGCCAGATCAGGCTTTCGAGATCGAGGTGGTTGGAGGGTTCGTCGAGGAGGAGCGCGTCAGGACGCATGAGGAGGATTTTGGCCAGGGCCACGCGCATCTTCCAGCCGCCCGAAAGCGCGCCGACATCGCCGTCCATCATTTCCTGGGAGAAGCCGAGACCATCAAGCACTTCGCGGGCGCGGCCATCGAGGGAATAGCCGTCGAGTTCTTCGAACTGGTGCTGGATTTCCCCATAGCGCTCGATGATGGCGTCCATCTCATCGGCCTTGTCGGGATTGCCCATGTCGGCTTCGAGGGCGCGCATTTCGACGACGATGGCGCTGACGGGGCCGGCGCCATCCATGACTTCGGTGACCGCGCTACGGCCGGACATTTCGCCGACATCCTGGCTGAAATAGCCAATGGTGGTGCCGCGCTCGACCGAGACCTGGCCTTCGTCAGGCTGTTCCTCGCCGGTGATCATGCGGAAAAGCGTGGTCTTGCCGGCGCCATTGGGACCGACGAGGCCGATCTTTTCGCCCTTGAGCAGGGTTGCCGATGCCTCGATGAAGACAATCTGCTTGCCGTTTTGCTTGCCGATGCTTTCGAGGCGGATCATTTTTTGGGCTTTCAGACACGCGGGCATCCGTGCCGCTGCCACTGCAACGTTTGTCATCCCGACCTTCGCCGGTGTGACAATCGAGGGTGGGGCGTCTGGTCAGGCTGCCCGCTCAATTGAGACGAGCCGCCCCTAAAGCATTGTCCTCCGCGCGGCGCAAGCGTCGCGCGGGCACATCGGCTATGCCAAAAGGCAAAAGCGTCAGGCGGCGTCGTTGATGAGGCCTTCGGCCATGCCGTATTCGTGAAGTTTTCGGTAGAGCGTCGAGCGGCCGATGCCGAGGGCGCGGGCGACGCGGGACATGCGGCCGCCGTGATAGTCGATGGCAAAGGCAATGGCTTCGCGCTCGATATCGGAGAGGGCCTGCAGGTCGCCCGAGGCATTGAGGAAACGATCCTGCATAGTTTGGGGCGCGGGTTCGGCGCGGAGGCGCGCGGGGGCGCTGTCGATGTGGATCGGTGCGGCAAGAACCGCGGCCTGTTCGGTGGCGCGGACGGCCTCTTCGCGGCCAGCGGCCTGGGCGAGGATTTGCGGGAAATCCTCGACTTCGAGGAAAGCCGCGTCGGCCAGCACCACGGCACGATAGCAGGCGTTTTCGAGCTGGCGGACATTGCCCGGCCAGTCGTAGGACGCGAGCAGGTCGAGCGCCGTGGGCGTGAGGCCCAGGACGCGCTTGCCGGCTTCGGCGGCGAAGCGGGCGATGAAGTGGGACGTAAGGGCGGTCAGATCTTCAAGGCGCTCGCGCAGGGGCGGCACGTAAATGGGGAAGACGTTGAGGCGATAGAACAGGTCTTCGCGGAATTCGCCTGACTTGGCGAGATTGAGGAGGCGCCGGTTGGTGGCCGAGATCAGGCGGACATTGACCTTTTCGGGGCGAGTAGCGCCGACCGGTTCTATCTCGCCTTCCTGGAGGGCGCGCAGGAGTTTCACCTGCGTTTCGAGGGGCAGCTCGCCGACTTCGTCGAGGAAGAGGGTGCCATTGTGAGCCTCGGCGAATTTGCCCGGCTGATCCGCAATGGCGCCGGTGAAGGCACCCTTCTTGTGGCCGAAGAGGACGGATTCGACGAGATTGGGCGGGATGGCGCCGCAGTTGACGGTGATGAAGGGTTTGCCGGCGCGGTCCGAACCGCCCTGGATGATGCGGGCGACCAGTTCCTTGCCGACGCCGGTTTCGCCCTCGATGAGGACGGGGATCGGGCTTTTGGCCGCCTTTGCAGAGAGCGAGAGCACGCGAGCCATGGCCGGAGCGCTGGCGATCATGTCCGATGGCGAAAACGTGCCGGAGCGGCGGGCGTGTTCGGAGCGGATGGCGGCTTCGAGCGTGTCGAGTTTGAGGGCATTGCGCAGCGAGACGACGAGGCGTTCCGGCGAGACGGGCTTGACGAAATAGTCGGCCGCGCCCTGGCGCATGGCGGAGATGACCGTCTCGAGCGAAGAGTTGGCCGTCTGGATGATGACGGGGGTCGTCAGGCCCTCGGCGCGCATGGCGGCCATCACGCCCATGCCGTCGAGATCGGGCATGACAAGATCGAGGATCATGGCGCCGATCTGGCGGTCGTCGCGCAGAATGGCGAGCGCCTGTTCGCCGCCGGTGGCGGTCAGCGGCTTGAAGCCGGCACGGTTAGCAATTTCAGCCGTCAGGCGCAGCTGCACCGGATCGTCGTCGACCACAAGAACGCGCGTCATACCTATCCCAAGTTCAATTCGTTGCTCGGCACGAATCGGGTGTGCCGTTTTGGGAGAGAATGAGGAAAGGGACTTAAGAGGGTGTTAATCCTAATGAATTGGTCTACGTTGCCGCGCACGGCAGGGCAAATAAAAAGGGCCGCGGAAAATTCCGTGACCCCCTGAGTTCAGAACCTTTGGTCGTCCAACCAGACTAGTTCCGCTCCATCACATTGTAGCGGGTGATTTCGTCTTTTACTTCCAGCTTTTTGCGTTTCAGCGTTGAGACCATCAGGTCATCATATTGGCGATTCTGCATCTCTGCCTGAATCTGCCGGTCCAGTTCCTGGTGGCGCCTTTCCAGCGCTGCGATGTGGCCTTCAGTGGTCATAGACAACTCCTTCGACATCGTGGACGAAGGCATAGTCACAAATCTTTCACGCTTTGTCGACCGCCTCAAAAGGGGGTGATCGAATTGAGATGCAAATCGTGATGCGATGCGTTAACCAAGTGTGACTTGATGCACGACTAGCCGGTTTCGTGGATGTTGCAGCTCGACAAGGAACAGGAAGCCCAGTTTGGGCTGGAGCTGGCGACAAAGCGCCAGGAACATGCGGATCTCGATGCCGCCATCCATACCTTGACGCAATCGCAATTTGCCGACCGGATGCTGGTGCAGCGGCTCAAGAAGCGCAAGCTGGCGCTGAAAGATCGCATCGTGCAGCTTGAAAGCTTCCTGCTTCCCGACATTATCGCCTGACGCTTTTGGCGGCTCACGCCTTGAGCGCTGCCGCATTTTAGGCTAGATGCGCGCTTTGCGGAGCGGCAGGGGGAGAACTCGCCATGCTCAAGCCACCTGTTGCCATTGTCATGGGCAGCCAATCGGACTGGCCCACCATGCGGCTGGCCGCCGAAACCCTCGAAAATCTCGAAGTGGAATATGAGGCGCGGATCGTCTCGGCGCATCGTACGCCCGAGCGGATGGTCGATTTCGCCATGAACGCCAAGGCCGAGGGTTTTAAGATCATCATTGCCGGGGCCGGGGGCGCCGCGCACCTGCCGGGCATGATCGCGGCGTTGACGCCGCTGCCGGTGTTCGGCGTGCCGGTGCGCTCGAAGGCGCTGAGCGGCATGGATAGTCTTTATTCCATCGTGCAGAT
Source organism: Devosia sp. LjRoot3 (assembly GCF_964252865.1). Classification (NCBI taxonomy): domain Bacteria; kingdom Pseudomonadati; phylum Pseudomonadota; class Alphaproteobacteria; order Hyphomicrobiales; family Devosiaceae; genus Devosia; species Devosia sp. LjRoot3. The sequence goes on from NZ_CAXUPK020000002.1 coordinate 92,014, forward strand.
GCCGGGCGGCGTGCCCGTGGGGACGCTGGCCATTGGCGAGCCGGGCGCAATCAATGCGGCGCTGCTGGCGGCTGCCGTCCTTGCCCTCAACGATGATGAACTGGCCGACCGGCTCGATGCGCATCGCGCGCGGCAGACAGCCTCCGTCCCGCAATTTCCTTCCGATACCGAGTAGAGCCTTGTCCGATTCATCCGTCTCGCTGCGTCCTGGTTCCACCATCGGTATTCTGGGGGGCGGGCAGCTTGGCCGCATGCTGGCTTTGGCCGGCGCCAAGCTGGGATTGAAGAGCCATATCTATTGCCCGGACCCGCAGAGCCCGGCATTTGATGTGACGCCGTTCAAGACGGTGGCGGCATATGATGACGAGGCGGCGCTGCGTGAATTTGCGGCTGAGGTCGATGTCATCACCTATGAATTCGAGAATGTGCCGGCGGCGACCGCGGAAATCTTGGGCGCCCTGAAGCCGCTGCGGCCGGGCGCCAATGCACTGGCGATCTCGCAGGACCGGTTGGCCGAAAAGGGATTCTTGGCCTCGAAGAATATTCCAGTGGCCCCCTATCGGGCGGTGCATTCGCTCGATGATTTGAAGGCGGCGGTGGCGGAGCTGGGACTGCCGGCGGTGCTGAAGACGACGCGGCTTGGCTATGACGGCAAGGGGCAGCGGGTGCTGCGCGAACCGGGCGATGCCGAGGCGGCGTTTGCCGAGCTGAAACCGCATCCGCTGGTGCTGGAAGGGTTCGTGCCCTTCGAGAAGGAAATTTCGGTGGTCGTGGCGCGCGGGGCCGATGGTTCGGTGCGGGCGTTCGATCCGGCCGAGAATGTGCATAGACACCATATTCTCTACACTTCGACCGTGCCGGCCGATGTTGCGCCGGGCCTTGCCAAGCAAGCTGCAATGCTCGCCAAGGTGATTGTCGTGGCGCTCGACTATGTCGGGGTTCTTGGCGTGGAATTCTTCGTGCTCGGTGGAGAGCGGCCAAGTCTGGTGGTCAACGAGATCGCGCCGCGCGTGCACAATTCGGGGCACTGGACGGAGGCTGTGTGCCTTACCGACCAGTTCGAGCAGCACATGCGGGCGGTGGCCGGCTGGCCGCTGGGCGACCCGCGGCGCTATGCCGATGTGGTGATGCAGAATCTTGTCGGTGACGAAGTGGACGTGGTGCCTGACGGCATCGACGGCGATACCCAGCCGCATCTTTACGGCAAGGCGGAAGCGCGGCCGGGGCGGAAGATGGGGCACATTAACCGGATCACGCGGCCTGACTAACTAGCGGGCGAGCCAGTTCCCAAAAGCGTCGGCGACGGCTTTGGGGTTTTCCATGGTCGGCAGGTGGGCGCTTTTGGCGAAGCGGACGATGTCGGCATGGGGGACGGTTGCGGCCATTTCCTCGGCCAGCTCCATGGGCGTGAGGACGTCCTCAGTGCCGACGCCGATCAGGGTTGGCACCTTGATGCCGGCGAGGTCGGGGCGGGAATCGGGACGGCCCAAAATGGCTTGCTGCTGGCGGATATAGGCGTCCTGGCCGAGGCGTTCGGCCATGGCCTGCACTTCCTCGGCGAGCGGCGTGTTGAGATTGCGCTTGGCGACGAGGCTCGGCAGCAGGCTGCGCGAGACGCCGATGAATTTTCCGAGTTTGACGTTCTCGATGCCCTTGCGCCGGGCCTCGCGGCGCTCGTCGCTGTCTGGTCGGGCGGAGGTGTCGAGAAGGGCAAGGTGGGTGACGCGGTCGGGCGCCTGGCGCATGATTTCGAGCGCGACATAGCCGCCCATGGAAAGGCCGGCCAGGGCAAATTTGGGCGGCGCTGCCGCGAGAGTGCGGCTTGCCATGGCGGCGACGGATTCATCGAGCGTGAGGTCGGCGACCATGGGCGCGATAGTGTCGCGCAGGGGCAGGACTACGTCGCGCCAGAGGCGGGCATCGCAAAGCAGGCCAGGCAGGAGGACGATGGGGGTGAGCACGGGTCCAACCTCTTGAGAGCAGTAAAGAAGCGGTAGACCGCTTCGGAAATTCAGGCAATACGCCGAATTTCCTGACTCGCATGTGGACAAGTCCCAAGAGGCGAGCTATATAGCGCGCCACGGTGACCGGCTCGGCTGGTCGGCGAAGTGGTTGTTATGGCTGTTTCGCTCCTATCCAAAACAATTTGCCAAAGCTTTGAAGGGGCAGTTGACCTTTGCAAGTAGTCGTTCGCGATAACAATGTAGACCAGGCGCTGCGCGCCCTGAAGAAGAAGCTGCAGCGCGAAGGCGTCTTCCGCGAAATGAAGCTGCGCAACTACTACGAAAAGCCCTCTGAGAAGAAGGCTCGCCAGAAGGCCGAGGCCGTTCGTCGCGCCCGCAAGCTGGCTCGCAAGCGCGCACAGCGCGAAGGCTTGATCGCCGCTCCAGCGCCGCGCAGCTAGTCAGCGCGAAGCGTCAAGAAATTTGAAAACGCCGTCCTTCGGGGCGGCGTTTTGTTTTGGGGTTTTGTATTTCCCCACGATCGTCACCACGGGACTTGTCACCGGTGGTCCCCAGCGGAGGCGAGATGGATTGCCGGGACAAGCCCGGCAATGACGATGGAGGGGGCGATGGGCGCTGGCTCTAGGCCCGGCGCAGGCGCCAGAGGTCGGTCAGCGCGAGAGCGATCGCGAGGGCTGCGAGGCCGGGCATGAGCGTGACGAGGGCCGTGCGGGCTTCGGGGAAGAGAAGCGTGCCGGCGAGGGATGCCAGAAAACCGCCGCCCATCTGGAAGAAGCCGGTCAGCGCGCCGGCAGAGCCGGCGATTTCGCCGAAGCCGGACATGGCGGCGGCGGTGGCGCTGGGGCTGAGGCAGGCGAGCGAGAGCATCCAGAATCCGACCGGGATCATTACGGCCAGGACCTCATTGGGCCAGAGGCGCGGACCCACGGCGTAGCCGAGGCCGGCGAGGGCGATCAGCACGAGGCCGATGGCGACCAGTTGCCAGCCATCGAGATGCTTTGAGAGGCGCGCGGCAATGAGGTTGCCGGTAATGAAGGAGCCGGTCTGGATCAGCATGGCCATGGCGAACTGGAAGGGCGTCAGGCCGATCTGGTCGATGAGCACGAAGGGCAGCAGGGCGGCCGAGGCGTAAAAGCCACCGAAGGCGGCGGCGAGGGTGCCGGCGGGCAGGAGGAAGGCTGGGGCGCGCAGCAGGCGGCCGTAGTTGCCGATGATGGTGGACGGTTTTAGGGGGACGCGTCGGTCTTCGGGCAGGGTTTCGCGGGCGGAAAAGCCGAGCAGGGCGATGATGGCGAGGCCGAAACCGGCCATGATCACGAACATGATGTGCCAGGTGCCGACGAGCATGATGACGCTGCCGAGGGTCGGGGCGACGGCGGGCGCGACGGTCAGCACGAGGTTGATGAGAGTAAGGATGCCGATGGCTTCGCGGCCGACAAAGAGATCGCGCACCATGGCGCGCGACAGGGCGACGCCGGCGGAGACGCCAAAGCCTTGCAGCACGCGGCCAAGGAGCAGGACTTCGAGGCTCGGGGCGAAGGTGGCGACAAGACCGCCGAGGACGTAGATGGCGAAGAAGGCGATGCCGATGGCGCGGCGCCCAAAACGATCGGAGAGCGGGCCGCAGATGAGCTGGGCGAGGGCGAAGGCGGCGAAATAGACGGTGAGGGTCAGCTTGCCGCCGGCATCGGTGGTGCCGAGATCGGTGACGAGGGAGGGCAGGGCCGGGGCGTAGAGCGTGAGGCTCAGGGGGCCGGTGGCGACCATGAGGCCGCCGATGATGGCCGTGCGACGGCCGGACATGGCGGGGGAAACTGTGCTGGACTGGTCGGTCATTGGTCTAGATAGGCTTTGTCAGTTCACTGCGCCCGCGCGGATGAAGAAGGCCCTGGCCTTGTCCCAGATGCCGGCTTTCCAGAGGTCGGAGTGGCCGGCTTCGGGGACGATCCAGAGTTCGTCGGGATTGGGGGCGAGGGCATAGAGGCGTTCGCCATTGGAGACGTCGATGGTGCGGTCACCGGTGCCGTGGGCGACCATGACGGGCTCGGTGACATCGGCGATCCACTCATTGGAGCGGAACTGGTCGAGCATGACCCAGTTCACCGGAAGAATGGGATAGCGTTCGGCGGCAACGGTGACGGCGGAAAGGAAGGGCGTTTCGAGCAGCAGCGCCTTGGCGTCCCGCTCGCTGGCGACATAGGTCGCCGGGCCCGTACCGAGCGAGCGGCCCCAGATGACGATGGGAACGTTTTGCGTCGCGGCCCAGTCATAGGCGGCGATGGCGTCGGCTAAAATGCCGGCTTCGGTGATGGTGCCGGGAGACATAGGAAAACCGCGATAATCGAAGGCGAGAAAGCCAAAGCCCTCCGAGACGAAGCGTTCGTAGCGGACGTGTTCGCCCGAGAAGCTGCCGGAATTGCCCTTGTAGTAGACGATCAGCGGCTTGCCGGGCTGGGGCGGCTGGTACCAGCCATTGATGACGGCGCCATCGACGGGAATGGAAATTTCCGTGGCGTTGGGGAGTGCGGCTTCGGCGAGGGGCGTTACTTCGCCCGTCGCCTCATATTGCAGGGCGCGCTGGTTGAAATACATGAAGCCCACGGCCCCCGTGTAAACCACGAGGACCAGGAGGACGAGGGCAATGGCCCCGATGCGGATGAATTTCACCGGCGTGTTCCCGAACAGACTTTGCCTAGCCTATAGCAGGCCCGGCGTCTTTGAGCATGTCTTTGTCCCGAAACCGGTGGCCACTTTCGGGAGACATGCCTGGGGTCACAGTTCGGAAATCGTCTTGTCGAGCGCCTGGGCAAAAACCTCGTCGGGCTGGGCGCCTGACAGGGCGTATTTCTCGCCGAAGACGAAGAAGGGAACGCCGCGAATGCCCTGCTGGGCGGCGGAGGTCGCGAGCTGTTCGGTGATCGAGAGCTCGTTGGCGTCGTTCATGGCGTCGAGCGCGTCGCCGCGATCCCAGCCGAATTTCACCGCGACATCGGCCAGAGTGTTGTCGTCGTTGATCTGCTGGTGGTCGAGGAAATAGGCCTCGGCAATGGCATTGGCCAGTTCGTGCTGATTGCCATTGGGCTTTGAGAGCCGGGTGATGGTGTGCGCCTTGGCAGTGTTGAACATGCGCGGCTGCTGGGAGAGGTCGAGATCGATGCCAGCTTTCTTGGCTTCGCCTTCAACGCGCGCCCACATTTCCTTGGGGTCGCGGCCATACTTGGCCTTCAGCATTTCGCCGACATCGACGCCTTCGGGCGGAACGGTGGGATCGAGATAGAAGGGGTGGTTTTCAACGACCACTTCAACGTCTTCGGGGAGTTTGGCGAGGGCCTGGTCCAGACGGGCCGAGCCGACGAGGCACCAGGGGCATACGACATCGGTAAAGACATCGATCTTGAGCAAGCGAGCCATCTTGCGCTCCAGTAGATGAGATTGCCCTCACATGGAACGCAGAGGCGCGGCTCGCAAGAAGGCACTTTGCGGTAACTGACCTAGCTTGCTGCCGGTGCCGGATTTTGCGCGTTGATCAAGGCGAAGGGCGGGCTCCAGGCGGCAGCGACAGCAAGGCCGAGAGCGGCGCCAAAGCCGACCCAGACAAGGAGCGGCAGCATCAACCAGCCGCCAAGAGGGGAGGCCGTGGCGACGCGGAGGCTGGTGGCCAGGGCGAGGAGCAGGACCGTGGTCATGACCAGCGCCAGAGCAAGGGAATCGAGCGCGGCAGCGGGAAAAGGGAATGCGATCATGGCAGCGACGAGCGCGATGCCCCAGGGGAGGACATTGCCGTTCTTGTTCGCGGCAAGGCCGCTGGCGAGACCGACGGAAAACAGCAGGACGAGATGAATGGCGGCACCGGCCCAGCCCGGAAGCCCGGCAGGCGAGAAGAAGTGCGGCTGGAGGCCGGCAGCTTCGGCCAGGAAATTGGCGGCGCCAAAGGCGGCAAGCGGCAGAACGGCTGAGAGCGCCAGGCGTGCCAAGGCGCCGAAATCGACCGCGTGAGCGGTCGGATGCAGGCTATTTTCTTTCGCCGTCAAGGTCGCCATTTGCGGCTCCCGCTGTTCATTGTCGGGGAGTCAATGGCTCTGGAGGGTGAGAGGTTCCCCATTGGGTTAACACTCTCCCGTGTAGGGATAACTTGCGGAGGGCGGTGGCGAGGACTATCTGGGGCCGGTCTTTGCAAGGAAGCGGCCATGGCAGATCAAGATCAGAACGAGCGGCTTGAGCGCCTCGAAAGCCGTGTGGCTTTCCAGGATCAGACCATCGAGGATCTCAACGCCGTCATTACCGAGCAGTGGACCGTGATCGAGCAGCTGCGGCGCAAGATCGAAGTCATGGAAGAGCAGGTGCGCAGCGGCGGCTATATCGCTGATCCGTCGAGCGAAAAGCCGCCGCCGCACTACTGATTCTTGCTCACCCGTTCTGGTGTCGGAACAGGGATTCCCGCTTTCGCGGGCATGACACCGTGTGGGTAGGATGGCCCGGAGTGAAGCCCGGGCCGGCTAGCGTGACAGCGTCTCGGCCAGAAATGGCAGGCTGATATCCATGCGATAATCGACGCTGGAATGATTGTCCGGGAATTCCTCGTAGCGGTGGGCGATGCCCTTCTGCTCGAGCGTGCGGTGGATGCGGCGGGAGCCGTAGAGGATGTTGTATTGATCCTCGGTACCGCAATCGAAGTAAAAGCCCTTCAGTTTGGCGACGGATTTTGCGTGGGTTTCGACCATCCGGGCCGGATCCCATTTGAGCCAATTGGCCCAGCGCTCTTCGATCAGCTCGCAAGTGTCCAGAGTGACGGGCAGGCGGAGGCCGAGGAAGGTGCTCGGCTCCGGATCGGGGTCAAAACTGGCGGCCTGGGCGAGGATCATGAGCAGGAGCGTGTCCTTGCCGTCGATCTTCTGCTTGGCTTCAAAAGCGCGCATCCAGGTTTCGATGGAATTGTCTGATTTCGCGAGGGCCCGCAGGCTGTTGGGGAATTCCGGGATATAGAGATTTTCAAAGCCGGCATCGCCCGAATGGCTGGCGGCGGCAGACCAGAAATCGGCGTGCAGCATGGCATGGACCAGCGAGCCGAAGCCGCCCGAGGACTTGCCGAAGACGCCGCGCTTGCCACTGCCGCCGCAGGAGAATTTTTCTTCCACGAAGGGGACCATTTCGGCGGTGAGGAAGTCCTGATAATTTCCGAGAATGGGGCTGTTCACATATTGATTGCCGCCGAGGCGGGAAAAACAATCGGGGAAGGCAACGACGACGGGCGGCATTTTCTTGTCGCCGATCAGGCGATCGAGGCGCTCGGGGACGTTTTCGCCGAAATTCTTCCAGGCGGTATGGGCGGGGCCGCCGGCGGTGTAGCCGACGAGGTCGACGAGCAGCGGCAGGCCTTCACCGGTGTGGTCGGCGGGGATGTAGACGTCGACAAGGCGCGCTGTCGGGTCGCCGAGGCGATTGCCGGCGAGGGCCTTGCTGTCGATGGTCAAGCGATGGACGGTGCCGGGGGCGTGGGTCGTGCGGCGCATGGCGTGTTCCCGAATGTTGGCCTGGCCCCCGGTTTGCCGGTTGGCGTCCGGCTTGGCAAGGTTTTAGGCCATCATGTCGACGAGCGAGCCCGGTTCGGCATCGTCCTTGCCGGTCAGCGCTTGCATCATGCGGCGGCTGATTTCGTCCTCGATGGCATCGCGGGCCTCTGGATCCATTGAGGCGACGGAGTCTTCGCTCATGCCCATGCTTTCCAGAATCTGCATGCGCAGGCGTTCGGCCGGGGACATGCGGGCGATTTCGAGGAATTCTTCCTCGGCGCTGGGCTTGATCTGATTGGTGACCTTGCCCGAGCTCATGGTGAGCGGGGAATTGATCAGGGAGATGGAGCTCAAGGCGGAGGTGATCATGACAGACCATGACAGGAGGGATGGTGTCTCAATCAATGCAAGGAGCTTGCCAGCGCCGGGAGGCCGCGACTCCTGGGGATTTTGTGGGTTGGCGGGCGCTGGTGTTGCCTCACGGCAGAACCTGCCGTGCCGAAATTGCCGTGTTGCCTGAACCGGGCTGCCGATTTTGCCGTTGTGGAGAGTCTGATGGACAAGCCAGTTATCGACCGCAATCTCTATGTGCCCGCAATCGACGCCTGGATCGATCCGTCCGAGCCGAAGGCGCGGGCGATCATTACCCATGGGCATGCCGACCATGCCCGATCGGGTCACGGGGCGGTGCTCGCGACATCAGATACGATCGAGATCATGAAGGTGCGCTATGGCGAGGATTGTGCCGGGCGGTTTGAGGCGCTGGATTTTCGTGACCCGCTGAAGATTGATGGGGCGACGGTCACGTTGTTTCCGGCGGGGCACATTCTGGGTTCGGCACAGGTGCTTATCGAGGCCGAGGGGCAGCGGGCGGTGGTCACAGGAGACTACAAGCGGCTGCGGGATCGGACGGCGCAGCCTTATGAGCCGGTTTCCTGTGACCTGCTTATTACCGAGGCCACCTTTGGGTTACCGGTCTTTCAGCATCCTGACCCCAAGGATGAGATTGCGCGACTGCTGAAATCGGTCGCGGCGCAGCCGGAGCGGAGCCATCTCATTGGTTGTTATGCGCTGGGGAAGGCGCAGCGGGTGATTGCGCTGTTGCGCGATGCCGGTTGGGACAAGCCGATCTATTTGCATGGCGCGATGATCAGGCTTTGCGAACTCTATCAATCGCTGGGCGTCGAGCTTGGCGAGCTCCTGCCGGCGACGGGCATGGGGAGGGCGGAGATGATGGGGCAGATCGTCATTGCGCCGCCTTCGGCCATTCGCGATCGCTGGAGCCGGCGCTTTCCCGATCCGGTGGTGTGCCAGGCTTCGGGCTGGATGAGCGTCAAGCAACGGGCAAGGCAGGCGCTGGTGGAATTGCCGCTGGTGATTTCAGACCACTGCGACTGGGGTGAACTCAATGTCTCGATCCTCGAAAGCGGGGCCGAGACCGTGTGGGTGACGCATGGGCGCGAGGATGCGCTGGTCTATTGGTGCAAGAGCCAAGGCCTCAATGCCGAGCCATTGGCACTGCCGGGGCTCGATGACGATGGCGGGGAGGGCGGGGAATGAAGCGGTTCGCCGATCTTCTGGAACTCCTCGCCCTGACGCCGTCGCGGAGGCGAAAAATCGAGGCGCTGAAGCGGTATTTTTCCGAAGTGCCGGACCCCGATCGCGGTATCGCGCTGGCGGTTCTCACAAGCGAAATGGACATCAGCAATGTGAAGCCGGCTTTGCTGCGCGATACGGTGCTGGCCGAGGTCGACCCAACGCTGTTTGCGCTGAGCTACGATTATGTCGGCGATCTCGGGGAGACCATTGCGCTGATCTGGCCGCACAAGGCCGAGGGGGACTTGCCGGGGCTTTCCGAGCTCGTCGATTTGCTCAACCACACCAGCAAGGCGGAATTGCCGAGGGTGATCGGCGGGCTCCTCAGTCAGGCCGCCATTCATGAGCGGTGGGCACTGGTAAAACTGGCGACCGGGGCGCTGCGCATTGGTGTTTCGGCGCGGTTGGCCAAGACCGCTTTGGCGGAAATGAGCGGGGTCGAGCTGCAGGATATCGAGGAGGTCTGGCATGGGCTGAAGCCGCCCTATGCCAATCTTTTTGCCTGGCTCGAAGGCAAGGCGGGGCGGCCGGATATCGACAATGCTGCGCGGTTTCATCCGCTGATGCTGTCCAATCCGATCGAGGAGAAGGATTTCGAAAAGCTCGATCCCAGAGATTTTTCGGCCGAGTGGAAGTGGGACGGCATTCGCGTGCAGCTGGTGATGGGTGCGCAGGGTGTGTCGATGTTTTCGCGCACTGGCGACGAGATCAGCGGTTCTTTTCCTGATGTCGTGGACAATGTCATGGGTCGGGCGGTGCTAGATGGCGAATTGCTGGTCGGGCATGACTTCGAAGCGAGGAGTTTCAACGATCTGCAGCAGCGGCTGAACCGCAAGGTGGCTCAGACCAAGCAGATGCAGGAGCTACCGGCCTTTGTGCGCGTCTACGACATGCTCTTTGATGGCGAGGAGGATATTCGGGCGCTGGGCTGGGAGGGGCGGCGAGCGCGGCTCGAGGCCTGGTTTGGCAAAAATCCACAGACGCGACTCGATCTCTCCGAGGTGCTGCCGTTCGGGGATTGGGATGACCTTGGAAAACTGCGGCGGCAGGGCGCCGACGAGCATGGCCATGAAGGGGTGATGATCAAACTCCGGACGGCGCCCTATGTGCCGGGGCGGCCCAAGGGGTTCTGGTTCAAGTGGAAGCGCGATCCCAATGTCGTTGACGCGGTGCTGATGTATGCGCAGCGCGGGCATGGCAAGCGCAGTTCCTATTATTCGGACTACACGTTTGGGGTCTGGAAGGGGAACGAGATCGTGCCGATCGGAAAAGCCTATTTCGGCTTTACCGATGAAGAGCTGAAGCAGCTCGACAAGTGGATCCGCGCCAATACCACGGGCAGTTTCGGGCCGGTGCGCGAGGTGAAGAAGGAGCTGGTTTTCGAGGTGGCATTTGACTCGGCGCAAAAGAGCGGGCGGCACAAATCGGGCGTGGCATTGCGGTTTCCGCGGATAAGCAGGATCCGGTGGGACAAGCCGGCGCAGGAGGCGGCGCGGCTCGAGGATATGGATGCCTTCGTCGGCGCGTCGGATGGGTGACCGCGTCGGTCGATAAAATGCAGGGCAAATTCTTGGGGCTCGTTTAGCGAGCGCCGGGATAGAGGATCGAGATCGGGGATCCTCATGGCCATTACCGCTGACAGCTACAACCAGCCAAGCGTACCGTCGCGGTTTCAATCCGCGCGGCAGGGCCTGTTGGCGTTGAAAACCGTGGTGCAGCAGCCTGCGGCGCGCGAAGAGGTGAGCTTTGAGGCGCGCTATGGCTCGCGCATCAAATTTTCCAGCCAGCCGCTCTATGCCAGCCGCCCAATCTATGTGACGCGCGATCGGTTCGAAGATCGGGACGTTACGGAAGAGCGCAATGTCTATGAGACGCGGCCGGTCTATACGCAGCGCGCGGTCTATGAAACCAAGGTGACAGGCACGCGAGACATCAGCGGCTTCGCATCGGCGGCGACGGCCGGGCTTGATGAAAAAGCCGACTTTTCGGTGCAGGTCGATGGCGCGGCCGCTTCCACGGTAAAATTCACCGGGACCAATATTGCGGTGACCTCCAATGGGGTGACGCAGAATTTTGCCTATACCGCCATGGCCGGATCGTTCCAGACGGCACTGACTTCGGCACTGGGCAGTATCGACCATGTCGAGGCGCAGATCGGGGCGGGCGGAAAGCTCATCTTGTCGACCGACAATGCCCAGAGCCTGACGCTGGCCGAAGTGCCCAATGGCTTTCTCGATGTATCGGGCACCGCGCTCGATAAGCTCGGCTTCGTCGCCGGACAAACGACGGCCCAGCAGACCGGTACGGTTTCCGAACAGACCGGCACCGAAGAGGTGCTAACCGGAACCGAAACGGTCGTGGTGGGCAGCGAGCGCGTGAAGGTGGGTTCTGAACAGGTTGAGACCGGCAAACAAAGCTATGTCAACGGTTCGCAGCTGGTTGAGGATGGCTTTGAGTCCGTGATCGTTGGCTATGATCGCGTGGTTGTGGCGGGCGCGGCCGACAATCTTGAACTGCGCACCAAGCAGGTTTCACTAAGGCAGACGCTGGCCAAGCTCGTCACGGCCGCGCAAAAGGACCTCAGCGCCAGCGGCGCAGTGGGCCTGCGCGTCGCTGAAGGCATCTCGACCATCCTGACAATGCTGGGGAGCGAGGAAGCGTTGACCGGCGACAAGATCGAGAGCGCCGTGCGGCGTCTCGATCAGGCGCGCGGTGCCTACATGGCCAGCATTGGGGCGGGCCAGGCGGCGTCGGGCAATCTCTTTTCGATGACGGCCTGAATGGTCTGGTTCAGGCGACGGCGCGGCGGAGGCCCGAGGTCGGGAATTTCCGGCCGGCCTTGATCAGCTTGCCATCGAGGCCAAGGACCTTGTCCCAGAGCGCGATGACGAGTGGGCTGGGCGCGACGTTTGGAAACGTCTTGAAGATCGCTTGGCCCGCTTTATCGGCGGGCAGATAGCGCGAGAGAATGCCGAGCGCGGTAGCGGCGCCGCGAGTGCTGCCTTGCAGGCAGTGGATCATCAGACGCGCGTCTTTTGGCAGGCCATCGACGAAGGCCATGATCTCTTCGATATGGGTGCGGGTCGGCGCGCCTGGGGCGGCGGGATCGGCGACGTCCTCGAAGCGGGCATGGAGCTGGCGGGTCTGATCGAAATCGGGCAGGCCGAGATAGCGGCTTTCCGGGCCATAGATGGAGATGATGTGGCTCGGGGCCCATTCGACGCCATTGCGACGGGCTTCGGTCTGGCTGCAGACCAGCATGGCGCAGGGCCAGCGATTGGGATGGCCGATACCGTCTGTCAGGGACGCGAACAATTCTGACATGGCCTAACTCGCAGAGGAGACTCGTGTCCGGGCAAGTTTGCGGATTTCTTGCAGTTCGGCAATCGTGGTTTGCAGGTCTGCCAATTGTTGTTCAAGCAATTTTAGACGCTCGTCGACCTTTTCGGCGAGAAGATTGACCTGCTGGCCACGGTCGGCGTCGTAGAGCGCGAGATAGTCGGAAATATCGCGCAGCGAGAAGCCGAGGCGCTTGCCGCGCAGGATCAGGATCAGCCGGGCGCGATCGCGGCGGCGGAAGACGCGGGTGGCGCCCAGCCGTTCGGGCGCGATCAGGCCCTTGCTTTCATAGAAGCGGATGGCCCGGGTCGAGATGCCGAATTCGCGGGCGAGATCGGCGATGGAATAAAGATCCGGGCTATCGGCGTCGGAGGAAGTCACTGCTTTTTGGCTTTCTTCTGGGCATATTCTTCGCGCAGCTCTTTCTTGCTGAGCTTGCCGATCAGCGTCTTGGGGAGCGCGTCCTTGAAGATGATTTCCTTGGGCATCTCGATCTTGTTGAGCTTGTCGCCAAGGAAATGTTTGAGGTCGGCTTCGCTGACCGTTTTGCCTTCGCGGAGCTTTACATAGGCGACCGGCGCCTCGCCGCGATAGTCGTCGGGCACGCCGATGACATTGGTTTCCTCGACCGCTTCATGGGTCATCAGCGCTTCCTCGATGGTGCGCGGATAGACGTTGAAACCGGAACAGATGATCAGGTCCTTGATGCGGTCGACGAGGAAGACATAGCCGTCTTCATCGACATGGCCGACATCGCCGGTGCGCAGCCAGCCGTCATCGAAGGCTTCGGCCGATGCTTCGGGATTGTTGTAGTAGCCCGACATGACCTGGGCGCCTTTGACCTGCAATTCGCCGTTTTCGCCGATGCCGACTTCCTTGTGCTTGTCGACATCGACAAAGCGGATATCGGTGCCCGGCAGAGGCAGGCCGATGGACATGGGCTTTGAGGGCACGCGCAGGGCGGCACAGCAGACGACGGGCGAGGCTTCGGTGAGGCCATAGCCTTCGGCGAGGATGGCTTTCGATTTTTTTGCGAAGGCGTGGCGGACTTCATCGGGTAGCGCCGCGCCGCCGGAAATGGCGACTTCGAGGCTTGCCAGGTGTTCGGCCGTGGCCGTGTCGGCGCGGGCGATGGCATTGAGCAGGGTCGGCACGGCGGGCAGGACATTGGCCTTGGTGCGCATGAGAAGATCGAGCAGGGCCTTCAATTCGAAGCGCGGCAGCATGATCACCTGCGTGCCATTACAGAGCGGCACGTTCATGCAGACGGTCATGGCAAAGATGTGGAAGAAGGGCAGGACAGCCACGACCTTTGAGGGCGGGTAGAAGAGCCCGCAGCCCCATTTGTCGATCTGGCTCATATTGGCCGCGATATTGGCATGGGTCAGCAGCGCGCCCTTGGGGATGCCGGTGGTGCCGCCGGTATATTGCTGCACCGCGATGTCGGTCCTGGCGTCGATATGGACGGCGCTCGGGGTCTCCTTCGCCGCAATCAGGTCATCGAAGGCACGGATTTTTCCAACATGCACGGACCGCGAGGGATTGGAGAGGTCCTTGCGCTTGAAGAGCGAGAACAGGACCTTTTTCGCCAGCGGCAGGGCGTCGGGGAAATGGCAGACGACCAGCGATTTGACGTGGCCGGCGGTGAGCAGCGCCTCGGCCTTTTCAAAGATCAGCTTGAGATCGAGCGTGATCAGAATATCGGCGCCGGCATTCTTGGTGATGTGGCTCAGTTCCGGAACGGTATAGAGCGGGTTGCAATTGACCACCGTGCCGCCGGCGCGGAGCACGCCATAATAGGCGATGGGATAAAAGGGCGTATTGGGCAGCATGAGCGCGACGCGGCTGCCCTTCTTGACGCCATATTGGGACTGGAGGGCGCCGGCAAAGGCGACGATCTTCTTCGCCAGGTCGCCGAAAGTGGTGGTGCCACCGAGGAAGTCGAGGGCCACGGCGGAAGGGTTGCGCGCACAGGCGGCCAGAACCTGTTCATGCACCGGGGTCGTGTCGATCTCGGTTTGCCACTCGATCCCTTCGGGGTAGCTGGCGAGCCAGGGACGAACGCGGTCGGGCGAATGAGTCTCGGTCGACATGCCTTGTTTCCTCCTCGTGATGCCGGCAGCGCGGTATGTTCCGTCGCTTCCTCCGCCAGCATGCAGGAAGAACTATTTCACGGCTTTACGTTAGCGTCAAACAACTGCCTTTGGGGTACCTGCGTTCCCCACTGATCTGAGCAATGCGGAGGGAAGGCAAAACGTGTCGGAATTTCGTTTCGAGGCCGAAGTCATCCACTGGCGCGGGCCGGCGCCGTTCTACTTTGCGCGGCTGCCGGAAGAGGTGGCGCGGCAAGTTGGGGAGATGGCCAAGGCTGTGTCCTATGGCTGGGGCGTCATTCCGGTCGAGGCGGTGATCGGCGAGGTCACGTTTCGCACTTCGCTTTTTCCCAAGGAGGGGGGCTATCTGCTGCCGCTCAAGGATGCGGTGCGCAAGAAAATCTCCATTCCCGAAAGTGGCGTGCTGGAGATCATCATGGTCGTGGGGCCGGCCTGACGGCAAAGGGCCCCGCTGGAGCGGGGCCCTTAACCTGTTCGTTGCATGAGGCGGAAACCTCAGGCAACGGCGCGGAGCTGCGGCTTGCCGTCGGCAGCCTGGGCCACGGCCCAGTCGAGAGCCATGTCGGCGACCTGTTCCCAACCCTTGTCCATCAGCGTCCAGTGCGAACGATCCTCGAAGATGTGGAGGTCGGTCTGCGTCCTGGCCTTGCGCTGCTTGTTGTAGATGGCCCGGGTCATCGAGGCATCGGCGATCAGGTCCTTGCCGCCGCCGATCAGGAGGAGCGGAGCACGGTTCTGCTTGGCCCAGTCGATCTTGATCGGGTTGACGACGCCGTTCCAGTAGACCCGGCCGGGGGTCGGGACGACGTAGTGATCGTAGTTTGCATCGACATCGGCGATATCCTGGGTCTGGGCGAAGCGGCTGGCGAAGAAATCGCGGCTCATCACCTTGGCCTTCTTCCACGAGAAGAGATCGGAGAAGACCGGCAGGGCCGAGACGATGGCCTGGGGTCCGAGCGGCACGCCGGGTGTCGGAGCGGGGTTGATGGCGACGCCGGCAACACCGAGACCACGGGACAGTAGATGCTGCACGAAGACACCGCCGAGCGAGTGACCGATCAGGATCGGCTTTTCGGGAAGAGCGCGGATGATGGCTTCGTAGTGGTCGAGAATCCTGCTCTGGCTCAGGGTGGCGAGTTCCTTGGCCGGGGCGGCGCGGAGCTGGGCCGGGGTGCGATTGTCAAACGGCCAGTCGGGGGCGATGACATTAAAACCCTGGGCTTCGTAGCGGGCCTTCACCTTTTCCCAGGAAAGAGCATTGAGCCAGGCGCCATGGATAAGAACGATCGTGTTGGTCATTTTAGTCTCCTCAGTGTTTGGCGAACCCCTTGTTCGCTGTGATGAGTTGAACTTAGAGTGGTCCAAGGCGAGCGACGATTGTCGCAAGTGACAGAATCAGGTCCGGAAGTGACAAAGAAACTGGACGCCATTCGACACACCGAAATTGGCCTCATGCTCTACCCCGGCTGCGCCATGGCCTCGGTCCACGGCCTCACCGATGCCTTTGAGGTCGCCAATGACTATGCGCGCCAGCATGGCGGGCCCGAGCGCATCAGGACCACGCACTGGAAGCTGGGCGAAGGGGGTTTTTCGCGCACTTTTGACAGCGCACCGGAGGCCGGGGGGCAGCCGGTGATCGTCATTATTCCTGGCCGTCTCGCCGATGCCCTTCGAGCCGACGAGGTCACCGATTTCGTGCCCTGGATCCATGAGCGTCACAAGGCCGGCTCGACCCTGGCTTCCATCTGCGGGGGCGCGTTCATGCTCGGCCATGCGGGGCTCCTCTCGGGCCGCCGGGCGACGACACACTGGCTTTATGCCGATGCCTTTCGGGCCGCCTTTCCCGATGTCGATATGACCCCGGGCGACATCATCGTCGAAGACGGCGACATCATCACTGCCGGCGGCATGCTCGCCTGGACCGATCTCGGCCTGCGGCTGGTGCATCGGATTCTCGGACCGACTGTGATGGCGGATACGGCGAAGTTTTTGCTGGTCGATCCTGCTGGGCGGGAGCAGCGGCACTATTCACGCTTTGCGCCCAATCTGACGCATGGCGACAAGGCGATCCTGAAGGTGCAGCACTGGCTGCAGGGACGGGCGGGCAAGGAAGTGTCCGTGGAGGCCATGTCCGCTGAGGCTGGGCTCGAAACGCGGACGTTTTTGCGCCGGTTCCAGAAAGCGACCGGGGTCAGGCCGACCGAATATGTGCAGGACCTGCGCGTGGCGCTGGCCCGCGAAAAACTCGAATTCAGCCGGGACTCGGTGGAACAGATCGCCTGGGATGTCGGGTACAAGGACCCTGCCGCGTTCAGGCGGGTGTTCCAGCGCATTACCGGGCTCGGGGTCGGGGCCTATCGCGAACGATTTAACGCCAATGCTGCGGTGGGAAACCTCGCCTAAAGAACCAGGGCGCATGCTGAGCCTGGGATAGGCCTCGCATCGGCCCAAAGTGGACGTTTGCGGCGTTTAGTTGACGTTTACGTAAAGCTTGCTAGAGTGCAGTCAACAAATGCTGCGTCATGGTCTAGGGTGACGTGAGGCATAAGGGCTGGTTCCGCTCAGATCGGTCCGGCGGTTTGGCATGGCGGGCGACGCCTCCAATCTTGGTGTCGCGCCGTTCGAGGAGGACAGTGCAGTGACCCTATTGCTTATCTTGATTGCCGTTGCGGTGTTCGCCACGCTGGCCATGCGCGAGAGCCCGCTCTGGCAATGGGGCGCGGCGGCAATCGCTATTGGTCTTCTGTCGGGCGTGCAGTTTGCGACCAGCGGAGCGACCTATGGTCTGGGCTTTGGGAGCTGGGTACTTATCGTCCTCGGCGTCGTGATGCTGGCGCTCAGCCTTGAGCCGATACGCAAGGCCGTGCTGGTCACGCCGATCTTTGGGGCCGTCAAATCCATCCTGCCCAAGGTGAGCCGCACGGAGCAGGAGGCGCTCGATGCCGGCACTGTGGGTTGGGACGCAGAACTGTTTTCGGGGCGGCCGGACTGGGACAAGCTGACGAAAATCCGGCCGCTGACGCTTTCGGCGGAAGAGCAGGCCTTTCTCGATAACGAGACCGAAACCGCCTGCAAGATGATCGACGACTGGGATATCCGCCACAACCGTGCGGACCTGTCGCCCGAGCTTTGGCAGTTCCTGCGCGACAAGGGATTTTTGGGCATGCTCATCGGCAAGGAGCATGGTGGCCTCGGTTTTACCGCGCAGGCGCAGTCGATGATCGTGTCGAAGATCGCCAGCCGCTCGGTGGCGGCGGGCATTACCGTCATGGTGCCCAATTCTCTGGGGCCGGGCGAACTGCTCGAAAAATACGGTACGCCGGCGCAGAAGGAAAAATATCTGCATCGCCTGGCGACCGGTAAAGACATTCCGTGCTTTGCGCTGACCGGCGTGCATTCCGGCTCCGATGCCGGTGGCATGCGCGATATCGGCATTGTCACCAAGGGCATGTGGAACGGGCAGGAGACGCTCGGCGTCAACCTGACCTTCGACAAGCGCTATATTACGCTCGCACCGATTGCGACGCTGGTGGGTCTGGCTTTCATCCTCAAGGACCCGGACAATCTGCTGGGGCGTGGCGAGGATATCGGCATTACGCTGGCGCTTATTCCCAGCGATCATCCGGGGCTGGATATCGGGCGCCGGCACTATCCGGCGCGGCAGGCCTTCATGAATGGTCCGGTGCGCGGCACCAATATGTTCGTGCCGATCGATTATCTCATCGGTGGCACCGATTATGCCGGGCAGGGCTGGCGCATGCTGATGGAGTGCCTCGCCACCGGCCGTGCCATTTCGCTGCCGGCCATTGGCTCGATCTCGATCAAGGCGACGCTGCGCGCCACCTCGGCCTATGCCCGTGTGCGCCGGCAGTTCGGTATTCCGGTCGGGATCATGGAAGGCGTGGCCGAGCCGCTCGGCGAAATGATCAAGCGTGCCTATAGCTTTGAGGCGGCGCGGCGGCTGACGGCGTCGATGGTCGATGAAGGCCAGCGTCCGGCGGTGATAGCGGGATTGCTGAAATATACGACGACGGAAGCCATGCGCGACAGCATGGACGATGCTTTCGATATTCAGGGTGGCCGTGCCATTCAGGATGGGCCGGGGAATTATCTCTTTGGTGCCTATCAGGCGCTGCCGGTGGCCATCACCGTGGAAGGCGCGAACATTTTGACGCGCACGCTGATGACTTTTGCGCAGGGCGTGTTGCGTGCGCATCCATACCTGCTCAAGGAAGTTGAGGCGGCGCAGAATCGGGATCGCAAGGCGGGCATCGACGCGTTCGACAAGGCCTTTGGCGGGCATACGGCGTTCATGCTGCGCAATATCGTGGCGAGTTTTCTGCATGGCCTCACCAATGGCGCCTTTGCCTCTTCGCCCAATGATGGGCCGATGGCTGGGTGGTATCGGAAGCTGCATCGCTATTCGCAGGATTTTGCGCTGGTGGCCGACTGGACCACGGTGGTGCTGGGCGGTGCGCTGAAGCGCAAGCAGAAGCTTTCGGGGCGCATGGCTGATCTTCTGGGCGACCTTTACCTCATGTCGGCAACGCTGAAGCGTTTTGACGAAGAGGGGCGGATTGCCGAGGACAAGGAACTGGTTGAAGCCATCATGGCCGACCGGATCGCCTCCATCGAAAAGAGTTTTGGCGAAGTGTTCGACAACTTCCCCAATCCCTTCTTTGCCTGGGCCATGCGGATTCTCTGCTTCCCGCTGGGGCGGCATGCCAAGCGCGCCAGTGATCGGGTCAATTATCGCTTCGTGCGCGCCGTGCTGCGGCCGGGTGCTTTCCGCGACCGGTTGACGACAGGCGTCTATGTCACGACGGACCCAAATGATGTCACAGGCGTTCTCGAAGATGCCTTCATCAAGGTGACGGAGGCCGAGGATATCGAGGCGCGGTTCATCAAGGCGTCGCGCCGCGGCGTGTTCGAACGGCGGCTCGATCGGGATGCCATCGTCGACGCGGTCAAGGCCGGGGTCATCAATGACAACGAGGCCGGGATCATGCGGGCGGCGGATGAGGCGACGGAACGGGCTGTGCATGTCGATGATTTCGACAAGGACATCCTGAAACAGACCGAGCCGCGCGCGGCAGCCGAATAAGAAGCCGGCGGATCGACAGGGAATACCGAGGAGCAAGCATGATCGCCCCACAGGCAACCGAGACCAAGCACTGGAGTTTTCATACCGATATCGAGAATATCGGCTGGCTCACGATCAACTCGCCTGGCGGACCGGTGAATGTGCTGAGCCGCGAAGCCATCATGGAACTCGAAACGCTGGTGGCGCGGTTCGAGGACCTTGCCAACAGCAAGGAACTGGTCGGCGTGGTGCTGCTCTCGGGCAAGGAGAGTGGCTTTATCGCGGGTGCCGACGTTTCCGAGTTCGATGCGATGAGCGACTTTTCGGTGCTGCCCGAGGCGCTGCGGCGCACGCATGCGCTGTTCGCCCGGATCGAGAATCTCAAAATTCCGTTCGTTGCCGGTATTCACGGGTTTTGTCTCGGCGGCGGGCTCGAACTGGCCTTGGCCTGCCACTACCGCATCGCGGTCAATGACGACAAAACCCGCATCGGATTTCCAGAGGTCAATCTCGGGATTTTCCCGGGCTTTGGCGGCACGGGGCGTTCGATCCGTCAGGCGGGTCCGGTCGATGCGATGCAGATCATGCTCACCGGCAAGATGCTGAAGGCTGGAGCAGCGCGGGGGCTCAATCTCGTCGACAAGCTCGTAAGGCATCGCGACATGCTGCGCTGGGAAGGGCGCAAGGCGGTGCTGCAAAACCGCAAGTCAAAGCCGGCGGGTTTTGGCAAGCGCGCCATGGCTGGGCCGCTGTTGCGTGACTATGTCGCCAACAAGATGCGCGAAGAGGTCGGCAAGAAGGCCAATCGCGTCAATTATCCCGCACCCTATGCGCTGATCGAGCTGTTCGAGCAGCACGGCAATGACTGGCAGGCCATGGTGCGCGGGGAGGTCGATGCCTTCGTGCCGCTGATGGGCTCGCCGACGGCCACCAATCTGCGGCGTGTGTTCTTCATGTCCGAGGGGCTGAAGAAGCAGGGTTTGAAGGGCGCAAAGTTCTCGCGGGTGCATGTCATCGGCGCGGGTGTCATGGGCGGCGATATTGCGGCTTGGTGTGCCTATCGTGGCATGAGTGTCACGCTGCAGGACCTCGATATGGCGCGCATTCAGCCGGCGCTCGATCGGGCCAAAAAGCTGTTCCAGAAGCGCTACAAGAAGAAGCACGAAGTCGATGCCGCCATGCTGCGGCTGACGCCGGACCCGCAGGGCAATGGTGTGCCGCGGGCCGATGTGATTATCGAGGCAGTGGTCGAAAAGCTCGAAGTGAAGCAGTCGATTTTCTCCGGCGTGGAGGGCAAGCTCAAGCCGGGCGCGATCCTTGCGACCAATACGTCTTCCATCGAGCTGGAACGCATTGCCGAGGCACTGAAGGAGCCGGGGCGGTTGATTGGCCTGCACTTCTTCAACCCGGTGGCGCAGTTGCCGCTGGTTGAGGTGATCAAGTCGAAGTTCAATTCGGATGAAGCCATCGGCAAGGGCGCGAGTTTTGCGCTGGCCATTGGCAAGTCGCCGGTGGTGGTGAAATCGGCGCCGGGCTTTTTGGTCAATCGCGTGCTCATGCCCTATATGCTGGGCGCTGTGGAGCGGGTCGAGCGCGGCGAGAGCAAGGAATTGCTTGATGCGGCGGCAGTGGCCTTTGGGATGCCCATGGGGCCGATCGAACTGATGGATACGGTGGGGCTCGATGTTGGCAAGTCGGTGGCGACCGAATTGGGTCATGCCGTGCCGTCGGACAGCAAGTTTGCGCGGTTGATTGCCGAGGGCAAATTGGGCCGCAAGACCAATGAAGGCTTTTACAAGTGGGAGAATGGCAAGGCCGTGAAGGGCTCGACGCCGCCCCATGCCGATCTCGTGGCGCTCGGGCGTGAGCTGGTAAAGCCGCTGGTCGATACGACGGAGATCGTCGTGGGCGAGGGCGTCGTCGCCAATGCCGATCTTGCCGATATCGGCGTCATCATGGGCACGGGCTTTGCGCCATTCCTCGGCGGGCCGATGCGCGCCCGTGCAGATGGTCGGGCCTAAGGGGGAGCAAAAGAATGACTGAACTCAAGCGCGTTGCCATTGTCGGCTCGGCTCGCATTCCCTTTGCCCGCGGTGGCACTGCCTATGCGGATGAAACCAATCTCTCCATGCTGGCGACGACCCTTGGCGGTCTTGCCGACAAGTATGGGCTCAAGGGAGAAAAAGTGGATGAGGTGATTGCCGGGGCGGTGATCAACCATTCGCGTGATTTCAACATTGCCCGCGAAGCCCTGCTCGATGCCGGTTTCTCGCCGCGCACGCCGGGGACGACGCTGCAGATTGCGTGCGGCACGAGCCTGCAGGCGGCCTTGGTGCTGGCCGGCAAGATTGCTTCGGGGCAGATCGATAGCGGCATTGCCGCGGGGTCCGATACGGTTTCGGATAGTCCCATCGTCTTTGGCCCGAAATTCCAACACCGTTTGCTCAACGCCAATGCGGCCAAGACGACAGGTCAAAAGATCAAGGCTTTCACCAAGGGCTTTTCCTTTGGTGAGCTGACGCCGGTCGCTCCCTCGGTCAATGAGCCGCGCACTGGCATGTCCATGGGCCAGCATTGCGAATTGATGGCCCGCGAATGGGGCATTTCGCGCCGGGCGCAGGACGAGCTGGCGGTGGCGAGCCATCAGAATGCGGCAAAAGCCTATGACGAGGGTTTCCATGATGACCTGCTCGTCCAGTGCGCGGGGCTGGTTCGGGACAACAATGTTCGTGCCGACAGCAATCTCGACAAGATGTCGACGCTCAAGCCCGCTTTCGACAAGTCTTCGGGCCATGGCACGCTGACGGCAGGCAATTCGACGCCGCTGACCGATGGCGCTTCGAGTGTGCTGCTGGCGAGCGAAGAATGGGCCAAGGCGCGCGGGTTGCCGATCCTCGCCTATCTGACGGTGGGGCGTGTCGCGGGCAATGATTTTGCGCATGGCGAAGGTCTGCTCATGGCGCCGACTATTGCAGTGTCGGAAATGCTTCAGCGCGCCGGGCTCGGCTTTGCCGATATCGACTACTTTGAGCTGCACGAGGCTTTTGCGGCGCAGGTGTTGTGCACGCTGAAGGCGTGGAAGGATCCGACCTACTGCAAGGACGTCTTGGGGCGCGATGCCGTCTTGGGCGAGATCGATCCCGCCAAGATCAATGTGAAGGGCTCGAGCCTTGCCTATGGACACCCCTTCGCTGCGACCGGCGCGCGCATCCTGGGCGTGACCGCAAAACTGCTGTCCGAACAGGCAAACAAAAGAGCGCTGATTTCGGTGTGCACGGCGGGTGGCATGGGCGTCGCGGCGCTGGTAGAAAGTGCGGCATGAGTGACAATGTCGTAAAATTCCGGGTCCCCCCGAAAAAGCCCGAACCGCCACAGCCCAAGCCGCCAAGAGGGCCGATGCCGAACTGGCTGCCCTTTGCGGTGTTGCTGGGTCTGGCGCTGGTTATTTATTTCGTCCAGCAAGCCGGCCTTATGGGCTGACGGCCTGCGCCAATTCGCCCCACGAACAATTCACAGGCATCGCTGCGTCCCACGCAGCGGTGCTTTTTCGTTTGGCGGCTGGTTTGGGGAAAGTGCTGCTGCCAAACAAATGTGAAGTGGAAAGCCTTGCCATCCCTTCCGAGATGTTAACAAAAGGTCGCACGTTTACGCTTAGGTCAATGTTTTGCTTGTCAGTGGACGCTTTTGCAAGATACCGTCCAGCAATCTTGACCGAAGGGACAAACCCTTTGCGTAAGGGGTGGGGCCGCATGGGCAAACATGCGGGTCAACAAGCTCAAGAATTCCACAAGGAGATGGGACGAGAATGAAGTTCACCACAGCCTTTAAGGCGATTGCGACTGCCGGCGCCATGGCGCTGATGATGTCGACGGCGGCTTCCGCCGTGACGCTGCAGCTCCACAATGGTGGCGATCCGGGTACGCTGGATCCGCACAAGGCCTCCGGCGACTGGGAAAACCGCGTTATCGGCGACTATATCGAGGGTCTTCTTACGGAGAACGCCAAGGCTGAAGCCATTCCGGGCCAGGCCGAAAGCTGGGAAATTTCGGAAGACGGTACGGTCTACACCTTCAAGCTGCGTGATGGCATTCAGTGGTCCGATGGCACTCCGGTGACCGCCGGCGACTTCGTCTTCGCCTTCCAGCGCCTGTTTGATCCCAAGACTGCTGCCGACTACGCTTACCTGCAGTTCCCGATCAAGAACTCGGCCGCCATCAATGCCGGCGAGATCACCGATCTCAACGAACTCGGCGTCAAGGCCATCGACGACACGACGCTCGAAATCACCCTCGAAGCGCCGACCCCGTTCTTCCTCGACGCGCTGACCCACTACACCGCTTATCCGGTTCCGAAGCATCTGGTTGAAAAGCTCGGCGACGAGTGGACCAAGGTGGAAAACATCGTCGGCAACGGCCCGTACCTGATCAAGGAATGGCTGCCGGGCTCCTATGTCCGTTCGGAAAAGAACGCTGACTATTACGATGCCGCCAACGTCAAGATCGACGAAGTCTTCTACCACGTGCTCGAAGACCAGGCCGCAGCGCTCAACCGCTACCGCGCGGGTGAATTCGACATCCTGACCGACTTCCCCGCTGACCAGTATCAGTGGCTGCAGGACAACCTGCCGGGCGAAGCTCACGTGGTGCCGTTCCTCGGCGTCTACTACTACGTGATGAACCAGGAAGAAGGTCAGCCGCTCGCCGATATTCGTATCCGCGAAGCGCTCTCGACCACCATCGTGCGTGAAGTCATCGGGCCCGATATCCTCGGCACCGGCGAACTGCCGGCCTATGGCTGGGTCCCGCCCGGTACCAACAACTATGTCGACAGCGCCTATGCGCCGGAATGGGCTTCCGTTCCCTATGAAGACCGTGTTGCCCATGCCAAGGAACTCATGACCGAAGCCGGTTATGGCCCGGACAAGCCACTGACCCTGCAGCTGCGCTACAACACCAACGACAACCACCAGCGTATCGCCGTGGCGATTGCCGCCATGTGGGAACCGCTTGGTGTGAAGGTTGAGCTGTTCAACGCCGAAACCGCCGTGCACTATGACGCACTGCGCGCCGGTGACTTCCAGGTCGGCCGTGCCGGCTGGCTGCTCGACTACTCGGATCCGTCCAACACGCTCGACCTGCTGAAGACCGGCGTTGACCAGGCCGGTACGATGAACTGGGGCAACAACTACGGCCGTTATTCGAACGAAGAGTTCGATGGCCTGATGACCCAGGCTTCGACCGAACTCGATCTGGCTGCCCGCGGCGAACTCCTCGCCCAGGCCGAAAAGATCGCCATGGACGAATTCGCTGCGATCCCGATCTACTGGTACGTGTCCAAGGACGTCGTGTCGCCGAAGATCTCGGGCTTCGAAGAGAACGCCAAGAACATCTTCCGTACCCGCTGGCTCTCGAAGTCGGAATAAGCGGATAGAATGAGATCGTGGGGGCCCTGAGCCCCCACGGTTCTTTTGCCGTATAGCGCCCTCCGGCCTTTCCGTTTCCGGCGCTTCGGCCTAGGAGTCCTAACACATGTTGGCCTATGCCTTCCGGCGCGTGCTTTCGGCTATTCCGATTGCACTGATCGCCGTTACAGTCTGTTTCTTCATTCTTCGCCTGGCGCCCGGTGGCCCCTTCGATGGCGAACGCGCCCTGCCGCCGACCGTGCTGGCCAACCTGCGCGCCCATTACAATCTCGATCAGCCACTGATCATGCAGTACTTCATCTATGTGGGGCGGCTGCTGCAGGGGGATCTGGGTCCCTCGATGGTGATCGACGGTTTCCGCGTGGCGGACCTGATCCGCATCGGCTTCCCCTTCACGCTGACCCTGGCGCTCTATGCCTTCGTGATTGCCACGGCCATCGGTATCGTCGCCGGCATCATTGCAGCGGTGAACCAGAACAAGTGGCCCGATTACGTGCTGGTGCTGATCGTGATGATCGGCGTGGTCATTCCCAACTTCCTCAATGCCGCCCTGCTGCAGCTCGGCTTTGCCGTGCATCTGCGCTGGCTGCCGGCGGGTGGCTGGGTTTCCGGGTCGATTGCCCATCTGATCCTGCCGGTGACAGTGCTCGCCTGGCCGCATGCGGCGCGTATCAGCCGGCTCATGCGCGGCTCGATGATCGAAGTCCTGGGGTCCAACTATGTGCGCACCGCGCGCGCCAAGGGGCTTGGCGAACGGCTGGTTCTGGCGCGTCACGCTATCAAGCCCGCGCTCCTGCCCGTTGTTTCCTATCTCGGACCAGGCCTTTCCTATCTCCTCACCGGCTCGCTGGCCGTTGAGCAGATCTTTGGCCTTCCCGGTATCGGCAAGTACTTCGTGACCGCCGCGCTCAACCGCGACTATGGCATCGTGCTCGGCACGACGATCCTCTACATGTTTATCATTCTCGCCCTCAATCTCCTCGTCGACCTCGTCTATGCCTGGCTCGATCCCAAGGTGAGGTATCGCTGATGCCCGGCCTTACCGGTAAAGACCAGGTCCTGACGGACTACGCCAACAAGCTGGCCGTTCTCGACGCGCCCAAGGGCCGTTCGCTGACCCAGGACGCCTTGAGACGCCTCTCCAAGAACAAGGCCGCGGTCGTTTCGATCGGGATTGTCGTCCTGATCATCCTCGTTGCTTTCATCGGCCCCTATTTCGTGCCGTGGGGCTATTCGGAAGTCGACTGGACCTCCATCCGCAAGCCGCCTGATTTCGACAAGGGCCACTACCTTGGCACTGACCAGAACGGTCGCGACATGCTTGCCCGCGTCCTGCAGGGCACGCAGATGAGCCTGATCGTGGCGGCGGTGGCCACCGTGGTTTCGGTCACCATTGGCGTCGTCTATGGCGCCGTATCGGGCTATTTTGGCGGTCGTGTCGACTCGCTAATGATGCGCTTCGTCGACGTGATGTATGCTCTGCCCTACATCCTCTTCGTCATCATTCTCGTGGTGATGTTCGGGCGCAATCCGGTGCTGCTCTTCGTCGGTATCGGCGCCATCGAATGGCTGACCATGGCGCGTATCGTGCGTGGGCAGACCCTCTCCATCAAGGAGAAGGAATTCATCGAAGCGGCGCGGGCCAGCGGTGCAAAGCCCTTTGCCATCATTATGCGCCACATCGTGCCCAATCTCTCAGGGCCCGTCGTGATCTATGCCACTTTGACAATCCCCGAGATCATCATCGCGGAAAGCTTCCTTTCCTATCTCGGTCTTGGTGTGCAGGAACCGCAGACGTCCCTGGGTACGCTGATCTCCGCCGGTGCGCCGGTGGCGGAAGTGCTGCCCTGGATGCTGTTGGGACCGGCAGCCGTGCTCGTCACGCTGCTGCTCTGCCTCACCTATATCGGCGACGGTCTGCGCGACGCGCTTGACCCGAAAGACCGGTAAGGAGGCACAGACATGGCACTGCTAGAAGTCAAAAATCTCAAGATCGACTTCCTCACGCATGACGGCCCCGTCCATGCCGTGAAGGATCTCAGCTACACGCTCGAAAAGGGCAAGACGCTCGCCATCGTGGGCGAAAGCGGCTCGGGCAAGACCCAGGGTGCTTTCGCGCTGATGGGGCTCTTGCCCAAGAATGGCCGGGCCTCGGGCTCGGTCATGTTCGACGGCAAGGAAATCCTCAACCTTCCGACCAGGGAGTTGAGGTCCTATCGCGCCGAGCGCATCGGGATCATTTTCCAGGACCCGATGACCTCGCTCAATCCGTATCTGCGCATTTCGCGCCAGATGACGGAAGTGCTGGAACTGCACCGTGGCATGAGCAACAGCGCCGCCCTGGCGGAGAGCATCCGCATGCTCGACGCGGTGCGCATTCCCGATGCGAAAAACCGCGTGCACATGTATCCGCACGAGTTTTCGGGCGGTATGCGCCAGCGCGTGATGATCGCCATGGCGCTGCTCTGCAGCCCCGAACTTCTTATAGCCGACGAACCGACGACGGCACTCGACGTGACCGTTCAGGCTGAGATCATCGATCTGCTCGTCGACCTGCAGGAAGATTTCAACACCGCGATCATCCTCATCACCCACGATCTCGGGATTGTGGCGGGCACCTGCGAAGACACGCTCGTGATGTTCGACGGACGCGTGATGGAATATCGCAAGACCGCCGACATCTTCGACAAGCCCGAACATCCCTATACGCAAGGGTTGCTCGCGGCGGTGCCGCGCCTCGACAAGAAGGTGGACCGCCTCTCGACCGTTTCCTACGAATTCATGGCCGCAAAGGGTGAAGCATGATCGAGACAAGAGAACCCATTCTCAAAGTCCGTGACCTGGCCGTGGAATTCACCCTCGGCTCGAATGGTCTTTTTGGCGGCAAGAAGATCCTGCGTGCAGTCAAGGGCGTGTCCTTCGACCTCTACCAGGGCGAGACGCTGGGCATTGTGGGCGAGAGCGGTTGTGGCAAGTCCACGCTGTCGCGTGCGATTATCCGGCTGCTTCCGGCGACCGCGGGCGAAGCTGTGTGGCTCGGGCGCGATATCCAGAAGATGAACTCGAACGAGCTTCTGGACCTGCGCAAGGATATCCAGATGATCTTTCAGGATCCGCTGGCTTCGCTCAATCCGCGCATGACGGCCGGCGACATCATTGCCGAGCCGCTCAAGATCCATATGCCCAATATCGGCAAGGCCGAGCGGGCGGTTCGGGTCGCCGAGATGATGCAGAAGGTTGGCCTCCTGCCCACCATGATCAACAAGTATCCGCACGAATTTTCGGGCGGGCAGTGCCAGCGTATCGGCATTGCGCGGGCGTTGATCACCAATCCCAAGCTGATCATCTGCGACGAGGCCGTGTCGGCGCTCGACGTGTCGATCCGCGCGCAGGTGGTCAACCTGCTGATGGACCTGCAGAAGGAACTGGGCATTTCGCTGCTGTTCATCTCGCACGACATCGCCGTCGTCCGGCACATCGCCCAGCGCATCATGGTGCTCTATTTCGGCGAAGTCGTTGAGATCGGCGAGGCCGAGCAGGTGACCATGGACCCGCACCACGATTATACCAAGCGCCTGATCGCTTCGGTGCCGGTGCCCGATCCCAAGGTGGAAATGGAACGCCGCGAAGAGCGGCGACGCCTGCGCAAGGCTGCTGCCAAGGCGGCATAGGAAACGAAAAGGCCGGGGTGACCCGGCCTTTTGCTTTTCAGGTGCGGTAGTCCGTCAAGGTCGGATTGAGCTGCGAAAAGACCGTGCGGGCAATGGATTGCAGCTTTTCGGCCGGATAGGGGGCGGTGATGGTGCAGCTGATTGCGGCATCGGCCCAGAAGAGCGCCGTATCGAGGCCGAGATTGGCCAGTTCGTAGCTTGGCGTATCGGGGCCGGGCGAGGGCGTCACGTAAAGCGTCAAACGGGCGCCGGCCGCGTCCTCATACATGAGCTGGGCGGCGCGTCCGCCGGGCACATTGGGGGCGGGCAGCAGGCGCCCCCCGAGGAAGTTGAGGCCCGAGGCGCTGAGGTCGGGCATGGCGAGTGTTGTCTGTAGCCGGTTGGAGAGCCAGGAGGACAGGTGCTCGCTATCGGCGCCATTCACTTCCACGGCGTGGCGGTTTTCCAGCACATAGACGGTGTGGGCGCTGACGGCGTCGGCGATGAGGCGATCGGCAATGCCTGACGTCTGCATCTGGCCGCGCAGCAGCCAGCCCGCGCCAAGGCCAAGACCGATCAGGAAGACGGCGGCAGCAGCCTTGATCCACAGGCGGCCGCGGCGCTTTTCGCCGGACTGGCGCAACCGCTCGACCGACAGGCGCGGCGGTATCGGCTCGGCTGCAACGGGCGCATAGAGGGTGCGAATGGCGTCCGTCTGGCGCTGCATGCGGGCGACCTCGGCGGCAGCCTCCGGGCGCTCGGCGAGCCAGGCATCCATTGCCGCGCTCTCTTCTGCAGAGAGGGAGCCATCGGCATGGGCCATCAGCTGGTCGCGGGTCACATCGCTCATTTGACGGTTCTCAAATGCGGTTCGGAGGGAATGCCGGTGAGCGTCCTGAGCGCAGCGCGGGCGCGGCCCAGCCGGCTCATCAGCGTGCCGAGCGGAATGTCGAGGATGGTTGCTGCCTCGGCATAGGGAAGACCTTCGAGAGTTACCAGCAGCAGGGCCTCCTTCTGTTCGAGCGGCAGGGTGCCAATGGCGCGGTCAAGTTCGGCCAGCGCCAGATGGCCGGGCTGCGGCGGCGGCACGGATGGCTCGGGAATGGATTCGATATCTACCACATCGCCTCGCCGCCGCGCACCGCGCAGGTTGTTGCGGTGCAGGTTGACGAGAATGGTGAAAAGCCAGGCGCGAACGGGGCCCTTGGGCCGGAAAAGGCTGCGTCTGGCGATGGCGCGTTCGAGACAGTCCTGAACGAGGTCATCTGCACGATCGAGGTCACGCGTCAGCGCGCGCGCATAACGCCTGAGTGCCGGCACCGCGGCCTCGATCTCGTGCAGGATATCGATCAATCAGGCCTCGGTTCTATTCGATGGCAAGATGCCAGACGTCGCCGACGCCGTCACCCGAGATGTCGCCGGGGGCCTTGTCCTCGTACCAGTAGTAAAGCGGCATGGATTTATAGGCCCACATTTTGGTGCCGTCGGTGCGCTCGACTAGGGTAAAGTCTCCCTCGGGTGTTGCCGCAGCATCGGCAAAGAGCGGCGGCCACTTTACGGCGCAGTCGTCGTAACAATTGGTGACGCCGGCCGTGTCCTTGTCGAAGATGTAGAGCGTCATGCCATTGGCATCGGTCAGCACCATCTTGCCGCCGATGTCAGTGGATTTGACGGCGCCGCCGAGATAGTCGACCGCAAAGGCCGGCGCGACGATGAGTGCCAGCGCGGTTGCGCCGACTAGAAGCGAACGAAGCATCATGTTTGGTCTCCTCGCAGCAGGCGCTTGATGCGCCTGCATAGAGACAAACACCGGGGGGAGAGATTTAGTCCCGCGGCTTCAGGAATTTTCTTCGGTGAAGTGGACGGCGCCGATATGGGGGAGGTTGCGGTTGCGCTGGGCGTAGTCGATGCCGTAGCCGACGACGAAGCGGTCGGGGATTTCAAAGCCCAGCCATTTGGCCTCGATGTCGGTCTCGCGGCGGCTCGGTTTACTGAGCAGGGCGCAGACTTCCATGCGGCGGGGATGGCGGGTTTCGAGGATTTCGAGGACGTGCTTGAGGGTGTGTCCGGTGTCGATAATGTCTTCTACAACAAGGACATCGCGGCCGGCGATCTCGCCGCGCAAGTCCTTGAGGATGCGCACTTCCCGGCTCGATTCCATGGAATTTCCATAGGAAGAGGCTTCGAGGAAATCGACTTCGACGGGCAGGTCGAGTTCGCGGACGAGGTCGGCGATGAAGATGAAGGAGCCGCGCAGGAGCCCGACGACGACGAGTTTATCGGTGTCGGCGAAGTGGGTTGAGATCTCTTTTGCGAGGGCTTCGACGCGGGCGGCGATGGCCTTGGCGGAGATCAGTTCGTCGACGATGTAGGGCTTTTGGGTCATGGCGAGTCCGAGTAGCGCGAGCGCGAGACTGTTAGCAGACTGTTGGCATCGAGGGTAGCGGCTGGCGGAATAGGTCACAGAACGGGGACGCCCCCGGAGGTGATCCGAGGGCGCCGGGTTTTTCATTGCAGAGCCCTCGGGTCGAGCCCGAGGGTGACGCGCTATGGTGGGTGTGACTACCTCGGCAGATCCGTCTTGCCCATCAGATCGAAATCGATCGAGCGGGCGGCCTGGCGACCTTCGCGGATGGCCCAGACGACCAGGGACTGACCACGACGCATGTCGCCGGCGGCGTAAACCTTGGGCTTGGTCGTGCGGTAAGTCATGGTGTCGGCAAAGAGGTTGCCGCGCTTGTCGTAGTCGGCGCCGAGTTCGGCCAGCATGCCGTCGTGCACCGGGCCGGCAAAGCCGATGGCGAGGAGCACGAGGTCGGCCTTGATGATGAATTCCGAACCGGGGATCGGCTGGCGCTTGCGATCGACGCGGGCGCATTCGACGCCGATGACGTCGCCGGCGGCATTGCCGATGATCTTCATGGTGCCGGCGGAGAACTCGCGGATGGCGCCTTCGGCCTGGGAGGACGAGGTGCGCATCTTGACCGCCCAGTTGGGCCAGTTGGTCAGCTTGTTTTCCAGTTCCGGCGGCATCGGGCGGACGTCGAGCTGGGTCACGGCGATGGCGCCCTGACGGAACGAGGTGCCGACGCAGTCGGAGGCCGTATCGCCACCACCAACGACGACGACATGCTTGCCGGCGGCGGTGAGCTGGACTTCGTGGGAAACGTCTTCGTAGCCGACGCGACGGTTCTGCTGCACGAGGAAGGGCATGGCGTAGTGAACGCCGTTGAACTGCTGGCCTTCGACGTCGACTTCACGCGGACGTTCGGAGCCGCCGCAGAGCAGCACGGCATCATGATCGCGCTGGAGATCGGAGAGCGGCACGTTGACGCCGATATTGGCGCCATAGTGGAAGGTGACACCTTCGGCTTCCATCTGTGTGGTGCGGAAGTCGATGTGTTCCTTTTCCATCTTGAAGTCGGGAATGCCATAGCGGAGGAGGCCGCCTGCCTTGGGTTCACGCTCGAAGAGGTGAACCTCATGACCGGCGCGGGCCAGCTGCTGGGCCGCGGCCATGCCGGCCGGGCCGGAGCCCACGACGGCGACCTTCTTGCCGGTCTTGATCGCAGGCAGCTGTGGCTTGATCCAGCCGGAACGGATCGCCTTGTCGGCGATGGCCTGTTCGACCGTCTTGATGGCGACCGGGACGTCTTCCAGGTTCAGCGTGCAAGCTTCCTCGCAGGGGGCGGGGCAGATGCGGCCGGTGAACTCAGGGAAATTGTTGGTCGAGTGGAGGTTGCGCGCCGCCTCTTCCCAATCGTTGTTGTAGACGAGGTCGTTCCAGTCCGGGATCTGGTTGTGGACCGGGCAGCCGGTATCGCCATGGCAGAACGGAATGCCGCAATCCATGCAGCGCGCCGCCTGGTCGACGATCCGGCCTTCCGTCATCGGAATGGTGAATTCACCGAAGTGACGGATGCGGTCGGAAGCCGGTTCGTAGCGCGGTTCTTCGCGTTCGATCTCGAGAAAGCCTGTTACCTTACCCATTTGCTCTCTCCTTACTCAGCAGCCACGTGTGCGCCAGACGAGCGCTTGCGTTCCATCTCCAGGATGGCGCGGCGATATTCAACCGGCATGACTTTTACGAATTTCGGGCGCATCTCGACCCAGTTGTCGAGGATCTGCTTGGCCTTGGTCGAACCGGTATAGTGCAGGTGGTTCGAAATCAGCTGATGCAGGCGCTCGTCGTCGTGCTTGGTCATGTCACCAGAGATGTCGACACGGCCATGCCATTCCAGGTCTCCACCATGGTGGTGGAGCTTTTGCATCAGTTCTTCTTCTTCCTGCACCGGTTCGAGATCGACCATGGCGAGGTTGCAGCGCGACCGGAAGGTCTCGTCCTCGTCGAGGACATAGGCCACGCCACCTGACATGCCGGCTGCGAAGTTGCGACCGGTCTGGCCGATGACGACGACGAGGCCGCCAGTCATGTATTCGCAGCCGTGGTCACCCGTGCCTTCGACAACGGCGATGGCACCCGAGTTACGCACGGCGAAGCGTTCGCCGGCGATGCCGCGGAAATAGGCCTCGCCCTTGATGGCGCCGTAGAGAACGGTATTGCCGACGATGATCGACTTGGTCGGATCGAAGGACACCTTGTCGGACGGACGCACGACGATGCGGCCACCCGAGAGCCCCTTGCCGACATAGTCATTGGCGTCGCCGATCATGTCTATGGAAATGCCCTTGGCGAGGAAAGCGCCAAAAGCCTGGCCTGCCGTACCACGGAGGGTGATCGAGACGGTGTCTTCGGGCAGGCCTTCATGGCCATACTTCTTGGCGAGGGCGCCAGAGAGCATGGCACCGGCCGAGCGGTCGCGGCTGCGGATCGGCAATTCGATCTGCACTGGCTTGCCCTCTTCGAGAGCGGGCTTGGCGAGTTCCACCAGCTTGCGGTCGAGCACGGCTTCGAGGTGATGGTTCTGCAGTTCCGAGTGATAGAGCGTATCGCCCCCAATCGGCTCGGGCTTGTAGAAGACCTTGCTCAGATCAATGCCTTCGCTCTTCCACTGGCCTTCGGCGCGGCGCTGATCGAGGAGGTCGGAACGGCCGACCAGTTCGTTGAGCGTGCGGGCACCCATGGATGCCATCAAGCCACGCAGTTCCTCGGCGATGAAGAAGAAGTAGTTGATGACGTGTTCGGGCGTGCCCTTGAAGCGCTTGCGCAGCACCGGGTCCTGGGTGGCGACGCCAACCGGGCAGGTGTTGAGGTGGCACTTGCGCATCATGATGCAGCCGGCCGCGATCAGCGGCGCGGTCGAGAAGCCGAATTCGTCGGCGCCGAGCAGGGCTCCGATGAGAACGTCACGACCGGTCTTGAGACCGCCATCGACCTGCAGCTTTACACGGCTGCGCAGGCGGTTGAGGACCAAGGTTTGATGGGTTTCGGCAAGGCCGATTTCCCAGGGGCCGCCGGCATGCTTGAGCGAGGTCAGGGGCGAAGCGCCCGTGCCGCCATCGTAGCCGGAGATGGTGATGTGGTCGGCGCGTGCCTTGGCAACGCCGGCCGCAACCGTGCCGACGCCCATTTCCGAGACTAGTTTTACGGAGATGTCGGCAGCTTCATTGACGTTCTTGAGATCGTAAATGAGCTGGGCGAGATCTTCGATCGAATAGATGTCGTGGTGCGGCGGCGGGGAGATGAGGCCCACGCCGGGGGTCGAGTGGCGCGTCTTGGCGACGACCCAGTCGACCTTGTGGCCGGGCAGCTGACCGCCTTCGCCGGGCTTGGCACCCTGGGCGACCTTGATCTGGATCTGGTCGGAATTGACGAGATATTCGGTCGTGACGCCGAAACGGCCTGATGCAACCTGCTTGATGGCGGAGCGCAGAGGGTTCTGCGAACCGTCGGCCAGGGGCTTGTAGCGATCGGGCTCTTCGCCGCCTTCGCCGGTGTTCGACTTGCCGCCGATCCGGTTCATGGCGATGGCCAGGGTCGTATGGGCCTCGCGGCTGATCGAGCCGAAGGACATGGCGCCGGTGACGAAGCGCTTGACGATTGTGGCGGCGCTTTCGACTTCTTCGAGCGGGACTTCAGGGCCCAGCGGCTTGATGTCGAAGAGGTGGCGAATGGCGAGATAGCCGTTTTCGCCCGAGTTCACGCGCTCGGCAAAGCTGTTGTAGCGGTCCTGCGCGGTTTCGGGGCTTTCTTCAAAAGTGCGAACGGCGTGCTGGAGGTCGGCGACGACATCCGGGCTCCAGGCATGCTTTTCGCCGCGGATGCGATAGGCATATTCGCCACCGACATCGAGCGACTTCTTGAGGACGGCATCGTCACCAAAAGCCTCGGCGTGACGGCGTACGGTTTCCTCGGCGACTTCGCCGAGGCCAACGCCTTCGATCGAGGTCGCGGTGCCGAAGAAGTACTTCTTCACAAATTCGGAGTTTAGGCCGACCGCGTCGAAAATCTGGGCGCCGCAATAGGACTGGTAGGTCGAAATGCCCATCTTGGACATGACCTTGAGGAGGCCCTTACCGACCGACTTAATGTAGCGGTAGACGACTTCGTCGGCCGAGACTTCTTCGGGATAGTTGCCTTCGGCGTGGAGGGCCTGCAGCGCTTCGAAGGCGAGGTAGGGGTTGATGGCTTCGGCGCCGTAGCCGGCCAGCATGGCGAAGTGGTGGATTTCGCGGGCTTCGCCGGTTTCGACCACAAGACCCGTCGAGGTGCGCAGCCCCTTGCGGATGAGGTGGTGGTGCACGGCGGCGAGCGCCAGCAGCGTCGGGATATCAAGACGATCCGCTGCGATCAGGCGATCGGAGAGGATGATGATGTTGTATTCGCCGCGCACGGCGGCTTCCGCTGCCTGGCAAAGGGCGTCAATGGCCGCTTCCATGCCTGCCGCGCCGTTTGCGGCGGGGTAGGTGATGTCGAGCGTCTTGGTCTTGAACTGGTTGGTCTCGATCTCGCCGATGCCGCGGATCTTTTCGAGATCCTCGTTGGTCAGGATCGGCTGGCGCACTTCGAGGCGCTTGACCGTGGACAGACCTTCGAGATCGAAGAGGTTGGGACGCGGACCGATGAAGGAGACGAGGCTCATCACCGATTCCTCGCGGATCGGATCGATGGGCGGGTTCGTGACCTGCGCGAAGTTCTGCTTGAAATAGGTATAGAGGAGCTTGGACTTGTTGGAGAGCGCCGAGATCGGCGTGTCCGTGCCCATCGAGCCGACGGCTTCCTGGCCGGTGGTGGCCATGGGCGCCATCAGGAGCTTGATGTCTTCCTGGGTATAGCCAAAGGCCTGCATACGATCGAGGAGGGCCTCGGTCGGTTCCGGCGCCTTGGGGGCAACGGCGGGCAGGTCTTCCAAGACGATCTGGGTGCGGGCGAGCCAATCGGCATAGGGATTGGCGGTCGCGAGGGTCGCCTTGATCTCTTCATCGGAGATGATGCGGCCCTGCTCAAGATCGATGAGCAGCATGCGGCCCGGCTGCAGGCGCCAGCGCTCGACGATGTCCTCGTCGGGAATTGTAAGAACGCCCGATTCCGAGGCGAGGACCACGTGGCCTTCCTTGGTGACGAGGTAGCGCGCCGGACGGAGGCCGTTGCGGTCGAGCGTCGCGACGACATAGCGGCCGTCGGAAAGGGACATGGCGGCGGGGCCATCCCAGGGTTCCATGAGGGAAGCATGGTACTGGTAGAAGGCGCGGCGCTTTTCATCCATCAGCGGATTGCCGGCCCAGGCTTCCGGGATCAGCATCATGGCTGCGTGGGGCAGCGGATAGCCGCCGCGCACGAGGAATTCGAGCGCGTTGTCAAAGCAAGCCGTATCCGACTGGCCCTCGTAGGAGATCGGCCAGATTTTTGAGATGTCGTCGCCGAAATACTTCGAGTGCACGGAAGCCTGGCGGGCTGCCATCCAGTTGACGTTGCCGCGGATGGTGTTGATTTCACCATTGTGCGTCGTCATGCGGTAGGGGTGAGCCAGCTTCCAGCTTGGGAAAGTGTTGGTCGAGAAGCGCTGGTGCACGAGGGCGATGGCGCTTTCGAAGTCTTCGTCGTGGAGGTCGGGATAGAAGGCGCCGAGCTGGTCGGCGAGGAACATGCCCTTGTAGACGAGCGTGCGCGCCGACATGGAGACGACATAGAAGCCGTTGTCGCCGTTGCTCTCGGGAACCTCGGCATAGACGGTGTTGGAGATCACCTTGCGCACGATGAGCAGCTTGCGCTCGAACTCGTCGAGGGTCAGGCCTTCGGGGCGGGCGATGACCATCTGCTCGATGATCGGCTGGGTGGCAATGACGCCGGTGGAGAGCTTCTTGTTGTCGGTGGGGACGACGCGCTCGCCGAGGAGGGTGACGCCCTCCTTTTCGAGGCAGGCGCGGACGGAAGCGGCGCAACGATCGCGCAGCGCGACGATGTTGGGGTAGAAGACCATCACCACGGCGTAGTGGTGCTTTTCGGGCAGGGCGAAGGGCAGCACCTTCTGGAAGAAGGCGTGCGGGGTCTGCACCAGGATGCCGGCGCCGTCGCCCATCAGGGGATCGGCACCCACGGCACCGCGGTGCTCGAGGTTCTCGAGGATTTCGAGACCCTTTTCGACCACTTCGTGGCTGGGCTTGTTCTTGATGTTGGCGATCATGCCGATGCCGCAGGCGTCATGTTCCTGCATGGGATCGTAAAGACCCTGGGCTTCCGGGCGGCTATGGACGCGCTTGCCATCGAGGATCAGGGTTTTGCGAGTATTGGCTTTCGCTGCAACCGGAGAAAATTGTCCGTTCTGCTGGGGGGCCATATCTTAATCCTCGCTGTCTGATCGTACCCGTTGCCGGGCTTGGTTCGCTATGTCGTGTGCATCCTGATGGTGCCGGTGCCGGCCCGCTGGATGCAGTCTTGGTCCTCAGTGGGCGCACTTCTCAATCGGGTCGTACGTTCGGTACGGCTCGGATGAACAAGTGCATCCATGCGTGGGGAGCGGCGCTGCATCCAAATGGCCGCTCATATTCGAGCTATCTTAGCTCCGCCTGTTCGTTTCCGCTATCGTCTAGCGGTCCAGCCGAACCAGCGTGCGCTGCTTGCCGCGGAGAGCGGGGCGACGCGTCAGATAGGACAGAAGCACTGCCCTAACAGCTCCACATTTGCATAATTCAAAACTAGGTACAAGCGGTAAGGTTGGACTTGGTGCGAAAAAAATAGGAATGCCTGTTTTGTGGCATAGGAGTTGTAGGACTTCTGGCGTCGAAATGCTCAAATTGTGAGCAGTGTGCGCGAATTTTGTGCGAAAGTCCTACTTTCGGGTCCTATGTAGGCGATTGTCCTATTTTCGGTGTGTGGGTGCAATAGGAGTTCTTGGGGAAAAGGCGGTTCGCCCTGTGCCAGACGAGGACAGATGGAGCCCGCCGGCAACGAAGTCTGAACGGTCTCGCGACCGGGGCCGCAAACAAAAAGCGCGGCCCCATTGGGACCGCGCCTTCATCGTCTCCGGGAGGAGGATCGAGATTAGTTGACCGACTTGTCCTCGATGGTGGCGGTTCCGCCATTGATCGCGATGGTGCGCGGTTTCTTGCTTTCGGGCAGTTCGCGCTTCAGTTCGAGATGGAGGAGGCCATTCTCGAGAGCGGCGCCCTGGACTTCGACATAGTCGGCAAGCTGGAAGCGCAGCTCGAAGGCGCGCTCGGCAATGCCGCGATGGAGGAATTCGCGCTTGGTGTCGGCGGTCTCGGCGGGCTTGGCGCCCTTCACGACGAGGCTGTTTTCCTTGGTCTCGATGGCGATGTCGCCATTGGAGAAGCCGGCCACGGCGATGGAGATGCGATAGGTGTCTTCGCCGGTGCGCTCGATATTATAGGGCGGGTAGGACTTGGTTTCCTGGGTGCCCAAGGTGTCGAGGCGGTTGAACAGGCGGTCGAAACCGACGGTGGAGCGATAGAAGGGGGAAAAGTCGATGGTCTGCATTTTCACATTCTCCAGTTGAGCAACGTGGATTGAAATTACGGTGCCTCCCGCGGTGCTCCCAGATGTGGCGAGCGTCCTGTCGGCAGGGCCGGTGTCCCCGGCTTTCCGGCGGACCAATCATATTTAGGGTGGGGTTTTGCGGCTTCAAGGGGTGGCCGCAACGGGACCAAAATGAACCGAATATGAATGGTGTGGTCCGGGCCTGTTCAGGCGTCATGGCCGATAACGTGAGGACAAGGCCGCCGCCGCTGCCTTGTCAGGCGGGACCCGTCATCCGCCCCCCGCACGGGCCCGCCCATGAAAAAGGCCAGCATTCCTCAGCCCGGAATGCTGGCCTTTCTTTACTTCACGAGGCTATCCTCATGGCAAAATCGTGGAGGCGCGTCTTGACCGCATTGGTTGATCCCACTGGCCCGAAGCTTGCCATTGTTCCGTCCAATCCCGTGCCGGCTGGCGTGCGGGTCGGCTATGTGACGACGCCTGACCGGGTGAAACTGCGCTATGCCATCTGGCCCAGATCGGCCGGGCCGCATCGGGGCACGGTGTGCCTCGTGCAGGGGCGCACGGAATATATCGAGAAGTATTTTGAGACGATCGCGGACTTTCAGGCGCGCGGCTTTGCCGTCGCGACCTTTGACTGGCGCGGGCAGGGCGGTTCGGACCGGCTGATCGGCAATCGCACCGTGGGTTATGTGGATCGGTTCGACGACTATTGGACTGATCTCAGAACATTTCATGCCGAAATCCTGCTGCCCGATTGTCCGCCGCCTTTCTATCTCGTGGGTCATTCCATGGGGGGGCTTGCTTCGCTCTATGCAACGACGCGCGACCGGATGATGTTCGACCGTGTCTTTCTCTCGGCGCCCATGGTGTGCCTGCATGGCATGGAGCACAGCATTGGCGGCTTTGGCGCCTTTGCCGAAACGCTGAGTTTTCTGGGACTGGGCGCGGTGCCGCTCAAGCGCAAGGGAGACCGGCGGCCGAGCGAAGCGAGTTTTCTCGACAATCCTCTGACTTCGGACATGCTGCGCTATATGCGCATGGTGGAAACCATCAGGGCCGATGACGGGCTCTATATCGGCTCGCCGAGCTTTCGGTGGCTGGCGGCCTCGATGAAGGCGATGGTGGAAGCCAATCGCGAGGATTTTGCCGGGCGGCTGCAGATTCCGTTGCTGGTGCTGGCGGCAGCGCGCGATACGATCGTGTCGACGCCGGCGCTGGAGCAATTGGGTCTCAGGTTGCGCAATGGGCGGCATGTGGTCATTGCCGGGGCCAAGCACGAGCTGTTCATCGAGACCGATCCGATCCGCGGTCAAGTGCTGGCGGCGTTCGACGCCTTCATCACCAATCAGACGCGCTAGAGCGGCATGCGCTGTCAATCACCCGCCAGCGGAACCATGGCTACGGCGTGAAGGGGCACCCTTTCGGGCAGCGGGAAGGGGCCGAGCACCTGGAAAAGATAGTCGAGCCGGAGCTCTATGTGATCATAGGGCTCGGTCTGGTTCTGCATGGAAATGGTCAGCTGAGCGGGATCGAGCGC
This sequence comes from Devosia sp. LjRoot3, assembly GCF_964252865.1. Taxonomy (NCBI): domain Bacteria; kingdom Pseudomonadati; phylum Pseudomonadota; class Alphaproteobacteria; order Hyphomicrobiales; family Devosiaceae; genus Devosia; species Devosia sp. LjRoot3. The sequence goes on from NZ_CAXUPK020000002.1 coordinate 132,130, forward strand.
CGTATGGCTCATGGCCGCGAAAATAGCGTCCCGTGCGCCGCTTTCGTCGTCGGGCTGGAAGAGCAGGTGACGCAGGCCGTCCTCGGCCAGACGCGAGATCGTCGAATGGGCATAGACGCCAAACCCGACCTGGAACAGAGCCATGATGCAGACCAGGAAGACCGGGATGACGATGGCAAACTCGACGGCCGCGCTGCCACGCTCTTGCCGCAGGAAGTCTGCGAGGCTCTTGTCCGGGCGTCTCTTCATTCCACCTCACCCAGATAGAGCTCGAAATTGGCGCTGATGGTCATGTCCTGGGCGAAGATGGCGGTCCTATAGGGCAGGAAGACACTGCCGCTGGCAAAACGATCAAGCCCGGAAGCGCAACTGGCCTGGCATCCGGCCTTCTTGCTGGCGCAGCCGCAGAAGGTTTCCATCTCGATATCGGCCGCGCTGTTGGCCCCGAGGCCATAGGCGATGACCTGCCGGGAGGTGGCGATATCGGTGCCCTGGGTCTGCATGACATGCTGCATGCCCGAATTGAGGGCCGATTGCAGTTTCACCTTTGCCTGAAAGCCGAGGCCAAGATCGATGGTGCCGGCAATAAGCAGGAGCAGGAAAGGCGCCAGCAGGGCAAATTCGACGGCCGCATTGGCGCGGCAATCGTGCCAGCAAGAGCGCAGGAATGACCTGGCCCGGACGATCATGCCGACCCCTTGGCGAGGCGGACGCGGCCGGTTCCGCCGCCTCTGCCGCTCGTTGTCGATGAGCAATCATTGTTGATGGTGCCGCTGCCGCGAATGTCGATGGTGCTCGCAACGATCCGGGTGCAGCGTGCCGAGGCCAGGTTCGGGCCGCTTTCGGTAAGAAGGGTCTGATTGGGAAAGTAGATGCCGCCTTCGACATTGCCGAGGACGCCGATAAGGCGCACCGAGCCGCCGGATTTGGATGGGTCGCCCATGATGGCCATGCCCTGGCTGGGGCCACTGGTCGGGGCTTTCAGATCCCAGGCGACGTTCTGGGCGATGTCGAGCACCTTGCTCTGGTCGAGATAGATGGTGACGCCATCGCCGATGATCCGGCTTCCCGGCGCGGCCCGGAAGCCTGCAGTGAAATAGTAGATGCCCGGAAGCAGGGTGACCGTGCCATCGATTTCCACCTGCTTGCCGTATTTGCCTGGCTTGAGGATATTGTCGCCGGGCATGCCTGCGCCATAGCGGCCTTGCGATATCGACTGGTCAACGAAAAAGCCGGTGTCGGGAATGGCCGAGCTGCCCCAGAACGGGGTCGAGGCCATGGGGTCGGTGGAAGTCTCGCGGTCGTGGCCATCCTCGCACTCGGTCAGGTTGACCCAGGCGCCGCCATTGGTGCCGATGGTGCCTGGCGTCCTGGCGCAGGTGGCGGTGAGGCTGGCCGAGCCTTCCGCCCAGATTGCGTCATTGCTCGCCGAATTGGTCGCGACCACGCAATCCATATTGGCCTGGACGCTGGCGGCAAGGACAATGGAGCGCGACTGGTTCGGCTTGAGCGCCAGCATGCAGGGCAAGGCTTCGAGCACTTCGTCCATGCTGGCAAAGGCGTTCACGCCGATATCGACCGTGCCGGTATCGAGGAACAGGCTCGAGAGGAAAAGCTTGGTGTTTACAGACAGGTTGGCGCGGGATGAGTTCGGCCCGAGCGCTTCGTCCTGAGACGGAATGAGGATTTCGATCTGGTCGTTTGATCCGGAAAATCCGGAGGCCCTGGCCTGGGCGATGCCTACGGCAATGGCCTTGTCCAGATCCGCATCGATGCCATAGGCAACCAGCGCGCTATAGGCGGCCGTATCGGCAGCGATCTGGAGTTTGTTTTTCTCGCTGTACCAATAGCCGACCTCGATGGCGAGCGCGGCAAAGCCCAGAAGGCAGGGCAAGAGCAGCCCGAAAATGATGGCGACGCTCCCGGAGGAATCGCCAAACATACGTGCTGCTGCTCTGTGGTGCATGGGGCGCTGACAAAAGGGGATGTACGTACCGCAACATGTCGCGCCAGCGTTAAATTTTAGTGCACCCTGAAGACTTTACGGGTCGTTTCAGGCGGTGGCGATCAGATCGAGCGTTTTGTCGAGCAGTTCCTGGCTCGCCGCCGCGACGACATTGCCGCCGCCGGTCGGCTCCGAACCGTCCCAGCAGGCAATGGCGCCGCCCGCTTCGCGGATGATCGGCACGAGGGCGGCGATGTCATAGGTGTTGAGATAGGGCTCGATGACGAGGTCGGCATGGCCGGCCGCGAGCAGGGCGTAGCCGTAGCAATCCATGCCGAAACGCTGGAGGCGGGTGGATGCTTCGACGGCGTGCCACTTGGCCAGGAGATCCGGCGTGTTGAAGAGTTTTGGCGTGGTGGTGAAGACGCGGGCCGGTGCGAGGTCAGTGAGGCCGCTCACGCGATTGGGCTGGGTGAGGCCGCCGCGCTCATAGCGCGAATGGCCGGGCACGGCGACAAAGGCCTCGCCGATAAAGGGCTGGCTCATGATGCCGGCCTTGGCAACGCCATCGACGGCAAAGCCGATCAGCGTACCCCAGACCGGGGCGCCGGAAATGAAGGCACGGGTGCCGTCCACCGGATCGATGATCCAGGTATAACGGCTTTCCCCGGTTGTGCCCCATTCCTCGCCGATCACGGCGTGGTCCGGGAAAGCGTCGGCGATGATGGCGCGGATGACCTTTTCGGCCCCCTTGTCGGCCTCGGTGACCGGATCAAAGCCTGATGTCAGCTTGTTGTCGACGGCAAGGCCGGAGCGGAACAGGGGGAGGGTATGGGCCGCTGCGGCATCGGCGGCGGCGAGCAGGGTCGCTTCGATACGGGCAAAGTCGATGGTCGTGGACATGAAAAAATCCTCCAGCAGCGGGCTGAGGAGGTTTAGGAGGCGCCGCGGCGCGGGGCAAGCGGACAAATGCCGGCCCGTGTCAGACCTTTATGCTTTCCAGGGCAGGCACCGGGCGCGTTGCGGGGCCGAAATTTCGTCGAACCGTCATGATTCATTTTTGCAACAAGCGCTTTCGAACCGCAGCAGAGGACGCGATGAGCCTTGTATGGGAGTGAAAATGGGTTCAAGCCAGAGGGGCATGATGTGCATTTTGACCGGCATAGCCACTCTGCGTCTGGTCGAAGCGCATCGTTCCTCCCTTGACTGGGCCGCCTTTCGGGGCGGCCCTTGTTTGTGAAGGGATTTCCTTTTCGAAAGCGCTATTCCGCGGCGGCGCGTTCGGGCGCGGCGGCGGGTGCTGCGAGCGCCAGGAGGTCCAGCCCGATCAGGGCGTGGATCATGCCATCGACGAGCTGGCGCAGAGGTTCGAAGCCCGCATTCTTTTCGAGCGTCGCTTCATTCATATAAAGATGCCGGCTGACCTCGATCTGCAGGGCATGGACGCCGTGCTGCGGGCGGCCATAGGCGCGGGTGCAGAAGCCGCCGGCATAGGGGCGATTGCGCGCCACTTTCAGCCCGGCGGCGATGAAGCCGGTTTCAACGAGATCGACCAGGGCCGGCGAGCAAGTGGTGCCATAGCGGTCGCCGAGGACGATGTCGGGGGTTGCCCGCTCGCCATGGCGCCCGAGCCGCGGCATGGAGTGGCAATCGATGAGCACGGCAACGCCAAAACTGGTGGCGGCTTCGGTGAGCAGGTTTTGGAGGGCGGCGTGATAGGGATGGTAGATGCCCTCGATGCGCATGCGCGCATCCTCGAAGGTGAGCTTTTCGCGGTAGATCGGCTTGTTTTCGGCGACGACGCGGGCGAGCGTGCCAAGACCGGCGGCAACGCGGGGCGATGTGGTGTTGAACCGATCGGACAGGGGGTCGACGAACATGGTGGGATCGAGTTCCCAGGGTTCGCGATTGACGTCGAGATAGGCGCGCGGGAAATGCGCCCTCAAGAGCGGCGCGCCCAGATGCGGCGCGCGCGCAAAGAGTTCATCGACAAAGGCGTCCTCGGACTGGCGGATCGACAGATGGTCGAGCCGGGTCATGGCAAGGAAGCGGTCGGGATAGCTCCGGCCGGAATGGGGCGAATTGAACACGAGCGGTGCGACCATGCGGCGGGGCCGTATGGTTTCGAATGCCGGTTGATCCCAATAGTCGGATCGCACGCTGCCTCCACGGGGGCCGCGCTGGGCGCGCGGTCGAGTGATTTGCTGTCACCCAAGTGTCGCGCGACACGGTCAACTTGTCCAGTTGATTGCAAAAAGACGCCCTGGCGGCGCGAGGCCGTTTGCGTTGCGGCAAATCTGAATTAAACATCGACTCAATACGACTCAATACGACTCACTGCCGGACTGGCCCCGAAAGAAGGTTTTTGATGAAGCGAATTCTGCTCGCCGAAGACGATAACGACATGCGCCAGTTTCTCACGCGCGCGCTCAAGAATGCGGGCTATGAGGTGGTGTCGTTCGACAACGGGCTTTCCGCCTATGAGCGCTTACGCGAGGAGCCGTTTTCGCTGCTGCTTTCGGATATCGTGATGCCGGAAATGGATGGAATCGAACTGGCGCGCCGCGCGACGGAACTCGATCCGGATTTGAAGGTCATGTTCATCACCGGCTTTGCCGCCGTGGCGCTCAACCCCGACAGCGACGCGCCCAAGGATGCCTCGGTCCTGTCCAAACCCTTCCACCTCAAGGATCTGGTGTCGGAAGTGGAGCGGCTCCTGGCTGCATGATTGCCTGCGCATGCCTTTGCCGCAAAACCGGTTTCCACTTTTGCGAGGCATGCGTGACGAAGAAATCCACAGGCGCGGAAATGAGCCTCTTGACCCTTTGGTCGCTTCATGGTTTATCCGCGCCACCGGAACGGCGAATGCTGAACCGGCCCGGAGAGATGGGCGTATAGCTCAGCGGGAGAGCACTACGTTGACATCGTAGGGGTCACAAGTTCGATCCTTGTTACGCCCACCATCTCTTCTTTCTTCCCTGCCAAGGGCAGCGGGTGCGTAGCTCAGCGGGAGAGCACTGCCTTCACACGGCAGGGGTCACAGGTTCAATCCCTGTCGCACCCACCATTTTCTAGACATTTCTGGGTATTTTGGGCTCACGCACCGACTTGGGCTGAGATTTTCTTTGCAGCTGAAGCGTGCTCCCGTCGGGCGAAGCGTTTGGGCCGGCGATACGCGGCCAGGTCCGTGTGTCCCCCAAATGGCGAGCGCTGCAGGCGCTGGCTGAAGGGTGTGGTCCGAGCAAGATACCGGGATATGGCCGAAGAGGTCGCTCTCTGCGATGATGGCAGCAGTCCGGGAATTCTGGGGCGGGCATGCATTGGCTCGGCGAGGTGGGGACAATCTTGAACCATATTGCGGTTGCCTGGCTTGCAAGGCTCCGGTTGCTATTCGCCGACCCCGGCGCGCACCGCGCCTGGGCCTTGGCGGCCAATGACGGCATAATAGCCACTGCCGGCATTTTGGAAGGGTTCGCCGGTGCCGGTGCCGACGATGCGACGCTGGCGCTCGCGGGAATGGCCGCGATGGTCTCGGGAATGTTCACCGCCGGTGGCGCAAAATGGGCGGAAACGGCATCGGAGCGCGAGGCGCAATTAAGCCTCATCGAAGAAGAGCGGCTGGAGATCAAGCGCCAGCCAGATGTCGAATTTGACGAGCTGCTGGACTACTACAAGCAAAAGGGATTGCCCGCCGACCTGGCGCGGGAGGTTACTGCGCAGCTGATGAAACGCTCTCCGCTCAAGGCGCAATTGGAGAGCGAGCATGGCATCATCAGCGTTGTTTCGCGGCGCGATATTGTTCAGGCCAGCCTGGGTACGGCGATTTCCTACGCGATCGGTGCGTCCATTCCCCTCTTGGTCACCATTATGGTGCCAATCCATGTCGACACCGGGCTGGTGCTTGCAGCGGTTGCCGTTTCGCTGGTTTTGACATCGATACTGGCCGCCCGTGCCGGACGGCAGGACCTCAACCGGACTTTGTTGCGCACGCTCGTCATCGCCGCCGGGACGGTCGGTGCAAGCTACCTCGTCGGGAAATTTGCCTTCTAGCTGGCATTGGCGCGCTGGCGGCCAGGCCAGGGTCCGATCTATGACTCGACGCCCGCGACAGGACGTCGTCGCCCGCTAGTTCCGCCTTCATTTTTTTGCGCCTATCATCGGCACATGGCTGAGGATCGTCTCAAAACCTATCGTGACAAGCGTGATTTTACGCGCACGACCGAACCGTCCGGGATGGATGGCGAGGATGGGTTTCGCTTCGTTGTTCACAAGCATCACGCCACCGCCGATCACTATGATCTCCGCCTCGAACTGGGGGGCGTGCTCAAGAGCTGGGCTGTGCCCAAGGGGCCCTCGCTCAATCCGGCGGATAAGCGGCTTGCGGTGGCCACCGAGGATCATCCGGTCGACTATCTGGATTTTGAGGGCCTCATCCCGGCCGGCGAATATGGCGGCGGGCCGATGATCGTCTGGGACAGGGGCACCTGGGCGCCCATGGGGGACCCGGAGGCCGATATTGCCAAGGGCGCCTTCAAATTTCGGCTGGCCGGCGAAAAGCTCAGTGGCGGCTGGATGCTGACCCAACTCAAGAACCGTCCCGAGGACAAGGGGAAGGTCAACTGGCTGCTGTTCAAGGAACACGACCAGGCCATGGATATTGAGAACGACATCCTTCAGGCCCGGCCCGAAAGCGTCAAGACCGGCCGGCGCATTGAGGAATTGCTGGAGCCACCGGCTCCGCCGCCGCGGAAACGCCGCGCGACGTTGAAACCGGACAAGCTTAGGGGTGCGGTGGCATCGGCCATGCCCGACAAGACACCGCTTCAGCTTGCGACCGCGACTGCCGCGCCGCCAGCGGACACGCAGACCAGTACCTGGCTGCATGAGATCAAGTTCGACGGCTATCGCACCCTTGCCCGCCTCGACAACAAGGCGGCACGCTTCATCACCCGCGGCGGCCTTGATTGGACGCGGCGCTATGGCGACCTGCCGGAGGTGTTCGCGACCCTGCCGTGCCGTCAGGCGGTGATCGATGGCGAGATCGTCGTGCTCGATGCCCAGGGCGTCAGCAGCTTTGGGCGGTTGCAGGAGGAGCTTTCGGAAGGCCGGCCGCGCAACCTGCTGTTTTTTGCCTTCGACCTCTTGTACCTCGACGGCTGGGATCTGCGTGGCGTCGCCCTTCGGGACAGGAAGGCGCTGCTCAAGACCCTTCTGGAAGGGGCTTCTTCAGCTATTCAGTTCAGTGATCATGTCGAGGGGCAGGGCGGGGCCCTTTTCGAACAGGCTATCGACCGTGGACTTGAGGGCCTCGTCTCCAAGCGCGCCGACGGTATCTATAGCGGCAGCCGATCCGGCACCTGGCTCAAGATCAAGGCGCCGAAAACCGGCCACTTTGTCATCGCCGGCTACACCGCCTCGCCCAATGCCGGCGGGATCGGGGCGATCGCCGTTGCCGAATGGGTGGGAGACGATCTCATCTATCGCGGCAAGGTCGGCACCGGGTTTGATGCCGCGGATATGGCAGGCCTGCTCGAGCGCCTTCGGGCCCTCGAAGGTGGCGACCGGCTGGAGGGTTTCCCCAAGGAGGTGATCCCGGTCAAACCCCTCATCACCGCGCGCATCCAATATGCTGTTGTCACCAGCGACGGCATGTTGCGCCATGCCGTCTTCAGGGGCCTGCGCGAGGCCAGCCTTTCAAGCGGCGCCAAGGGACAACGCAAGCGGCTGGTGACCGATGCTGACCTCGCCAGCATCTGGGTCACCAATCCAACGCGCCGGCTCTTTGGCAAGAACGGCCCCAGCAAGCTCGACATTGCCGTCTACTATGCCAGCGTCGGCGATTTCATGCTGCCCCATCTCCTTGGCCGGCCCGTGTCGCTGTTCCGCTGCCCCACGGGCAAGTCGGCTGACTGCTTCTTTCAGCGCCACCCCTTTACCGGCATGCCCGAAAGCATTGCCAAGATCGAGACCGCCAATTCCGAGGGGGAGAAGAAGACCTTTATCGCTGTCACCGACACCAAGGCCTATCTGGCGCTTGCACAGTTCGGTGCGGTCGAGTTCCACAGCTGGGGCACGCATCTGGATCACCTCGACAAGCCCGACCGCATCATCTTCGATCTCGACCCCGGCGAAGGCGTCGCCTGGCGCGATGTCGTCAATGCCGCCGTGCATCTGCGCGATGAACTGCTGGGTATGGGCCTCGTGCCCTTTGTCAAAACCTCCGGCGGCAAAGGCGTCCACATTGTCGTGCCGACGACGCGCAAGCTCAACTGGAAGGCTGCGCATGCGGCCAGCGCCCGCATTGCCGAAGCCCTGGCGGCCACCGGACCCGATACGTTCGTCACTGTCATGGGCGCCCAAAACCGCAAGCGCCGCATCTTCATCGACTATTTTCGCAATGCGCGCAGCGCGACGGCGGTGGCCGCCTACTCGTTGCGGGCGCGTACGCATCTGCCCGCATCGACCCCAATAGAGTGGCGAGACCTTGAGTCTATCGACTCAGCGCAGGACCTCAATTACTCTACGCTTCCGAGATTATTAACGATGTCCGGCGACCCGTGGGCAGACATTAACGAGTCTTCGCGAGACCTCCCGGCATAGTTACTGGTGATTGTGTTTGAGTAGGAGGCGACCATGGCTCCACGGGCCAGTTGGAAGGGACATCTGCGGCTGAGCCTGGTGTCATGCGCGGTAAAAATGTATCCCGCGACCAGCACGTCGGAGCGCATCAGCTTCAACCAGCTCCACAAGGACACGCATAACCGGATCAATATGAAGCCGGTCGATCCCGAACTGGGTCTGGTCGAGCGCGCCGATCTGGTGAAGGGCTACGAATATGAGCCCAAGCAATATGTGATCATCGAGGACACCGACCTCGAGGCCGTCCGCATCGAATCCAGCCATACGCTCAATATCGAAGCCTTTGTCGATGAGGACGAGATCGATGTTCTCTATCAGGATGCGCCCTACTATCTGGCGCCCGATGGCGCCATGGCGGAGGAAACCTTTGTCGTGCTGCGCGAGGCCATGCGGCGCAGCGGCAAGGTGGCCATTGCCCGGCTCGTCCTGTCGAGCCGCGAGCGCGTCGTGACCATCGGCGCCCGCGAAAACGGCATGTTCATCACCACCCTGCGCAATCCCAACGAAGTGCGCGGCACGACCGAATATTTCGACAATATTCCAAAGGGCAATCCGGACACGGAAATGCTCGACCTGGCCGAAAAGCTGATCGAGCAGAAGGTGACCTCCTTCGACCCCAAGGCCTATGAGGATCGCTACGAAATCGCCCTGATGGCGATGATCAAGGAAAAGCTCAAGGGGCACAGGCCGATCGTGGCTGCTGCGCCCGAACGCGGCAATGTCATCAACCTGATGGACGCGCTCAAGGCGAGCCTCGGCGAAGCCAAGCCGGCTGCCAAGAGTCGCGCCAAGGCGCCGGCCGCGGCCAAGGAATCGGCCACGACCGTCTCGCTCAAGGCAGCCCTTGAGGCCAGCAAGTCGGCCAAGCCCAAGGCGGCACCGCGAAAGAAGGCGTAGTCCGGCATGGAGTTCAGCGGGGCCAGCATAGGCGTCGTCGGGGCGCTCAGGGCTTTCCCGCTGAGGTCGGCGGCGCGGCGCATAGAAGAGGGCCGTGGACGCTTGCACCGTGGCCTGCCGCGCGGCACAACCATGGCCGTTTTCTGCCGCTCTCTGCTCTCCCGCCTCGACCCCGCCGCGATCGAAAGCCGATTTGAGCAGGCTCGCGCCAGCGTTGGCAGCGTGCGCAGCGAAAATGGGCTGATGCGCCTGATGGGTCTGCTCCCCAAGCCGGCTCCCGGAGGGATGGCGCGTCAGGCGCTTCTGGACCAGTCGGGCCTTGGCTCCAAAACCCTCGATCTGCTCGTTCTGTTCGATGCATTTGAGCACGACGCCGAGCCCTTTTCCTTTCGCGATCTCATATTGGCGAGGAAATATGCCGGGTTGGAAAAATCCGGAGCCGCCTGGCACGACATCGCCAAATCCCTGCACGGCGTGGGGCCCGTCGGCTCCCTGACGGCGCTGACGCTGCAGGCGAGCGGCGACAGGATCGTTGCGGAAGATGCATTTTCTCTCGCCGAACTCGACGGCCAGCGCCTGCTGCCGCTCGATGATCAGGCGGACGCCGCCGAAGACTATTTTGTCCATGCCGAAACGGCCGAGCAGGCGGGCCTCTTTGCCGAGGCGGCGGTGCTCTATGGCCATTGTGCCGCGGTCGATCCGAGCGACGCCACTGCCCCCTTCAACCAGGGCAATTGCCTGCGCGAACTGGGTGATCTCAACGCCGCGCAGCTTGCCTACGCCACCAGCCTGAAACGCGATCCGGCCTTTGTCGAATCCTGGTTCAACTGCGCCGGTGTGCTGCGCGAGCTCGGGCGCCCGGAAGCGGCACGCAGGCATTTGCAGCGCGCCATCGCTGTCGACCCGCTTTACGCCGATGCCATCTACAATCTGGCGGCCCTCGACTACGAGATGGGCAATCTCGACGAGGCTGTTGCAGGCTGGCGTCGCTATCTGGAGCTTGATGACAGCTCGGATTGGGCCCGGCGGGCGCGTGCCGGCATTGCCCTTGTGTCCCAGATGTCCCGGAGCCAGGCTGGATGAGTACGCAGTTTCTGTTCGACGGACCCGAGGACGCCCGCGTCACCCTGCTGCTGGCGCATGGCGCCGGCGCCCCGATGGACTCCGCTTCGATGAACGCGACCACCAAGGTTTTGGCCGCACAGGGTTTTCGGGTGGCGCGCTTCGAGTTCGGCTACATGGCGAGCCGCAGGACCTCGGCCGGCAAGAAGCCCCCGCCCAAGGCGGAGACCGTCATGCCCGAATACCTTGCCGCGGTGGACGACCTCGGGCCGACCAATGGCCCGCTTGTTATCGGCGGCAAGTCCATGGGCGGACGCGTCGCCAGCATGGTGGCGGATGCCCTGTTCGAGGCCAACCGCATTGCGGGGCTATTGTGTCTTGGCTATCCGTTTCATCCGCCCGGCCGGCCGCAGCAATTGCGCACTGCCCACCTTATCGGCCTCAAAACCCCGACGCTGATCTGCCAGGGTACGCGCGACGAGTTTGGCGACCGCTATGAAGTTGGGGAGTTCGGCCTCTCCGATGAAATTGAGCTGTTCTGGCTCGAAGACGGCGATCACGACCTCAAGCCGCGCAAGGCGATCTCCGGTTTCACCACGGCCGGCCACCTGCAAAGCGTGGCGGAGCACGTTTCGGGCTGGGTGCAGCGCATCGCGCCGTGAAGATCGCGACCTTCAACATCAACGGCATCAACAGGCGCCTGCCCAACCTGATGGCCTGGCTCGCCGATGCCGCGCCTGACATTGTTTGCCTGCAAGAACTCAAGGCCGCGGATCGGCAATTTCCGGCAACGGCCCTTGCTGATGCCGGGTATCACGCGGTCTGGAAGGGCGAACCGGGTTGGAATGGCGTTGCCATCCTCACCCGTGGCAGTCCCCCGGTGCTGACCCGCGACAGCCTGCCGGGGGCACCTGACGACCGCCAGGCCCGCTATATCGAGGCGGCCTGCAATGGCGTGATCATCGGCTGCCTCTATGCGCCCAATGGCAATCCCAGGCCTGGGCCGAAATTCGACTACAAGCTGGCCTGGACACAGCGTTTGCTTGAGCACGCGCAAGAGCTCTGGTCGAGCGATCTGCCGATCGTGCTGGCCGGTGATTTCAATATCGTCCCTGAACCCCGGGACATCTACGAGACGACATCCTACAAGGACAATGCTCTCGTTCAGCCGGAGAGCCGCGCCCTGTTCCAGCGCTTGCTGGAACAGGGCTGGACTGATGCGATCCGGCGGAAATTTCCCGATGCGACCGTCTATACCTTCTGGGACTATATGCGCAGCCGCTGGCAGCGCGACGCGGGCTTGCGCCTCGACCACCTGCTCTTGAGCCGTGCTTTGGCCAGAAAGCTCAAGAATGCAGGCGTCGACAAGCTCGTGCGCGGAGAGGAGGGCGCAAGCGATCATGCGCCCGTCTGGATAACTCTGTAGACAGCACGGGCGCTTGATGGGCCAGACTTAGGCGAGCTTCGCCTCGAGCGTGATGCTGATAGCGCCCAGGGCCTTGGACACCGGGCAATTGGCCTTGGCCTTCTCCGCCAGTTCTTGGAAGGTGGCATTGTCGATGCCCGGCACGGTGCCGACCAGGGTCAGCGCGCTGCCGGTGATGCCGGTGCCGGGGACGAGCGTGACCGCCGCCTCGACCTTGAGATTGGTCGCCGGGGTGCCATTCTCGGCCAGGAAATGCCCCAGTTGCATCGCGAAGCACCCAGAATGCGCCGCCGCAATCAGCTCCTCGGGACTGGTGCCCGACCGGCCGCTGTCATCGACGAACCGCCCCTTATAGGTATAGGGCAGCGTCGCGAACGCGCCGCTCGGGACATCGAGGGTGCCAGTACCTTCCGTCAGCGTTCCGGTCCAGTTGGCGGTAGCCGTGCGCTTCATTGTGCTCTCCTGAGGTTGCATCCATGCGCTTCATGGCAAGGCAAAGCCTAGCAGTTGCGGTGATGAAACTGAAGTTTCAATCGGTGTGTGGCCAGTTGCTCAACCTCTGGGGCCGCCGCGAGGCGACCGGTTGGAGGCTTCCGCGGGAGCGGCTATAGTGTGCTTCTGCTGCGAGCGGAGGTTGGCATGGCCCGGTCTGTGGTTGCGCGTGTGATCCTGGTGGGCGGGGTTCTGTTCGGCTCTCTTTCGAGCATGCCGGCACTGGCGCAGGACGATTGCGCACCCATCATCCAGTCCCTGGCCGCAACGGTTCTTGCGGGACGGAGGTTTTGCCGCCCCTGCAGGCGCGACGCTTCGGTACCCGGGCCATCTACCTGCTTTCCCGCTATGGCGACCTCAGCGATGCAGAAATGGACCGCCTGCTGTCCGGGGCTGTCGAGGCGCGCATGCATGGCGCATCCGACCTCCAAATGGCCTGGCTTGTGCATAGCGGCACCGCCGACCTCTCACCCGAGGCCGTGGCCGCCATGGTCGATACGGCCATGCCGTCCGCCACGCGCGCCTTGCTGCTGGCTGGCGAGGCCGAGGCCGCAATGGCCGCGATTGCCGCGCTGCCCGAGGGAAACCGCATCCCGCTCGGCCAGATGATGGTGACGGTCAGCTTCGACCAGCCCGACACTGTCAAAGCCGAATTGGGCGCATTTGCCGCCGGCCAGGGTCTTGATTGGCTCGGTGCTGGCTTTGCCGCCGCGCAGGAAGATACAATGGCATGGTCAGACCATGTCAAAGGCATGAGCGCCGAGGAGGAGGACAATCTCGTTTCCATCTGGGGCTGGATACCCGGCCTCAACGGCAATCCCATTCTGGCGCGCAGCACGGCCCGGCAGGATGCCGAGGCACAATCCTGGCGCGAAGCCTCGGGCCTCGTCGCCTGGGCCTCTGCCAGGCAGCCAGAAATCTCGCTGATCACGACGTTCCTCAACCAGACCGGTGCCTTTGGCGAATCCGCCGCCGTGGCCAAGCTGCTGCTCAAGCGCTTCGACGGCGACCTGTCGCTCACGGGTCCACTGGACGCGGGTTGGCTGGCGACGCTCGAGGCGTTTGAGACGCAGGGGTTCGATGCCGACGCCATTCGCAGCCAGTTCGGCAGCACTACTTTCGGCATCAACCGGGTGGGGCGGGAGAATGTCGGCGACATTTTGGACTGGATTGTCGCCGTCGACGCGCTTTGGCCCTATCTGCAGGGCGAAGGGGAATTGCCGGCAAATCCGCCAGACCTGCTTTCGTCCGAATTCTCCGACTGGGACCGCTGGCTGGCGCTCGCTGGTGCCGTGCATGAGGATACGGCCAGCGCCATAGCCAATCCGAGCCTGGACGATCTGCCCATACTCGCCGAGATGCTGCATGCAGCCGGATTGCGCGAGATGTTGGCAGGGATGCTGCGGGCCGGACCGCCCACGCCCGAAAGCGTTGCCCTGGCCGACGATTTTGCGGCTCGGATCGATCGCCTGTGCGACGCGCATCTCTGGCACAAGGGCGAGGCGCCGCTGCTTGGCGGGCAGGCGCTTTACAAATTTGACGGGGCGGAAGACTAGGGCCGCGCGAAATTGTCCGGGGTCAGTCCCCTTGACCTCTTACCACATGGTGGCCTTGGCGCGCTCGGGCCAGGCCTTGTCATAGGGTTCGCCGCCGACGGTGTTTTCGCTCATGGCGGCGAGGATCTGGCCGGGCGATGGTAGGGTTGCCGGGTCGATGTGGCGGGCGGGGTTCCAGAGTTCGGAGCGGACGATGGCGCGGGCGCACTGGAAATAGAGCTCGTCGATTTCGAGGACGATGACCGAGCGCGGGGCCTTTTCGTCGACCGCAAAGCTCTCGAGCAGCGCGGGATCGACCGACAGATGGGCGCGGCCATTGACGCGCATGGTGGTGCCGGAGCCGGGGAGGAGGAACAAAAAGGCGCAGCGGGGATCGCGGACGATGTTGCGGAGGGAATCGATGCGGTTATTGCCGCGGCGGTCGGGCATCATCAGGGTTTTGTCGTCGTGAATGCGGACGAAGCCGGCTTTGTCGCCGCGGGGCGAGCAGTCGATGCCTTCGGGCCCGACGGTGGCGAGGGCGGCAAAGGGGCTCGCTTCAATGAGGCGGCGATATTCCGGCGTCATGGCGCGGGCGACCTTCACGGTCGAGGCGGCGACGGGGGCGGGCAGGTAAAGGGCTTCGAGCTCAGCAATGGACGAGACGATGTGCTGGGACATGAAGACCTCTTTCAGAACGGTGCTGGCGGGCTGGTCAGCGCGGCGTGATGAATCTGGCGCTGGTGGATGGGTGTAACTAAACCTATATCTCCAGCGAATGACAGTGCGACAAAGGAGTTAAGCCATGGATGCCCATGCCTATCCCGTGACCCGGACCGACGCTGAATGGCGGGAGCGTTTGACGCCTGAACAGTATTACATCATGCGCCAGCACGGCACTGAACGGCCCGGCAGTTGCGCGCTGCTGCACGAGACCCGTCAGGGCACTTTTGCCTGCGCCGGCTGCGATACGCCGCTGTTTGGGTCGACGCTGAAATTTGAAAGCGGTACCGGCTGGCCGAGTTTTAATGACCCGCTGCCGGGTGCTGTTGAAAGCACGGTCGACCGCAGCCATGGCATGGTGCGCGAGGAAGTGCACTGCGCCACCTGCGGCAGCCATCTGGGGCATGTGTTCCCCGATGGTCCGCCGCCGACGGGGCTGCGCTATTGCATCAATGGCGTGGCGCTGAATTTTACGGCGGCCTAAGTAGACAAAACCCGCGGTGCGAGCCGCGGGTTTTTTGCTTTCATAGACGCCAGCCACATACTCGGTGTCATTCCCGCGCAAGCGGGAATCTCCGTTTCAGGCGCTGCTCCAGCGAAGAGAGATTCCCGCTTTCGCGGGAATGACGCTGTGGGTGGGTGGGATCTTAAGTGCCTCTTGGTTTCGCGCGGCTGGTGGCCGGGGCCGCAATTGGATCGTCGGGCCAGGGGTGGCGGGGGTAGCGACCCTTCAAATCCTTGGCGACGTCTTTCCAGCTGCCGCGCCAGAAGCCGGGGAGGTCGCGGGTCGTTTGGATGGGGCGATGGGCGGGGGAGAGCAGGACCAGCAGCAGGGGAATGCGGCCGTTCGCGATACTGGGGTGGCGGTCGAGGCCGAAAAGTTCCTGCACGCGGATTTCGAGGGCCGGGCCGTTTTCGGCGGCGTAGTCGATGGGGAGGTGACTACCGGAAGGGGCGGAAAAGTGGCTGGGGAGCAGGCGGTCGATTTCCTGCTTTTTGGCCCAGGGCAGGAGCGTATCGAGGGCTTGGCCGAGGTGATCGGCGGAGATGCTCGAGAGACGGGTTTCGCCGGTGATGTGGGGCACGAGCCAGTCCGGGTCGGCGGCGAGGGCAGTGTCGGAGAGGTCGGGCCAATCCTCCCCAAGAGTTTGGCGCAGGAAGGTGGCGCGGGCGCGGAGGGCTTTTTGGTCCTTGCTCCAGGGCAGGGTTTCCGGGCGTTTTAGGGCTGCTTCGGCGAGGAGTTCGGCGGCGCGTTCGAGGTCGGTGACGGGGATGGGTTCGTCGGCGAGGCGCAGGGTGTCGAGGCGGCGCTGGCGGCGGGCCCTAACGGAGCCGGAGGCGGGGTCGAAGGTGAGCGTGGTTTCGCTCACGATGTGATTGCCGAAGAGGGTTTCGAGATCGGCGGGGTCGAGGGCGGCGGCGGAGCGGATGCGGCCTTGGGTGGCGCTGCCGGTGATATCGGCGATGACGAGGAAGCTGGCGCCGGCGAGGGAGTGGGTTTCATCGACCTGGGCCTGACGGCCATTGGCCAGACGAAAACGGCCGCGTGGGCCGGCGGGTTGGGCAACGCGATCGGGGAAGGCGCGGGCGAGGTGGTGACCGGGGTCGCGGGCTTCGTCGTTTTGCCCACCCGCGAGTTTGCTCCAGCGTTTTGCCATGACGCGGGCGTCCTGTGCGCGGGGGGAGCGGTCTGTCCGAAAACGGTCGAGGCGGCGGGCGAGGTCGGTGTCGTCTCCGCCGAGGCCGCGTTCGCCGATGAGGACGGCGAGTTCGGCCGCGGTTTCAGCGTCGCCGTCTTCGGCGCCAGTAACGACCATGTGGGCGAGGCGCGGATGGAGCGGGAGTTTGGCGAGGGCTTTGCCGGCCTGTGTGAGGCGGCCTTCGTCATCGATGGCGTCGAGGCGGGTGAGGAGCGCCTTGGCTTCGGCCCAGGCGGGGGCGGGCGGCGGATCGAGGAAGGCGAGATTTTTGGGGTCGCTGACGCCCCAGGCGGCGAGGTCGAGGATGAGGCCGGAGAGGTCGGCGGAGAGGATTTCGGGGGTCTCGAAGGCTTCGAGGGCTGCGGTCTGGCCGAGGTTCCAGAGGCGGATGGCGACGCCGGGCGAGGTGCGGCCGGCGCGGCCGCGGCGCTGGTCGGCGCCGGCGCGGGAGACACGAACGGTGGCGAGGGTGGTCAGGCCCGTGGCTGGCTCATAGACCGGGACGCGGCGGAAACCGGAATCGACGACGATACGAACGCCTTCGATGGTCAGCGAGGTTTCGGCGATGGAGGTGGCGAGGACGATCTTGCGGCGGCCGGCAGGCGAGGGCTGGATGGCGGCGTCCTGCTCGGCGGGGGTGAGCTGACCGTAGAGCGGGGCGAGGTCGGTGTTGGGCGGCAGGCGCGTGGAAAGACGTTCGGCGGTGCGGGTGATTTCGCCCTGGCCAGGGAGGAAGACGAGGGCAGAGCCTTCATGCTCGCGCATGGCTTTGAGGACCGCCTTTGTGACTTGGTCTTCGAGGCGCTCCAGAGGGTCGGGTTCGGCATAGATGGTGTCCACCGGAAAGGTGCGGCCGGGGCTGTCGATGACGGGCGCTCCGTCGAGGAGTTTGGCGACGCTGATGCCGTCGATGGTGGCCGACATGACGAGAAGTTTCAGGTCCGGACGCAGGGCGCGGGCATCGAGCGCGAGGGCAAGGCCGAGATCGGCGTCGAGGCTGCGTTCGTGGAATTCGTCGAAGAGGACGGCGGCGACGCCTGAAAGCTCGGGGTCGTCCTGCAGCATGCGCGTAAACACGCCTTCGGTGACGACTTCGATCCGCGTCTTTGCCGAGACCTTTGACTCCATGCGCACGCGGAAGCCGACGGTCTCACCGACCTCCTCGCCGAGGAGCTTTGCCATTTGTCTTGCAGCGGCGCGGGCAGCGAGGCGGCGGGGTTCGAGGACGATGATGCGGCCGTCATTGCGCCAGGGGGCGTCGAGCAAGGCGAGGGGTACGCGGGTGGTCTTGCCGGCGCCAGGCTGGGCGACGAGCACGGCGCTGCTGCCCCGGGCAAGGGCATCGGCCAAAGCCGGCAGGGCGGCATCGATGGGCAGCGGCGGCATTGTCATTGTGAACGCGTCCTTTACCCGCTGCTTACTCGCGACCTGCTAATCACTCAAGCGATTGCCTGTGGCCAGGTTTTTGCCGCGCCTTCACATTGCAAAAGTGATCCCATCGCTTTTGGTGAAGGCATTTCAGGTGGTTTCCTTGATTATTCAACAAGGCTAGGGTCCGCTGCCCCGCCTAAAGAGAGATTGCCTGGAGGACGCACATGCAACTCACTCGAATCAGCAATAGCGACCTGACCGTAGACGTGGCGGCTCTGGGAGCCGAAATGCAGTCGCTATCGACCCGGGATGGTCGAAACTGGCTGTGGAGCGGAGATGCCACTTTTTGGACCGGCCGGTCGCCGGTTCTGTTCCCCATGGTGGGTCGCGCCCCCATGGACGTGGTCAGTGTCGAAGACAAACGCTACCAGATGGGCCAGCACGGCTTTGCCCGGCGCAGTGCCTTTACGCTCGTGGAAGAGTGGCGCGAGCACTGCATCTACCGGCTCGAAGCCTCGGAAGCGAGCCGGGCCATGTTCCCGTTCGATTTCCAGCTCGATGTTGAGCATCGGCTGGAAGGGCGGGCGGTGATCGTTACCGCGACCGTCACCAATAGGGATTCCGTGATCATGCCCTATGGGGTGGGTTTTCATCCAGCTTTCGCCTGGCCGCTGCCGGGCGGCGAGGGACAGAAGCACAGCGTGATACTCGAAAATGGCGGGGAGCCGGCGCTGTTCCGCCTATCGGGAGGTTTGGTCAATCCCGAGCCGCTGGCCTCGCCCTTCGTGGCTGGTGCGCTGGCGCTGAACCATGCCGATTTCGAGAAGGATGCGATGATCTTTCCGGATGGAGCCGGGGCAGGGCTGGTCTATGGGGCCGAGAACGGCCCGAGCATTAACTTCACCTGGGAAAACCTGCCCAACTTTGCGCTCTGGACCAAGCCGGGGGCGGGATTTGTGTGCCTCGAGCCATGGCACGGGACGGCGGCGGAAGTCGGGGGCACGGATGCGCTGGATCAGCGGCCGTACACCGCTCTGCTGGGGCCGGGGGCGGTAGCGAAATATTCGTTCAGGGCGGAGTTGGTGGGGTAGGCCAGAGGCTGCGCCTACCCCCGCACCCAGCATTTCAAAATTCTCAGATCCCCGCGAAAGCGGGGATTTTCGTTGGGAAACAGGGATTCCCGCTTTCGCGGGAATGACACCGTGGATGGGGTTGGAGGCGGAGTTACTCGGCCGCGCCGCGCTCGTCGGCCAGAACGTCCGGGCCATTGGGATCGCCGGGGGCTGTTTCGACGCCGAGATCGGGGAAGGCGGCGATGCGCTGGTTGCGGAAGTCGGTGCGGATGACGATCAGGCCGCGCTCTTCAAACCAGGTGAGAAGGCGACGGGCGCGGCTAGTCGAGTGCGTGCCGTAGAGGCGGGCGATGGTTGCGTCCGAGGGGCAGGGGCCGCCGGTGAGGGCGGCTTGCGCGAGGACCAGGAAGACGCCCTGTACGTCGTCGGTGAGCGTTTCCGAGAGCGTGAGGGCCTGCTGCCAGCCGTCGGATGAGGCGGTTTCTTCGTCGGGTGCGACGCGCGCGACGGCGAGGAGGCGCTTGAAGGCGGGCAGGGCCGGCGGTTCGCCGGGCACGCGGCGAATGCGGCAGCGCACCAGAAAATCCTGATAGAGCTGCGCGGTATTGCGGAAACCGGCATCGGGGTCGCTCATCAATTCGATCATGACCGACTTGATGGTCTCTTCGCGCTCGGCTTCGTCGATTTCGGGGAAGAGCGAGGTCGGCTCCGGTTCGCGCTCGGCGCGGGCACGGGCGACCTGGGCGAGGAGTTCGTTGGTCGAGGGGGGCGGGGGCGGCGCGGGGCGGCGCACGACCGGGCGGGCGATCTCATCCGGGTCCATGGTGAAGATCAGGTCGGCGGCATCGACCGGGGCTTCGGGGAGCGGAGTCAGTTTGGGGCTCGTGGAACGGGCCGAGGTTTCGACGGGGCCGATGACGATGGGCAGCGGACGACGCGAGACGGCCGGGCCAAGGGCGACGAAGTGTCCACGCGCCAGATCGCGAAATTGTTCGGCCTGGCGGCGGTCCATGCCGAGGAGGTCGGCGGCGCGGGCCATGTCGATGTCGAGGAAGGTGCGACCCATCAGGAAGTTTGACGCTTCGGCCGCGACGTTTTTCGCCAGTTTGGCGAGGCGTTGGGTGGCGATGACGCCGGCAAGGCCGCGCTTGCGGCCGCGGCACATAAGGTTGGTCATGGCGCCGAGGGAAACTTTTCGGGCTTCGTCCGACACTTCGCCGGCAGCGGCGGGGGCAAAGAGTTGGGCTTCGTCGACGACGACGAGGACGGGGTACCAGAAATCGCGATCGGCATCGAACATGCCACCAAGGAAGGCGGCGGCGGCGCGCATCTGCTGCTCGGCATCGAGCCCTTCGAGATTGACGACGACCGAGACGCGATGCTGGCGCACGCGGGTGGCTATGCGGGTCAGTTCGGCTTCGGTGCGGGTGGCGTCGACGACGAGATGGCCGAACTTATCAGCGAGCGTGACGAAATCGCCCTCGGGGTCGATGACGCATTGCTGCACCCAGGGGGCGGATTGTTCGAGGAGGCGCCGCAGAAGGTGGGATTTGCCGGAACCGGAATTGCCCTGGACCAGGAGACGGGTGGCCAGCAATTCCTCAAGGTCCATGTGGGCAGTGCCGGTACCCCGGCTCTCGCCCATGTCGATTGCAACCTGCATCTCAACTCCAGCACACGCGTGGAGGGACCTTTAGCACGCCGCGGCGCCGATTCGGCAAAGCGGCAGTTCAATTCACAGAGTCTTGGGGTTTTAGGCCGGCTTGCGGGCGATCATGAAGACGGCGGCCTTCTTCTGCGGCAGCCATTCGTGCTCGACGGCAAAGCCGGCAGTCTCCATGGCGGAGCGCAACTGGTTTTGCGTCATGACATCGAGATGGGGCAGGAAACCAAGCCGGTTGCCAAGGGGCGCGACGAAGCGGATGAAGGGCATCATGTCGCCGAGGCAGGCCGTGCTGGTGAGGAAATAGCCGCCGGGTTTCAGGGCCCGAAAGATCTTGGCAATGGCGGCCTCCTTGTTTTTGAGCAGGTGCAGGATGGACATGCCGAGCACCATGTCGAGGCTTTCGGGGGCGAGGTCGACGTTTTCGATGGAGCCGACTTCGAAGGTTACGTTTTTTGTGCCGGCCTTTTCGGCTTTGCCCTGCGCGATCTCGATCATGCGTTCGGAAAAATCGACGGCGCGGATGTGGCGGACATTGGCGGCGTGGATCAGGGCGGTGGAGCCGGTGCCGCAGCCGAATTCGAAGAGCTCCATATCGGGGCGCAAGAGGCGCCGGGTGGCGGCGAGCTTGGTCTGATAGGCGGTTTCGTCGGCGACCGGCTGGGCGGCGTAGCGGTCGGCCATGCGATTCCAGAACGCTTGTTGTCCGCTCATGCCGGTTCTCCTCCACTGTTCCATCGCAAGGAAAATAGAGCTTTGCGCGGGTCAACAAAATTGCAGAAACAGGCACAGATCATATACATGGATGCATGGATGATCGCCGCGACCTCGACTGGAATCAGATGCGTGCGCTTCTCGCCACTGTGGAGGCGGGGTCGCTTTCGGGCGCGGCGAGAAAGCTGGGGCTGACCCAGCCGACGCTGGGGCGGCAGGTGGCGGCGCTGGAGAAAAGCCTGGGCGTGACGCTGTTCGAGCGCGTCGGGCGCGGGCTGGTGCTGACTCAGGCGGGGCGGGAACTGGTTGCCCCGCTCAGGGCCATGGGCGAGGCATCGGACACGATCGCGCTGGTGGCGTCGCGGCAGTCGCAGTCGGTGGAGGGGCTGGTTCGCATCACCGCCAGCGATGTCTATGCGCAATATCTTTTACCGCCTGTTCTCGTCAAATTGCGGCAGATGGCGCCGGGCATTGTTGTGGACGTGGTCGCTTCCAATTCGGTGGAGGACCTGATCCGGCGCAAGGCAGACATTGCCATTCGGCATGTGCCGCCGCAGGAGGCGGAGCTTATTGCGCGGCGGCTGCCGGATACGGTGGCCAAAATCTATGGCACGCCGGAACTGCTCGACAGGATAGGACGGCCGGTCGATCAGGCCGGCTTGAGCCGGGCCGAGTTTGTCGGCTTTTCCGATAGTGTCGAGATCATCCTCGCCGAATTGCAGCGCAATGGCCTGTCGCTGACGGCGGCGAATTTTCCGCTGCTGACCAATAGTGGCCTCGTCGCCTGGGATTGGGTGCGGCGCGGCATGCTATTGGGCCTGATGATGGAGGCGGTGGCCGAGCGCACACCTGAGGTAGAAGAGGCCTGGCCCGCCTTTGTCGGCGTGCCGGTGCCGACATGGCTTGCGACGCATCGCGAATTGCGGACGGCGCGGCGCATAAGGGTCGTGTTCGACCTCCTCGCCGAGGCGCTGGCTGCGGTGTCGCAACCGGCGAATTGACATGGGGCGCGAATGCCATTCTTGTATGGAAGGATGGGGAAGATGCCAAAAGCCCAGAAAACTGTGGAAGTCGGCGGGGGCATAGAGCCACGGCCGCCATTTCGGCCCATGGTCGGCAATCAAGGAATCGGTGAGCCATGGCCGCAGCGGCATTGGAAAATACCAAGGAAACCATCGCCATGCGCGTCGTCGATGCGCTGCGCGATGATATCATCACCATGGCGCTCAAGCCTGGCGATGTGATTTCCGAAAGCGATATTGCCGGCCGCTATGGCGTGTCGCGCCAGCCGGTGCGTGAAGCCTTTATTCGATTGGCCCAGCAGGGTCTGCTTTTGATCCGTCCCAAGCGGGCGACGGTGGTGAAGAAGATTTCGCCGGTCGGGGTGCGGCAATCACGCTTCATTCGCGAAAGCATCGAGGTGGAAATCATCCGCCGGGTTGCCGGGCAGCCGAGCGATGATGCGGCAAACGTGCTGACAAAACTGATCGCCGACCAGGAAGCGGCGTCCGATGCCGGTGACTCCCGGCGCTTTCATACGCTCGACGAGCTGTTCCACCGGACTCTCGCGCGTCTGGCGGGTGTCGAATATGCTTGGCAGCTCATCGACGATCACAAGATGCAGCTTGATCGCGTGCGCTATCTGACGCTCGGCGTCTCTTCGACGCAGCGGGCGATTGCTGAGCACAAGCAGATTGTAGAGGCGGTGGCCAAGGCCGATCCGATGGCTGCCGAGACGGCGATGCGGGCGCATCTGGCCCGGGCCGAACTGCTGCTCAACCAGACGATCTCGGATTTTCCTGACTATTTTGAATAGGCTGCGCGTCCCCTTTCTGCTCGCAGCGGGTTGACCCGAGGCGCTCGCCTCGTCAGGTTACGCGTCCTTCTGAACGCCCCGGCAGACGAGCGGAACGCCCATGACCCGAACGGACTGGACGACGGCCTTGCCCGCCCTGCGGGCTATTTTGCGCCATTTTTGGAAAGACTCGCGCCTGATGCTGGCCGGCATCACGGTGGTCACGCTCGCCTCCTCGGTTCTTTCCATCGCGACGCCCTATGTGTTTTCGCGGCTGGTCGACGAGCTGGCCGCCGGCAATGTCGCGGCCGGTATTGCTACGGCTTTTGTCGGCTATGCGGTGATGCGGGGCTTTGAGACGCTGTTTGGCTATGCCTCGGGTTTCATGTCGTTCATGACCTCGGAAAACCTGAAATTCAGCGCGGCGACGGAGTTTTTTTCAAAGCTTCTCAAAAAGCCCGGCACCTTCTTCATCGAGCACAATCCGGTGGCGATCCAGACGGCGCGGGCGCAGGGCGAAGGGGCCGTGCAATCGCTGGTGCAACTGGCGCTGATGGTGTTTGTGCCCGGCGTGGCACAGATCGCCCTTTCCATAGCTCTGCTTGGCACGGCGATCAGCGGCGAGATTGTCGTCATCGTGGTGATCTATGGGCTCTGCTTCATCACGCTGACCTATTTCGCCAATCAATGGACGCGGCCGCTGCTCGACAAGGCGATCGAAGCGAATCAGGACAATGCGCGTTTTGTCGGCAATTCCGTCAATGCGATGGAGACGATCCGCTACTTCAACGGGGATCGCTGGATCAGCGAGAAGTTTGCCGAAAAGGCGGAGTTGGCGCGCGCATCCTGGGTCGGCTGGTCTTGGCGGCGCATTGCGCTGTCGGGGTTGTTTGGTCTGGCGCTCGCCGTGCAGCTGGCGGTGACCTATGTGATCCTCTTGCCGCGCTTTGCCGAGGGGCTGATGACGCTGGGCGATATCGTGCTGATCAACCTCGTGCTGGTGCAGCTCAACCGGCCGTTCGAAATGATCGGCACGGCGATCGACGAGGTGATGCGGTCGATCTCGCGCTTCAAGCCTTTTGCTGAGATGTGGCAGGCGCCGGACGATCGGGCGAGCCATGGTGATCGCCATCTGACATCGGTCACGGGGCAGATTAGTTTTGACGGGGTCGGCTTCCGCTATGGTGACCGGCAGACGCTCGAAGCCGTGTCCTTTTCCGTGTCGCCCGGACGCATTGCCTTCATCACGGGGCCGACCGGGGTGGGCAAGACGACGCTGTTCCGGCTGGCGCTCAAATCGCTGGAGCCGACGGAGGGGCGCATTCTCGTCGATGGTGTCGATCTCGCGCAGATTGATCGGTCTGACTGGTATGATGCCGTGGGCGTTGTGCCGCAGGATGTGATGCTGCTCAACGATTCCATTGCCGCCAATATCGTGCTTGGGCGGCCATTCGATATGGAGCGCATGCGGCAGGCAGCGGCCAGTGCCTCGATCCTTGGCTTTATCGAAAACCTACCGGAAGGTTTTGAAACCACGGTGGGCGAGCGCGGCCTAAAACTTTCGGGTGGGGAAAGGCAGCGCGTGTCGATAGCGCGTGCACTTTACGCGAGGCCCAAAGTATTGTTCCTCGACGAAGCGAGTTCGGCCCTCGATGAGACAACCGAGGGACAGATCATGCGCGAATTGCGGGGGCTGGATGGGGTGACCATCCTCGCCATTACGCATAGACGCAGCGTGATCGGGCCGGATGATCAGATTATCACGCTGGGTACGGAACCGGCGGACAAGGATACGGAGAGCCTGGAATGAAGACGCGGCGCTTGGGCAAGACGGGTTTTGAGGTCAGCGAGATCGGCCTTGGCTGCTGGCAATTGGGCGGCGATTTTGGGCCGGTCGAGGACGAGGCGGCTTCAGCCATTCTCGATGCAGCCAATGGCGCCGGGATCAATTTCTGGGATACGGCCGATGTTTATGGCGGCGGGCTTTCCGAGCGCCGGATTGGCGCCCATGCCAAGGCATTTGGCGTGAAGGTTGCAACCAAGCTTGGCCGTTCGGCGGCGCTCTTTCCCAACAAGTATAGCAAGGACCGGGTGCGCGAGAGCCTTGTCGGTTCGGCGCAGCGGCTTGGCGTTGCCTCGCTCGACCTGGCGCAGCTTCACTGCGTGCCGACCGAGGTGCTGCGCGACGGCGCGATCTTTGGCTGGATGGACGAGTTCAAGGCCGAAGGGCTGGTGCGCCATTGGGGCGCCAGCGTCGAGACCATCGAAGAGGCGATGATTTGCCTCGAACAGCCGGGCTGCGCGACGCTGCAGATCATTTTCAACCTGCTGCGCCAGGATGCGGCGGAAAAGCTGCTGCCGCTGGCGGCGGAAAAGGATGTCGGCATCATCGTGCGCCTGCCGCTTGCGAGTGGGCTCCTGAGCGGCAAGTATGACAAGACGTCGACGTTCGAGGAAACCGACCATCGCAATTACAATCGCGATGGCCAGGCCTTCTCGGTGGGCGAAACCTTTTCGGGCATCAAGTTCGAGAGGGGTGTCGAGCTGGTGCAGGAATTGAAGGGGCTGGCGCCCGAGGGCGTGCCGATGAGCCAGTTTGCGCTGCGCTGGATTCTCGATCATCCGCAGGTTTCCACCATCATTGCCGGCGTGTCGAAGCCCGAGCAGATCGCCGACAATGTTGCTGCCACCGAGCGCAAGAACCTGTTCCCGGCGCTGATGAACCAGCTCGGCGAGTGGTATCAGAAAGAAGTGAAGCCCGAGATCCGCGGCGGGGTGTAGGCCCGGCCCTAGCGGAACCGTACCGCCGCACCTAGGTTAGCTTCACAAAACAACAAGACGAGCCAGTATCATGTCTATCCATCCCGCTTTCGAGCTTGTGCGCGACGAGTCCATTGCCGAGATCAATTCGCAGGCGCAGCTCTTTCGGCACAAGAAGACCGGGGCGGAGGTGCTGAGCCTTGTCAATGACGACGAGAACAAGGTTTTTGGCGTGACGCTGAAGACGCCGCCCGATGACTCGACCGGCATTGCGCATATTCTCGAGCATTCGGTGCTGTGCGGCAGCAGAAAATATCCTGTGAAGAAGCCGTTCGTGGAGCTGCTCAAGGGCTCCATGCACACTTTCCTCAACGCCATGACCTTTCCGGACAAGACGGCCTATCCGGTGGCGAGCGCCAATCTCAAGGATTTTTACAACCTTGTGGATGTCTATCTCGACGCCGTGTTTTTCCCGCTTCTTACGGAAGACACGTTTGCGCAGGAGGGCTGGCACTATGAGCTGGATAGCCTCGATGCGCCGCTCGTTTACAAGGGCGTTGTCTTCAACGAGATGAAGGGCGTGTTTTCCTCGCCCGACTCGGTGATGCACGACCAGACGCAGCGGGCGCTTTATCCCGATACGATTTATGGACTCTCCTCGGGTGGCGACCCCAAGGATATCCCAGCGCTGACCTATGAGCAGTTCAAGCGCTTTCACACCAAGTTCTACCACCCCTCCAATGCCCGCGTGGTTTTTTCGGGCGATGACGCGCCGGAGAAGCGGCTCGAAATTCTGGACGAGGTTTTCAGCCAATTCGATGCGGCGCCCGTGGACGCCGATATTGCGTTGCAGCCGCGCTGGAATGCACCGCGGCAGGTGAGCGGGGCCTATGCCGGGACGGTCGACGCGGAAAAGCGTCGTGACGGCATGGCGAGCGTCAACTGGATGATCGATCCGCCAAGCGGCCGTGAGGAAACGCTGAGCCACGGCCTGCTGAGCTATCTGCTGGCCGGCAATGCGGCGGCGCCGCTGCGCAAGAAGCTGACCGAGAGCGGGATTGGCGAGAGCATGCTGGGCGGTGGCATTTCCACCTGGCTGCGCCAGCCCATGGCTGGGTTCGGGTTGAAGGGGATCGATCCGGCGGACGCCGAAAAGGTCGAAAAGCTGGTGCTCGATACGCTGGCGGAACTCGCCGAAACCGGCTTTTCCGACGAGCAGCGCGAGGCGGCGCTCAACACGTTTGAATTCCATCTGCGCGAGCAGAACACCGGCGGCCAGCCGCGGGGTATGAGCTATATGTTCACCGCGCTTGGCTCGTGGCTGCATGGCGGCGATCCGCTGGAGCCGCTGACTTTTGAAGCGGCGCTGACGGCGCTGAAGGAAAAGGCCGGGCAGGGGCATTTCGAGAAGGAAATCCGTCGCCTGTTCCTCGACAACACGCATCGCATCACCTCGAAGATCGAAGCTGATCCGGAGCTGGGTGCGCGCGAAAAGAGGCAAGAAGACGACAAGCTCGCCGCGGTTCGTGCTGGCATGGACGACGCGGCGCTGAAGGCGACGATTGCGCAGACCGAGAAGCTGAAGGCGCTGCAGGAAGAGGTCGACAAGCCGGAAGACCTGGCAAAGATTCCGACGCTGACGCTGGGCGATCTCGACCGCTCGATCCGTACGCTGCCGACTGATGAGAGCAATCTCCATGGTGCGCGGCTGATGCATCACGATCTGCCGACGCTGGGGATCCTGTATCTCGATCTCGGCTTTGACCTGAAGGTCTTGGAGCCGGCGCTGCTGCCCTATCTGCCGTTGTTCGGTCGGGCGCTGTTGCAGACCGGCACGAGCAAGGAGGATTTTGTCAGCCTGACGCAGCGCATTGGGCGCACGACGGGCGGCATTTCCCAGCATCGCAGCCTTGCGACGCGGCTCGACAATGACGAGACGGCGGCCTGGTTCTTCCTGTCGGGGAAATCGGTGCCGGCCAAGTTTGGCGACATGCTCGACATCATGGGCGAGGTGTTGCTCGATGCGCGGCTCGACAACAAGGAGCGCATTCGTCAGATGGCGCTGGAGGAAAAGGCGGGTTTTGAGGCCCGTATGATCCCGGCCGGCAACTCCATTGTCGATACGCGCCTCAAGGCCGGCCTGACCGAGGCAAGCTGGGCGGCTGAGCAATTGGGTGGCGTCAGCTATCTCAACTTCCTGCGCGATCTGGTGAAGCGCATTGATAGCGATTGGGCTGGGGTGGAAGCCACGTTCCGGCGCATCCGCGATGTCCTCTTCAATCGCAAGGGCATGGTGGTCAACCTGACGGCCGACGCGAGCCTCTTTACCGAGACGCGCGGTGTGCTGGCGAGCTTCGTCGAGGGGCTGCCGCAGAGCGATGCGGTGACGCATGACTGGGGCTTTGCGGCGGAGCCGAAGTCCGAGGGCTTGGTCATTCCGGCGCAGGTCAATTATGTCGGCAAGGGCGCGAACCTGAAGGCGCTGGGTTATGAAGCCTCGGCGGCTTCGGCCGTGGTGCTGCGCTTCCTCAACACGACCTATCTCTGGGACAAGGTGCGCGTACAGGGCGGGGCCTATGGTGGGTCGAGCCGGTTTGACCTGTCATCGGGCAATTTCTCGTTCCTATCCTATCGCGACCCGAACCTGCTCAAGACGCTCGATGTCTATGACGGTGCGGCCAAGGCGCTGCGGGCGGGGATTGGCGAGACCGATCTGACGCGCTCGATCATCGGCGTTATTGGCGATGCTGACCGGCCGGAATTCGTCGATTCCAAGGGCTATTCTGCCATGTGGCGGATACTTACCGGCACGACTGATGCCATCCGCCAGCAGCGCCGGGATGAAATCCTTGGCGCCAGCCAGAAGGACTTTTCGGCGCTGGCCGATGCGCTCGATGTGCTGGCCGAGAAGGGCCATGTGGTGGTGCTGGGTGGCGAGACGGCTATCAAGGCGGCGAATGATCAGCGGCCGGGGCTGATGGAAGTCAGCAAGGTGATGTGAGGCAACGCGCCAAACAAAGATCCCCGCTTTCGCGGGGATCACACAGTGGATGAGATGGGGCGCCTTGGGCGCCCACAATGTTTTAGTGGCCGAGGCTCTTCACGATGTCTTCGGTGACCTTTTTGGCATCGCCAAAAAGCATCATCGTGTTGTCGCGGAAGAAGAGTTCGTTCTGGACGCCGGCATAGCCGGCGGCCATGCCGCGCTTGATGAAGAGCACTGTGCCGGCGTCTTCGACGTTGAGGACCGGCATGCCGTAGATCGGCGAGGTCTTGTCGGTCTTGGCGGCGGGGTTGGTCACGTCATTGGCGCCGATGACGAAGGCGACGTCGGACTGGGCGAATTCGGAATTGATGTCTTCCAGTTCGAACACTTCGTCATAGGGCACATTGGCTTCGGCGAGCAGCACGTTCATGTGGCCCGGCATGCGGCCGGCAACGGGGTGGATAGCGTATTTGACTTCGACGCCTGCCGCCTTGAGCTGATCGGCCATTTCACGCAGGGCGTGCTGGGCCTGAGCCACGGCCATGCCATAGCCGGGCACGATGATGACCTTGCCGGCATTCTTCATGAGGAAGGCAGCGTCTTCGGCTGCGCCCTGTTTTACGGGGCGGTCTTCTTCGGCGCCGCCGGTAGCGGATGAAGTGTCACCACCAAAGCCGCCGAGGATGACCGAGATGAAGCTACGGTTCATCGCCTTGCACATGATGTACGAGAGGATCGCGCCCGAGGAACCGACAAGGGCGCCGGTGATGATCAGGGCCGTATTGCCCAAGGTGAAACCGATGCCGGCTGCGGCCCAACCCGAATAGGAATTGAGCATGGAGACGACGACGGGCATGTCGGCGCCGCCGATCGGGATGATCATCAGGCCGCCGAGGACGAGGGCGAGCACGGTGATGGCCCAGAACAGCCAGGGTTCGGCCGTGACCGTGAAGGCCCAGACCAGCGCCAGCAGCACGATGCCGAGGACGATGTGGATCAGGTGGCGGGCCGGCAGTATGATTGGCTTGCCACTCATATTGCCGTTGAGCTTGGCAAAGGCGATGACCGAGCCGGTGAAGGTGAAGGCGCCGATAGCGACGCCGATCGACATTTCGATAAGCGCCTGGGCGTGGATATCGCCGGGCACGCCGATGCCGAAGGCTTCGGGGGCGTAGAGCGCGGCGGCTGCGACGAAGACGGCGGCGAGGCCGACCAGCGAGTGGAAAGCGGCGACAAGCTGGGGCATGTCGGTCATCTTCACTTCGCGGGCGACATAGGCGCCGATGCCGCCACCGAGGCCAAGGCCGCCGATGATCAGCAGCCAGCTCACCCAATCACTGGGGGCCGCGACGAGGAGCGTGGTGACCACGGCGATGGCCATGCCGACCATGCCGTAGAGATTGCCCTGGCGGGCGGAACGGGGGCTCGAAAGCCCGCGCAGCGCCAGGATGAAGAGCACGCCCGCAACGAGATAGAAGAGGGCGGCGATATTGGCGTCGATCATTTCGCTCAGCCCTTCTTCTTGTACATGGCCAGCATGCGCTGGGTCACGAGGAAGCCACCAAAAATGTTCACGGAGGCGAAGACGAGGGCGATGAAGCCAAAGACCTTGCTGATCCAGCTGGCGTCATTGGCGAGTTGCACGCCGACGGCGAGCAGGGCGCCGACGACGATCACCGAGGAAATGGCGTTGGTGACGCTCATCAGTGGCGTGTGGAGAGCAGGGGTGACGCTCCAGACCACGAAATAGCCAACGAAGATCGCCAGCACGAAAATGGCGAGGCGGAAGATGAAGGGGTCGATGGCCCCGCCAATGGCCCCATGGGCCAGGGCAGTCGCGGCATCGGCGACCGTGTTTGCAGTTGCTTCCATTTTACTGGCCCCCCTCCGGTGCGGCAGTCTTCTTCACGGCCGGTTTTTTTGTCGCCGGCTTCTTGGCCGCAGGTTTTTGCGCTGCGGCGGAATGGTCTTCTACGTGTTCTGCCGGTTTGGTGGCCGGCTTTTTGGTAGCGCGCGGTTTCGGTGCTGCCGGTGGGGCCGCGGCGCTGTGGTCGGGTTCGGCGGCGGCGGGCGCTGCTGCCTTCTTGGCGGCGGGTTTTTTCGCTGTCACCGTTTTGGTGGCTGGTGCCTTGGCAGGGGCGTGATCTTCGACATGTTCGGCCGGCTTGGTGGCCGGTTTCTTCGTGCCGGTTTTTGGCGCCGGCTTGGCGATCGAGGCGCTGTGGTCGACCTGATGCTCGGCGGGCTTGGCTGGAGCCTTGCGGGCGGCGCCGGTCTTGGCTGGCGCGGCCTTGGCTTCGACCTTGCTGCTTGGCGTCTTGGGCGCGGCCTTTGGCACGGCGACCGGTGCGGCAACAGCCGGGGCCGCTGCGGCGGCAAAGTTGGGGTGCACTACGGTGCCATCGCGGGTGAGGACGGTGGCTTTGACCAGATCGTCGTCCCAGTTGATCGCGAGCTTTTTGTCCTTCTTGTCGATCAGGGTTTCGAGGAAGGAGAGAAGGTTTTTCGCATAGAGCTGGCTGGCGGTGGTGGGGATGCGGCTGGCGAGATTGGTGAAGCCGATGATGGTTACGCCATTGTGGTCGACAACCTCGTCGGGACGGGTCAGTTCGACATTGCCGCCGCGTTCGGCGGCGAGGTCGACGATGACCGAGCCGGGGGCCATGCTCTCGACCATCGCCCGGGTGACGAGTTTTGGTGCCGGGCGGCCGGGGATGAGGGCGGTGGTGACGACGATATCTTGCTTGGCGATATGGCCGGCGACGAGCTCGGCCTGGGCTTGGCTCTCGACCAGGGTCAGTTCGCGGGCATAGCCACCAGTGCCCGAGGCGTCTTTCAACGCATCGGTCATGACAAATTTGGCGCCGAGCGATTCAACCTGTTCGCCGGCTGCGGCGCGCACGTCGGTTGCCGAGACTACTGCGCCCAGACGACGAGCGGTGGCGATGGCCTGGAGACCGGCGACGCCGGCGCCCATGACGAAGGTCTTGGCCGGGCGCACGGTGCCGGCGGCAGTCATCATCATCGGGAGGGCGCGGCCGAAATGGGCAGCTGCTTCGATGACGGCCTGGTAGCCGGCGAGATTGGCCTGGGAGGAAAGAATATCCATCACCTGCGCACGGGTGATGCGCGGCATGAATTCCATGGCAATGGCGGTGACGCCTGATTTGGCGAGGGCGGCGACTTCGCTCTCATTGCCGTAGGGGTCGAGCGCGGCGATGAGGAGAGCGCCGGGATTGGTGCCGGCGAGCGCCTTGGCGGCGGGGCGGCGCACGGCGAGGACGATGTCTGCGCCCTTGACCGCTTCGGCCGCGGAAGCGGCGATACTGGCGCCGGCTTCGGCGAACTGGGCGTCGCTGATGCGAGAACCCTGACCCGCGCCCTTTTCGACACTGATATCTGCGCCAAGCCCGATCAGCTTGGCGACGGTTTCGGGCGTGGCGGCGACGCGATGTTCGCCTGCCACGGTTTCCCGCAGAACCGCAATTTTCATGAGAACTCTCCTACCCGCCTGCCGGCGGGCAGGCAGCTCTTGCCTGCTAAAGGTGTTTTAGGGCTGGACCACGAAGAACAGAATGATCAGCAGGGCGGCCGTGCCGATGACCGACCACTTCACCGCGGCAATGAAGCCGTTATAGGTCTTTTCGTGTTCGGTGTAATCCATTGCGGATTCCAGTACCGGCTCGGAGTGGTGTTGGGCGTGCTTTGCGGCCATCTCGTCCTCGAAAGTATAGTCGTCTTCTATTCTAGTGCACTCAGGGCGAAGTCGCCTCAAGTTCGTCGATCAGCCCTTCGATCATCGAAAGGCCGAGCGACCAGAAGTTGGGGTCCTTGGCATCGAGCCCAAAGGGCGCCAGAAGTTCGGAATGATGCTTGCTTCCCCCGGCCTTCAGGAGCTCGAAATAGCGCTCCGCAAAGCCTTCACTCGACTTCTCATACTGTGCGTAGAGCGAGTTCACAAGGCAATCACCGAAAGCATAGGCATAGACGTAGAAGGGCGAATGGATGAAGTGCGGGATATAGGTCCAGAAGATGTCATAACCTTCGTTCTGGATGATCCCGTCGCCGAGTGACTCGGACTGAACGTCGAGCCAGATCTGGTTGATTTCCTCGGTGCGCAATTCGCCCTGGCGACGCGCGGTGTGGACCCGGCGCTCGAAGGTGTAGAAGGCGATCTGGCGAACCACGGTGTTGAGCATGTCCTCTACCTTGGACGAGAGCAGGGCAAAGCGCTGCTTGGGGTCGGTGGTCTTGTCGAGGAGCGCCCTAAAGGTCAGCATTTCGCCGAAGACCGAGGCAGTTTCGGCCAGGGTAAGCGGGGTATTGGCGAGGATCGGGCCCTGCGCGGCGGCGAGGCGCTGATGCACGCCATGGCCCAGCTCATGGGCGAGGGTCATGATATCGCGGGTGCGGCCGAGATAGTTGAGCATCAGGTAGGGATGGGCGCTGGGGACGGTCGGGTGCGCGAAGGCGCCGGAAAGTTTGCCTTCGCCGGTGGGCGCGTCGATCCAGCCTGAATTGAAGAAGGGTTTTGCGACGTCTGCCAGATCAGGCGAGAAGCGGCCATAGGCGTCGAGCACGGTGGTGACGGCCGTGTCCCAATCCCAGATGCGCTCGTCGCTGGTTGGCAGCGGGGCATTGCGGTCCCAGGCGTTCAGCTTTTCCTTGCCGAACCACTTGGCCTTCATCTTGTAGTAGCGGTGCGACAGGCGCGGATAGGCGGCTTCCACGGCCGACTGCAGGGCGTCGACGACTTCGCGTTCGACCGAATTGGCCATATGGCGGCTATCCGCAATGTCTTCGTAGCCGCGCCAGCGGTCGGAAATTTCCTTGTCCTTGGCCAGCACATTGGTGATGTGGGTGAAGAGCCGGCCATTGGTCTTGAAAGTTTTGGCGAGCGCGTTGAAGGCGCTTTCTCGCTTCTTCTCGTCCTTCTCGGACAGGAGGTGCAGGGTCGATTCAAGGTTCAGCACCTCGCCATCGACCTCGAATTCGAGGCTCGACATGGTCTCGTCAAAGAGCCGGTTCCAGGCGGAGAAGGCGGTGACGGACTTGTCGTGGAACAGCTCTTCGAGCTTGTCGTCGAGCTGGTAGGGTTTTGCTTTCCGCAGTTCGGCGAACCAGGTCTTGTAGCGGGCGAGTTCGGGGTCGCGCGCAATGGCGTCGTCGAGTTCGGCATCGTCAACGCGGTTGAGTTCGAGTTCGAAGAACAGCACGCGGGTGGAGAGCGTGGTCAGCGCTTCATTGGTGTCGCCCATGAATTTGGCGCGGTCGGGATCGGTCGAGCGCTGCGCATATTGGAGGAAGGCGAAGGAGCCGATGCGGCCAGTGATATCGCCCAGAACTTCGCTATCCCTGATCGCCTGGATAAGGCCACCGGACTTGGTGAGGTCGGCGAGCTTGCCCTTGTAGTCGCTCTCGAATTTGGCGGCGAGGCGCTTCGACTCTTCGAGCGCAGCCTTGAATTCGGCGCTGTCCTTGCCGGGATAGAGATCATTGAGGTCCCAGGTGGGCAGATTGCCGAACTGGTTGTGACCCTTTTGTGCGACAGCGCTCATGGATAAACTCCCGAATAGTCTTAAGTGCGGTGGACCTTAGCGAGGTGCATGTCTCGAAGCTAGGTCAGAAAAACGCCCGTGACGCCGCGCCACACGAGGTAGAGTGCCAGCACCAGAACCAGCCAATAGGCGATCTGGTAGAAGAGTTTCACCGAGATGCGTCGCACGAGCCAGACGCCGAGCAGCACCCCGACAATGCCCACCGGAGCGAGCATGGCCGAATGGCTGAGATTGCTCACCGAGAGCTGGCCGAGGAAGAAATAGGGGACGAGCTTGGCTGTGTTGACCACGGCGAAGAACACCGAGGTCGTGCCGGCATAGACGGCGGGCGGCAGCTTTTTGGGCAGGACGTAGATCTGGAACGGTGGGCCGCCGGTGTGGGAAATGAAGCTGGTGAAGCCGGCAATGCTGCCCCAGAAGGCGCCCCACGGCTTTGAGGGCGGCAGGCCCTCGAGTTTCTTGCGCAGCGGCAGCATGGCGTCGATGACAAAGAGCAGCGTTACGATGCCGACCATCAGCAGCACCACGGCGTCGCTGACAAAGGCCCAGAGGGCCCAGCCGAGCAGCGTGCCGACGGCGGCGCCGGGCAGCATGATCTTGAGAATGCTGCGGTCGAATTCCTTGCGATACATCCAGACCGCCACCGCATCCATGCAGAGCAGCACCGGCAGCATCATGCCGGCAGCGTCGCGGGCGGGCATGACGAGGGCCAGGAGCGGCACGCCGACGACGCCTAGTCCCCCCAGGAAGCCGGCTTTGGACAGGCCGACGATCAGCACCGCAAAGACGGCGACGGCAACGAAGATGGGGTCGATCATGGGAAAGGCGAATCCGGCGGGCAGGGTGGGTATGAGCACTCTTGTATGGTTGGTTTGTCAACCGGGCTTCCCATCCCGGCGCTTTGGTATCGGCTTGTTCAGTTCATCCTTTGCCGGGGTGACATCGAGTTGCCGGGTGCGATCAGGCCCCGCAAACAAAAATCCCCGCCACGAGGGCGGGGATTTCAATTTCGAGAGTACCGAAAAGCTTATTCGTCGGCGTCGGACTTGAGCGACTTGAGCTTGGCGAAGACCGAGTCTGCGTCGATGTCTTCGTTGGCTTGAGTGCGGCGGCCGTCGCCTTCGCCCTCTTCGCTGCCATATTCTTCCTGGCGGGCGGTGGCGCGGGCCAGAGCTTCCTCGGCGGTGAGCAGTGTCGTGCCTTCAGACACTTCGTTGGGAATGCCGGCATCCTTACTGGCGCGCTTGACCTCGAGGTCGAGCTCGATCTGGCTGCAGAGGCCCAGGGTCACCGGATCCATGGCGGCAAGGTTGGCCGCATTCCAGTGGCTGTTTTCACGCACCGACTCGATGGTGGACTTGGTGGTGCCCACGAGGCGCATGATCTGCGCGTCCTTGAGTTCGGGATGATTGCGCACCAGCCACTTGATGGCATTGGGGCGCTCGTTACGGCGCGAGATCGGGGTATAGCGCGGGCCCTTGCGCTTGACGGCAGCGACGCGAACTTTTGGATCGGAAAGTTTCAGGCGATAGTTGGGATCAGCCTCGGCCTTCTCGATTTCTTCGCGGGTCAGCTGACCGTTCTGGATCGGATTGACACCCATGATGCCGGAGGCGACGTCGCCATCGGCAATGCCCTGCACTTCGAGCGGATGCAGCGTGCAGAAGGCAGCGATCTGGTCGAAGGACAAAGCCGTGTTGTCCACGAGCCAGACAGCGGTTGCCTTGGGCATAAGTAGGGGCTGGGACATGGTAAAACTCTCCTGCTGGCGCGGCCGGTTTTCCTCCGGACCGCTCCGCCTCAAAAGCCAAATGCTGAGGGGGAACTGCTCACAATATAGAGTTTTGGCCCGGTTTCCGCAACGCTGAAGTCAGGCCATAACCATTTATTAGCGCAAATTTTCTTGGGCTCTGCCGAAGGAGGTCAAGAGAACCAGCTTGCCGATATGATTTCGCGCTTCCATTTGCTCATGCGCGCGGGCGGCATCTTCAAGCGCGAAGGTGGAAATCTTGGGCTTTACCCAAGTGGGCAGGGAAAGATGCAGCAGCAGCGAAAAGGCGATGCGCTCGGCAATGGCGGCTTTGGTCTCGGACGACTGCGGGCGCAGGGTCGAGCCGGACATGGTGATGCCCTTGGCCATCATCTGGCGCAGCGGCACCTGGGCCGTGCCACCTTCGAGCGTCGAGATCAGAACGATATGGCCGGAGCGGGCGGAGGCAGCGACGTTGACCGCGGCCATGTCTCCACCGACGAGGTCGACGACGCGGTCGGCGCCTTTGCCTTCCGTCAGTGCGAGGACGCGTTCGGCAATATCCTCGCTGCGGTCGATTGTGGCGATGGCGCCGAGCGATTTTGCATAGGCTGATTTCTCAGGGCTCGACGTGACGCCGATGGCCTTGCCGCCGAGGAGCGTCGCGATCTGGATGGCTGCGCCGCCGATGCCGCCGGAGGCGCCGTGGACGAGGACGGTCATGCCGGGGGTCAGGCCGGCGCGCATGACGAGTGTCTGTGTCACCGTGAACCAGGTTTCGGGCAGGCTCGCCGCTTCGGCAAAGCTCCAGCCATAGGGAACGGGCAGGACCTGGCCCTCGGGCACCGCGACATATTCAGAATAGCCGCCGCCATTGGTCAGCGCCATGACGCGCGCGCCGATGCGGTGGCGATTGCTGCCCGCGCCCGAAGCGACAACCACACCCGCCACTTCGAGACCGGGCAGGGGTGAGGCGCCGGGCGGCGGATCGTAGTGGCCGCGCCGCTGCGCCAGGTCCGGTCCATTGACGCCGGCGGCGGCGACGCGGATCAGCACCTCGCCCGGCTTTACTTCGGGCAGGGGTAGCGACGTCGCCTGGAGCGCATCGGGGGCGCCGGGCGTTGCAATATGGATGGCCGACATGGTCGGGGGGAGGGTGATTTGCTCGGTCATGCTCCCATGCTGGCGTAAAGCGGGCTTGCCCGGCAAGGGTGGCAAGGTAATCTTACAGGGCAAAGTTTTGGGAGGCCGCCATGATGGATGACGAAGAACAGCGCCGAAAAAAGCCGGTTGCGCATGATGTCGGCATGGTTCTCGATACGCTTTCCGTGTCGGAACTCGAACAGAGAATCGCGCTGCTCGAAGGGGAAATCCTGCGTCTCAAGGCGGCAATCGATGCGCGCGGCAGCACGCGAAAGGCTGCCGATGCGGTGTTCAAGTTCTGATCGATAAAGTCCCTGGGATTAAGGTTAAGAAGGACTAAAGGTTCGAGGCGGTGAGGCGCCGGGTTAACACTCCTTGCAGGCAAGGAGTCGCCGTCATGTCTTGGAATCTTCTGGTATTGCTTGCCCTGGTTTTTGCCGCGGGCACTTCGGCGCTGGTCTATGCGCTGCGACTGGCCGGCGTCGAAGATGGCAGCCCGCTCAATGTGCCGGCGCCCGAAAACCTCGCCGACCAGGCCTGGCGCGAGGAGCCGATCCAGACATTCATGTGGCAGGTGCAGGTGGCGCGCTATTGGCAGCCGCCGTTCCACCGGCGTTGAGTTTTCGTCAGGGTTAAGAAATCGACTCCTGTTAACGCACAATTAAGACTTTGCGGTTAAGGTGAAGTTATTCAGATTTTTCTGAATTTTTCAGAGCGGTTTTCCCTCTGTTTGACGCCTCCCTGTTAACTTCGAGAGCCGTGATTCACGGCTCTTTTC
The DNA here is from genome assembly GCF_964252865.1 of Devosia sp. LjRoot3. Lineage (NCBI taxonomy): Bacteria > Pseudomonadati > Pseudomonadota > Alphaproteobacteria > Hyphomicrobiales > Devosiaceae > Devosia > Devosia sp. LjRoot3. Next base: position 170,140 of record NZ_CAXUPK020000002.1, read on the forward strand.
TTTTTCTGGCGTCCTTTCCCAGCGAAGATAAACTCCCGCCCTGCAACGACTTGTTGAGGCTAGTTGCGCTCGTGGGATGACGCTAGCCTCATTTCCGCCTAGCATGGCGGGGAAATGAGAGGCGGGATTCTTCATCCCTCCGAAAACCCCTCGAAGCTGGGATGGACCGTGGCGGATATGAGCGAGACGAGCAGTTCGGCAGTTGCCCTGGGCCCGCGCATTGCGGCATCGGGGGGCTTTGACCAGCTCTATCGCGAAGGCATGGGCCTGATCGAAGCCGTTGCTGCCTATCTCGACCAGGAAGGACGCGAGGACAGCCGGCTGCTGCCGCGCGAGGCCTCGTTCCTCTACGCCACCGAATCCATGCGCCTCACGACGCGCCTGATGCAGATTGCCTCCTGGTTGCTGCTGCAGCGGGCGGTCAATGAAGGCGAGATTTCGCGCGAGAATGCGCGCACCGAAAAGGAAAAGGTGCAGTTTTCTGCAACGCCTTCTGAGCGTGGCGGGCCGGGCTATGACCACCTGCCGGAAAAGCTGCGCGGGTTTATCGATCAGGGCGATCGGCTGTTTGATCGCGTTACGCAGCTCGACCTGCTTGAGCGCGGCAAATTGCCCGAAGTCTCTGCCGGCCAGGCCAATGGCATTGCCGACCAGTTTTCGCGGCTACACGCCGCGTTCAAACGGTCGGAATAGCCCCAGACAAATCAAAGGCGCCCATTGGGCGCCTTTTTCATTTCAGCTACAGCGATTACATGCGCCGCGCTTTGCCATCGACCGTCTTGCCGTATTTGCCGGCATAGACGCGGGCCGGGATGGGCAGGCGGGACACAATCCAGCTCACCATCAGGGGCACGAGGATGATGTCATCGACCCAGCCCAGGATCGGGATGAAATCGGGCAGGATGTCGAACGGATTGAAGAGATAGAAGGCAACGAACAGCGTCGCCGCCTTCAGGTAGAGTGGAGTCTCGGCGGCCCAGAAGGCCTTCCAGAGCTGCACGACTTCCTTGCGAAAGAGAATGAGGCGGGGGAGGAGCATGTTCATCATTACCAATAAATGGTCCTGGCGGCATCTGGTTCAAGAGTGGTCCGATCACATCTCTGCGTCGGCTTAATTCGTCAGGCCGCCCTGCTCCTTGAGGGGCTTGTAGACGGCCATGGCGTGGCCGTGTCCGAGCCCGTAGTCGGCCTTGAGCCAATCGGTGATTGCGGTGGCCTTGGTGCCGGCTTTCGTAAAACCCTTTTCGGTGGCGAGGCGGATGAATTCGTCGGGGCTGACGCCCGTCTGCTTCTCGATATTGCTGAGATAGGCGGCGAAGGTCATGGCTTTTGCTCCTGTTCGACACCGCGACGAATGGGTCTCGTCGATTTCGACGGCTCGGCTGGGTCAACCCGTCACGCTATTGTCCAGTTGCGCGCGCAGATGGGAAGGCCTATCTCGAAGGCACGCGTGAATGAGGATGAAAATGGCCGGTCCAGCGCCGCGTAGGCAGTCAGTCGGGGTCAATGTCGGTGGTGTGATGGTCGGGGGCGGTGCGCCCGTCGTCGTCCAATCCATGACCAATACCGATACGGCCGATATCGACGCGACCGTGAAGCAGGTCATGCAACTGGCACGCGCCGGTTCGGAGATCGTGCGCATCACCGTCGATCGCGACGAGAGCGCCGCCGCCGTGCCGATCATTCGCGATCGTCTGGCCTTCATGGGCTATGACGTGCCGCTCGTCGGCGACTTTCATTATATCGGCCATAAGCTGCTTACCGACCATCCGGCCTGTGCCGAGGCGCTGGCAAAGTATCGCATCAATCCGGGTAATGTCGGGTTCAAGGCCAAGCGCGATACCCAGTTCGCGACGCTGATCGAAATTGCCAATCGCTACAACAAGCCGGTGCGTATCGGGGTCAATTGGGGTTCGCTCGACGAAGAGCTGCTTACCAAGCTGATGGACGAGAACGCGGTTTCGGAAGCGCCGATTTCGGCGGCGGCGGTGCAGCGCGAGGCCATTATTCAGTCGGCGCTGCTTTCCGCTGCGCGTGCGGAAGAGCTGGGCATGCGTCGCGACCAGATCCTGCTCTCGACCAAAGTGTCGGATGTGCAGCATCTTATTGCCGTTTATCAGGACCTTGCCGCGCGCTGTGACTATGCGCTGCATCTGGGCTTGACCGAGGCCGGCATGGGTTCGAAGGGCATTGTTGCTTCGTCGGCGGCCTTGGGCATCCTGCTGCAGCAGGGCATTGGCGACACGATCCGTATTTCGCTGACGCCGGAGCCGGGTGGCGATCGCACGACCGAAGTGAAGGTCGCGCAGGAACTCCTGCAGACCATGGGCTTCCGGCAGTTCCTGCCGGTGGTGGCGGCTTGCCCGGGTTGTGGGCGCACCACGTCGAGCACCTTCCAGACGCTGGCCAAGGAAATTCAGGACCATCTCCACGTCTCGATGCCGGAATGGCGCGAGCGTTATCCGGGCGTCGAAACCCTGTCGGTGGCGGTGATGGGTTGCATCGTCAACGGGCCGGGCGAAAGCAAGCATGCCAATATCGGCATTTCGCTGCCGGGCACGGGTGAAACCCCGGCCGCTCCGGTGTTTGTTGATGGTCAGAAGGTAGCGACGCTGCGCGGGGCCGATGTGGCCGATCAGTTCAAGGTGATGGTGGCCGACTATATCGAACGCAAGTTCGGCACCGGACGGCAGAACGCCGCGGAATGAACGAGCGCAATACACGTCGCCTGTTCTGGCTGGCCGTGCTGATCATCGTGCTCGGCGTGCTGAAGTTTACCGGAGATCTGGGATGAAAAAGGGGCACCAAAGGTGCCCCTTGTCGTTTCAGGCGAGGCCTTCGGCCTTCATGGCAGCCTGGGTGGCCGGGCGGGCGCCAACGGCTTCCATCAGCTTGCTGAGGCGCGGGAAGGCGGCGAGATCGATCAGCTGGCGACCCCAGCCGACAACGGTGAAGGCATAGGCGTCGGCCTGGGAAAAGGCGCCGAGCATGAAGGGGCTGCGGTCGGTCAGCATGGCTTCAAGCTGGGTCAGGCGGCGGGTGATCTCGGCAACGACGCCCTTGCGATCTTCATCGCTCAGGTTCGGCTTGAAGAGGCCGCCAAAGGCCTTGTGCACATCGCCCATGAAGCCGAGGGCTTCCTGGAGGCGTGCGCGCTCGATGGTGCCATGGGCCGGCTTGAAGGCGGCGATATCGGACTTTTCGCCGATATATTGCAGGATTGCCGGGCCCTGGGTGATGACTTCGCCCGGCGCGACTTCGAGGGCCGGGACGGCGCCGCGCGGATTGATGGCGAGATAGTCGGCCTCCGTAGCGGTCTTCTTGGTGCCGAGGTGGACCGCTTCGGTCTCGTAGGGCAGGCCGATTTCTTCAAGGATAATGTGGCTCGCGAGCGAACAGGCGCCGGGAGAATAGAAAAGCTTCATAATTTACCTGAATGTGTCGTCGTGCTCCGCCCCGGAGGGCGAGCGCGCGCAAGCTATGCCAGCGCGCGCGGCGTTTCCAGATGCACAAGGGGCAAATCGTCGTGTTCGGCTTAGCTCGCCTTGGCTTCCTGCCACTCGGGCAGCGGGAAGACGCGGTCATAGGCCCAGTTAAAGACGAAAGCGTAGCCCATGTAGAAGAGGGCGAGCGCGATATCCATGACCAGGGCCTGCCAGATGGAAATCTGCAGATACCAGGCAACGAGCGGCAGCATGATCATCAGGAGGCCAAGCTCGAACAGCACGGCATGGGCGACGCGGATGCGTGTCGTCTTGGCGGTGCCGCCGGCGAGGCGCTGCATCGCGTGGTCGAAGCCGAGGTTGTAGACATAGTTCCAGAGCATGGCGACGGTGGCGCTGGCCACGACGATCACGGCGGAGTCACCGCCCGGCAGATGGAATGCAAAGGCCGCGAGCGGCGTTGCGATAATGATGCCGATGACTTCGAAACTGACAGCGTGGCGAATACGGTCGGCGGTGGTCCGCATGGGAAATCCCCTGTGGTTCCGGGCCGTCCCGAGCGCTGAACCCTTAGTGGGGGAGGTCGTCCTCGCTTGGCTGTGGATATAGGATTTTCCCGATTTTCGGGCAAGCGCTATGGGGCATTTCCGATATTCCCCCGACGCAGAGCGAAGACACCAGCCCGAACCGGCGCGCCGCCGCCCATGTCGGGTACGGTGTATTCGGCGATGAGGTCCAAGTGGTCGAGCGGCAGGTCGCGGCGGAAAGGATCGCCGACGAGGATTTTTGTGTGCGTAGCGGCGGCAGCGAGGATGGGGAGAGTGTGGCGGGTGACTGAGGTGTCGTAGAAGACGTCGCCGGCAAGGATGAGGTCGACCTCGGGGAGGGTGGGGTCGGTCCAGGAGGCCATGGCAGTGCCATTTGCTTCGGCATTGAGCATCATGGCGGCGTGGGCATTGGGATCGGGCTCAATGGCCCAGATTTTTGTGGCACCGGCCCGCGCTGCGGCGATGCCGACAAGGCCGGAACCGGCGCCAAAGTCGAGCACGGTTTTGCCAGTGACGATTTCTGGATGGTTCTGCAGATAGAGCGCCAGCACGGCGCCGCCAGCCCAGGCGTAGGCCCAATAGGGCGGCTCATCGGCGCGGCCTTGCTGGGCCAGAAAGCCAATCAGCCCGCTTTGGGGGGTAGGGCGATAGAGCGAAATGTCAGGGCGGAAGGGGAGCGGCGCCAACGCAAAGCGCTGGCGGATGAAATCTTCCGGGGACAGGCTCACTCCGGAAGCTGGCAAGCATCCACCCATTTGTTGCCGCAGAGTTCGGCGAGGCGGTCGACGCTCAGTTTTACGGAGGCGTGCGTATCGCCGCCGGCCGGGATGACGAGGTCGTAAATCCTGAGCGAAGCGTCGAGGTAGATTGGCAGCGGGGCGGGGAGGCCGAAGGGGCAGACGCCGCCGACCTGATGGCTGGTGAGCCGCAGCACATCTTCGGCGCCGAGCATACGCGGACGGCCGCCAAAGGCACTTTTGGATTTCTGGTTGTCGAGGCGCGCATCGCCGCGGGTGACCAGCAGCACTTCCTCATCGCGGATGCGGATGCAGAGGGTTTTGGCAATCTGGCCGGGCTCGACGCCGTGTACTTCGGCGGCAAGCTGCACGGTGGCGGTGGAATTATCGGTGACCTCGACAAAGAGGTCAGGCGCGCGGGCGGAAAGGTCGGAGCGGACGGAATCAAGGCTCATCGGCAAATGGCTCAAAAAAGGTCGGCGAGGCGGGTTTCGTATTTGAAGCGGGTCTTTTCACGGATCGGTGTCGTCACCGCGCGGCGCATGAAATCGAGCGGCAGGTCCTTTGAGGTATCGAAGGACATCAGTTCGGAGACCGTCACGCGTTCGCCTGCATAGGGCGTCACGGTGATGTCCATGCCGGTCTCAATTGCGCCGGGGGTCAGCACGCGGCAATAGGCGCCGGGGCGGTTGGCGCGGTGGAAGCGTTTCACCCAGAATTTGTCGCCCATCTTGGCGGCAAAGGTCATGCATGGGGTGCGGTGATAAGTGACTTCGAGCAGGCAATCGCCGATCTGGTAGCGGTCACCAATGGCGGTATCGGCGCTGACGGGGCCTTGGACGACGAGGTTCTCGCCGAAGAGGCCGGGTGTGGAGGCGACGCCTTCCTGGGCCCACCAATCATAGTCGCCCTGGAAGTAGACGTAGATGGCCTGATCGGAGCCGCCGTGGTGCTGGCGATCCAAAATCGCGTCTTCGGCAATGCCTTGCGGGCCGATAGCGACGGGGCCGGAAACGGCGCGCTTGTTGATGCCGGTGAGCGGGCTATAGCCCTCGATGTGTTCGGCCTTGCCGGTGCAGACAGCGAGGAGCTTAGCCATGCTATTTCTCCCGGCTTGCAAAGTATTTTGCCGTGGCGCGGAGGCCGTCGGCCTTGGGGCCAAAAGTGCGCAGCGCCAGGATAGCTTCGTTGACCGTGTCGTTGAGCACTTTTCGCGCGCCATCGACGCCGAGTTTTGAGACGAGGGTCTGCTTGCCGGCTTCGGCGTCCTTGCCGGTGGCCTTGCCCATGGCTTCGGGGGTGGCGGTGACGTCAAGAATGTCGTCGGCGAGCTGGAAGGCGCGGCCGGCGGCTTCGGCATAGGCAGTCATGGCCGAGAGGGCGCGCGGATCGGCACCGCCGAGAATGGCGCCCATGCGGACGCTGGCGCGGATCAGGGCGCCTGTCTTCATCGCCTGCATGATGGAGATTTCGCCCTCAGAGAAGCCGCCCTTTTCGCCTTCGATATCGCGCATCTGGCCGCCGACCATGCCGCCGGCGCCGCTGCCCAGGGCCAGTTCGGTGACGAGGCGGATGCGGACTGCGGGATCGGCATGGCAGGAAGCGTCGCCGAGGACGGCGAAGGCGTGGGTGAGGAGCGCGTCGCCAGCGAGAATGGCTGAGGCTTCGTCGAAGGCCTTGTGGACGGTGGGGCGGCCGCGGCGCAGGTCGTCGTCGTCCATGGCCGGCAGGTCGTCGTGGATCAGCGAATAGCAATGTACCATTTCGACGGCGAGGCCGGTCAGCAGCGATGCCGACGGCGGTAGCGAGAAAATGGCAGCGGCCTGACGCACAAGCAGGGGTCGCAGGCGCTTGCCGCCTTCGAGCGCGCCATGGCGCATGGCGGCGACGACGCGGTCGGCCGCCGGGCCGGGGCCGGAGAGCCGTGCGCCGGTAAGAAAATCGGAAAGACCGGCCTCAACGGCGCGGGCGCAATCGGCACTGTCGGCGGAAAAGTCGTACATGGCTCGTTGCTAACCCGTTGGCATGAAGGCTTCAAGGGGACTTCCGGCCTTGGCCGTCACGCCTTCTGCCGCTATCACCATGCCATGGCACGAAAAGCATCCAAGGGTATTTGGCGGGCACTACGCTTTCTTGGCACCGTCATTGCGGTGCTGGTCGCCATTCCGCTGGTGCTGACGCCAGTTTATCTGGTCGTTGCCCCCATTTCAGTGCCGATGCTGGAGCGCTATCTCACCGGTCGGCCGGTGGTCCGGACGTGGCGCGATATCGACGATATTTCGGATCGGTTGAAGGCTTCCATCATCCTGTCGGAAGATGGGCAATTCTGCCGTCATTGGGGCGTTGATGTCGGTGCCCTGCAGGCCGAGATCGATAATTTCATTGCCGGCGAGCCGACGCGTGGTGCCTCTACGCTGACCATGCAGGTGGCGCGGAACCTCTTTCTCTGGAACGATCCCGACCCAATTCGAAAAGCGCTGGAAGTGCCGCTGGCGGTCTATGTCGACCTGATCCTGCCCAAGAAGCGGATCATGGAGATCTATCTCAACATTGCCGAATGGGGGCCGCAGGGTGAGTTCGGCGTGGCCGCCGGGAGCGAGCGCGCTTTCGGGCGGGAGCCGCAGAATCTTGATTGGCGCACGGCCAGTTTGTTGGCGGTGACGCTGCCCAATCCGATCGTGAGGAATCCAGCGCGGCCCAATGCCGGGCTGCTCAGGGTTGCCGGAATCGTCGAGGAGCGGGCGCGCACCTATGGGGAGCGGGCGGCGTGCGTCGGAAAGGGCGGGCGACTAGACCTCTAGGGTCCGCCTATTCCGTCGTCATTGCCGGCTTGTCCCGGCAATCCATCTCGCCGAGGCCTGCCATCCTGCGGATGGCGTGGACCACCGGGACAAGCCCGGTGGTGACGACAGCTGAGGAATTCGGGACTGACTAAGCGTCGTCGCCGCCGCCATGTTCGCGGACGATGGCCGTTTCGGGCGTCGGCGGGGTTTCGTGCGGGCGACCGAAGTCAGGCGCGGCGGTTTCCTGGCCGGCATTGATGATCGAGCGGCGGATGGCGCGGGTGCGGGTGAACATGGCTTCGAGCGAGTCGCCGTCGCCGGTGCGCACGGCGCGCTGCAGCACCGAAAGATCCTCGAGGAAGCGGCCGAGCATTTCGAGAACCGCGTCGCGATTGGTGAGAAAAACGTCGCGCCACATGACCGGGTCGGAAGCGGCGATGCGGGTGAAATCGCGGAAGCCGGAGGCCGAAAACTTGATGACTTCGGACTGGGTGGCGGTTTCGAGATCGGCGACGGTGCCCACGATATTGTAGGCGACGAGGTGCGGAATATGGCTGGTGATGGCCAGCACCATGTCGTGGTGCGCCGCGTCCATGATCTCGACCTGCGAACCCACGGCCGCCCAGAAGCCGGCGAGCTTTTCAGTTTGCGCAGCGGGTACTTCGGAGCCGGGGGTGAGGACGCACCAGCGACCGGCAAAAAGCTCAGGGAAACCGGCGGAGGGGCCGGAGTGCTCGGTGCCGGCAATCGGGTGGCCGGGGATGAAATGCACATTGGCCGGCAGGTGTGGGGCGACGACCTTGACGACGTGCTCCTTGACCGAGCCGACGTCGGAGACGATGGCGCCCGGTTCGAGGGCAGGGGCAATGGCTTTTGCCAGCGCGTCATAGGCGCCGACGGGTGCGCAGAGAATGACGAGGTCGGCGCCGCGCACGGCTTCGGCGGCGTCGAGGGTGTAGATGTCGCCCAGCCCGAGTTCGCGCGCTTCATCCAGTGTTTCCTGGCGGCGCGTCGAGATGGAGATGACATCCACGAGACCCTGGCGACGGGCGGCGAGGGCGATGGACGAACCGATGAGGCCGATGCCGATCAGGGCGAGCTTGCGAAAATGGGTGCTCATTGGGAGATCACCATGGATTTGAGGATTTTTGCGACGCCGCGCATGGCGTCTTCGGAGCCGATGGAGATGCGCAGACCCGTCGGGATCCCGTAGGACTTGCCGACTTCGCGCACGATATAGCCGCCCTCCATCAGGGTGTCGAAGGCGCGGGCAGCGGTTTCGGCGTCGGGAAAGAGTACGAGAATGAAATTGGCCTGGCTCGGCAGCACGCGCATGGCGTTGCCGCTGAGTTCGGCCGTCAGCCATTCGCGCCACGTGGCATTGTGCTCGCGCAGCTTGGCGTTGAATTCGACGTCGCGCGTTGCGGCGGCACCGGCCAATTGAGCGGGCAGGTTGACGTTGAAGGGGCCGCGAATGCGGTGGATCGCGTCGGTCACATGATCGGGGGCGACCATCCAGCCGATGCGGGCGGCGGCAAGGCCCATTTTGGAGAAGGTGCGGACCATGACGACGTTTTCGGCTTCGCCGACGAGGTCGAGGCCGACGGAATAATCCGCAGCGGTGACATATTCGGCATAGGCGCTGTCGATGACGAGCAGGATGTCGGGGCGCAGGCCGGCATGGAGGCGCCGCACTTCGGCATCGCTGAGATAGGTGCCGGTGGGGTTATTGGGATTGGCGAGCCAGATCACCTTGGTCCGCTCGGTGACGGCGGCGAGGAGCGCGTCGACATCAGCGGTGTAATCGGTCTCGTCGACCATGACGATCTTTGCGCCGGCCGCCATCGTGATGATCGGATAGACCGAGAACCCGTAGCGGTTCATCACCGCCTCGTCGCCCTCGCCGAGATAGGTCTGGGCGAGGAGATGCAGCAGGTCGTCCGAGCCATTGCCACAAATGATGCGGGCGGGATCGACGCCATGCACTTCGCCGAGGGCTTCGCGCAGCAGGCGCGAGGAACCTTCGGGGTAGATTTCGAGGTGCTGGGCAGCGCTCGCAAAGGCAGCCACGGCCTTGGGGCTGGCGCCGAGCGGGGATTCATTGGCCGAGAGTTTTATCGCCTTGCTGCCCGGCGCGCCGGATTTGCCCGGCAGATAGGGCGCGATATCCAAAATTCCGGGCTGCGGAGTGGGGCGAGTGGGAGCGGTCATGACGCACTTTTATGACAGGCAGGAAAGGCCGCGCGGACCATATGCAAAGCGGGGAATAAAGGCAAAGGCTCTCTCAGCTTGAGCGGGCGGTTGCCGCCGAAAGGCCCGGCAGGCGCACATAGCGTTCGGCACGCTTGCGGCGGGGCACGGCGGGGAAAGCTTCCTTGCGGGCCCTTACGCAGATGACCCCGCTCATTGGCGGGCCGAAAAGTCGGCCGACGCGTTCGAAGAAACGGGCGGAGCGCAGGACGAGAGAGGACTGGATCGGCGGCAAGAACAGGCCATCGCGCCAGGCTTCGGGCACGAAGCTATGGTCGCGGAGGAGTTTTTCCAATTGCCCGCCGGAATAGGGATTACCCTGGCCGAAGGGTGTTGCATCGCGCTGGGCCCAGATGCCGCGGCGACGCGGCACGACCAGAACCAGATGGCCGTTGGGCGCGGTGATGCGCCAGAGTTCGCGCATCAACTCCTCGGCGTCGGCGACATGCTCGAGGGCATGGACGGCGATGGTTATGTCGATGGAGGCATCCGCCAGCGGCATTTCGAGGGGATCGCAGAGGACGGTATGCGACGGGCCCTCGCGCGGCCAGGCAGAGGCGCCCTGGCGCTCGGGCATGACGGCGAGGACGCGCTCGGCCGGTTCGAGCGCGAAGCGCAGGTAAGGCGTTGAAAAACCAAGGCCCAGCACGCGCCGGCCCTTGAGATCGCCGGAGAGAGCAATGATCTGCTCGCGCACCAAAGCGCGGGTGATCCGCCCGAGCGGAGACTTGTAATAGGAGATCAGGCGGGTGACATCGCTGGTCATGAATCAAGTCTAGCCAAAGCTGGCTGGGTTGTCATCGCAAGGTGTCGGTCCTAGCCTGTCGCGACCTATGAAGAGGAGTTTTAGATGGCCGTGATCGTTGACGTTTTTCCCGCTCGCCAGGACAATTTCGGCTATCTGATCCATGACGAGGCGACGGGCCGCACGGCGGCGCTCGATGCGCCGGAAGCGGCGGCGATCCGCAATGCCTTGCAGATGCGCGGCTGGCAGTTGAGCGATATTTTCATCACCCATCATCACCTCGATCATGTCGAAGGGATTGGGGAATTGAAGGCGGCCTTTGGCAGCCGGGTCGTGGGGCCGCGGGCCGAGGCGGACAAGATCGAGGGGCTCGATGAACTGGTGGGCGACGGCGACCGGGTCATGTTGGGCGAGACCGCGTTCGACATCATCGAAACACCCGGCCATACGCTGGGGCATATCGTCTATCATGATGCTGAAAACAAACATCTTTTCTCGGCGGATGCGCTGTTCTCGCTCGGGGTTGGACGAATGTTTGAGGGCACGCCGGGGCCGATGTGGGCGGGGCTGGAGCGGCTGCGGGCGCTGCCGGATGAGACGCTGGTCTATTGCGGGCACGAATATACCGAGAGCAATGCGCGGTTCGCGTTGAGCGTCGATCCCGACAACCTGGCACTGCAGACGCGGGCGGCGGAAGTGAAGGCGCTGCGGCTGGCGGGGCGGGCGACGATTCCGTTCGAGCTGGGCGAGGATAAGCGCGCCAACCCGTTCCTGCGCGCTGATGCGCCGGAGCTGGCGCGGCACTTTGGGCTCATTGGGAAAGAGCCCGCTGAGGTCTTTGCGGCCATTCGCAAGGGCAAGGATAATTTCTGAGAACAGAGCGCTTTTCAGGATCCCAAATCGTTAACAGACTGTTAACGTCTGGCACGCGCCTTGCACCTTAACGTGCAGGGGCCGGTTGATCCGTTTCAAAGTGGAACAACTGGCCCTCAATGACACAGGCGAGGGACCAGAATGAGCGAGATTGAAACACAGCGGACGCAGCTTCCCGTACCGGTCACGGTAGCGGGCCCGCGACCCTCGCTCGCCTGGAGCGCACCGACCGCTGCGTTCGTGAGCCAACTCATCGCCGCGCGGGAACACCTGCCGAGCCAGCGCGAGCGCCGGACGGCGAGTGTGGACCGGGCCGTGGGGGCCTATCGGCAGGGCGCCGGGGTTGCCGTGAAGCGGATGCCCGAAGGCTACCGCAAGACGGTCGTCGTCTGATCGGTACAAAAAGAAATCCCCGCCACGATGAGCGGGGATTTTGCTTTTCTGGCCGTCAACTCATCGAGACGTCGCGGCTGGCGCTGGTGATGGAGACGGTGAAGCCGGCGACGACGTCGATCAGGCTCATGACCATCAGCAGGAAGAAGACGGAGCTCGAAGCGGCGCCGACCAGCAGGAATTCGATGAGGAAGACCACGAAGAGCAGCATGGAAAGCATGTGCTCGACGATGGAATTGCGCGCCGTCTGGGTCGATTTCAGCACTTCGAAGAACAGCGCCAGAATGCCGACCACGAGCAGGAGATCGCCGGCCGTGATAGCCCAGGGCATGCCTGAGGGCATGGGGATGGAGAACAGGCCTGCGCCCCAATTGACCGGATTGCCGCCGAAGAAGACGAAGACGGCGATATTGTAGAGCACGAAGGGGACGACCAGCAGCGGCACAATGAAGGTCTTGCCGCGGCGCGGTGCGTGATGAGTGGGCAGGACGACGGTTTCCGTCATGAAGGCCTCCGGTTGATGCGGCGAAGATGCCAGAGGAATAAGGCGGGCGGAAGAGCGCTTAGCTTGGTGCTTTTTCGATCCACGGCGTGCCGGAAGCGGCGAGGAGGGTAACCAGTATCCTGTTCATCGGCGTGGGGATGCCGTGCTTCTGGCCGAGGCGGACGATGACCCCATTGCGGGCGTCGACTTCCATGGGGTGACCGGCGAGGCGATCGGCATGGAGCGAGCCGCCCGAGCTGCCTTCCGGCATATTGCGCGAATTGCTGATGGCCTGTTCGACGAAGTCGTCGGGGATGGTTGCGCCTTCGGCGCGCCCGACCGCGGCGCATTCCTCGACGACGCCGCGAACTATGGTTTCGAGGTCGGGGTTCCAGACGGGGCCGGTGGCGCGGAGGGTCAGGGAGGGCACGATGGCGATGGAGTTGCCGGTGAGTTTCAGCCAGGCCTCGGAGATGAAATCGGCATGGGCCGCTGCTTCGATCTCGGTTTTGGCAAAGAGGGCGGAAAAATCCTCGCCGTTCTGGCCGGCAGGCACGGAGATGATGCCATGGCGGTGCTGGACGATCCGGCCGGGGGCGCTGCGGGCGGCGGGCAGATTGATGATGACCGGGACGATGCGGGCGGCGGGCACGACGTGCGCGAACAGGCGCTCGTGCTCGACCCCGTTCTGGATGATGGCGACGCGGGTGTGGTCGGCCAAGAGATGGTCGAGCCAGGGTTTTGTCGCGTCGGCGTCATAGGTTTTTGTGGCGATGAGGACCCAATCGACGGGCGTGCCATCGGCCGGGCTGGTGATGATCCTTGGCTTTGCCGTGATCAGTCCCTGGGGTGTTTCGACCTGCAGGTCTTCGAAGGGGGTTCGCGCGCAGACAGTGACCTCAATGGATGGGTCCTGGGCGAGCCAGGCTGCCACCGTGCCGCCAATGGCGCCGGGTCCGATGAGGGCGATCGTGGTCATGGGAGGCTCCGGAGGCGGGCGGTGGTGGCGAGATAGCTATCAGTATGCTTGCCACAGGTGACACTGCAATGCGCATTCCGCTGGAGATCGTCACCCTCGGGCTCGACCCGAGGGCTTTGTACTTGCTGTGTCGTTTTCAAGTGAAGTGTCCTCGGGTCGAGCCCGAGGATGACGTTCAGTGGTTGGCCGAGGCTGACGCGCCCAAATGCGCTTTAGAGTTTCACCGCCAACCCGGTCCGTACGCTTTCGTCTGCCGCGAGGCAGATGTGGAGCGAGGTGACGGCGTCGTTCATGTGGCGGGTGAGATCAAAGTTCTCGGTGATGGCGCGATAAACAAAATCCTGCTCGCGATCGCAAAGGCCCTGGTGGTCGGGTTCGCCGTGCATGTCGAGCCAGTCGTCGGGGCGGGCCGGCTTGTTGTTGGCATCGAGCGCGCCGTGATGGACGAGGATGCGCGAGGTCTGGGTGTGGGCGTTGATATCGGCCGAGGCCGCGCCCTGGTCCATGACGATGGAGACAGAGCCATTGGGCGAGATCACGTCTTTCACGAAGAAGGCGGTTTCCGACATCATCGGGCCCCAGCCGGCTTCATACCAGCCGACGCTGCCGTCGTCGAACAGCACCTGGAAGTGGCCGTAATTGTACATGCCCTGGGGCAGGCCCTTGGCGAGGTTGACGCCCATGCCGCGCACTTCCACCGGCTTGGCATCGGTGATCTGGCACATGACGTCGACATAGTGCACGCCGCAATCGACGATGGGCGAAGTGGTCTGCATGATCGAGCGGTGAATGTCCCAGGCGGGGCCGGAGGACTGCTGATTGAGGTTCATGCGGAAGACATAGGGGCCGCCGAGGTTTCGCGATTCCTCGATCAGTTTTGTCCAGGAGGGGTGGTGGCGGAGGATATAGCCGATGACCACCTTGCGGTCGTTCGCCACGGCCGTATCGACGACGCGCTGGGCATCGGCGACGGTGGCGGCGAGGGGCTTTTCGACGAAGACATGGGCGCCTGCTTCAAGCGCGGCCACGGCATAGTCGGCATGGGTATTGGTGTGGGTGGCGATGGCGACGACGTCGGGCTTGAACTCGGCGAGGGCGGCCGCATAGTCGTTGCGGATGGGGTAGCCGGTCAGCTCGGCCGGCAGGGTTGGGGTCGAGCGGTTGACGAGGCCGACGATCTCGAAGCCAGGATGGGTGTGATAGGCGATGGCGTGGCTGCGGCCCATCTGGCCAAGGCCGACGACCAGGACTTTTAGTTTTTTGTCGGTCATTCTTTTGGGCTCCTGCGTCAAACAGTGCGGCGCTCTTTGGCGATCTGCCGCGCGCCGAAGGTGGCGAGGGCAGTCGAATAAAGCGTGGGATTGGTGGCGGTCACGGTGGGGATGACGCCGTTGCCGGCGACATAGAGATTGTCAAAACCCCAGACGCGGCTGTTGCGGTCGCAGACGCTGGTGCCATCGTCCTTTTCGCCCATGCGGATCGTGCCCTGATAGTGCAGGGAACTGCCCACAGGCTGCATGATGGTGGCAAAGCCCGGCGCCGGGCGGCCGATGATATCGGCGACGCGGAGGGCGACGGCCTTGGCCTCTTCGACGCGCGCCTTGTCGGCTTCGGACGGCTTCCACTTGATCGAAATGGAAGGCAGGCCGCGCCAATCGAGCTTGGTCTCGTCGAAGAGGACGCGGTTTTCGGGATCGATGTCGGTGGGGCAGAAGACCCCCATGCCGACGGGCTGGCCGGTGAAGTCGGACGTCTTTTCGATCGAGGAGAGGGTGGTGGCGTGGATGGTCACCGAGAAGGGAAATTCATTGGTGGCCGGAATCCAGTTCATGGCGCGCATCGGCGGGTCGCTGCGCATTTCGGCCATCTGGGAAATGATGAAGTGGTCGTTGAGGTGGCGTCCCAGAGCCTCGGGGCGGATGCCGGAGGCAAAGAGCAATTGCGGCGTATGCAGGGAATCGCAGGCGAGAACGACGGTGCCGGCGGCGAGGAACGAGGTCTCGGTTTCGCCCGCGCGGACAAGCTCGACGCCAATGGCGCGGCCATTTTCATGGACGACGCGGCGGCAGATGGTCTCGGAGAGAATCTGGAAGGTTTCAGCGGGCTCGTTGACCAGCGGGCCGAGGACGACATCGGTGCCGTGGTAGCGGAGGCCTTCCGGGCCGGGCGTGGCGGCCAGCGGCATGGCGCGGACGGTGCGGTCGGGGCTACGGCCGGCATTGAATGCCTCGCTGAGCTTTTCGCGCAAGGCAATGGCTGTGGTATCGCCGGCGCGCGGGTCCTTGTTGGTGCCTAAGAGGCCTTCGGCAATGCCGAGGGCCGCTTCGAATTCGTCGGCGGGAATGAAGGGGACGCGCTCGGCCTCGGACGGGGTCGGGGTGCCGGTCGACCACTTTGTGCCCATGCCGCCGACATTGGCCGCCGAAAAACCGGCAAAGAGATTTTCGGAGGGGTCGCTTTCATTGGCGATGTAGAGGCCCGAGCGGCGGAGGAAAGAGGCATCGAAGCCACCGGCGCGGCGGGCTTCCCACTCTTCCTTGCTGATCGACAGGCGCGGGGAACGATCGCCGCCCTGGGCGAGAGTTTCAAGCTCGGCGCGCTTTTCGAGATCGAGGACGTTGTCGAGATGAGCGCCGACTTCAGGCAGGATCTGCGGGCCTGCTTCCACCATCACGATACGGGCTTCCGGCCAATCGCGGCGGATCACGCGTGCGTAGGCGCTGCCGGTCGGGCCGCTGCCAATGATCACGACATCAGTTGTGGGGGAAGCCATCGCGATTTTCCATTCAAAGTGCTGGTATGCAATTGGTATCAATGGTTCTAATTGGTATGTAAAGTCAGAATGCGACGTTGCAAAAAATTCTCTTGTCTGGAGCTCCGAAAATGAAGATCGGCCTGTCGTCCTATAGCTTCCGCCCCATGCTGACCGATGGCCGGATGACGCTGGAAACGCTGTTCGACTGGCTGCGTGAGCATGGCGCGGAGCATATCGAGATCGCGACCTTTTCCTTTGCTGGAGCAGGGTCGGATGCCGGATATGACCTGAGCGCGGACGAAGAGGTGCTCAAGCGCCTGGAGGCTGCCATGGCGCGGACGGGCGTGCCGATTTCGGGGTTTTGCCTTGGGGCGAGTTTTCTCAGTGGGGACGAAAGGCGGGCGCAGATCGATCTTGTAAAGCGCCATGTCGAACTTTGCGCGCGGTTTGGCGCGGGCTTTTTGCGCCATGATGTCGTGCCGTGGGCGCTGCGGCCGAACGATGCGGGTGAAATCGAGGAGGCGTTTGCTGTCATCGTCGAGGGTTGCCGGGAGGTGGCGGAGTTTGGGGCGCAGCATGGCGTCGTCACCAGTGTCGAGGACCATGGCTTCTTCATGAATGGCGCGGAGCGGCTGTTGCGGCTGCATCACGCGGTGGGTCATCCGAACTTCAAGCTGACGGTGGACGTGGGTAATTTCCTCTGCGTCGACGACAATCCCTATGTCGCGACGCGGCGCACGCTGCCGCATGCGAGCTTTGTGCATGTGAAGGATTTTTATACGCGCAGGTCCGAGCCGGGGCCGGGCTGGCTGAAGACGGCGGGCGGGGAATTTATCCGCGGGTCGGTGTTTGGCTATGGCGATCTCGACACCAAGGCGCTGCTCGAGAGCGTCGTGGCTTCGGGTTTTGATGGGTTCTTGTCGCTGGAGTACGAGGGGGCGGAGCCGAGTGCTTTCGGGTGCGAGGTGGGGCTCAATAATATCCGGCGGATGCTGGCTGAGATTGGGGACTGAGTTCCCCACGCGCGTCACCCTCGGGCTTGGCCCGAGGGTTCTATACTTGCCGTAAAGTGCAGTGTCCTCGGGTCAGGCCCGAGGATGACGGCCGGTGGTCGGGGTGACGGCTGACTACAGCCCGACGATCCGATCCAACCGCGCCTTGATATCGGCGAGGCGCTGGTGGTTGCCGCCGGGGACTTCGGCGGAGACCCAGCCGTTGTAGCCTGACTTCGAGAGCGCGCGGTTGACGCCGGCCCAGTCGATGTCGCCTTCGCCCAGCTCGACCTCAAAACCCTTCCAGGGGCCTTCGGCGTTCATGCGGGTGAGGCTGTATTCCTTGATGTCGATGCGGAAGATGCGGGTGCCGAGGGCTTCGATCCAGTCCGTGGGGCTGCCATAGCGCATGACATTGCCCACGTCGAAATACCAGCCGAGACGGGCGTTATCGAAGCCGTCGATGAGGTGGGCGGCTTCGAGGGGGCTCAGGAGAAAATTGTTCCAGACGTTTTCGAGCGCGATGGAGATGCCGATGTCTTCGGCGTGCGGCAGGAGGCGATCGATGCCTTCGACGGCGCGGTCATAGGCGGTGGCATAGGAGGTTGTGGCGTTGACGACGCCGGGGACCAGCAGCATGGTTTCGGCGCCATAGCTCTTGGCCTGCTTCATGGCTTCGATACTGGCGGCGACGCAGGCTTCGCGCACGGCCGGGTCGGGATCGGTGAGCGGCGTTTTCCAGTGGGCGGAATTGACGACGCCGGGAATGGCGAGGCCGGTCGCGTCGCGGGCGGCGAGGATTTCGGCCTGGTTCAGGTCGTTGGGCGAATCCAGTTCCACGCCGTCAAAGCCGAGGTCGGCGATCAGCTTGAATTTTTCGAGGATGGAGAGGTCTTCCTCGATCATCGACCATTTCAGGCTCGTTTTGGCCATGGGCCGGGCGTTGGAATTGGTCATGACGGATATTCACCTCTCTTGTTGAGGCGATGCTAGACCAGCGCCGTCGCTGGGGCCAAGGCGCGAAATGTCCCAGCCCACAAACAAAAATGCCGCCCGGTGAGGGGCGGCATCTTCGAGGCCAGTCGCAAAAATTACTTCTTGATGGTCAGTGGGCCGACCATCTGTTCGGGCTTCACTTCGGCGTCGAATTCTTCGCCGGTGAGCAGGCCCAGCTCGATGGCAGTTTCGCGCAGGGTCGAGCCATTCTTGTGCGCGGTTTTCGCGATCTTGGCAGCGTTGTCGTAGCCGATCTTGCGGTTGAGCGCGGTGACCAGCATCAGCGACTGATCGACGAGCTGCTTGATGCGCTTGCGGTCGGGCTGGATGCCGATGGCGCAATTGTCGTTGAACGATTTTGCGGCGTCGGCGAGGAGGCGCACCGACTGCAGGAAATTGTAGGCGATGACGGGCTTGAAGACGTTGAGCTCGAAATTGCCCTGGCTGGCAGCAAAGCCGATGGCGGCGTCATTGCCCATGACATGGGCGACGACCATGGTCATGGCTTCGGACTGGGTCGGATTGACCTTGCCCGGCATGATCGAGGAGCCGGGTTCGTTTTCCGGAATGGTCAGTTCGCCGAGACCCGAGCGGGGGCCGGAGGCGAGCCAGCGCACGTCATTGGCGATCTTCATGAAGGCAACGGCGAGCTGCTTGAGCGCGCCCGAGGTGCCGACAAAGGCGTCGTGGCCGGCCATGACGGCGTACTTGTTGGGGGCAGTAATGAATTCGTGGCCCGAAAGCGTGGAGATTTCAGCAGCGACGGCGACGGCGTAGTCGGGGTGGGCGTTGAGGCCGGTGCCGACGGCAGTGCCGCCAAGGGCGAGTTCGCGCAGCTGGGGCAGGGTGACTTCAATGGCTTTCACCGCGAGGTCGATCTGGGCGACCCAACCGCTCATTTCCTGGCCGAGCGTCAGGGGTGTCGCGTCCTGGAGATGGGTGCGGCCGATCTTGACCACATCCATGAATTCTTCGGCCTTGGCATCGAGCGTGTCGCGCAGAATCTTCACACGCGGGAAGAGGTAGTTCACGACCGCTTCGACGGCGGCGATGTGCATGGCCGTGGGATAGGTGTCGTTGGACGACTGGCTCATGTTGACGTGGTCATTGGGGTGCACGGGCTTTTTCGAACCCATGGTGCCGCCGGCCATTTCGATGGCGCGGTTGGAGATGACCTCGTTGACGTTCATGTTCGACTGGGTGCCGGAACCGGTCTGCCAGACGACGAGCGGGAAATGGTTGTCGAGCTTGCCCTCGATGACTTCATCGGCTGCGGCAACGATGAGGTCGCGCAGCGCGGGGTCGAGCAGGCCAAGCTTGGTATTGGTGATCGCCGCGGCCTTCTTGAGAATGGCAAAGGCGGTGATGATTTCCTTGGGCATCTTTTCCCCGCCAATGTCGAAATTGGCGAGGCTGCGAGCCGTCTGAGCACCGTAATATTTGTCGGTCGGCACGTTGATGGTGCCCATCGTGTCCGATTCAATACGCATGGTCATTTCTGGCTCTCCGAATAGTTGGCCGCTCTTGTCGGCGGAATTCATGACGAAAAACAAAACGGCCGACCCTCAGAAAGGATCGGCCGCTGAAATATCAGGTCGCGCGCATCAGCGCCGCTAGCCTTTCGGCTTAGCTCTTGACGGCGAGAATCTGCCGGCCGCGATACATGCCGGTCTTGAGGTCGACGTGATGCGGACGACGCAGCTCGCCCGAATCCTTGTCTTCGACATAGGTGGGGTTCGCAATCGCGTCGGCCGAGCGGCGGAAGCCGCGCTTCATCGGCGAGGTCTTTCGTTTTGGCACTGCCATGGTCGGTACTCCGAATTCAAAATCGTTGCGCCGCCGAAAGCGGCCCAGAGACGCGTCTCTGTTGGGATTGTCGGGCTCTATAGAGCAGTTGCGCGCGCTTGGCAACAAGGGCTTTGGGGATTCCAGATGCTCTTTGCACCGATCTCCAAGGCATCATTGACACGAAGCGATGCGCGGCGATAGAGCAGCGGTCATGTCTATCCGCTCGCGATCATCGGCCCAAATCTTCTCGCTCTCGGCGGGCAGCTTTTACGTGGTCGGGATCCTCTGCTGGATCGCCAGTTAACGCAGCTTCCCAAAATCATCTCCCAAACGCCGCGACACCCGTTGCGGCTCAGCAATGATGCGCCGGTTCGTGCCCTGAGGCAGGCCGGCAATGTGGAACTGTGACTAATGAATAGATTTGAAGATCGTATCATCCTCGTGACCGGAGCCGGTTCGGGGATCGGGCAGGCGACTGTCGAACGACTGCTGGCGGAAGGCGGGCAGGTTCTGGCGCTCGATGTGTCGGAAGCCGGGCTCAAGGTGACCGAAGAGCGGGCACGCGAGGCCGGTGCTGCCGACCGGCTGACGCTCATCACTGCCGATATCAGCGATGAAGCGGCAGTGCAGGACAAGATCGGCGGCACCATTGCAAAGGCAGGTCGCCTCGATGTGCTGGTCAATGCAGCCGGCATCCTGCGCTCGGAGCATACGCACAAGACGAGCCTCGAATTCTGGAACAGGGTGCTGGCGATCAACCTGACCGGCACGTTCCTTGTGACGCGCGAATGCCTGCCGTTGCTGCTCGCTTCGGGCCGCGGCGTCGTGGTCAATTTCAGCTCGACCTCGGCGAGCTTCGCCCATCCCTATATGGCGGCCTATGCGGCTTCCAAGGGCGGGATCCAGTCGTTTACCCATACGATTGCGTCTGAATATGCCAAGCAAGGCCTGCGTGCCGTGGCTGTGGCCCCGGGCAGCATTGCCTCGGGCATGACCAATACCCCTGGCATTCCGGCGGATGCGGATTTTTCGCTGTTTGCCAAGATGTCTCCCGCCATTGGGGAGGGCTTTGCCAATCCGAGCAGCGTTGCCGGCGTGATCGCCATGCTCGCTTCCGATGACGGTGCCTTTGTCACCGGCACCGAACTGCGGATCGATGGCGGCACGCATATGTAAGGTGCAAAAGGGGAGCGCGGCGCCGGCGTCGCGCCCCCCGAAGCCGAAGCTTTAGAACAATGGCGGCAGGGCGGTGATCGGGACCAATCCCGAGGACAGCGTGCCGCCGCGGAAATTGAGCTGATTGGTGTGGCGGCCGTTTTCTTGCGGGACGCCGAGGACCAGGGTGCGCCAGGGTTCTTCGATCAGGGGACCGATCCGTTCGGCGACACCCATGGAATCGATGGCGATGGTGCCGTTGGGGAAACCCTGGGCATCGAGGGTGAGGTCACCGGAGGCGTTGAGGTCGGCATTGTCGTCGCTCATGCGAATGCCGACGATCTTGAGCTGGCCGCCGGCCTGTTGCCAGGTGGGCAGGATGGGCGTTGCGCCAATGGCGTTGAGGTCGTCGGGGATACCGGTGGCCTCGGCTTCGATTTCGAGCGCCGTGTTGGCGAGGGTCGCTTCAGGCAGGTCGAGGGCGTCTGCCTTGAGATAGAGCGCCAGGGACGCAAGGTTACGCTCGGGGTCATGGGCTTCGGGAATGTCGAGCAGATGTGCCTCGGCATGCGAAGCCTTGGCCAGCATGGTGTCGCCGAGAAGAAGGTCGTTCCAGGAAAGCTCGTCGCCGACGACCGAGAGGCGGGCGATGCGATTGTCCTTGATACGGAGGCTGGCATTGAGGCCAGTCCAGGAAACGGAAGAGCGCTGGCCGGTAAAGGCGTCGGACAGCTGGGCCGGGCCCCTGGCCGAGGCAATCGCGTGGGTGAAGTCATAGACCATGACGCTGACGCGCAGGCCCGGGATTTCGGCCATGAGATCGCCCGAGACCACCACGGCATCGGTGCACTCGATATCGAAGGCGAAGGGGAAGCCGCCGATGCCGAGGCTGGCGCAGGTCAATTGCGGGCTCGTTTCACCATCGGCGAAGGCGAGGCGTTCAACCTCCTGCCGCACGATGCCTGAGGCATAGAACCAGGCAGCGCTGGCGCCGAGAATGACGAGCAGCACGACGGCGCCCAGAATGATGATTCGTTTCTTCATGGGAACGGTTTTAACCTTGGACGGGGCATTGGCAAAAGCGGGTCGCACCACTCAGCCTTTGTTCATACAAGTTTTGCCTAAGCTGTGGTTGTGGCCATGGCGAGGCTGGGCTTAGGGTTTGTGCAAGATGCACGGCCCCGAATGGGCGGGTAGGACATGTTGGACGAGAAACCGGAAAATCACTGGGTCTTTGGCTACGGATCGCTGATCTGGAATCCGGGATTTCCGTTCGTCTCGACGCATCTTGGGCGGCTCAAGGGCGCGCATCGCTCGCTCTCGATCATTTCGCACCACCATCGCGGCACGGTGGAACAGCCGGGGCTGGTCTTCGGGCTGACGCGCGGTGGCTCGGTGCGGGGCATGGTGTTTGAAGTGACCTCAGCGGAATGGCCGTCGGTGCGCGCTTATCTTGAAGCGCGCGAGCAGGTGACCATGGTCTATCGCGACGTGATGCGGCCGGTGGCGCTTGATGATGGACGAAAGGTGTCGGCGCTGACCTTTGTGGTCGACGAGCGGCATGAGCAATTTGCCGGGCATCTGACGCTTGACGAGCAATTGGCCATGGTGCGGGCGGGCGTTGGGATTTCGGGGCGCAATATCGACTATGTGGTCAATACGGCGCGGCATCTCGAAAGCCTCGGCATTCGCGACCGGGTGCTGATGGATCTGGCGCGAAAGCTCGAGGCCGAGAGTCAGGCGGCCTGATCGAAGGGGGCGGGTACGGCGCCTTCGAGATCGGCAATGATGGAGAGGCGTTCGCCATCCACGTCCGGGCGCGGCAGGCGGAAGACGCCATCGGCGCGGCTGAGGGCCTTGCGGAATTTGAGGCGGATCGCGGGTTCGGCCACGAGGTCGAGGCCGCAGCCGACCCAGAGAACAGTATTGCCACGGGCGATGAGATAGAGATCGGCGCCTTCGAGAATGAAGTCACGCAGGTTTTCGGACGCCAGGTGATAGGTACGGCCGGACAGGCCGAGCCACTGGTTGATCCGCTTCTGTCGCGTTGCCGGCTCCAAGCCAGCGTCAATCCACGAAAGCATCCCTGTTCCCCCGTGTGAGTAGAACAAAACTAGAACAAATACCGCGAATCAGTCAAGTCGCGTCATGTGCCCACTAGATGTGGTGCTTTGTGGCTTTGTTGCGTCAAGATGAGGGGGCGCGTTGCCGCGCCGCCGCGATGCGTTCGGCCAGAGCGGGGTCGATGGGGCGGGAAAGGCCCGAATCGACGGCGGCCAGGCTCAGGGCGTCGGAGCCGGTTTCGATGGCGCGCTTGAGGCGTTCGGCGAAGACATCGGGGGCAAGGCCCGGTTCGATGGCGGGGAGCAATTCGCCGCGGGCAGTGCCGGGCCAGATGATGAGGGAATTGCGGCCCCAGAAGAGGCCGGAATTGAGCGCCACGGGCACGACGGGTACGTTAAGTTCGCTATAGAGGCGGACAATGCCCTGGCGATAATCGGCGGGGGCGAGCGCCGCCTTGCGGGTGCCTTCGGGGAAGATGACGATGCGGCAGCCGCGATCAAGGGCGGCATGGGCCTGACGCATCATTTCGGGAATGGCTTCGGCGCCCTTCTTGCGGTCGATCTCGATGCAATCGAGCGAACGCGCGGCCCAGCCGAAGAAGGGGATGTTCATCAGTTCCTTCTTGACGATGTAGGCGGGGCGGCCGGTATGCGGGAAAATCGCAAAGACGTCCCAGTCGGACTGGTGCTTTGAGGCGATGATGCAGCCGCCGGGCGGGATGTTTTCGGTGCCTGATATCTCGGTGCGCACGCCCGTGATGAAGCGCAGGAACTGCACGTTCGACCAGCACCAGTATTTCGCCAGGGCCCAGGTGAAGGGCGTGCGGCCGGCAAAGAGCGCGATGACGCCGATGATGACAGCGATGACAGCCGTCTGGCCAATGAAGATGGCGTAGAAAAGCGCCGTGCGGATCGCCTGGATCACGGTTTTCAAGACTGTTTGTCCTCCTGCCCTTGGGGCTTGCTTCTTCAATAAAGCGGAGAACGCGGAATGGCGAGATGGGTTACCTCAAGATGCTTCGCTGAGGTAACGCCGGACGGTGAGCCGCGAGGTGATGGCGGTCAGGGCCGCGATGACCGGGACGACCAACGCAATGAAGATGATGCCATCGAGCCCGAGCACGAAGCTGCCAAAGACATAGCCGACCTGGGCGGTGGCTTCGGTGGGGAGGACTGAGCCGGCGGCGGTGCCGATCAGGAGGAAGAAGAGGGCCGCGAGGAGCGAGCCGAGAAGCCCGCCCTGGAGGCCAATGGAGAGGAACCGCCCCTGGAATTCGCCGGCAATGAACTTGTTGGATGCCCCGATAAAATGGAGCACGTCGACGATTTCGCGGTTTGACGCCATGGCGCCACGGGTGGCAAAAATGATGGCAAGGACCGTGGCGACGCCGATCAGGCCGAGCACAAGCAGGCCGGAGACGACCACCGTGCCGGCCATGGTGTTGAGCTGTTGTCGCCAGGCGGCGTGGGTATCGAGGCTCGCGCCCTTGATCGCCCCGAGATTGCGCTGCAGCTGCTCGATATCGGCATCGACCGGATCGGCCAATTGCACGACGACGAGGCGCGGAATTTCAATGGCAGAGAGATCGAGTCCGGCGCCAAGCCAGGGTTCGAGCAGGGCCTGGCTTTCCTCGATGGTGAGGGCGCGGGCGCCGGCAACGCCGGGGGTGGCTTCGGCGAGCGAGACTGCGGTGCGCAGATTGCTGTCCATCACCTCGCCCTCGACGGGGCGGATCTGGATGGTCATTTCGCGGCCGACATCGGCCGACCATGCGATGGCTGATTTCTGCACCAGCACGACGCCGCCAAGAGTCACGGCGGAGAGGAAGCTCATGATGGTGATGAGAAGGAGCAGCGTGCGGCCGGCAACGGAATGCTCGGGCACGATGGGGGCGCCGCCGCCACGACGCGGAATGGGCAGCCAATGGGGCAGGCGGGAGAGGAGGCTCCTAGTCATGGATGGTCAGAGCCCCTTTGTTGAGCACCATGCGCGGATAGGAGAAGCGATCGAGCAGCGGCAATTCGTGCGTGGCGAGAATGATGGTCATGCCCAAAGTGCGGTTGAGCTCGGCAAAGAGATGGACGAGGCGGCTCGACAGGTCCGGGTCGACATTGCCGGTCGGCTCGTCGGCAAGGAGAATTTTGGGGCGGGCGATGACGGCGCGGGCAATGGCGGCACGCTGCTTTTCGCCGCCGGAAAGAACCGTCGGCAACGCGTGCATGCGTTCGCCGAGGCCGACCCATTCGAGCAGCTCGGTGACATTGGGGCGATATTCGCTTTCCGGCTGGCCGAGGACGCGCAGAGGCAGGGCGACATTTTCGAAGGTCGTCAGGTGGTCGAGGAGGCGGAATTCCTGGAAGACGATGCCGATATGGCGGCGCAATTGCAGCAGGCTATCCTGATCGAGCTTGCCCACATCCTCATTGAACATCGTCACCTTGCCGCGGCTCGGTTTGAGCGAGAGCAACAGCAGACGCAGGAGGCTGGTCTTGCCCGAGCCGGAGGGGCCGGTGAGGAAGTGGAAGGAGCCGGGCTCGATGGAAAAGGTGAGATCGCTGAGGATTTCAGGACCATTGCCATAGCGCAGGCCGACATCGGAAAAATCGATCAAGAACGGGTGCTCCCCAGCTCGTCCGGTAGTCTCAACGCAAAAAGCGAATCACGAGTGGGCCGCATCATAGCAGCGCCGACGTGTGTTCGCGGCATGGATGCCCGCTATGCCGGGGGGAAAGCGGCACAATTGTGATTTCTCATGGGTTTGAGGAGTATTAACCCAAGCAGGGATAGGGTCAGGCAACACCCGAAACGGCTGCCGGCTCGATGATCATTACCTGCCCCAATTGCCAGACCAAGTACCAGGTGACCTATGAGGCCATCGGATCGGTTGGCCGCAAGGTGCAGTGCGCCTCGTGCCACCAATCCTGGCAGCAGTCGGCCCTGCCCGATCCCAAGCCGGACCTGAAGCTGGTGCCGAAACCCGATCCCGAATCGGACCGGCTGTTTGAATCCATGGCCGAAGAGGCGCTCGACGCTGCCATCGAGGCCGAGGAAAAAACCATTGTCGATGTCGAGGCCCGACCGGTCGAACCGGTGGAGCCGCGCCCTGCCAAGAAGCGCGAGACGGCTGCCGAGATGCGAGCCCGGCAGAAGGCGCTGTCGCGCCGGCAGACCGCCATGGTGTCGCGCCTGCCGCTGGCGCGCATGCGGCGCTATGCGCGGGTGGTCGGTGCGGTCGGTTTGGCCGGCATTCTGGGCATTGCCTATTTCGGGCGCGTGCAGATTGTTGAGCGCAATCCGGATCTGGCTGGGATTTATGAGGCCGTTGGGCTCGGCGTAAATGTGGTGGGGCTTGAGCTTTCGCATCTGCAATCGACGCGGGGTCTCTCGGAAGGCAAGGAAGTGCTTGTGGTTTCGGCCCAGCTCGTTGGGCTGATGCCCAATCCCGTGACGGTGCCGCCGGTGCTGGTGAGCCTTCTCGATACGACGGGCCACACGATCTATGAGTGGAGCGTGACGCCGCGCATTCGCGACCTGATGGCCGGCGAACGGGCGACGCTCGATACGCGCCTGCCGCTGCCGCCGGCAGAGGCGGTCAAGGTGCGCCTGACCTTTGCAGGCGGCCGTGCCGCTACCAACACGAGCGAACCGGCCGCGGCTTCGACCGGCAATGCGCCGGCCGCCGAAGCGCCGCCAGCCCATGGCGAAGCTGAGGGACATGGTGCAGCCGAAGACAATGCCGTTGCAGAAGGCCATGGCGACGAAGCTGCGCCGAGCGCGGAAGCCGGACATCCGGCGGAACCTTCTGTTGAAGCTGCCGCGCCCGCTGTTCACCACTGATGGGATCGTTCCTATATTGAAGTGAGCGTGTGGCCTGTCACCTTTGCCCCTGACAGGTCCGGTTGCTGCCGCAAGGCCCCGACCCGCCGCCCGGAGACTGCCTATGGCCCGCATTCTTGTCGCTGAAGACGACCCATCCGTTCGCGCATTCGTGGTGACCGCGCTCACCATGAAAGGCCATGAGGTCGTGGCCGAGGAAGATGGCGGGCTAGCCGCCGAGACCATGGAGGCAGAGGGCGGCAAGTTCGACCTGCTGCTCTCCGATATCAAGATGCCGGTGATGGACGGGATCGCGCTGGCCCTGCAGGTGGGCTCGGCTTTTCCGGACGTTACGATCGTGCTGATGACCGGCTTTGCCGACCAGCGCGAGCGCGCGCATGGGCTCGAGGCGCTGGTTTACGATGTGATCGTGAAGCCGTTTACGCTGGCGGAACTGTTGGCCAAGGTGGAAGACGCGCTCGAGGGGCGGCCGGTTGAGGTGCTGTCGCTGGCGCGGCAGGCGAGGGAAGAGTAGGGGGCATCGGCGTTCGCCGTCACCCCCTCCCATCCTCCCCCATCAAGGGGGAGGTGTTGCATCGAGTTGGCGGCACTATCGAGCCAAATCCACTGTGTCATCCCCGCGAAAGCGGGGATCTCTGTTTTTGGGGCCGAAGATGAGATTCCCGCTTTCGCGGGAATGACGTCGTGGTTGGAGGAGGCTAGGTGGGGGCCTTACCTCACACCCAGTCCGGCACCGAATCCAGCGCCAGCAATTCTTCAATCGATTTGCGCGGGCGGATGACGTGCCAGCGGGGGCCGTCGACCAAAACTTCGGGGATCAGCGGGCGCGAATTGTAGGTCGAGGCCATGACGGCGCCATAGGCGCCCGCGCTCATGATCGAGAGCAGGTCGCCCTCTTTTACGCCCGGAATCGTGCGGCCCTTGGCGAGGTAGTCGCCGGTTTCGCAGACGGGGCCGACGATGTCGCCGGTGATCGGGGGGAGGTTGGACTGGTTGACCAGTTCGACGTCGTGATGGGCTTCGTAGAGCGTTGGGCGGATCAGGTCGTTCATGGCCGCGTCGACGATGATGAAGTTGGACGAGCCTTCCTTCACATATTCGACCTTGGTGACGAGGATACCGGCATTGCCGACGAGCAGGCGGCCAGGCTCGATGACGAGGGTGCAGCCCAATTGGCCGATCTTGTCGCGGACGACTGATGCATAGGCTTCCGGATGCGGCGGGGCTTCCTGGTCATGGTGATAGGGAATGCCAAGGCCGCCGCCGACGTCGACATGGTGGATGTCGTGACCGTCTTCGCGCAGGGCCTTTACCAGTTCGGCCATGAGGCCGAAGGCGTTCCCAAAAGGTTCGAGATCGGTGATCTGGCTGCCGATATGCATGTCGACGCCGACGGCGACGATGTTCGGAAGCTCGGCAATGCGGCGATAGACGTCGCGGGCGCGCTTATAGGGAATGCCGAACTTGTTCTCGGACTTGCCGGTCGAAATTTTCGCATGGGTGCGCGCATCGACATCCGGATTGACGCGGACGGAGACGCGGGCTGTGAGGCCCATGTCGGACGCGATCATGGAGAGGCGTTCGAGTTCGGGTTCGCTCTCGACGTTAAAACACTTGATGCCGGCGGTGAGGCCCTGGCGCATTTCGGCGACGGTCTTGGCGACGCCGGAGAAGACGATCTTTTCGGCGGGAATGCCGGCGGCGAGCGCGCGCTGGAGCTCGCCGCCCGAGACCACGTCGGCGCCGCAGCCTTCATGGGCCATCAGGGTGAGAACGGCCTGATTGGAATTGGCCTTCATGGCATAGGCCATCAGCGTCGGGATGCCCTCAAACGCTTCGCGCACGACGCGGACATGGCGGCGGAGGGTCGCCGAAGAATAGACGTAAAAGGGCGTGCCGACCTTTTCAGCCAGGTCATTGAGGTTGACGTCCTCGGCGTAGAGGGTGCCGTCGCGGTGCTGGAAATGGTGGACCATTTTTCGTGCCTTGTGTGCCGCGCTCGCCGGGAGCGTGTGAAGTCAGCGCTTCCGTAAGCCAACGGCCCAGAAAACAAAAGTGAGACTTATCGATCCGTCTCATAAACGGCTTCGATGCGCTCGGCGACGAGGTTTTGGAGGCGCCAGAGATGGGCGTCGTGGAGGCCCATCTGTTCGAGGTGTTCGACGGTGGAGAACAGATATTCGGCCATGGAGCCGCGGCTGCCGACGGCCTTGGCGAGGACATCGGCGATCTGGTCTTCCGAAAGGCCTGAAATGTAGCGGCCGGAATTGCGGTCGATACAGAAGGTCAGGGCACGGATGGTGCGCTCGCCGGAGCGGACTGTCACCATGCGCGGAGGGAAGGCGGTGGGCTTCCAGCCCATTTCGCGCTCGAACAGTTTTATGAGGCTCTCATCGCGCTTGCCGGGTGGGAGGCGATAGAGCGCACCCTTGCAGGCGCCGCCGCGGTCGAGCGCCAGCATCAGGCCGGGATTCTGGTCGCTGCCGCGAAAGCGGTTGTTCCAGCCCAGGCAAAAGGCGCGATGCCAGCCGTGGAGGAGGCCGGTGCGGATTTCGACATAGTCGCAGGCCGGCTTCCAGATCAGCGAGCCATAGGCAAAAATCCAGGTCTCGTCGTTATCGTCGGGGCCGAAGAATTTTGCGATGGTTTCGCGGTGGTCGGCGAGACTCGCTTCCGTCATGCCCTCGGGAGGAGGCGGCATGACATCGGACGGATTTTCGGGCGTCAGATAGGCGACATGGCGCGAGGTGAGGCGCATCTGTCGCTGGTCTTTAAGCATTCGGCCTCCGTCTTCTCCCAACACCCACAGCGTCATTCCCGCGAAAGCGGGAATCCCTGGCGGTGAAGAGAGATCCCCGCTTTCGCGGGGATGACGCGGTGAACGCTCAGGATTCGGCGTTCAGATTGCCCGAGTGCACTCGTCTATTCAACACCGCCATCGCCATGGCCGCCATGCTTCTTTGCGGTGAGCGGGCGGGGCTCGTGGTCTTCGCCGGTGAGGGTGGATTTCCAGCGGGCGGCCTGGGCGAGGACGTTGATCGGGGCGGTGCCGCCATAGGATTTGCGGGCGGCGACTGACGCTTCGACGGTGAGCACCTTGTGGATGCGGGAGTCGATGCGTTCGTCGACGGCTTTGAAATCCTCGATGGTCAGACCTTCGAGACCGCAATTCTTGGACTCGGCGAGGGCGACGACCTGGCCGGTGATGTGGTGGGCATCGCGGAAGGGGATGTTCAGCTCGCGCACCAGCCAGTCGGCAACGTCGGTGGCGGTCGAAAAGCCGGCCGAGGCGGAGGCGTGCATTTTCTGGCGGTTGGGCTGCATGTCCGAGACCATGCCGGTCATGGCGGCCAGCGACAGGGAGAGCGCGTCGAGGGCGTCGAAGGCGACTTCCTTGTCTTCCTGCATGTCCTTGGAATAGGCGAGCGGCAGGCCCTTCATGACGACGAGCAGGGAATTGAGCGAGCCCATGATGCGGCCGATTTTTGCGCGGACCAGTTCGGCGGCGTCCGGATTGCGCTTCTGCGGCATGATGGACGAGCCGGTGGTGAACTTGTCCGAGAGTTTGATGAAGCCGAACTGGGCCGAAGACCAGATGACCATCTCTTCCGCGAAACGGCTGAGGTGCATGGCGCAGATCGCGGCGGCGGCCAGCGTCTCAAGAATAAAATCGCGGTCGGCGACGGCATCGAGCGAATTGGCGGTGGGGCGGTCAAAACCGAGGGCATTGGCCGTCATGTCGCGGTCGATGGGGTAGGGCGTGCCGGCAAGGGCTGCGGAGCCGAGCGGGTTTTCGTTGAGGCGACGGCGGGCATCGGTCAGGCGGCCGGCATCGCGGCCGAGCATTTCGACATAGGCGAGGAGATGATGGCCGAAGGTGACCGGCTGGGCATTTTGCAGGTGCGTGAAGCCGGGCAGAATGGTTTCGGCCTCTTCCTCGGCGCGCTTTACGAGAGCCAGCTGCAGCGTGTGGATCTGGGCGACCAGGTGATCGATGGTGTCGCGGACATAGAGCTTGAAATCGGTCGCGACCTGATCGTTGCGCGAGCGGGCGGTATGGAGGCGCCCGGCGGCGTCGCCGATCTTTTCGCGCAGGCGTGATTCGACATTCATATGGATGTCTTCGAGAGCCCGCGAGAATTTGAACGAGCCGTTCTCGATTTCGGCGAGCACCTCGTCTAGACCCAAAAGGATAGCGTCGCGATCGGTCTGCGTCAGAATGCCCGTTGCGGCGAGCATTGTGGCATGGGCCTTTGATCCGGCAATATCCTGGCGGAACAGGCGCTGGTCGAAACCGATCGAAGCGTTGATTTCTTCCATGATGGCGTCGGGGCCGGATGCAAACCGTCCACCCCACATCTTGTTGCTCATCGTCTGCCTTTCAGGAGTAGCCCATGTCGGACACCAGCCAACCCAAGCCAGCAGGCCGCAATTTCTGGGCACTCGGAGGACTGGGGGTAGCGGTTGCGGGCGTAGCTATAGCTTCGTGGGTTTATCTCGGCAATGCCGCCTCGGCCAACTCCTGCCCCGTGCAGACGGCGCAGGCGCAGATCGTGGATGCCGCCGCGGTGGGTGAATTGGCGGCGGTCAATGGGACCGGCGAGGGGCGCGGCTATGCCGATATGGCGTTCAAGAGTGCCGATGGCACGGAAATGACGCTGGGTGATTTTTCGGGCAAGGCGCTCTTGGTCAATTTCTGGGCCAGCTGGTGCGTGCCCTGTCGCGAAGAGATGCCGGCGCTCGATGCGATTGCGACGGAATACAATTCGGACAAGTTCCAGGTGGTGCCGATCAATCTCGATATCGGCGAAGGCGGATTGGCCAAGGCCGAGGAATTTCTGAATGCTGGGCAGTTCAAGAACTTGCCGCTTTATGCCGACAACACCTTTGCGGCCTTTGACCGGCTGAAGCGTGAGGCGGTGGCCGTGGGCTTGCCGGCAACGCTGCTGCTCGATCCGGAAGGGTGTGAATTGGCTGTGCTGCAAGGGCCAGCGGAATGGCACAGCAAGGATGGCAAAGCGGTGGTCGAGGCGCTGATCGGACTTAGGGGGTAGAGGGTCGTCGGCTCACCACAAGTCATCCTCGGGCTTGACCCGAGGACACTTCACTTGGCGATGGCGCAATAAGTGCAGAGCCCTCGGGTCAAGCCCGAGGGTGACGATCCGGGGGCCTTAGACCAAGAGGTCGACTTCGGCCCCGTTTACGGGATTGCGCACAATGTCGGGCAGGGCTTCGGGCTCTGCCTTGTTTTGCGTGAGCGCCATTTCGCCGCGCATTTTTGCGACTTGCGCAAGCAGGGTGTTCGGCGAGGCGCCCTCGCGGGTGGCGATGCGGTTGATCATGACCGATGTGCTGGTGCCGAGGGCATTGCTCATCGGGAAAATCTCAGGCGGTTTTGTCGACCTGCGTGCCCTGGCCCGGTGGAAGAGCTGCCTGGGCCGGCTGCAGGAGCATGTCGAGAAGCTGGGTCTGCATATCGTGCGACTTCTTGAAGATCGCGATCTGGACCGATTGCTGCGTCTGCGCGGTGCGGGCCGCCATCAGGCTGGAGGCGAGATCGGTATCCATGCTGGTCTTCCCTACGCAATACTACGAGACGGTGGAAGCCTAGCAGGTCAGGGTAAAGAAACTCTGTCCGTCTGGTTCTAGCGGCCGCCCCAAAGCATGACGTCGCGGCGGCGCATCAGCGCGGCGAGTATGACACCCGCGGCGAAGCCGCCGATATGGGCCCACCAGGCGACGGATTCTTGCGAGCCGATGACGAGATAGAAGAGCTGGGTAAGGACCCAAAAGCCCAGCATCCAGAAGGCCGGAACGGGCAGGGGAATGGGGATGACGATGCGCGCTAGGACGAAGACGCGGGCATGGGGGAAGAGGAGAATATAGGCGCCCATGACGCCGGCCACGGCCCCGGAGGCGCCGATGAGCGGGCCATTGCCATCGAGGTTGAAGGCGAGATGGGCCAGGGCGGCGAGCACGGCGCAGGCGAGATAGAAGACGAGGAAGCGCAGATGGCCCATGGCGTCTTCGATATTGTCGCCAAAAACCCAGAGGAACAGCATGTTCGAGAGAAGATGCAGCCAATCGGCATGGAGGAAGGCATAGGTGACCAGTGTTGCCCAGTCCGGCAGCCAGGGGAGCGGGGCGGGATAGATATCGCGCACCACGATGGGGATCATGCCGAAATAGATCGTTGCTTCATCGAAGGCGGCCGGGGGCAGTGTCGCCTGGACGAGGAAGACCAAAATATTGAGCGCGATCAGCCCATAGGTGACGTAGGGAAATCTGACATGGCGATGCGGATTGACGTCATGCAGGGGCAGGAACAGGGCTTTTCTCCTTGGGCCGGGCAGACGTCAGCACTTTTGCCGCCGAGCGGCAAGGTGGGCGGGATCAGCCGCGGCCGCCGCCGAAGAAGAACAGGGCGCCGATCAGCAACAGGATGGCGACGGCCTGGCCCATGACGCGCAGGCGCATGAGGCGCTGGCTGGTATTGGCCGAGCCACCCTTGGTCATGTTCCACAGGCCCATGCCGAGGACGACGATGACGAACAGCAGGGCCAGCGCAATGCCGATATTGAGAAGAGTTTGCATGGGTTTGGCCTCCTTGCCGGTTCAGCTTTCAATATAGGCGAGAAGGCCACTCGCCAAGGCATCATAAACGGCGCGGATGCGGTGGGAGGTGTACAATTCCCTGTGCGTCGTCAGCCAGATCGGGAGAGGGGGGATGGCGATGTCGATGGGCAGGGCGACGAGGCCCGGCGTGCGGCGCACGAGATTGGCCTGGGCAAAGCCGATGCCGATGCCGGCGCGCAACAATTCCCAGAGGTGCGGCTGGTCGTCGGAGCGGATGACGAAATTTTCGCGATTGAGCGAAAAGCCGAGTTTTCGCGCATGGGTGACGATGGCGCTGGAGCGGTCAAAGCCGAGAAGGTCGTGCTGCCAGAGTTCGGCAAGCGTCGTGGGGCGGCCGCGGCGGGCGAGGTAGCGTTCGTGGGCGGCGGGAACGAGTTCGATGTCGCCGAGGTGTTTTGTCACCAGCTCGAGCTGGGTGGGGCGGAACATGCGGATGGCGATATCGGCCTCGCGCATGAGGATGTTTTCGGCTGAATCCGAGGGGACGATTTCGAGAGCGATGCGCGGATGGAGGGCGCGGATCGGCACGAGGATTTCGGGCAGCACATAGTTTGAGATCATGGCGCTGGCGGTGATGCGCACGGTGCCGCCGGTGTCGTCCTGGGCGCCTTCGGCCATCATGTTGGCTTCGGCGAGCGCGGTTTGCGCCTGTGCTATGGGGCCATAGAGTTTGAGGGCCGTGCTGTTTGGCTTGAGGCCCGAAAGGCTGCGCTCGAAGAGCTGAAGGCCGAGCTGGGTTTCCAGCAGCTCGATATGGCGGCCGATGGTCGGCTGGCTCGAATTGAGGGCGCGGGCGGCGGCGGAAAGCGAGCCGTGTTCGATGACACCGGCAAAGCTGCGCCAGAGGGACCAGTCAGGCTCTCTATTCATAATTGAATATCAAATCTCGAAATTTGGCCAATCGCTATAAAAATCTGTAGCGGGCATTTTGGTCTCCAGCAAGTCAAGGAGACGCAGAATGGCCAAGGGTAAAGTGACGGTTTTGGGCAGCAACGGCCATATCGGCAATGCGGCGATGATTGCTTTTCGCGATGCGGGCTGGAGCGTGACGGGGCTGGGGCGGACGAACCGCAAGCCAGTCAGCGGTACGGCGTTTGTGGCCGGCGATGCCGATGATGTCGCGGTGGTGCGGGCGGCGATTGCGGATGCCGATGTGGTCGTGCATGCGCTGCACCTGCCCTATCATCAGTGGGGCAATGGCCGCTCGGAAAAGCAGTTGCAGGTTGTCATTGATGCGCTGGGTAATAGCGGCAAGACGCTGCTGTTTCCGGGGACGATCTATAACTATCGGGCTGGGGATCGGACCATTTCGCCCGCGACGCGGCAGAGCGCGGAGGCGCCGCGAGGGGAGATCCGCATCCGGCTCGAAACGCTGCTGCGCGAGGCGTCGGCGGCGGGGAAATTCCAGACGATCATTTTGCGCGGTGGCGATTTCTTCGGGCCGGGCAATCGCGGGGAGTGGTTCGAGGCGGCGATGATGATGGATATCGCCAAGGGCAAGCTCTACCACATGGGCGACCTGAAACTGCGCCATAGCTGGGCCTATCTGCCTGATCTTGCGAATGCCTTTGCAGTGCTGGCCGAGAAGCGGGCGGCGCTCGGAAGGTACGAAAACTTCCATTTTGCCGGGCACTGGGTGTCGCATGGGCAGATGATGGGGGCGATCCAGACGGCGCTGCCGGGCAAGGTTGCGGTGTCGCCGCTGCAATGGTGGATGATCCGGGCGGTGGGGCTTTTCAACCCGATCATGCGGGATATCTACCGCATGCGGTATCTGTGGCTCAATGAGATGGAGCTGGTCGATCCGCGGCTCGATGGGAT
The DNA here is from genome assembly GCF_964252865.1 of Devosia sp. LjRoot3. Classification (NCBI taxonomy): domain Bacteria; kingdom Pseudomonadati; phylum Pseudomonadota; class Alphaproteobacteria; order Hyphomicrobiales; family Devosiaceae; genus Devosia; species Devosia sp. LjRoot3. Next base: position 205,419 of record NZ_CAXUPK020000002.1, read on the forward strand.
TTTGGGAGCGGATTTCGGGACGCCGTTTGAGGGGGCGGTGGCGGCGACGGTGGAGGAGCTGATGGGGGCGAAGAAGCTCGCGGCCTAGAAACCCACAGCCCTTCGCACATCATCGGCAGTCCAACCCTCGCTGCGCAAATCGGCGAGGGTTTTGCTGTTTTTGGATTTGGCCAGTTTTTGGCCATCGTCGCCGAGGAGAAGGCGGTGGAAGTGGTAAATGGGCGTCGGAAAACCCAGCAGCATTTGCAGGAGGACGTGGATATCCGTTGCCGCCTCCATGTCGCGGCCGCGGGTGATGTGCGTCACGTTCTGGTCAGCGTCGTCGACGACGACGCTGAGGTGGTAGCTGGTGCCGATGTCCTTGCGCTGCAGCACCACATCGCCCCAGCGTTGCGGGCGGGCGTAGCGGATTTGTGGGCGATCGCGCAGGGTTGGGCCGATGACCGTAAAGGTCAGCATGCCGGCTTCTTCAATGGCGCGGTCGGTGTGGAGGCGGAACTGAACGGGGTCGCCGCGTTCGAGCCGCTCGATGCGCTCGGCATTGGAGAGGTGCTTGCAGGTGCCGGGATAGATGGGCGCGCCGTCGGGGTCGGTATCCTCGGCCTTGGATGCAATGTCGGAGCGGGAGCAGAAGCAGGGATAGATGAGATCGCGCTGGCGCAGGCGATTGGCGGCTTCTGCATAAATCTCGAAGCGCTCGGACTGGATGAGGACCGGTTCGGGCCAGGATAGGCCGAGCCATTTCAGGTCCTCGAAAATGGCTTCGGTAAATTCGGGTTTACAGCGCGTGATGTCGATGTCTTCGATGCGCAAAAGCACCGTGCCGCCGAAAATTTCGGCGGCCTGCCAGGTCACGAGTGCGGAAAGCGCGTGGCCGAGATGCAGGCGCCCATTGGGGCTCGGGGCGAAACGAAGAATTGGTTTTTTGGACATGACTTTGACGACTAGCACTTTTGCGCCGGGGGCGTCACCGCGGATCGATACGGCCGAAGGCGTCGCGGTGCATCTCGACCATCTGATCGCCATGGTGCCGCAATTGCTGCCGATGCGGGAGCGCGTCGGGGCGGTGTTGCCGCGGGTCAATCCCAAGGGATTTGCCGGCATGGCCAAGGTGATCTGCGGCCAGCAGCTTTCGGTGCAAAGCGCCGCCGCCATCTGGGGTCGCTTTGAAAAACTGCCGGGGGCGCTGGAGCCTCAATCTTACCTTTTGCTCGATGAAGAGACGGTGCGTAGCGCCGGGTTTTCGCGCGGGAAATTTCTGGCGGTGCGGACGATTGCCGAGGCAGTTGAGGCGGGGGATCTCAATTTTGCAGAGGTCGATGGCCTGCCGGCCGAGGAGGCGATCAAGGCACTGGTGGCGCTAAAGGGGATCGGGCCGTGGACGGCCGAGGTCTATCTGCTCTTTTGTGCGGCGCATCCCGACATTTTCCCGGCGGGGGACCTGGCCTTGCTGAAAGCCGCGCATCATGGGCTTGGCCTTGACGTGCGTCCGACGATCAAGGAGATGATCGGCCTTGCACAAAGTTGGTCGCCGCATCGGTCGGCCGCGGCGCTGCTGTTCTGGCGCTATTTCGCCATTCTGCGCGACAAGGAAGGGATTTTGCTGTGATCAAGCTTTCGGGGCCGATGATGCCGCCAGCCAATGGGCAGGGGCCCGATGCTGCGGTGGTTCTGCTCCATGGCTATGGCAGTGACGGCAATGATCTCATTGGGCTGGCGCCGCACTGGCGGCACCTCCTTCCCGGCGCGCTGTTCGTCTCGCCCAATGCGCCGATCGGGACGGAAATGGGCGGGTTTCAGTGGTTTGCCATAGACTGGGCCGGTGATCGGCTGGCGAGCCGTCAGACGGGTGTGATCGAGGCGCGGCCGGTGCTCGAAGGGTTCTTGCGCGATCTCTGGGCGCAGACGGGAATCACGCCGGAGCGGACGATCCTGGCAGGGTTCAGCCAAGGTGCGATGATGGCGCTGCATGTGGGCACGGGGCTGCCCGAAAAGCTCATGGGCGTTATCGGTTTTTCGGGAGCGTTCTTGCCGCCGGAGGGATTTGGCGGCGAGGCGCTCGCAAAGCCGCCGATCTGCCTTGTGCATGGCGATCTAGACGATGTCGTCGATCCCAATCTTTCGAGCGAGGCCAATACCTTGCTTGATGAGGCGGGCTTTGAGGTCAAATATCATGTGAGCCGCGGCGTGGGGCATGGAATTGCCCCGGATGGGCTCGGCTTTGCTGCCGATTTTATCGGGCGTGTCGCGGCGAAATAAGTCCTTCATCCCCGCTTCACAGCCCTGACACAAAGGGCTTACTATAAAGGGGCTATGGACTTAACAGATTCCCGTTCCGGGAGACTCTCGTGACCATCCATGTGTCGCCTGAGGCCTGTCCCGCCCTCGTGCTGAACGCCGATTTCCGGCCTCTCAGCTATTATCCCTTGTCGTTATGGTCGTGGCAGGACGCGATCAAGGCGGTGTTCCTCGAACGCGTGAACATCGTTTCGCACTACGACACGGTGATCCACTCGCCCAGCTTCGAAATGCGGCTGCCGAGCGTGGTTTCGCTGAAAGATTATGTGAAGCCGGCGCGGCATCCGGCCTTTACCCGCTTCAACGTTTTCCTCCGCGATCGCTTCCAATGCCAATATTGTGGCTCGCGCGATGATCTGACGTTTGATCACGTCATTCCGCGTTCGAAGGGCGGTTTGACGACGTGGGAAAATGTCGTGGCGGCCTGTGCGCCTTGCAATCTGCGCAAGGCGAACCGGATGCCGAGCGAGATCAAGATGTTCCCGCATCAGGCCCCGTTCGCGCCGACCGTGCATGACCTGCACAACAATGGCCGGGCTTTCCCGCCCAACCACCTGCACAAGAGCTGGCTCGACTATCTCTACTGGGACATCGAGCTCGAGCCGTGACCCGTTCGTAGCAATCCTGACTTGCTGCGGGACTGTCCAATAACTATTATTGGATGAACTTTGCAGGAGACGGTGACATGGCGATCAGTGCGGATTTGGGTGCGACGCTCGAAAAGGTCGTGAACGATCTCGTCGAGAACGGTCGGTATAATTCGAAGAGCGAAGTGCTGCGCGAGGGCGTTCGGCTGGTGCAGGAGCGCGAGTCGCGACTGCGGGAAGCGCTGGAGCGTGGGCTTGCCGATATTGAGGCGGGGCGAACCAAGCCCCTGGAAGAGGTGGCCCAGCGCCTCATCGAGAAGTATGAAGCGATGGCAAAGCGCTCATGAGTGCCAAGGTCAGAATCGCCACCAGTGCGGAATATGACCTTGAAAGCATCGCGGACTACACGGTCTCGATAGTCCACCAAACGCCGCCAACTTTGTGCGTGAAATTCTCGCGCAGTGTTATCGCCTAGCCGAGTTTCCGGGGCGTCATCCCGTTGTGGAAGGTTATTCGCGGCCACTAAGGCGATGTCCCTTTCGCGGCTACTCGATATATTATCTGGCGAGTGGCGGCCTAATCCAAGTCGTCCATGTTCTGAACGACTCTCGGGACCATAGGGATATCTTGGCGCACTAGTTCCGGTTAGCGCTTACGCTTCGCCTGAAACACAATCGCGCCGATCAGCAGGACGACGATCGCCAGCGAAATCAGCGCGTTATACCCCGCGAGCGAAAGTCCCAGGAAACGGAACTGCACGACGTCGCAGCCGATGACTGGAGTCATGCTGTTGAGCTGGTCGAAGCTGAAGCTGTCGCCGACGCCGGTGCAGGCGGTGGGGCCGGGCCAGAAACCCCATTCGACGCCAGCGTGGTAGGAGCCCATATAGGTGCCCCAGGCGAAAATGCCTGTGACGATGACCATGCCCAGATACCAGACCGGCAGGGGGAGGCGGTTCCAGAGCACCAGGATCAGCGCCAGCAGCGGCAGGCCCCAATAGTAAGCCATGCGCTGTTCGAGGCAGAGTTCGCACGGGTAGAGGCCGCCGATATACTGGCTGCCGAGCGCCGCAGCGATGGTGGCAAAGCCGAGGAGGAAAGCGGCGCCGGCGGCGAGCTTGTCGAGGGGGGCGCGGGACGCAATGGCCATGGAAATTCTCGAATGACGCTTGATGGGGCAGGGGCTTAGCGCCGCTTTGTGGCAAAAGCCAGCAGGGCACGTTGTCGTGATCAGGCGGAAGGTTTGATGCCGAGTTTCTCCGCAAGGGCCATGGCATTGGCTGGTGCGTGCAATTTGTCCTCGTGGACAAAATAGGCATAGGTGTCGACGCCGGTGTCACGCCAGCCCGCGAGGGTTTTGGCGAGTTCGGACATGTCCGAATCTTCATAGCCGGCAGCGCCGGGACGGGCGGGACCCTGCAGGCGGCAATAAGCAAAATCGGCGGTAAGGTCGAAGCGCGGGTTCTCCGCGGTGTCGGCGATCACGCGGGCGACATTGTGCTCGCGGAGGAGGGCGTCGACTTCGGGCTTGTTGAAGCTGTCGTGGCGCATTTCCACGGCGTGGCGGAAGGTCTTGTTGCCATTGGCTTCGAGATAGGGTGGGGCCTTGGCACCGTCTGACTTGCTGGCGAGGGCGAGGTACGCCTCGATGTCGCGCGGGAGCCGGGCGAGAAAGGCCGAAAAGCTCGGGGGATCAAAGGCCAGGTTGGGCGGCAATTGCCAGATGAATGGGCCGAGGCGATCGCCGAGGGCGAGGGGGCCCGAGGCAAAGAAGCCGGCCAGCGCGTCAGTGCAGTTCTTGAGCCGCTTGATATGGGTGACGAGCTGCGGCCCCTTGATCGAGAACTGAAAGCCCTCCGGCGTTTCGCCGGCCCATTTGGCGAAGCTTTCGGGCTTTTGATTGCCGCGAAAGGTGGCGTTGATCTCGATGCTGGTCAGGTGGCGGCTGGCATAGTTGAGTTCTTTCTTCTGGACGAGGCCAGTGGGAAAGAACGTGCCGCGCCAGGGTTCGAAAACCCAGCCTGCAGTGCCGGTGCGGATTGTTCCCGTCTTGCTCATTGCCGCTCTCCTTGAGGCTTCAGCTTGGCCGTCTGCGATCAAATTGGCAATCTCTCTTGCCCGTGATCGCGCTCTGTCAGGTTCTGGTAATGCTTTTTTGCCTTAATCGTCCCTATGGTGAACGAAGTGTTGCGGGACAGATTCTTGCGCGGGACCACGTTGATATCGACGGCTGCCTTTGCCTTGCTGGCCAGCACCACGCTGGCCTGCGAGAGCTTGTCTATGGCGCCGGGCGGCGTGGTGGTCGAGGTGACCGATGGCGATACGGTCGTTCTCAATGACGGGCGCAAGGTGCGCCTGATCGGCACGCAGGCCCCAAAACTGCCGCTCGGACGGGACGATTTCGAGACCTGGCCGCTGGCGCCCGAGGCGCAGAAGGCGCTGGCCGATCTCGTGCTCAACAAAAGCGTGCGCCTTGGCTTTGGCGGCGAAGAGATCGACCGGCACGAGCGGATACTGGCGCATGTCTTCGTCGAAACGGACAATGGCGAGGTCTGGGCGCAGCTCTTCATGGTCGGTGCGGGGCTGGCGCGGGTCTATTCCTTCCCGGATAACCGGCAATGCCTTGAGCCACTTTTTGCGGCGGAAGCGCGCGCCCGTGCGGATCGGCTTGGCATTTGGGCCAATCCCTATTACAGCGTGCGTGCGGCGGACCGACCGGGCGAATTGCTGGATCGTGTGGGACATTATGAACTGGTGGAAGGCAGGGTGCTCCTGGCCGACCGCAGTGGCTCCCGCATTTTCCTCAATTTTGGCCGGTTCTGGAAAGAAGACTTCACCGCCGTGATCGAAGCGCCGGCCTTGCGGCTCTTCGAGACTGCTGGACTAGACCCGCTGGTGCTTGAGGGGGCACTGGTGCGCATTCGTGGATGGGTGGACGACCGGGATGGTCCGCGCATCGAAATTACCCATCCCGAACAGATTGAGGTTTTGGCGACGCGATGACGGCGCTTTCTCTGTCCAAAAAAACAATGCGCCTCGGCGCTCTGGCCGTTTCGCTCCTGGCTCTGGGGGCTTGCTCGTCGCTGACAGGGTCGTCGGTGGCGGTGAGCCGTACCGGCGATACGCCCGCTCCCATGGTCGTGCCGGAAGGCACCGAGCCCGATGACGTTGTTATCGGCCGGCGCGAGCATCCGCGCATTATCGCCGCCTATGGCGGCGTCTATTCCGACCGCGAAGCCGAGATCATGGTGGCGCGCATCGTCGGGCGCCTGCTGGCGGCCGCCGACCAGCCCAATGCGCAGTTCCAGGTGACGATCCTCGACACGTCCGAGGTCAATGCCTTTGCGCTACCGGGCGGCTATATCTATGTGACGCGCGGCATTCTGGCGCTGGCTTCGGATACGAGCGAGCTGGCGGCCGTTCTGGCGCATGAAATTGCCCACGTGACGCTGCGCCATGCGCGTGCGCGTACCGACAAGACGCGCACGACGCAGATCGTCGATCGCGTCATTACTGGCATTTTTGGCGGCGACACCTCTACGGACGCCACGGCTAACCGTACCCGCGAATCGCTGGCCGCCTTTGGGCAGAGCCAGGAGCTGGAAGCGGACAGGGAAGGCATAAAGTTTGCCGGCAAGGCAGGCTTTGATCCGCAGGCCGCGGCGCGTTTCCTCGGCGTGATGAGCCGGTTCGCCGCCTTCTCGGCTGGCGATCAGGCGGGGGACGACGGGTTCCTGTCCTCGCACCCATCGACGCCGGCCCGCATCCAGAAGGCGGCCGATACGGCCCGGCAGATGTTCGGCAGCTCGAGCGTCGGGGAAACCGATCGCGATGGCTATATGGCGGCGGTCTCGGGCATGGCCTTTGGCGACAGCCCCTCGCAGGGTTCCATTGTCGGCAATCGCTTCATCCATTCGGGCTCGAAATTCACCTTCACCGTGCCGCAGGGCTATGCGCTGCAGACGGCGCAGAGCGCCGTGGTGGGTGTCGCCGGCGATGGCGAGGCCGTACGCTTCGACAGTGCCGATGTGCAGGCCAATATGGCGCTGACCGACTATCTCAAATCGGGCTGGATCGCCGGGCTCAAGGCCGAGACGGTCACCTCGCACAATTACAATGGCATCGAAATGGCCTCGGGCCTGGCGCAGACGGACCAGTGGTTCTTCCGCGTCGCGGTCATGCGGCTCGATGGTGCGGTCTATCGCTTCATTTTTGCGGCCAAGGCGGATAGCCAGCGCTTTGCTGCAGGGGCCGATGCGACCGTAAAGAGTTTCAAGCGTGCCGAGGCGGCTGAACTCAACCAGATCCGCAAGCTGTCCATGCGCGTCATCACCGCCAAGGCGGGCGATACCGCCGACAAGCTCGCCGCGCAGATGGCCAATATTCCGGGCGGTCGCGATCTGTTCTTCATCCTCAACAACCTTTATCCGGGCGATGCGGTGCAGGTTGGGGCGAAGTACAAGATCGTCGGGCGGTAAGCCTCATTTCACAGTGTCATTCCCGCGAAAGCGGGAATCTATTCTGGAAACAGAGATTCCCGCTTTCGCGGGAATGACGCCGTGGGTGGTGTAGGGCGCCTCAGCGCCTAAAGCAAATCACACAATGCAGCGATCAGCGGCTCGTCCGCGGGTGGCATGGCGTAGTCGCGCAAGGCCTGCGGGCGGACCCATTTGAGCGCCTGATGCTCCTTGGCCCTGGGCGTGCCCTGCCAGCGGCGGCAGACATAGAGCGGCATAAGCAAGTGCATGTGCTCATAGGTGTGGCTGGCGAAGGAGAGCGGGGCGAGGCAGGCTTCCTTGGTCTCGACGTCAAGCTCTTCGCGCAGTTCGCGAATGATTGCAGCTTCCGGGGTTTCGCCGGGCTCGATCTTGCCGCCGGGAAATTCCCACATATTGGCCATGTGCTTGCCCTCGGGACGCTGGGCAATGAGCACGCGGCGGTCGGTGTCGACGAGCGCACAGGCGACGACGAGCAGGATTGGCTTTTGTTCGCTCATTTGGGCGCCCCGGGAATGCGATAGTGGTAGTCGTATTGGTGGGTGAAGCCGAGGCCGGAATAGAGCGCCTTGGCCGCGTCATTGTCGGCCTGGACGTTGAGGGCGGCAATGGTGGCGCCCTTCTCGTGAGCCCAGTTGAGACCGGTGCGCATCATGGCGGCGGCGAGACCCTGGCGGCGGCGGCTGGGGTCGGTGATGACATTGCCGGTGATGACGATGCCATTTGAAATGGCCATGAGGCCGGAGGCGACCGGTTCGCCGTCGCGATAGACCACAATGCCGGTGGCCGGTACGGACATGACCGCCAACAGGGCTTTCATGCGGCCCATCTCGATTTCGTCGGAGCCTTTTAGCTTTTGCTGGGCGGCGAGGAAGGCGGGATCGAGGAGCGGCAGGAGTTTACCCTGCGCATCCGGCTCCTGCGCTGCGAGCGGCATGGCATAGAGGTGCGAATGGTCGATCTCGTCCCAGCCGGCATCATCCAGCGCTTCGTTGAGCGCGGGGGCCGAGAGGGGGGTGATGCGGAAGACGGGTTTGACGCCGCGCACGACCAGCCAGGAGCTGGCGCCGATGATGCGGTCTTCGACATCCACATCGTCATTGGGGTCAAAGCACTGGGCCGAATTGGCGCGCTTGGTATAGCCGCCGGAGGCGCGTCGGACCCAATTGCCATCCCATTTGACTTCGATTCCGGGCCAGGCTTCGAGGCCGGCACGTTCAACGGTTTCGACGTCTGGGAGGGTGAGTTGGGTCATGATGTCATTGCTTTACTCGGTGTCATCCCCGCGAAAGCGGGGATCTCCGTTTCTGGTGCCCAAACAGGGATTCCCGCTTTCGCGGGAATGACACTGTGGGTGGAGGAGGGCTGGCCCTTAGCTCCGATAGTCGCCGTTGATGGTGATGTAGCCGTGGGTGAGGTCGCAGGTGTAGACCGTGGCCGAGCCTTCGCCGAGGCCGAGGGAGACGGTCACTTCCAGTTCTTCACCCTTCATATAGGCCGAGGTGGCGGCTTCGTCGTAGACGGCGGCGCGTTCGCCGTTTTCAGCGACCAGCAGGTCACCGAAGCGGATGGCGAGGCGATCGCGATCTGCCGGTTCGCCGGCCTTGCCCACAGCCATGACGACACGGCCCCAATTGGCGTCTTCGCCGGCAATGGCGGTTTTGACCAGTGGCGAGTCGGCGATGGCCTTGGCGATGCGGAAGGCCGAGGCGTCAGAGGTGGCGCCTTCGACATTGACGGCGACCTGCTTGGTGGCGCCTTCGCCGTCGCGCACCGTCAGGATGGCGAGTTCGAAGAGAACATCGAACAGGGCTTCGCCGAAGAATGCTGCGCGCGGATCGGAGAGGCTGGTGATCGGCTCGACCTTGGCCTTGCCGGTGGCAAAGGCGAGGAGGGTGTCGGACGTGGAGGTGTCGCTGTCGACGGTGATGGAATTAAAGCTCTTCTGCACGTGCTCGCTGAGGAGGGCCTGCAGCACATCGGCAGCAATGGGCATGTCGGTGACGACGAAGGAGAGCATGGTGGCCATGTCGGGGGCAATCATGCCCGAGCCCTTGGCGATACCGTTGATCTTGACTTCGACATCGTCGAATTCGAGCACGGCGCCCGCCAATTTCGGGAACGTGTCGGTGGTCATGATCGCCTTGGCGGGCTCGATCCAGGGCGTTTCATTGAGGCGCGTGGCGGCTTCATCGAGGACGCCGGCGAATTTGCTGGCCGGCAGCGGTTCGCCGATGACGCCGGTCGAAGCGAGGAAGATTTCGCTGGTGGAGCAGCCCAGGGCCTTGGCGGCATAGTCGGCGGTCAATTGCACGCTTTCCTTGCCCTTGGCACCGGTAAAGGCATTGGCATTGCCCGAATTGACGACGAGACCGCGGGCTTTCCCGCCCGGCAGGTTGGCGCGGCACCAGTCGACGGCGGCCGACGAACACTTTGAGCGGGTCAGAACGCCGGCAGCGGTGGTGCCTTCGTCAAAGGCCATGAGCAGGACGTCAGTGCGGTTCTTGTACTTGATGCCGGCTTCGGCGGTGGCATAGCGCACGCCATCGATGGCCGGCAGGTCCGGATAGGATTTCGGGGCAAGCGGGGAAACCGGATGGGCAGCCATGGCGCAAAACCTTGAACGGGCAAACGAGGAATTTGGTGTGCCTCAAAGGTGTGGCGGGCGCAAGACGTTGCGCTTTTTCTCCCGATTAAAAGGAAATCCCCGCTCGCGCGGGGATCACGGGGTCTTCTTCCGGCCGTCAGATGGGGTCAGGCCATAGCCTTCTTCTTGCCGGCGATGAAGGCGCCGAAGCGGGTCTGGATGAAGGGGACGATGAAGAAGACGATGGTCGAAGCCATGAAGGGCACGAGGATCAGGCTGCGCTGCCAGAATTCCCAGCCGGGTGTGAGAGAGCCGATGATGGTGGCGTAGACGACGACGACTGGATAGACCGCGAAGGTCATGAGCAGGGCCATGCGGGCACGAGCGGAAAAGGGCATGTGAACCTCTAATGAAACGGTACGTTTCGTTATGTATCGAAACGAGCCGTTTCGTTCAAGTCTTTTCTTTGGGATTCTTTTGACCCATATTGCGGGCATGGAAACGAGCATTGAAGACACAGACGAGGGCGCCCGCCGCTCGATCGGCGCGCGGCGTAATCCGGCGAGCCAGGAGGCCATTCTTGATGCGGCTGAGGCCGTGCTGCGCGAAAGCGGCATTGGAGGCTTTTCCATCGAAGCGGTGGCGCGACGGGCGCGGGCCGGCAAGCCCACGATCTATCGCTGGTGGCCCAATCGCACGGCGCTGATGCTCGATGTCTACAAGCGCTTCAAGAACGCGCGCGGCTTTCCCGATACCGGCTCGCTGCGCGGCGACCTCGTGGCGCTCCTGGAAAGCCATCTGCTGGGCTTCTGGAAAGACAGCCTTTGCGGTGTGGTCTATCGGGCGATCATTGCCGAGGCGCAGAGCGATCCGGATGCGGCGGCGGTGCTCTTTGCCTATCAGGCCGAGCGCAAGAAGGCGACGGCAGTGATCGTGGAACGGGCCAAGGCGCGCGGCGAGGTGGCTGAGGACGTCAATGGCGAGTTGATCGTCGACATGATCGTGTCGTTTGCCTGGCACCAATTGCTGATCGGTCGGGTCGATGAGGCGATGAAGGTTATCGACGGGGTGGTCGATGGGGTGCTGATGGGGTGTGCGGGGTATAAGGCCAAGGGGTAGCGATCTCAGATCGTCACCCTCGGGCTTGACCCGAGGGCTCTGCACTTGCCACGACATCCATCAAGTGATGTGTCCTCGGGTCAAGCCCGAGGATGACGTTCGGCGGCCCCAAAACAAAAAAAGGCCACCCGATCGAAACCGGGTGGCCCAAAATTCAAAAACCCAAAACACTACTGCTGTGCAGCTTCGCCTTCGGCGGGCGCGGCCTGAGCGGCGTCCTGGGCGTCCATGGCGGCCTTCAGCTCGGGATCGGTGACGTCGATGGTCACGCCCGACATCAGTTCCTCGACCTTTTCGTTGAAGACGCGCATCAGCACCTGCTGCTGGATCTGCGGGGCGACCTGTTCGAAAGCCGGGGGAGCGGACTGGCGCTTTTCTTCGAGCTTGATGATGTGGAAACCGAACTGGGACTGGACCGGGGCGGAGACGTCGCCCGGATTGGCCAGCGCAAAGGCGGCCGTTTCAAATTCGGGGACCATCATGCCCTTGGCGAAGAAGCCGAGGTCGCCGCCATTGGCGCCTGAACCCGGATCGATCGACTTTTCCTGGGCGATGGCAGCAAAATCGCCGCCGGCATCAAGCTCGGCCTTGATCGCGTCGGCCTCTTCCTTGGTCTCGACCAGGATGTGGCGGGCGTGGACTTCTTCGGCCGGCTGGAACTGGGCGACGAAGGTGTCATACTCGGCGCGGATGGCCTCTTCGGTCACCTGGCCGGCAATGGCGTCGGCAAAGTAGGCGCGGCGCAGGGCGCGCTCTTCGAGATATTTCAGGCGCTGGGCGAAGAGTTCAGTCTGGTCCATGCCCGCTTCCTTGGCGGCACCAGCCATCACCTTCATATCGATGAGGACGCGCAGCAGGAAAGCGCGGCGCTCTTCGGCCGGCATCTGGGCAAGGTCCTGGGCCAGGTCTTCGGCGGCAAAGCTGAGATCGGCTTCGGTGATCGGCTCACCACCCACGGTCGCGACGACGGTTTCGGGCGCGACTGCGGCCGGTGCTGCTTCCGGCGCCGGCGCTTCCTGGGCGAAGCTGCCGATAGTGGGCGCGGCACCGAGAAGCGCGGCGAGACAGATGGTGCGCAACAGGCGCGAGGAAAGCTTCATCATGAACGTCCTGGATCTCCTTGGCCGGTCCGGGAGGGCCGGGCATGATCAAACGGGGCGGCGGGCCCGGAAAGTGCCGTGCCTCACACAATAAGGGGGCCAAATTGTGCCGGTTTCAGGCATGTTTCGGTGGGCCCTTGGGGAGGCCTCATTCGCCGTGGGCTGATGGTGTCGCCCATTTCGCCAACATTGACAAGACACCCCCTCACTCTTACATCTCAGCCGCTTTTTCAAAGCGTGGAGCATGGTTGCCGCATGGGCCCTTGTCCTCCACGGATCAATCCACACGGGGAGCCCAAAAGGCCTCCCAGAGTTGTGACGAGGCGAGATGGGCCGCTGGCGCCCCAGCGTTTTCGAAAGTGGTCAACACTTCTTCTTGAAAACGCTTTAGTGCAAGCCGCCCGCCCCTTTCGCCACGCCACTGAATTTGAAGGATGACACGAATGGCTCTAGCTGCGCTCGCCCGGCGGATTTTCGGATCGCCGTCGGATCGGCAGGTCAAGCGCTACCAGGGCAAGGTCGCCGCGATCAATGCGCTGGAGCCGGAACTGGCCAAGCTCACTGACGACGAGCTTAAAGCCCGCACCGTTGAATTCAGGGCCCAGCTCGAACAGGGCGCCAAGATCGATGACCTGATCGTGCCGGCTTTTGCGACGGTGCGTGAAGCGTCCAAGCGCGTTCTGGGCATGCGCCATTTTGACGTGCAGCTCATCGGTGGCATGGTGCTCAATGACCGCGCCATCGCTGAAATGCGTACCGGTGAAGGCAAGACGCTAGTTGCAACCCTCGCCGTCTATCTCAATGCGCTCGCCGGCAAAGGCGTGCATGTCGTGACCGTCAACGACTACCTCGCCCGCCGCGACGCCGGCTGGATGGGGCAGATCTACAATTTCCTCGGTCTTTCCACCGGCATCATCGTGCATGGCCTGACCGACCAGCAGCGCCGCGACTCCTATGGTGCTGATATCACCTACGGCACCAACAACGAATTCGGCTTCGACTATCTGCGCGACAATATGAAGTATTCGCGCGCCCAGATGGTGCAGCGCGGCCACTCCTTCGCCATCGTCGACGAAGTCGACTCCATTCTTGTCGACGAAGCGCGTACGCCGCTGATCATTTCCGGCCCGTCCGAAGATCGCTCGGAGCTTTACATCAAGATCAATTCGCTGATGCCGATCATCGGCGAGGGCGATTTCGAACTCGACGAAAAGCATCGCGCTGCCACCTTTACCGACCAGGGCGTGGAAAAGCTCGAGGCGGCGCTGGCCGAAGCGGGGCTGCTCAAGGGCGATTCCATGTATGACGTGGAAAACGTCGCGCTGGTGCACCACGCCAATTCCGCGCTGCGCGCCCACAAGCTGTTCCGCAAGGACAAGGACTACATCACCCGCGATACACCGGAAGGCGGCGAGGTGGTTATCATCGACGAATTCTCCGGCCGCATGATGCCAGGCCGCCGTTATTCGGAAGGCCTGCACCAGGCGCTGGAGGCCAAGGAAGGCGTCAAGATTCAGTCTGAAAACCAGACGCTGGCTTCCATTACCTTCCAGAACTATTTCCGCCTCTATGAAAAGCTCGCCGGCATGACCGGTACGGCGGCGACGGAAGCAGAAGAATTCGCCGACATTTATAGCCTCGGCGTCGTCACCATTCCGACCAACCTGCCGGTGCAGCGTATCGACGAAGACGATGCGATCTACCGTACGGCAGCCGAAAAGTTCGATGCCATCGCGGAATTGATCAAGGAATGCCAGGAGCGCGGCCAGCCGGTGCTCGTGGGTACGACCTCGATCGAAAAATCGGAAATGCTGGCCGATATTCTTCGCAAGAAGAATGTGGGGCAGATGAACGTGCTCAATGCTCGCCACCACGAGCAGGAAGCCTTCATTGTTGCCGATGCGGGCCTGCCGGGCGCGATCACCATTGCGACCAATATGGCTGGTCGCGGTACCGACATTCAGCTCGGCGGCAACCTTGAAATGCGCATCGAGCGCGAGGCCAAGGAACTCGAGGGCGACGCCCGCGAAGCCAAGATCGCCGAGATCAAGGCCAAGATCGCCGACGAGAAGAAGAAGGCGCTGGCTGCCGGCGGCCTGATGGTGATCGGCACCGAACGCCATGAAAGCCGCCGCATCGACAACCAGCTGCGTGGTCGTTCCGGTCGCCAGGGCGACCCCGGCCATTCAAAGTTCTACCTGTCGCTGCAGGACGACCTGATGCGCATCTTCCCGGTGGATTCGATGGATTCCATGCTGGGCAAGCTCGGGCTCGAACAGGGCGAAAGCATCACGCATCCGTGGGTGACCAAGGCCATTGAACGCGCCCAGGGCAAGGTGGAGTCGCGCAACTTCGACATCCGCAAGAACATCCTCAAATACGACGACGTGATGAACGATCAGCGCAAGGTGATCTTCGAACAGCGTCTCGAATTCATGGATGAAGAGGATGTCAGCGAGACCATCGCCGAGATGCGTCACGATGTGGTCGACAATATCGTCACCAAGGCCATTCCGCCGCGCTCTTACCCCGAGCAGTGGAAGACCGAGCAGCTCGAAGCTGCTGCCAAGACCTATCTCAATGTCGAAGCGCCAGTGGGCGAATGGGCCAAGGAAGAGGGCATCGACGCCGAGACCGTCGAGAACCGTATCCGCGCGGCCGCCGATGGCGTTGTCGAGGCCAAGTCGGACAAGTATGGCGCGATCATGCGGCAGGTGGAAAAGTCCATCCTGCTCCAGTCGATCGACGGGCTCTGGCGCGAGCACCTTGTCATGCTCGACCACCTCTCCAAGGTTGTCGGCTGGCGTGGCATCGCCCAGCGCGATCCGCTGACCGAGTACAAGCAGGAAGCCTACGAGCTGTTCCAGGCACTGCTCGGCAATCTGCGCGAGCTTGTCACCACGCAGATGAGCCATATCGAAATCCAGATGCGCCCGCCCGAGCCGACCCCGGCGATCGATCCGGCGCTGCTGGCGACCACTCATATCGACCCGACAACGGGCGAGAATGATGCGGTGGGCGACGATTCAGACGTCGGCGCGCTGGCTCCGCTCGATCCGAAACTGCTGGCGGGCCTGTCGCGCAATGCACCTTGCCCCTGCGGTTCGGGCAAGAAGGTCAAGCACTGCCACGGCGCGTTTGTCTGATCTTTTTGGGTTTTTGGAATTTGGGGCTCCGGAGATTTCCGGGGCCCTTTTTGTTTCCAGTGGCCTACCGCCGTCGTCACCACCGGGCTTGTCCCGGTGGTCCCATGCGGAGGCGAGATGGATTGCCGGGACAAGCCCGGCAATGACGATCGAGGGGTGAGGGCGCTGCTGGTTATTCCGCCAGCGCAAACTCCACCAGCAGGTGGCGCTGCCAGTCATTGAAATTGTTGTCCGAGCCCATGAAAATCCGGGTCTCGCCGCCCGGCGTTACGTGCACCATGATCGACTCCATGTTGTCGATCTCGGCGCCTTCGGCAGACAGCAAAAGCTCGCCCTGCATGAGATTGCCGGGGCGCACCTCCGCAGCGGGAACGCGGCGCAGATTCATGACGAAGCTGAAGAGGGCGACGCCGCGTTCGAGCACCAGCAGGTCGCCATTGGGCAGGAAGGCGCAGTCGGTGGGGTTGACCACGGGCGAATTGACATAGGTCACCGGGCCCTTGTCGTTCTGGCCCAGGAAATGGCCGCGGTGATTGCCGTTTTCGTCGAGGGACTCTTCGGTGAGCAGCAGGGTCGAGCCGGCGATGGGCGAGGCCGGTGGGGCGATGCAGATGGCCTCGAGCGACTTGTTGGAACGCAAATCCGTCAGCCAGTCGGGAATGGTGATCTCGCGCGCCGGGCCGCCCGGGCGGCCGTCGGTGATGGCGAAGTCGGCGACGCGAGTGAGGTTTTCGAAACTGACACGGACGGCGACCGGCACGCCATCGCGGAGCACCGTGTCCATGCCCTCGGCATCCCGCGCATATTGGCGGGGCAGGGGCGCGCCCTTGGAATTCTGGATAGGGTCCATGGTGACCCCGATCAGGCTCAGCAGGCGATCATTCTGGTCATAGGCGAGCTTGCCGGAGACGAACTGGCCGCGGTCGGTGACGAAGGCGATGTTCTGGTCGGGGCCGGTCACGGTGACGCTGGAAAGGCCGCCGAACATGTCGTCCTGCGACTGCAGCGTAAGACCGCCGCGGAAGATCAGTTTCCCCACGGGCTCATCGAGGCCGACGCCCTTGAAGCGCGAGACCTGGGCCGACGTCACGGTGACGTCGACCGCCAGAGCTGGCTGGGCCAATAGCGCAAGGCAGGCTATCGGGGCCCAGCGCCGGGACATCAGCGACCGCGCCGCCTTGCGGGGCCGGGCATTTCTTCGTCGAAGAGCGCCGCCAATTCGTCGGTGAGGGCACCGGCCAGCTCCTCGGCATCGAGGAGGGTCACGGCGCGACGATAGTAGCGCGTCACATCGTGGCCGATGCCGACAGCGACGAGCTGGATCGGCGAGCGGGTCTCGATGTCCTCGATGACCTGACGGAGATGGGCTTCGAGATAATTGCCGGCGTTGACCGACTGGGTGGAGTCATCGACCGGCGCGCCATCCGAAATCACCATCAGGATACGGCGCTGTTCGGGACGCGACATCAGGCGCTTGCGCGCCCATTCGAGCGCCTCGCCGTCGATGTTTTCCTTGAGGAGGCCTTCGCGCATCATCAGGCCCAGATTCCGGCGCGCATGGCGCCACGGTTCGTCGGCGGCCTTGTAGATGATGTGGCGCACGTCGTTGACGCGGCCGGGATTGGCCGGGCGATTGGCTTCGAGCCAGGCTTCTCTGGACTTGCCGCCCTTCCAGGCGCGCGTCGTAAAACCAAGGATCTCGACCTTCACGCCGCAACGCTCCAGAGTGCGGGCGAGAATGTCGCCGCAGATGGCCGCAATGGTGATCGGGCGGCCGCGCATGGAGCCGGAATTGTCGATCAGCAGCGTGACGATGGTGTCGCGGAAATCGGTGTCGTTCTCGACCTTGAAGCTCAGGGCCTGCATGGGGTCGGTCACGACGCGGGTGAGGCGCGCGGTATCGAGCAGGCCCTCTTCGAGGTCGAACTGCCAGGAGCGGTTTTGCTTGGCCATCAGGCGGCGCTGCAGCTTGTTGGCAAGGCGCGCCACGGCACCGGCGAGGTTTTCGAGCTGCTTGTCGAGGAGACCGCGCAGCTGGTCCAGTTCGTCGGGCGGGCAGAGTTCGGCCGCCTTCACCACTTCGTCGAACTTGGTGGTGAAGACCTTGTACTGGAACTGATTGGACAGCCGCTCGCCGCCGTCCTTTGCCGGAGGCGGCATGGGCGCGTCTTCGCCAGCTTCGGACTCGGCATCGTCGTCGACATCGGCCATGTCGGCTTCCATGCCTTCGACGTCGCCGGTTTCTTCGCTTTCGCCGGACTGCTGATCTTCTTCCGATTCAGCCTGCTCGTTCTCGCCTTCGCCCTGTTCGGGCGACTGGTCGGAGCCCTGGGCCTGTTCGGGCTGGCTGTCGTTGGCATCGTCCTCGTCCGACGCGTCCGGATCTTCCATGTCGCTTTCGGCGATCAGGTTGAGATCGCGCAGCACGGCCCTGACGGCCTTGGAGAAATCTTCCTGGTTCTCATAGGTCGAGAGCAGCTTGTCGATGGACGTGGAGGCCTTGGCTTCCACCTCCTTGCGCCAGAGATCGACGAGGGCATGGCCCGAGGGCGGCACGGGGACGCCGGCAAGCTTTTCGCGCAGCATCAGGCCCAGCGCTTCGGCAAGCGGGGCTTCGTTCTTGTCGTCGACTTCGGCGAAATTGGCGCGGAAGAGCCGGTCTTCCAGCATTTCGTGGATATTGCCCGACATGCCCGGCATGCGGATGACGCCCAAAGATTCGACACGGGCCTGTTCCAGCGCGTCGAAGGCGGCGCGGGCCTGCGGGTCCATTGGACTGCGCTTGCGGTGCGTATCGGGGTCGTGGCTCGCAAGGCGCATAGCCATGGCATCGCCCTGACCGCGGGCAATGGCGATATCGCGCTTGGTGGGGAGGCGCGGCAGGTTGGCAAGGCGGGCCTTGTCCGAAGTCAGCAGTGGGCGGTCAGCCGTGAAGGTGACTTCCAGTTCTGCCTTGGCACCAATGGCGCGTACCGTTGCGCCCATGGCCGATTTGAAGGCCTGGGTCTGGTCGGGCTTGTTGGGCTTGCTGCGCGGGGGCTGTGCCATGGTCAGGTCCGGTGGGTATCGGGCGCCAGATGCGCCGCCAATAGGAGTAATTGTGGGCGGGTCTTCTCGTCCACCAGGGCGGGATTGGCGGCGATCCGCTCGTCCGTTGCCGTCCATTCGTCGATCGCCTGCAGCATGAGCCCATGGCGATGCATGGTCATGATCAGGGTCGAGAGTTTTCGATGGTATTTGACGATGCCCTCGGTGATCCAGTTCGACCGGCGCGGGCCTTCCACGCCATAGTCGTAAAAGGCGAAGACGCGGGTGCCGTCGGGATCGGTGCGGAAATCAGGTTCGGCGCGGGCGGCCCAGATCGGGTGCTCGGTAGTGATGACGAGATCGCCGCCCTTGGGGCCAAGGGCGCGGGCGGCCATGGCGCAGAAGCGGTCGAAATCGGCGAGGTAGTGAATGGCGAGCGCGGAATAGACGAGATCGAAGGCGCCAGCCTCCGGCTCGTAGGTTTCGAGATCGGCCTGTTCATAGGTGATCGGCATGTCGCCGGACCGCTCGCGCGCCGTCGCGAGCATGTTTGCCGAGAGATCGACGCCATGGACACGGGCCGCGCCTTGCTCGACGGCATAGCGTGGGAAGGCACCAAAACCGCAGCCGAGGTCCAACACGTTGAGGCCCTTGAGCGGGGGAAGCATCGCCTCCACATCACGCCATTCGGGCGCGCCTGCAAGGCCCAGCCGCGAGCGGGAAATCTGGCTGTAGCCTTCGAAGAAGGCCGCATCATCATAGATGTTCTGGGCCATGGCTGTTCTCTCGTTGCGGCCGGGCCGCCCCTAACGGTGTCATTCCCGCGCAAGCGGGAATCCCTGTTTTGGTATCCGAATGGGGATTCCCGCTTGCGCGGGAATGACCCGGTGGATGTTGATCAGGCCGTGACCGCCAGGTTGGCCGAGGATTCGGGCAGATCTTCGCCGAACACGCGCTGGTAGAACTCGGCAACCACGGGGCGTTCGAGTTCGTCGCACTTGTTGAGGAAGGTCAGGCGGAAGGAGAAGCCGACATCGCCACCAAAGATCTGGGCGTTTTCGGCCCAGGTGATGACCGAGCGCGGCGACATGACGGTCGACAGATCGCCATTGATGAAGGCCGAGCGGGTCAGGTCCGCGAGGCGCACCATGTTGGAGACCAGCTTCTTGCCCTTGTCGGTGTCGGAATAGGCTTTGTTCTTGGCCAGAACAATGCCGACTTCCTTGTCGTGCGGCAGGTAGTTGAGCGTCGTGACGAGGCTCCAGCGGTCCATCTGGCCCTGGTTGATCTGCTGCGTGCCGTGGTAGAGGCCCGAAGTGTCACCCAGACCAATGGTATTGGTGGTCGAGAACAGGCGGAAGGCGGGGTGGGGCACGATAACGCGGTTCTGGTCGAGCAGGGTCAGGCGGCCCGACTGTTCCAAAACGCGCTGGATCACGAACATCACGTCCGGGCGGCCGGCGTCGTATTCGTCGAAGACGAGGGCGATATTGTTCTGCACGGCCCAGGGCAGGATGCCGTCGCGGAATTCGGTGATCTGCTTGCCGTCCTTGAGGACGATGGCGTCCTTGCCGACGAGGTCGATACGCGACACGTGGCTATCGAGATTGACGCGGACCAGCGGCCAGTTGAGGCGCGCCGCGACCTGTTCGATATGGGTCGACTTGCCGGTGCCGTGATAGCCCTGGACCATGACGCGGCGGTTGTAGGCAAAGCCGGCCAGAATCGCGAGCGTGGTGTTGCGGTCGAACAGATAATCCGGATCGATCGGCGGTACGTGGTCGGTACGCTCTTTGTAGCCCTTGACCACCATATCGGTATCGATGCCGAAAAGCTCGCGGGCCTTGTAATCGGTGTCGGGCAGATTGGTGAACTCGGTCATGGCAAGGGCTCGTGGATCAAGAGATTTTCTTTTGGCGGGAGGCGCGTTGGCCCGTGGCTCTATAGCAGCATTGCTGACGTGCTGGTAGCCAAACTGTCACGGAACAACTAGCGGGCGACGAAGCCCATTTTCTTCAGGTGTGAATAGGCCGCAATGATGGTGCGGAGCTTTTCTTCGGAGGATCGATCGCCGCCGTTTACGTCTGGATGGTGGATTTTTACCAGGTTCTTGTAAGCCGCTTTGATGTCGTCGGATTTGGCGTGGCCGGAAAAGCCCAGGGACTCGAAAGCACGCCGATCGTTCTCGTTGAGCGGCTTTACGCGCTCGGCGGCGGGGCGCTGGGCCTGGCGGTGCCGGTAGCGGGCAAAGACGCCAAAGGGGTCGCCATATTTGTCGCCGGGGCGGGTGCTGGCCGTCCGGCCGGCAGCGCGTGCATTTTGCGGATTGCCAGTCGCAAAGCTCGAGCGCGACTCCGCCTTGGGCGGGGTCGTCAGGGCTTCGTCCAGTTCTTCCTGGCTCATGCCGGCGAAGAAATTGAAGGCCTTGTTGTAGTGGCGAACGTGCTCGAGGCAGAAATGGTGATACTGCCCCTCGCTGCGCGGCCCTTTTGGCGCGCGGTATTCGCCGGCCTCATCGCAGCCTTCCCATTCGCAGGAAAATTCGGCCGGCTCGGGCTTTTCTTCCCGGCGCGGTCGGATGCGGATTGAATCGAAAAGCTTGGATTGCTGTTTCATAGCACCTAGTTAAGTCTTCAAATCTTCAAGCGGAGCCCGCCCCATGTCCGTCAGGGACACAATGATAGCAAAGCTCACCGAGCGGTTCTCGCCTCTCCATCTCGAGGTGATCGACGAATCGAACAAGCATCGAGGCCACGCCGGATGGCGCGAAGGGGGCGAGACCCATTTCCGAGTCAGAATCGCGACCCGCGATTTTGACGGCTTGAGCCGCGTGGCGCAACACCGTGCGGTATTCGAAACGCTGGACGCGGAACTGAAAGACCGTGTCCATGCGCTCAATATCGAGGTTTTGCCGGCCAGTTGAGCCTATCCAAACACTCGGTGTCATTCCCGCGAAAGCGGGAATCTCGGTTTCCAAACAGGGATTCCCGCTTTCGCTGGAATGACACTGTGGATGGGATATGTCTTAGCCACGCATCTCGTCCAAAAATGCCGAAACCTTGGCGGGATCGACATTTTTTTCGATGAAGGCCTGGCCGATGCCGCGGGTCAAAATAAAGGTCAGCGCGCCGCGCGAGACTTTCTTGTCCTGCGCGATGGCGGCCATCAGGGTTTCGGTGGAGCCTAAACTTCCGGGGATGTCAGCCAATGTGGTGGGCAGCCCCGATTTTCGCAAGTGGGCTGAGATGCGGCCGGAATCCTGGCCCGGCGCGAGGCCGAGGCGGTTGGAGAAGGTGTGGGCCAGCACCATGCCGATAGCAACGCCTTCGCCATGGAGCAGCCGGTCGGAGTAGCCGGTGTCTTTTTCGAGCGCATGCCCAAAAGTGTGGCCGAGATTGAGCAGGGCCCGGACGCCGATTTCTTTCTCATCCTCGATGACGACGCGGGCCTTGTGGGCGCAGCACCTGGCGATGGCCTCGCCACGGGCCGGGCCGCCGGCAAAGATTTCGGCGTGATTGGCCTCTAACCATTCGAAGAAATCGGGATCGTCTATCAGGCCATATTTGACCACCTCGGCGTAACCGGCCGCGAACTGGCGGGCGGGGAGGGTGTCGAGCGCCGAGAGATCGGCCAGAACCAGTTTTGGCTGGTGGAAGGCGCCGACGAGATTCTTGCCGTGCGGAGAATTGATGCCGGTCTTGCCCCCGACCGAGGAATCCACCTGCGCCAGGAGCGAAGTCGGGATCTGCACAAAGTCCATGCCGCGGCGGGTGATCGAGGCGGCAAAGCCGGCGAGATCGCCGATGACGCCGCCGCCGAGGGCGATGACGAGGTCATTGCGTTCGAGCTTTGCGGCGAGAAGGCCCTCTACTACCGTCTGCAGGTGTTCCCAGCTCTTGGTGCTTTCGCCCGAGGGCAGGGTGATGGTCGAAAAAGTAAGGCCGGAAAATTCGAGGCTCGCCACGAGACGCGGTAGTTGCGCTTTGGCGACTTCGGTGTCGGTGACGATACCAAAGCGGCGGCCGGGAAATTTCTCAGCGAGGATTGCGCCGGCATCATCGATCAGGTTGGGGCCGATGAGGATGTCATAGGCGCGCTCGCCCAAGGCGACGTGCACTGTGTGGGAAATGTCGGCCATGGCGAAAACTTTCAGCGCAGGTGGTGCAGAAGGGCGGAGATGACGTCGGCGGCCACGCTGTCCTGCGGCACGTCGCGGCTCAAAACCGTGATGTCGGCCTCGGCATAGATGGGATAGCGGTCCGCGATCAGCTTTTCGAGCGTGCCCTTGGGGTCGGCGGTCTTGAGCAGCGGCCGATTGGAGCGGCGCGAGACGCGCTCGAAGAGCACATCGAGGTCGGCCTTGAGCCAGACCGAGATGGCGCCCGATTTCACCAGAGCGCGGGTTTCGGGATTGACGAAGGCGCCGCCGCCCGTTGCCAGCACGATATCGTCTTCCTTCAGGAGCCGGGAAATGACGCGCATCTCGCCGGCGCGGAATTCGGGTTCGCCACGCTGCGCAAAGATTTCCGGAATGGTCATCTGCGCGGCTTTTTCGATTTCCTCGTCGCTATCGAGAAAGCGCCGGCCCAGGCGTGCGGCGAGGCGGCGGCCGACCGTGGTCTTGCCCGCGCCCATCATGCCCACGAGGATGAGCGGCCTGCCGCCCAGCCGCTCGATGAGGGCCTTGGCGCGCGCCGATCGCGCGGGACTATCCGTTTTGCTCAAGAAAGGCGCCCTCCGAACTTAAGGCCGGTTGAAGCGATACGGCCCAAAGCTGTCAAGCGCAACGCGATTTTGCCTACCGGATGGAAACCTTTCTGTGGCAAAGTTTGATGCGAAAACGCCGGAAAGCTCATGCCGACTCTCTTTCGCCTGCTGATCACCATCCTGTTCCTGGCCGGCCTCGTCTATGCGGGGATGTTTGCGCTCGTCTCCTTCGTCGAGCCCAATCCCAAGGACGTGGTGCGCAATATCCCGACGCGCGAGCTTTTGGGCGAAACGGCGCCGACCCGACCGGTGGGCATGCCGACGCCCAATGTGACCAGCACGCCGGCCGCGACACCGGGCCAATGAGCCACCTCGTCGGGGCCTTCCTCGAAATGATGAGCGCCGAGCGGGGCGCCGCGGCCAATACGATCGCGGCCTATCGGCGCGATCTCACAAGCTATGCCGGCTTTGTTGCGGGCAAGAAGCAGACCCTGCTCGACTGTCCGCGCGAGACGGTGAACGCCTATCTCGATGGGCTCAAGGCGGAGGGGCTTTCGGCCTCTTCAAGCGCGCGGCACCTCTCGGCCATTCGGCAATTTCATAAGTTCCTTTGTGCCGACGGGATGCGGGGCGATGATCCAACGCGGATTGTCGCCAGCCCCAAGACGCGGCGGCCGCTGCCAAAAGTGCTGTCGGTGGCCGAGGTCGATCGCTTGCTCATGGCGGCTGAGCAGGAAGCGGGCAAGCCGGCAAAACCGGCCAAGGAAGAGTCTGCACGGCGAACCTATTGCCTTTTGGAGCTGCTCTATGCGACCGGGCTGCGCGTCTCTGAACTCGTCGCTTTGAAGCGTAACGCGGTGATGCGGGAAGGCAGTTTCATTACTGTCACCGGCAAGGGCAACAAGGACCGAGTTGTACCGATGAACGATCGGGCGCGTGATGCCGTACGCGCCTGGGCCGAGACGCTGCCCAAGGATGCCACATGGCTCTTTCCAGCTAAGGGGGAAAGCGGGCATTTGGAGCGGCAGGTTTTTGCGCGGGACCTCAAAGAGGTGGCGAAAGCTGCCGGAATTTCGGTGGCCCGCGTCGCGCCGCACGTCTTGCGCCATGCCTTTGCGAGCCACCTTCTCGCGGGTGGCGCCGACCTGCGTGTCGTGCAGATGCTGCTCGGGCATGCCGATATTTCGACCACGCAGATTTATACCCATGTGCTGGATGAAAAATTGCGCAATCTGGTGGAAACGCACCATCCGCTGGCCGGTGGATAGGGTCGAGCCTGTGGGAACGGGGGGAAATCCCACGCATTTCCTTTCCGAAACTTGACTCGGCATTGAACCATCGCCACTTTCCGGCCACTTTAGGGCGCAAGAGCCGTGGCCTAGAACAATCCGGGTCCATAACAACGACCCTTACTGGCGGGTGGGATGCTGTCTTATCTCGATTTTGAAAAGCCGGTCGCCGATCTCGAAGCAAAGATCGCCGAACTCAAATCCCTCGCCGCGACCGATCAGGCCGTGTCCATTGACGAGGAAGTGAACCGGCTTTCTGCCCGCGCCGACGAGGCGCTGGTGGAAATCTACAAAAAGCTCACGCCCTGGCAGAAGACCCAGGTGGCGCGCCATCCGCAGCGTCCGCATTTTTCCGATTATGTGTCGACGCTGATCACCGAATGGACGCCGCTGGCCGGCGACCGCAAATTCGGAGAGGACGCAGCGCTGCAGGCCGGCTTCGGTCGTTTCAACGGGTTGCCCGTGGCCATTCTCGGCCAGGAAAAGGGCAATTCAACCGAAACGCGCCTGAAACACAATTTCGGCATGGCCAATCCCGAAGGCTATCGCAAGGCCGTCCGCATCATGGACATGGCCGACCGGTTCAATATTCCGGTGATTTCCTTCGTCGATACGGCCGGTGCCTATCCCGGCATCGGCGCGGAAGAGCGCGGCCAGGCCGAGGCCATTGCCCGTTCGACCGAAAAGGGTCTTGAGCTTGGCGTGCCCAACATCGCCATCATCATCGGTGAAGGTGGTTCGGGCGGCGCTATCGCCATTGCCACGGCCAATCGCGTGCTGATGCTCGAAAACGCCATCTATTCGGTGATTTCGCCCGAAGCCGGCGCTTCGATCCTCTTCCGCGACGCCGCCAAGGCGCAGGACATGGCCACGGCCCAGAAGATCACGGCGCAGGACCTTCTTTCCTTCAAGGTGATTGACGGCATCATTCCCGAACCGACCGGCGGCGCGCATCGCCACCACGGTCAGGTCATGGATTCGACCCGCGTCGCCATTTCCGATTTCTTGGCTGAGTTCGCGCCCAAGTCGCGCTTGGAAACGCGCGAACACCGCCGCGAAAAGTTCCTGGCGATCGGCACAAACATCTAGGCCGAGTCTTTTTCGACTGAAGAGATCAGAACGCGGCTTGTGCAAACAGGCCGCGTTTTTTGTTGTTAGCCGGCCAGCGCTTTGAGGCCCGGGGCCGTGCGGCTGAACAGGGCTTCCGTCACCTCATATTGGGCGACGCCACCGGTCACGAATGGGTCCTGAGCCAGATAGGCCTCGATCTCTTCGCGATTGCCCTTGGCGAGGATGATGCCGCCAGTGCGCGGGTTCTTGCGGCCCGAGGCAAGGAACCAGCCGCGCTCATAGCCGTCGGCCACCCACTTCATATGCGCCTCGATATGGGGCTCGACCGCTTCGATCGGGGCCAGATAGGTCACGTTGAGGACAAACATGTGCAAAATACCTCCAACAAAAAACCCGGCGCGAGGCCGGGCTTTTCAGAATTCTGTCGCCAGAACCGCTTTGGGTTCCAGCTGGTCGCGCTTTCGAACCGGAAAAGTGGTGCCCACTTTTCCTGAAAGCACTCTTAGAGGCCGAGGCCCTTGAAACGTTCCTTAAAGCGGCTGACGCGGCCACCGCGGTCCATCAGCTGGCCCGTGCCGCCGGTCCAGGCGGGATGGGTCTTGGGATCGATGTCCAGCTGCAGCGTGTCGCCTTCCTTGCCATAGGTGGAACGGGTGACATAGCTGGTGCCATCGGTCATCACGACGTTGATGGTGTGGTAGTCAGGATGAATGTCGGCCTTCATGGTCTTCGCCTCAAATCAAACGGGCGCCGTGGCGCCCGGAGAGCTGGAAACTTGTTGTTGGCGGCTTCTTACATAATGGAACCCCAATAGGCAAGGGCGGGGGAGCGGCAATTTTACCCGTTTCCCGGCTGTTGCTCCCGCTAAGAGGGGAGCCTATATCCAACCGGCCGTCTAGAGGCGGCTTTGCGCAATCGGAATGCGGCCCCCAATATGACCGATCAAGCCGCCCCGGCGGAAAACACCACCGAAAAGGTGATCTCCGCCGCCAAGCTGCAGACGAAGCGGCTCTCGCCCCTGCGCCAGCTGCTGCCCTTTGTGCTCGCCTATCCGGTGCGATTGACCCTCACGGTCCTGTTTCTTCTCACCTCGGCCATCACCTCGCTCGCCATCCCCGCCATGCTGGGCGGTGTCGTCGATCAGGGTTTTGTCGCTCAGAACCTCGACAAGGTGAGCCAATATGGCCTCATCATCATCGTCATTGCGGCGGTCATGGCGGTGGCGAGCGGCGCCCGGTTTTATTTCATCTCGGTCATTGGCGAACGCGTCGTCGCCGACCTGCGCAAGGCGGCCTTTTCCCATCTTCTGACACTTGACCAGCGCTATTTCGACTCCAACCGCGTTGGCGAGCTGACCAGCCGCCTCAACGCAGATACGGCCATCATTCGCGGCGCCGTGGGCTCGAGTTTTTCGCTCTTCCTGCGCTCGATGGTGACGATTGTCGGCGCGCTGATCATGATGGTGTTGACCAGCCCGGTCCTGACCCTGGTGGTCGTCGTCGCGGCCCCCGCGATCCTCATCCCGGTGGTGGGCTATTCTCGCCGCCTGCGCGGCATGTCCCACAAGACCCAGGACGCACTGGCCGACCTGTCTGCCATGGCGACCGAGATGCTGGGCGCTACGCGCACCGTCAAGGCCTTTACCCAGGAACAGGTGCAGGCCGGCATTTATGAAGGGCGCAGCGAGGAAAGCTACCGCGCAGAAGTCCGCCGTCTCGGTGCCCGGTCCGTTCTTGTCTCGCTGGTCATTTTCCTCGGCACCTGTGCGCTGGTGGGCCTCGTGTGGTGGGGCGCCCGCGCCGTTTTTGAGGGCTCGGTGACCGCCGGGCAGCTGGCCCAGTTCATGGTCTATGCCCTCATGGCCTCCGGCGCCCTGACCAATGTCTCGGAAGTTCTTGGTGCCCTGCAGACGGTCGCCGGCTCGACCGAGCGGTTGACGGAAATTCTTTCGACCGAAGCGTCGATCGAAGATCCGGAGAATCCGGTGGACCTGCCCGTTCCTTCACTCGGAACAGTGGCCTTCGATCACGTTGGCTTTAGCTATGATCCCAGCCAGCCCGGCCGCGTGCTCGACGATGTGAGTTTTTACGTTGCCAAGGGCGAGACCGTTGCGCTTGTCGGTCCCTCTGGCTCGGGCAAGTCGACTACGCTCTCGCTGCTGCAGCGCTTTTATGACGTCACCGGCGGCACCATCCGTGTCGATGGCGTCGATATTCGCCATGCGCGTCTGGCCGATCTGCGCCAGCGCTTTGCCTATGTCGAGCAGGAGCCAACGATTTTTGCGGGCTCGATCGCCGAAAACATCCGCTTCGGCAAGCCCGGCGCCAGCGATGCAGAAGTGGAAGCAGCGGCGCGCGCGGCGCTGGTGCATGACTTCGTGGTCGATCTGCCCGCAGGCTACGACACCATTGTGGGCGAACGCGGCGTGATGCTGTCGGGCGGCCAGAAACAGCGCCTCGCCATTGCCCGGGCCATTCTCAAGAACGCACCGATCCTGCTGCTCGACGAGGCGACTTCAGCGCTTGACGCGCAGAGCGAGCGGCTGGTGCAGCTGGCGCTCGAACACCTGATGCAGGGGCGGACGACCCTCGTCATCGCCCACCGCCTCGCCACTATTCGCGATGCCAACAAGATCCTCGTGCTCGAAGCAGGACGGATCATCGACCAGGGCACGCATCAGGAACTGGTTGCCAAGGGCGGACGCTATGCGGAACTGGCGAAGTTGCAGTTCCGCGGGGATGTTTCGCACTAGAGAGGCCCCGACACACGATGTCATTTCCGCGAAAGCGGAAATCTCTCTGCGTCCGCCGAAGCTGATCTGGGGTCTCGCAAGGCTCGACCCGTGATTGGCTCACATCGCTCCACTAGAGCGATTTGACGGCGTGAGCGCCGTCGCTAATCACCCCTCTGTCAGCTTGAACTCGATCCGTCGATTGCGCCGGAACGCTTCTTCCGTATCGCCCGGATCGAGCGGGGCAAATTCGCCGAACCCTGCCGCGACGAGACGGGCCGGGGCCACGCCCTTGCTGACGAGATATTGCGCCACCGAAATGGCACGCGCCGCAGACAGCTCCCAGTTGGACGGGAAGCGCGCATTGGAAATCGGGCGGCTATCCGTGTGGCCATCGATACGCAGCACCCAATTGATATCGGGCGGGATTTCCGTTTCGAGCTGCAGGATGGCGTCGGCCAGGGCGTCGAGTTGCGGTGTGCCTTCGGTGGCAATATCGGCCTGACCGGGGTCGAACAGCACTTCGGACTGGAAGACGAAGCGGTCGCCCACGATGCGGACATCGGCGCGGCCTTCGAGGATTTCGCGCAGGCGGCCGAAGAAGTCGGAGCGGTAGCGCGACAGGTCCTGCACGCGCTGGGCCAGAGCCAGGTTGAGGCGACGGCCGAGATCGGCGATCTGGGTGCGCGATTCCGTATCGCGGGTTTCCGAGGCTTCGAGCGCCGATTCCAATGCGGCAATCTGGGTGCGGAGGGCCGCGAGCTGCTGGTTGAGCAGCGCCACCTGCGCATTGGCCTCGTCGGAGAGCTTTTCGGAGTTCAGCAGGTCTTCCTGCAGGCCCGCAATGGTGTCGTCGCGATCGCCAAGCCCGGCACCGATGCCCGAGAGCTGGCTGGTCAGGGTCTGGTTCTGCGCGTCAGCCGTTGCCAGGGTTGCCGTCAGCGTCGCCAGTTGTGCGGTGAGATCGTCGGAATTGGCGCGTTCGAGTTGCAGCAGTTCGGTCAGTTCGGCGATCTGGCTATTGAGCCGCGACAGCGCCGTGTCTCGCCCCTGGATTTCCTGCCCCAGGAAGAACTGGGTGAGCATGAACAGGCTCAGGAGGAAGATGATGACGAGCAGCAGGCTTGAGAGGGCATCGACGAAGCCCGGCCAGTAATTGGCCTCTACCCTGCGGCGTGAGCGGCTCGATGCCATGGCCTAGTCCCGGCGCTCGGAATTGTCGGTCTCGTTGAGCATGGCCTCGATGAGGTCGCGCAGCTTTCTATTGGTCTCGCCCTGTTCGGTAATATAGGCGCGCAGGTCTTCCTGCTCGGTGCGGATATGCTTGACCAACCCATCGATGCCGCGCGCCAGTTCGGCCATGGCGCGGATAGCGTTCTGCGAGGAATTCTGGCTCTGCATGCTGGCGCCGATGCTGTCGATCATGGCCTGCATGTCCGGGCCGCCGGCATTAGCCTGCATGGCGCTGACCGGATGGTCGAGCTCGGTCATGGAGGTCATCCAGTCTTCGAGATCGGTATAGAAGGCGTTCTGCGCCTGGCTCGTCTGCAGGTCGAGAAAGCCCAGGATCAGCGAACCGGCGAGGCCGAAGAGCGAGGACGAAAAGGCGGTGCCCATGCCCGCCAGCGGGGCGGCAAGGCCTTCCTTGAGATTGGTAAAGAGCGAGGCGCTGTCAGCCGAGGTCACGTCGAGCGCATTGATGACGCCGGCAACCGACCCCACAGTTTCCAAAAGGCCGTAAAAGGTACCCATGAGGCCGAGGAAGACCAGAAGGCCCGTCAGGTAGCGCGAGGTGTCCTTGGCTTCATCGAGGCGATTGCCCACCGAATCGAGAATGGAGCGCATGGAGGTGGGCGTAATGACCGCCTCGCCAATCCGCTCGCGCAAGAGCCCGGCGACGGGCGCCAGCAGCACCGGCGGGCGTACCTGGGCCGAATTGCCGTCCTGGAGCGAGTTGACCCATTTCACCTCTGGGAAGAGGCGGAACAGCTGCCGGAAACTGAGGAAGATGCCGATGAAGAGGGCGAAGAAGATCATCGAGTTGATGAACGGGTTGGCCCAGAAAAAGGTCACGATATTGGTGAACAGGATCGCCGCCACGAGGGCGATCAGCACCAGAAAAATGACGATCTTGACGAGGTAAACGGTGGGACTGGCGAGGTGATAGGGATCGTAACCTTGCGTCATCGTGCCTGACCTTTGCCCCGCGCACAGCAAATCAACTGCGCGAAGAGTAGAGGCGGCAGAATGGCGTGACAATGGAAAAGGTTAACGTTTCCGACGCTGGGCTGTCATGCCGGGTTCGTCTTGGCCCGCTAAGCCGGAGGCAATTCAGCCCAGCCGGAGACAAGTCTTGTCCATCAGCCCCGAAAAGCTCGCCCTTCACTTCGGTCTTTCCAGCAATGCGGATGCGCCAAGCCATCTCGGCACCCGCTATGACGAGGCCGGCACATTCCTCTCCGATCCGGGCAATACAGTGGTTTGTCACCTCCAGCCCGAGACCGCGACCGAAGAAGCCCTTTTCGATGCGCGGCAGCGTTATCTGGGCATGGCCGATGCCCAAAACCTGGCATTCACCGCGCCGGAGAGCCTCCATATGACGCTCTTCCAGGGTGTGCTGGGCCGTCGTCGTGCCTCGCCCTATTGGCCGGAAAACCTGCCGCTCGATACCCCGGTGCCGGATGTCACCGCGCTATTGTTGCAGCGTCTCGAAGGCTTTGCCGAAGGACCCGATTTTGCCGTCGAACTGGTGCAGGCCGTGCCCACGGGGCTGATCGTGGACGGGGTTTCAGAGGCCGACCGCAAGGCGATGGCCGAATGGCGGAACCGGTTTGCCGATCTCTTCGGCTATCGCCATCCCGACCACGAGCGCTACCAGTTCCACATCACCTTTGCCTATCCGATCCGCTGGATCGCGGACGAGCGGCTGCCGGCCTGGGCGATGATGCTCGACGAGGTCACCGAAGACATCAGGGCGCGGGCCCCGGTGCTCGAATTGCGAGCGCCGGCCTTTTGTGTCTTCGAGGATATGAACTTCTTCGACGAGCTCTTGGTGCTCGACCAGAAGGTTACTGAACCGAGCGAAGCTGCTTGAAGAGGGCCCCGTGCAGGGTCTCGTTGCCGGCGACGATCTGGCCGTTCCAGACCGAACCGGGCTGGCCGGCATAGTCGGTGACGAGGCCGCCGGCTTCCTTGACCATCAGCAGGCCCGGGGCCACGTCCCATGGCTTCAAACCGGCTTCCCAGAGCGCATCGAAGCGGCCTGACGCCAGCCAGGCCATGTCGACGGCGATCGAGCCCGAGCGGCGGATGCCGGCAACGGCGGGATTGATATGGCTCAGCTGGCGCAGCTGCAGGCCATCATTGGAGGTGCCCTGGGTCTTGATGCCGGTGGCAACCACGGCGTCCGACAGATGGCGGCGCTCGGCGACGCGCAGGCGCTTGCGGTCGGCGAGCCAGGCGCCGCCGCCCTTTTCGGCGGTGTAGAGTTCGTCCATCACCGGATTGTAGATGACCGAGGCGACGATATCGTCGCCGCGCTGCAGCGCGATGGCCACGGCAAAGAGAGGGATGGAGTGGAGGAAATTGGTGGTGCCGTCGAGCGGGTCGACGATCCAGGTGTGCTGGCCGTCGGTGCCGGCGACTTCACCGCCCTCTTCCATCAGGAATGCGTAGGTCGGGCGGGCCTTGCGCAATTCGTCAAAGACGATCTGCTCGGCGCGAAGGTCGGCCTTCGACACGAAATCGGCCGGGCCCTTGCGGGACACCTGCAGGTTTTCGACTTCGTTGAAATCGCGCGACAGGGACTTGCCGGCCTTGATGGCGGCGTTGACCATGACGGTGAGAAGGGCGGAACGCGCCATTGTTTGCTCGCTTGGCTTAAGCGGTTCATGCAGCGCCGCCGGGATTTTGTCCCGACGCGGCGCAAGTGGGGCCGGTGCCCTGCCGCTTCAATTGAAAGTTTGGCGGGCTTCTTGCCTCAGAACTTGGCTGGGTTCAAGGGTCTTGCGCCGGTTCGGTGGTGGCCGGCTCAGTCGTTTCGGTTTCTGGTGCCGGCGTAGCAGGCGCCGGAGCGGGTGGTTTGGCGTTGGTCACGCCATTGGGCAGCACCACGCGGCTCGGGGCATTTTCCATGTCGGTCGGCGCCGGCAGGGGTGGACCATAGACCTTTGGTGCCGTCGGAACCTCGGCGATGGTCTCGATGCTGGGC
Source organism: Devosia sp. LjRoot3 (assembly GCF_964252865.1). Taxonomy (NCBI): domain Bacteria; kingdom Pseudomonadati; phylum Pseudomonadota; class Alphaproteobacteria; order Hyphomicrobiales; family Devosiaceae; genus Devosia; species Devosia sp. LjRoot3. Next base: position 237,786 of record NZ_CAXUPK020000002.1, read on the forward strand.
GGGGTCGAGGGCCAGAAGCGGGCGCGTTCTTCGGCCCGCGCCAAGGCGTCGGCGGGGATGGAGACCAGCAAGCGGTCGAGCGAGGGATCGGAAAGGCCCTGGCGCCGCGCCAGCGCCCGCCACATGGCCGCCGTTTCGAGGTCGAGCGCCGTACCTTCGCCAACCGCCACAAGTTTTGCCAGGCGGTTCTGCGCCACCGGATTGCCGCCCTGAGCGGCCTCCTCATACCAGCGGGCGGCCGCTTCGATATCGCGTTCAATACCCTGGCCCAGATAGAGCAGGGTCGCATAGTCGATCTGGGCGGCGATCAGGTCCTGCTCGGCGGCGAGGCCGATATAGCGGGCGCCTTCGACCGCGTCCGGGGCGACACCGGCGCCTTCGATGAGCATCGAGCCATAGTCATACTGGGCTTCGGGCAGGTCGGCATCGGCCGCTTCCTTCATCAGCGCAGCGGCCGTGGTCAGGCTCGGATCGGCATAGATGCCTTCTACGTGGAGCAAAGCCAGGTTGTATTTGGCGGGTGCATAGCCCTTGTCGGCAGCCTCGCGGAACAGTTCGGCCGCGCGGCTGCGATCCTCCGTTACGCCCGAGCCGTCCTGATAGAGCATGCCCAGCTCAAAGATCGCCAGCCTGTCGCCGTTCTTGGCGGCAAGCTGATACCAGCCGGCAGCGCGCTCGGCATTCTGTGCGACCCCGAGGCCTTTTGAATAGATTTCGGCGATCAGGGTCTGGGCCGCGGCATCGCCCTGCTCGGCGCGGGGCAGAGCGAGCTCGAGCGCGGTCAGAAAATAGCCGCGCTGGAAGGCGCCAAAGGCGTAGTCGGCTGGATCGGCCGAGCCGAAAATGGCGTTGGAAATGGATTGGGCTTCGTCGGTCTGCGCCTGCGATTGGGTCTGCCCCTGGGTCTGCCCCTGGGTCTGCCCCTCGGTCTGGGCCAGGGCCGCAGCGGGCAGGGTGGCGAGGGTGAGCGCCAGCAGCGGCGCGCGCCAGTTCATGCTTTGGCCTTCTGCGCTGTAGCAAAGGCCGCCAGCGACGCCGCCGGGTCGCCCTTTGCCCAGACACAATCGGAGAGTGCGAGAAATTCGGCGCCGGTCTCGTCGGCAGCATCAGGTGCGGCGGCCGGATTGGAATGGACGGCCGGCACTTCAAACGTCTCGGCCCACCATTGCGCGAGTTCTGCCGCCTGCGGATCGACGGCGCCGCCGAGCGGGCCAAACATCACATAGTCGACATCGAGCTCGCCAAAGCTCATGGCATCGTGGCGGGACCGCACATTGCCGGCCCCGACAATGCCGTCGGGCTTCAGGGCTTCGGTGGCCGCGCGAATGGCCTTGGCGCCGCCTGACGTGACATGGACGCCATCGGCGCCGATCGACTGGGCCAGGGCAACATCGTCCTCGACCAGCACCGCGGCACCGGCCGCCTGGCCGATCTGCACCAGTCGCTCGGCCAGCTCGGCATAGGCAGCATCATCGAGCGCGCCGCGGCGCACGAGGAGGGCGGCGACTTCAGGCCCGGTCAGCACGCTCATCAGCTGGCGCGGAAACTGCGCAAGGTCCGGATCGGCTGGGGTAATGAGGTAGAGCTGAGGGGCCATGGAGATTCCGGAGAAGACGCTGCGTGTCCGTAAAATGCCATTTTGGCAAGAAAGGGACGGGCCTCCAATAGGGTATGGGGCAAGGGGTGGCAATGTGAGCCACCAAAAGCCCAAAAGAAAAGGCGCGCTCCGGGAGAAGAGCGCGCCAGTCGTGACGTTGGGACGTCAGAGAGGAAACTTAAGCGGCCCGGTCGAGCTCGTTGGTCCATTCGCCGAGGGCGGCGAGCGAGTTCATGTGAGCCCGGTGGGTGAAGGCGGCCTGTGCGGCCGGGAAATTCTCGCGGCGACCGGCCCAGGTGCGCAGGGCCACGTTCTGCAGGGCCCGACCATAGGAGAAGGTCATCGGCCAGGGCTTGAACGGAATGCGGTTCATGGCGGAGAGATGCCCCGTCGCCTCTTCGTCGGTCTGGCCGCCGGACAGGAAGGCGATGCCCGGCACGGCCGCCGGCACGTGTTCCTTGAGGACTTCCACCGTGCGCTTGGCGACTTCCTCGACCGAAGGCCGATCGCGGGAATTGACGCCCGGCAGCACCATATTTGGCTTGAGCAGCATGCCCGAGAGATCGACGCCGGCAAGGCGGAGTTCCTTGAAGACGTTTTCCAGGACTTCGCCGGTCACCTGGGCGCAGCGTTCGAGCGAGTGATTGCCCGGATCGCCGTCGCCGACGACTTCGGGTTCGACCACCGGCACGATGCCGGCTTCCTGGCAAAGGATGGCATAGCGTGCCAGCGCATGGGCATTGGCACGGATATTGTTGCGGGTGGGGGCTACGTCATTGATGGTGATGACGGCGCGCCACTTGGCAAAGCCGGCGCCGAGTTCGGCATAGCGCGTCAGGCGCTGACGCAGGCCATCGAGGCCCTCGGTGATCTTTTCACCGCTATCGCCGGGCATGGGGAAGGCACCGCGGTCGACCTTGATGCCGGGAATGGTATCGACATCGGCGAGAATGGCGCGGAACGGGGTGCCGTCGGCGGCCGATTGTTCCAGGGTCTCTTCGGTCAGGATGACGCCGGAGATATAGTTGCGCATCGCGTCGGTCGAGCGGAACAGCATCTCGCGGTAGTCGCGGCGCAGGTCGAGCGAATTGGGCAGGTTGATCTTGGCGAAGCGCTTGGCAATCGTGCCTTCGGATTCGTCAGCGGCAAGAATGCCCTGGCCTTGCGTCATCAGCTTCTGAGCGATGGCATTGAGCGACTTGGTCATCGTATTTCTGGCGCCTTGCTGTCGGAATGTGATGGCCAGAGATTAGACTTTCGTTTTTGCGAGTTCGATTAGACCTTGGGTTATCAGACGAAAGGATGATCTTGTATGGTAGATTTTTTGGAACTTGGCAGGGCGGCGCGTTCATCGTAAAACGACGATCAAGCTGAGTCCTTCAGCCTAAACTTCCCACAGCATTGGATGAAAAGATGAGCACGCAACCGCACGTGACCTTCCATGATGGCCGTTCCATTCCGCAGGTCGGGCTCGGCGTCTGGCAGACACCCAATGACGTCGCCGTCACCGCCGTCGATGCCGCGCTGAAGGCCGGCTATCGCCATATCGATACCGCTGCCGTCTATCAGAACGAAGAGGGCGTGGGGCAGGGGATCGTCAAGTCGGGCGTCGCCCGCGGCGACATTTTTCTCACCACCAAGGTCTGGAACGACGATCAGGGTTTTGACCAGACGCTGCGCGCCATGGATGCGAGCCTGAAGCGCTTGGGTACCGACTATGTCGACCTCTACCTCATCCACTGGCCCTCGGCCTTTCGCGGCAAGTATGTGGAGACCTGGAAGGCGCTGATCCGCCTTCAGGAAGAGGGCAGGGCCCGCTCCATCGGCGTCTCGAATTTTGAGGGCACCTATATCGACGACCTCGTCACCGCGACCGGCGTTCTGCCTGTCATCAACCAGGTGCAGCTCCATCCGCGTTTCCAGCAGCGCAAGCTGCGCGCCGCCTATGAGCCGAAAAAGATCATCACCGAAAGCTGGAGCCCGCTCGGCCAGGGCAAGATGCTCGACAATGCGGTGATCGCTGGCATCGCCCAGCGCCACGGCAAGAGCCCGGCCCAGGTGATCATCCGCTGGCACATCGAGGAGGGCCTCGTGGTCATCCCGAAATCGGTAACCCCGAGCCGCATCGTCGAAAATTTCAATGTTTTTGATTTTGCGCTGAGCGATGCGGATAAGGCCGCGATCAATGGTCTCGATGCTGCCGATGGCCGCATCGGGTCGGACCCGGTGACGGCGCAGTTCTGAGTTCTCTTGCCTCTAACGCCGCGTCATTCCCGCGCAAGCGGGAATCCTGTCTCCTGAAACAGAGATCCCCGCTTTCGCGGGGATGACGTGGTGGCTGGCAATAAGCGCGGCGGCGCTACCCCTGCAGCGTCGCCGTCTCGTCCAGCACGCCGGCGATCGACTCGATCACCTTGCTCGCCTCATCGAGTTTCCCGGCAAAAGCCTTTTCGGTCGCTTCCAGCTCGTCGGCGATCTGATGCCCGGCCTGGGTCAGCGTTTCGACCTCGGCCTCAAGCGCGGCGATCTTCCGATTTGCCTCGGTCAATTCATCAAGCACGGCGATCCCGGCCATCACCGTCAGCCGGTTATCGCCGATTTCGCCCACGGCGCCCTTGAGCCCTTCGACCTGGGCGTTAAAGCGCTCGGCCAGAGCGATGAGGTGCCCCTGCTGGCCCTCCTCGCAGGCCATGCGATATTTGCGTCCGTTAATTTCGACATTGACCTCGGGCATCGGCTACTCCGTCTTGGCCAGAACAGAACGCACGGTTTCCATGGCCTCAACAAGGCGGCGGGAAACTTCGTGGGCGCTGTCGTCGAGACGCTTGGCGCGAGCGGAGGTCTTGTCGAGCTCCGTTGCGAGCCGCGCGCGCTCCTGCACCAGGCGCTGCGTATCGACCTCGATGCGCTTCAGCCGCTGCAGGCGACCGGTCATATCCTGAAGACTCTGGTCGAGCCGAGCCATGGCGCCGTCGAACCGCTTTGCCGCTGCGGCGAGGCCATCTTCATGCTGTCCGTCACTCATTGGCCGCAACTACCCCTAACGCAACGTCGATTCAAGCCGATCGACCCTGCCCCAAGCCCGGCCCCATTGCAATCACAGACCGGCAAATCACAAGCAAAACTGGACGCCTCGGGCTTTTGGCGACATTGACAGGCAAGACGAACCTGTTATGCCTCAACCCGCCTTTGGGAGGAGTGCCATCAGGCCTCTCGTCCCCTTTTTCCTTGCCTTCCTCAGCATCAGAGAGCGGCCACGAGCAATGACGAATACAGCCCAGCAGAACGAATTGGCCAATGCGATCCGGTCCCTTTCCATGGACGCGGTCGAAAAAGCCAATTCCGGTCACCCCGGCCTGCCGATGGGCTGCGCCGATATCGCGACCGTCCTCTTCACCAAGGTGATGAAGTTCGATCCCGCCGATAGCCACTGGGCCGATCGCGACCGCTTCATCCTCTCGGCCGGCCACGGCTCGATGCTGCTTTATTCCTCGCTCTATCTGCTCGGTTACAAGGACATGAGCATCGAGGACATCAAGAATTTCCGCCAGCTCGGTTCGAAAACCGCCGGCCATCCCGAATTCGGCCATGCCGAAGGCATTGAAACCACCACCGGCCCGCTCGGCCAGGGCCTTGCCAATTCGGTCGGCTTTGCCGTTGCCGAAGCCAAGCTTGCTGCCGAATTCGGCTCGGACATCGTCGATCACTACACGTGGGTTCTCGCCGGCGACGGCTGCCTGATGGAAGGCATTTCCCAGGAAGCGATCTCGCTGGCCGGCCACCTCAAGCTCAACAAGCTTGTGGTGATCTGGGACAACAACAACATCACCATCGACGGCAAGGTTTCCAATGCCGACTCGACCGACCAGATCGCCCGCTTCAAGGCAGTCGGCTGGAACACGATCGAGATCGACGGTCATGACCAGGACGCCATCGAAAAGGCGCTCAACGATGCCAAGAAGTCGACCGACAAGCCGACCCTGATCGCGGCGAAAACCACCATCGGTTTCGGCGCCCCCAAGAAGGCTGGCACGGAAAAGGTGCACGGCGCTCCGCTCGGCGCTGAAGAACTGGCCGGCGCCAAGGCTGCGCTGGGCATCGATTACCCGGCCTTTGAAGTTCCCTCGCACATTCTCGATGCATGGCGCGCTGCCGCGACCCGCAGCCAAAACCTGCGCGGCGAATGGGAAGCCCGCCTGGCGGCCAATGCCAACAAGGCCGAATTCACCCGCCGCATGTCGGGCAAGCTGCCTTCTGACTTTGCTGCCGTGATGGCCGCCTACAAGGAAAAGCTCGTCGCCGACAAGCCCAAGGTCGCAACGCGCAAGTCGAGCCAGATGGCTCTCGAAGTCATCAACAAGAACGTGCCGGAAACCCTGGCCGGTTCTGCCGACTTGACCCACTCGAACCTGACCAACACGCCCGAGACGCTGCCGTTCCAGGCCGACAATCGCCTTGGCCGCTACATGATGTACGGCATTCGCGAGCACGAAATGGGCGCCGCCATGAATGGCGTGGCGCTGCATGGCGGTCTCATCCCCTATGGCGGCACCTTCATGGTCTTTACCGACTATGCCCGCCCGGCCATCCGCCTCTCGGCCCTGATGGAACAGCGCGTCATCTATGTCATGACCCACGACTCCATCGGCCTCGGCGAAGACGGCCCGACCCACCAGCCGGTGGAACACCTCTCCGCGCTCCGCGCCATCCCGAACCTGCTGGTCTTCCGTCCGGCCGATGCGGTTGAAACCGCCGAATGCTGGGAACTGGCGATGACCTCGGAAAAGGCTCCGTCGATCCTCGCGCTCTCGCGCCAGAACCTGCCGGCCGTTCGCACCGAAAACTCGTCGGAAAACAAGTCGGCCAAGGGCGCCTACACCCTCGTCGGTCCCTCTGATGCCGATGCCGTCATTTTTGCGACCGGTTCGGAAGTCGCCATCGCGGTCGAGGCCCAGAAGGCACTCACCGAGCAGGGCATCAAGGCTCGCGTCGTCTCCGTGCCGTCCATGGAACTCTTTGCCAAGCAGTCCGACGCCTACAAGGCTGAAGTGCTCGGCAAGGCCAAGGCGCGCGTTGCCGTCGAAGCCGGTATCGAAATGAGCTGGAACAAGCTCCTTGGCGACAAGGGCCGTTTCGTCGGCATGCACTCGTTCGGCGCTTCCGGCCCGATCGATGCGCTCTATGCCCACTTTGGAATTACGTCCAAGGCGGTTGTTGAAGCCGTCACCGCACAGTTGTAAGAGAGCCGCGCCTCCCTTTCTCCTTTCTCCCCTCTAGGAGCGTTAAAACATGGCAGTTCGCGTCGCCATCAATGGTTTTGGCCGTATCGGCCGCAATGTCCTGCGTGCCATCATCGAATCCGGCCGCATGGATATCGAAGTCGTCGCCATCAACGATCTCGGCCCGGTCGAGACCAATGCGCACCTGCTGCGCTTCGATAGCGTCCATGGCCGTTTCCCGCACAAGGTGACGGTTGTCGGCGACACCATCGATGTCGGCCGTGGCCCGATCAAGGTGACCGCCGTGCGCGATCCCGCCGAGCTGCCGCATGCCGCCATGAAGGTCGACATCGCGCTTGAATGCACCGGCATCTTCACCTCCAAGGAAAAGGCCTCGGCTCACCTCAAGGCCGGCGCCAAGAAGGTGATCATCTCGGCCCCCGGCGACGGCGCCGACAAGACCATTGTCTATGGCATCAACCACCAGACCCTGACCAAGGAAGACGTGGTCATCTCCAACGCCTCGTGCACGACCAACTGCTTGGCCCCGCTGGCCTATGTGCTGCACAAGGAATTCGGCATCGAGAAGGGGATGATGACCACCATCCACTCCTATACCGGTGACCAGCCGACCCTCGACACCATGCACAAGGATCTCTATCGCGGCCGCGCTGCAGCCCTGAGCCAGATCCCGACCTCGACCGGCGCTGCCAAGGCCATCGGCCTCGTCCTGCCCGAGCTCAAGGGCAAGCTCGACGGCGTCTCGATCCGCGTGCCGACCCCGAACGTCTCCTGCGTCGACTTCAAGTTCATCTCCAAGCGCGATGTGACCGCTGACGAGATCAACGCCGCCGTCAAGAAGTACGCCAATGGCGAACTCAAGAACGTGCTCGGTTTCACCGACCAGCCCAACGTCTCGATCGACTTCAACCACGATCCGCATTCCTCGACCGTGGCCCTCGACCAGACCAAGGTGATGGACGGCAATTTCGTTTCCGTCCTTTCCTGGTACGACAACGAATGGGGTTTTTCGAACCGCATGGCCGACACGGCCGTCGCGTTGGGCAAGACGCTCTAAGCGTCTTTTGTCAGTCGGAATTGAAAAGGGGCGCCGCAAGCGCCCCTTTTTCTTGTGACCATTTGGCCAATCGTCTTGTCGCCACGCTCTTGGCATAACCTTTCGGGAAAACCATCCACGTCCGGGCCTTGCCATGCGTTTTGCTTTCTCCCTGGTTCTTGTCGCTGCCATCCTTGCAGCTCCGGCCTTCGCCGCCGAAGACGTTGAAACCGGCCTCGCGGTGACCCTGCCGGACACGTTTGTTGTCGAAGCCGCCGATTCCCCGCCGCCCTACAATGTCACCTTCGGTGTCAAATCTGCTTCGGACGATCCGGCGCCGCTGACCGGCGAAAAGTATCTCTGCCAGGTCAGCTTCCAGTCCGTGCCGGGCAATGAGGGGCTGACGCTCGAAAAGATCAACGAACAGATCGGCTCGCCCGGCTGGATCGCCATGGCCAAGGAAGGCATGGCGTCGATCTTCGATTTCGTCTCGGATTCGTCGTTTGAGCTCGACGGCTACAAGGGCCACGAATTCATCGGCAAGCCCAAGCAGAAGAATGCCGAGCATGTCCGGCTGGTGCTCTCCATGGTCGAGACTGCCAAGGGGCGCACGGCCATTTCCTGCGTCACCGATGCAGATCGGCTCGACGCGGTGCTCCCGACCTTCCACACCATCCGCGACGGCGTCACTCCACCGGTCTGACGCCGCGCTTGCTTTCCCCTCGCGCATTTGCTGCAAATGCGACGCGTGTCGGGAGAAGCGTTTTGAGCCTCAATCAGTCCTATCGGTGGCGTGGCCTTGACCTCAAGACGCAGGAACACTGCCATGTCATCGCCAATGGCCGCGACACGCGCATCCGCGGGGCCATCATCGGGGAAGATTTCGGGCTCTTTTATCGCATCAAACTCGACGAGAACGGCCATACCCGTACGCTCAAAATCGAACGGGCCGACGGCAAGGCGCTGGAGCTGTTTTGCGATGGGCTAGGTGGCTGGTCGGACGATCGCGCCGAGCCGATTTCGGAGCTCAAGGGCTGCGTCGACGTCGATATCTGGCCCACGCCGATGACCAATTCCCTGCCGATCTGGCGCAGCGACTGGCAGGACGGAAAGCCGCAAAAGTTTGCCATGGTCTGGATCGATGCCACCACGATGGAAGTCCGCCGCGCCGAGCAGGTCTATACCAGGATCGACGCGGGGCATTTCCGGTTTCAGTCGGATGATTTCGAAGCCGTTCTGACGGTGGATGCGGATGGGCTGGTGACGGACTATCCGGGGCTGTTTGTGCGCGGTTAGTCCTCCACCAGCCGTCATCCTCGGGCTTGACCCGAGGACACTTTACTTGGCGACGCTGCAGCAAGTGCAGGGCCCTCGGGTCAGGCCCGAGGGTGACGAGTTCAGGGCGCCATCCTCGCCACCATACCCGCCGTCCGCGCTCTCGCCTCCGGCGTCCCCAGGCAATTGGCAACGCTCTCATAGCCCGGCGAACCCGCCACGGCCAAAACCTCAAAGGGAACACTGTGGTTGGCCGGGCAATAAAGGATCGCGTGTCCGGCACTCACCGCATCGAGGTCCAACACCGCACTCGTTCGCGTCATCACCACAAGCGGCGCATCGCCCTCGCCCCGCCGCCGCAGCCAGCCGCCAAGTGCCAGTTGCGTTGCTTCATCGAGCCCATCTTCGACGAGATCGATCACGCGGGGCCGCTCTTCGGAAACCATCCCAGCCAGCACCGCTCGCAGGGCAGGGCTATCAACGGCCCCATCTTCCAGCAGCCATTCGAGTTCACGCAAAGCGGCTGCCGGCAGTTCATCTGGTTCGCCGCGATCAAGCCCAACGAAGCCGCCACCAAGCGCCTCGGCCATCGCCATGGCGAGCCGCGTCTTGCCGCTGCCCAGTGGCCCGACGAGATAGGTCACCGGCGACAGGCGTCGCAATGCAAAGATCTCGCTATTCCACGGCCAGGGCAGGGGGAGCGACAGGGCGGGGGGAGTGGCCACGAGATCGGCGAGATCGGGCGCACGTCCCTCGCTCAGATCATTGCGCCAGACGCGTACTCTCTCAATGGCATCAAGCAGGCCTGTAAGGCTGCCCTCAAGGCGTGTCTGATGTTCGGCGAGCGCTTTGTCTAGGTCATGGCTTTCGCCCGAGAGCACAGCCGCAATCTGGGCGAGGCTCAAGCCAAGCGTGCGCAGGGCCACAATGTGCCTGATCCCGGCCATTTGCTCCGGCCCATAGTGGCGCCAGCCATTGGCGCTGCGGACAGGCGTGATGAGACCGCGCTGCTCGTAGAGCCGCAAAGCCTTGGCTGAAATGCCGACTGTGCGGGCGGCTTCAGCCGGGGAGAGGAAAACGTCTGAACGGGTCAAGGAATCACCTCCGATATTGACCCCGTCATCCATCAGGGCGGACCCAGGGGCCGGGTCAAGCCCCGTCAACGCCCTGTCACCAAATCGGCCTATTTTCGAAATGTCAGCAAGGCCCGGAGCGGACCATGTTCCACCTCACCCGTCGCTTTCACTCGTCGCTGCCATTGGTCTGGCTCGTGGCCGGGTTTTTGGACAGTCTGATCCTCCTGGCGCTACCTGCCATTGCGGTGCTGGCTTATCTCTTCAGGCGCCATCGGCGCATCATCGGGCTGGTTGGTACGGCGCCCTGGGCGAGCCTTGGCTTTGCCCGCCATGTCATGGTCGATGATCTCGTGCGCCTTGCTGCCTGGACCGCGCTGAGCCCGCTTGTCTTCCTTATCGGCCACCAGATGCGCGTGGTTCTCATTGGGAGCTGACGAGAATCTTCGTCACGGCGCTTTTCCGATCCGTTCACACCTGATAGGCCAAGGCCAAGTTTCGTTGCCTTCGGAGCCTGGCCATGACCGCGCAATTCAAGACTCTCGATGAACTCGACCTCAGCAAGAAGGTCGTGCTCCTCAGAGCCGACCTCAATGTTCCCGTGGCCGATGGCAAGGTGAGTGACGCAACGCGCATCGAGCGCCTGCTGCCCACCATCCGCGAAATCGTCAAGCATGACGGCAAGGCCGTTCTGCTCTCCCATTTCGGTCGGCCCAAAGGGAAGGTCGATCCAGAATTCTCGCTCGAACAGGTCTGTTCGGCGGTTGCCGATGTCACCGGTCACCCGGTCGGCTTCGTTGCCACCGACTGGGTCGATGTTTCAGCCGCCAAGGCCGCGATCGACGAGGCGCCGATCGGCTCGGTTCTCGTGCTCGAAAACACCCGATTCCATCCCGGCGAAGAAGCCAATGACGTCGAGCTTGCCAAGCGCATGGCGAGCCTGGGCGATGTCTATGTCAACGACGCCTTCTCGGCCGCGCACCGCGCCCATGCCTCAACCGAAGCTCTGGCTCATCTCCTGCCCGCCGCTGCCGGCCTTGCCATGCAGGGCGAGCTCGAAGCGCTGGAAAAGGGTCTTGGGAAACCCAAGAAGCCGGTCGTCGCTATTGTTGGCGGCGCCAAGGTTTCCTCCAAGATCGATCTGCTCGAAAACCTCGTTACCAAGGTTGACGGCCTCGTCATCGGCGGTGGCATGGCCAATACCTTCCTCTTCGCCCAGGGCCATGGCGTCGGTAAATCGCTGTGCGAAAAAGACCTCGCCGACACTGCCCGCCGCATCATGGACAAGGCCGACAAGGCCAATTGCGCCATCATCCTGCCGGTCGATGCCGTCGTCTCCTGGCATTTCAAGGCCAATTCGCCGACCCGCCTCTATGGCGTCGATGCTGTCGATCCCGATGGCATGATCCTCGATATCGGCCCCTCCTCGATCGAGCGCATCAATGGCGCCATCGACGACGCCCATACCGTCATCTGGAACGGCCCGGTCGGCGCCTTCGAGATGGAGCCCTTTGACGCGGGCACCGTGGCAATTGCCAAGCATGTCGCCAAGCGCACCCATGATGGCCACCTGATCTCGGTTGCCGGTGGCGGCGACACGGTCAGCGCTCTTGCCCATGCTGGCGTCAAGGATGCCCTGACCTATGTGTCCACGGCCGGCGGCGCCTTCCTTGAATGGATGGAAGGCAAGCCCCTGCCGGGCGTGCAGGCGCTCAAGAAGTAAAGTTTCCGCCATCGGAAACTTTCTCTTGCATCATATCAAGCCGCCAGATAGTTTCTCTATAAGGAAACTATCTGGCGGTTCTTATGTCCCTGACCCTCTATCTCCACCCCCTCGCTACCTTCTGCCACAAGGTGATGATTGCGCTCGAGGAAGCGCAGCTTCCCTATTCTGCCGTTGTCGTGGATTTTGCCGATCCTGCTTCGGCAAGGCTCGTGTCCGATCATTGGGCGGTCGGCAAAATCCCGCTGCTTCACGATGCGGCGAGCGGCCGGTATGTTGCTGAAACCACGATCATTCTCGAATATCTCGCGGGGCGCTATCCAGCCATGGCCCGCCTCTGGCCGGACCGGGCCGAAACCCTGCTCGAAGCGCGGCTCTGGGATCGGTTCTTTGACCTCTATGTCCAGCAACCCTTGCAGAAGATCGTCACCGACCGCATCCGCCCCATGGGCAGCAATGACCCGCATGGGGTCGCCGAGGCCCGCAAAAATCTGCACACGGCCTATGGCATGATCGAGGAGCACATGAGCGGGCGGGTCTGGGCCGTGGGTAGCGAGTTTTCCATTGCCGATTGCGCCGCTTTTCCGGGCCTGTTCTTTGCCGGCATCGTCGAGCCGTTTCCCGGCTCCGCCACGGCGCTCGGCGCCTATTTCGAGCGGCTCCTCGCGCGCCCTTCGGTCACTTCGGTGCTTGCTCAGGCGCAGCCTTATTTTACAATGTTCCCTTATCGCGACGCCATGCCGGCGCGCTTCTTGCCGGGGTCTTGATGCCTGCTGAACTCGATACCGTCTTTCAGGCGCTCGCCGATCCCTATCGGCGAGCCATGGTTTCGCGCCTTGTGGAGGCGGGGCCCGCCTCGATGAAGGAGCTGGCTGCGCCCTTCGATCTGGGCCTGCCGTCCACCCTGAAGCATCTGAAAGTGCTTGAGAATGGCGGCATCATCACCTCGACAAAAGAGGGCCGGGTGCGCACCTTTTCCATCCGCCAGGATGGGCTGAACAGCCTGCGCAGCTGGCTTGATGCGCATCAGCGGCATCTCGAAACCGGCTTTGATCGCCTCGCTGCCGCCATGGCGGCCAATCCCGAGAATATGTCCGATGGCGATTGATCCCACCCATTCCCGTTTCACGCTTGACCGGGTGCTGCCCGGTTCGCCCGCCCATGCCTTCCGCTTCTGGTCCGATCCAAAACTGAAGAACCTCTGGTCCGGCTGCCATCCCGATTGGACCGAGCGCGAAGTGCGCCACGATTTTCGTGCCGGCGGCCATGATTTCAGTCGCCTCGCCGATCCCTCGGGCGTCGAGCACGAGGTCGACATCGCCTATCTCGACATCGCGGCGCCGACCCGCGTGGTTTACAGCTATGCCATGCGCGTGGGTGGAAAACCGCTCTCGGCCTCGCTGGTCACAGTGCTTTTCCGCCCGCACAATCGCGGCAGCCTGATGCGCTATGACGAGCACCTGCTGCTGCTCGATGGTGGCGACGGCGCCTCGGCGCGGGAGATCGGCACCGGGCATGGTTTTGACCGGCTGGAGGCGGCCATTGCCGAGAGCCTCGTTGCTTCGTCATAAAAGCGCATTGGCGCACACACATTCTTGTGGGTTGCCGTTTGCGTGGGACAGGGGAAGCGCCTATATCTCTTGGGCTGCCCGGCGCGTGAGGACACACATATCCCCGGGGCCTTAATCGATCCTAAGGGAGCTGTCCCTGACCAGGCCCGTGGGCTTGGACATACGGCGCCCACCTACGTAAGTAGGTTCCCGGGATCGCTCGTCCCACGGCCAGGGCGGCACCTTATTCCTAACGTTTCCCAGAGATTGGCGCGCATGGTGTTAGACGGAATAGAGGCCGAAAAGGCCCTCCTGCGCAAAACTGCCCGGGTGCGCCGCGAGGCTCTTTCTCCGCAATTCCGCACCGAAGCCTCCAATGCCATCTCCTTCCACTTCTTCGACAAGGTGGCCTTTGGCCCCGAAGACGCCGTGGCCGGCTATTGGCGCATTCGCGACGAGGTGGATTGCCAGCCCATTCTGGTGCGCCTGATGGATGGCGGGCAGACAGTCATCCTCCCGGTCGTTTCCGGCCCCCAAGAGCCGCTCGATTTTCGTATCTGGGGCAGCGATGCGCCGCTCTACGAGGCCGGTTTCGGCACGCTGGCGCCGTCTGATCTGGCGCCCCGTTGCGAGCCCGACCTGATCCTCATGCCGCTCCTGGGCTTTGACAAAACCGGCACGCGGCTCGGCTATGGCGGCGGCTATTATGACCGGACCCTTGCCTCGCTGCGCAAAAGGCCGATGCTGGTCGGCCTCGCCTTCTCGGCGCAGGGCTTTGACCATATTCCACGCGAACCACACGATATTCCGCTCGATGCGGTCGTCACCGAAAACGGTGTCGAATTCTTCGAGGCTTCCTTATGAAATTTCTCTTTTTGGGTGACGTGGTCGGCAAGTCCGGTCGCGATGCCGTCAGCGAGCGCCTGCCGGGGATCATCGCCACCTATGGCTTCGATTTCGTCGTCATCAATGGCGAAAACGCCAGCCATGGCCGCGGCCTGACCGAGTCCCATTTCCGGGGCCTGCGCGATGCGGGCGCCGATATCGTCACCCTCGGGGATCACGCCTTCGACCAGCGCGAGGCGCTGAGCTATATCGAGCGTGAAAATACGCTGATCCGGCCGATCAATTTCGCTCCCGGCGCGCCGGGCCGCGGCGCCATGATGGTGGAGGGCCGCAATGGCCACCGGGTGCTGGTGGTGAATGCGCTGGGCCGCGTCTTCATGCAGCCCGTCGACGATCCTTTCCGCGCCGTGGAAGCGGCTCTGGCCGCCGCGCCGCTGGGTGAGGTGGTCGATGCCGTCATCGTCGATTTCCACACCGAGGCGACCTCGGAAATCCAGGGCATGGGTTTTTTCCTCGATGGCAAGGCAAGCCTTGTCGTCGGCACCCATACCCACATCCCGACCTCGGACCATCGCATCCTCAGGGGCGGCACGGCCCTGATGGCCGATGCGGGCATGTGCGGGGATTTTGACTCCATCATCGGGGTGGATGCCGAAGAACCACTCAACCGCTTTCTCACCGGCATTCCCAATGGGCGCTTCACCCCGGCCGAGGGCGAGGCAACGCTCTGCGGCGTGGCCGTCGAGACCGATCCGCGCACGGGTCTGGCGAAAAAGGTCCTGCCGGTGCGGATCGGCGGCACGCTCAATCAGGCTTTTCCCGATTTTTGAGATTTGGTGGGTGCCGATCACCCCCTCCCATCCTCCCCCATCTAGGGGGAGGTGCCGCATCGAGTATGGGGCAACATCTCTTCAAGACCACTGACCTTCACCTCCCCCTTAATGGGGGAGGACGGGAGGGGGTGGGGCAGCGGGCGCAGAACTGAAGGCAGTGCCGAACCGCGCACCCTTCCATTTTCTCCCGTCGCCCCCTATAAGCACCGCCAAAATTCAGAAAATCCGAGGTACCGAATGGCAGGCCATTCACACGCCAAGAACATCATGCACCGCAAGGGCAAGAGCGATGCCGTCCGCTCGAAGATCTTCTCCAAGCTGGCCCGCGAAATCACCGTGGCTGCCAAGATGGGCATGCCCGACCCGGCCTTCAACGCGCGTCTGCGCCTGGCCGTCGCCAATGCCCGCGCCCAGTCCATGCCCAAGGACAATATCGATCGCGCCATCAAGAAGGCTTCGGGCAGCGATGGCGAGAACTATGATGAAATCCGCTACGAAGGCTACGGCCCCGGTGGCGTTGCCGTCATCGTCGAAGCGCTGACCGACAATCGCAACCGCACCGCCTCGAACGTGCGCTCCTACTTCTCGAAGAACGGTGGGGCGCTGGGTGAAACCGGTTCGGTCGGCTTCATGTTCGATCGCGTCGGCGAAATCACCTATCCGCTTTCGGCCGGCTCGGACGACAAGGTCATGGAAGCCGCCATCGAGGCCGGCGCCGACGATGTCGAAACCGACGAAGAAGGCCACTACATTTACACCTCGTTCGAAGCCATGGTCGAAGTTTCGGCCGCGCTTGAAAAGGTGCTGGGTGAAGCTGAAGCGGTGAAGGCGATCTGGAAGCCGCAGAACGAGACCCCGATCGATGCCGAAAAGGGCGCGACGCTGATGAAGCTGATCGCCACGCTCGAAGAAGACGATGACGTGCAGAACGTTTATTCGAACTTCGACATCAGCGAAGAAGACGCAGCCAAGATCGCGGGCTGACGCACGGCCGCAGGCAAAATCGCTCCGGTGGAGCGATTTTAGTAAGTCAGGCCATGAGAGCTATGCTCGAATGGCGGGGTTTCGCGACCGCAGGCAAAATCGCTCCGGTGGAGCGATTTTAGTAAGTCAGGCCATGAGACTTAGAACCGTGCCGAAGGCCCAATCACGCCAGTGGCGTGATTGGAGGTGAGAAGGCCACGAGACCTAATGGTCGAGTGGCAGCTCGAATGGCGGGGTTCTGAAACACAAAGGGCGGCCATGCCGCCCTTTTTCACGCCGATTTCCTGATATCGACCGGCGGTTGATCGACCGTGTGCACGATGGCGGCCTGGTTGCGGCCCGAATGCTTGGCGCCATAGAGCCGCTGGTCGGCAATATGGAAGAGCTCGGTGAAATTGGTCATGCCGTCAAAGACCGCGCCGCCAATGCTGACCGTCAGCGTATAGGCCTGGCCGCGCGGCGAAAACTGGGCCAGTTGCACCGCCCGCCGCACGCGCTCGGCCATCTGCTCGGCGCTCTTTTGATCAACACTGGGCAGAAAGACGCCGAATTCCTCCCCACCCATGCGCCCGATGAGATCGCCGGCGCGCAGGACAGAACGGATGGACCGCGCCAATATGGTCAGGGCCTCGTCGCCGGCGTCGTGGCCGTGAAGATCGTTGATAGCCTTGAAATTGTCGGCATCGATGATCAGCAGCGCGCCCGTCTGCGGCCCGACATTGCTGGAAAGGTGGGTCTCCACCTTGGCGGTAAAGGCCCCGCGATTGAGGCAGGCGGTCAGGCTATCCGTGCGCGCCACAAGGCCCAGCCGCCGGTTCATGATGGCCAGCGAGCGAATGCGCATCGAGAGAAAGAAGAACAGCGGCACTGCGAGCAGGACCGGCAGAACCATGGCCGAGAGCATGGCCCGGTGCAGCGCTTCCGGACCCAGATCGGCAAAGGTCACGGCATTGTAGACCAGCGCGACGACGACGCAGGCCAGAGGGCCAAACAGCGTCCAGCGGGCAACGCTGGACCAGCTTTGCAGACCATTGACCGCGCGCGGTGACATCATGCTGGCAACCCCCTGGCTCGGCATTGGTAACAGGAAGAGGAAGAAGGCGGCTGTCAGGCCGCCTGGGGCAGTGCGACGCAGTCGCGGCCCCTCTGCTTGGCGCTATAGAGACGCTCGTCGGCCTCGCGATAGAGGGCTCTGAACGCAATGGGCTTTTCGTGGGACGCCCCCCCGATGCTGACCGAAAGCGGGCAGGAAATGCCCTCGGGCCGGAAGTCGATATCGGCAATGGCCCGGCGCACGTCGTCCGCCACGCTTTCGGCGCGGGCAAGATCCATGTCCGGTAGGTAGATGCCGAATTCCTCTCCACCCAGGCGCCCGACAAGGCCGGGCAGCGGAATGGTGAGGCTCAGTGCATGGGCGATATCGCGCAGCGCCTCGTCGCCCTGGTCGTGGCCGAAGCGGTCATTAACGGATTTGAAGTGGTCGGCATCGATCACCAGCAGCACGCCGCGGCGATGCGGCCCGACGCAGTATTTCTCGACCGCGGATGCAAAGGCGCGGCGGTTGAAGAGGCCGGTCAGCCCATCAAGCGTCGCCAGGTGCGCCAATTGCTGATTGGCATAGCGCATGCGTTCCGTACCGATGGCGAATGTGAAAATCATCGGCCCGCCCAGACAAATCGGCATGACGATGGAGATGAGCAGGCCCGGCATGTTCACGCCGGCGGAAAACGTCGCCATGAACACGACGGTCGCTATCACCGAGATAACGACCGACAGCCCCATCATCAGAAAAGTCTTGCGGAAAATCCAAAGCCACGCCTGCTTCGGTAGCGCCGTTGCTAGCCCCGTCATCGTGAATCAGTGTCCCTGCGTCTCAAAAGACCCTAGGGCCCCGTTTCTGAATTCCCCGTTTCTCCAATGAGTAAATTTTGAGCTATCACAGGTTCTTGGCGCCTTGAAGTTTCTGTTTTGTTCACTTTGGTCTTGGTAGGTTCATGGAAACTGCTAGAAGGAACGCCATGAGCAAGACCGTTCGAATCATCGGCATCGACCCGGGGCTGCGCCGCTGCGGCTGGGGCATTGTCGATGCGCTCGACAATCGCCTGAGCTTTGTGGCGGCCGGAACGGTGACCCCGCCGATCGATGGCATGCTGGCCGATCGCCTCGCCATGCTCGCTGCCGGTCTTGCCGAAGTGCTGGCCCAGTATCATCCCGAGGAGGCGGCGGTTGAAGAAACCTTCGTCAATGCCGGCGCCCGTTCGGCGCTGATCCTGGGACAGGCGCGCGGTGTTGCCCTCGTCACCCCGGCGCAGCACGGCCTTTATGTCGCCGAATACGCCACCAATCTCGTCAAGAAATCCGTGGTCGGCACTGGCCACGCGGAAAAGAAGCAGGTCGAACTGATGGTGCGGACCCTCTTGCCGACGGCCAATTTCAAGGGTGCCGACGCCTCGGACGCTCTTGCCGTGGCCATCTGCCACGCCCACCATCGGGTTTCCGCACGTCGCATGGGAGCGCTTTTATGATCGGCAAGCTCAAGGGCCTGGTCGACAGTTTTGGTGACGACTGGGTTCTTATTGATTGCGGCGGCGTCTGCTACGAGGTGCATTGTTCCACCCGCACGCTGCAATCGCTGCCGCGCGTTGGCGAGGCCGCCGTCGTCTTCATCGAGACGATCCTGCGTGAAGATCTCATCCGCCTTTTCGGCTTTGCCAGTGAAGCGGAAAAATCCTGGTTCCTGTTGCTGACCACCGTGCAGGGCGTCGGCGCCCGCGTGGCACTCGCCATTCTCTCTGTGCTCTCGCCGGCTGAACTCTCGAGCGCCATTGCGCTGCAGGACAAGGCCATGGTCGGCCGCGCCAATGGCGTCGGCCCCAAACTCGCCGTGCGCATTGTCACCGAGCTTAAGGGCAAGGTCCCGGCCATCGGCGGCATCGACGCCGGCACGCTGGGCCTGCAGACGGCCTTGGGCGAGGGCGTTGCCCGCAGCAATGTCGCCGACGCCGTCTCGGCTCTCACCAATCTCGGCTATTCCAGCGCCCAGGCCTCGGCCGCTCTCGCGCGAGTGGTTGCCAAGGAGGGTGAAGATACGGCAACGGAGAAGCTCATTCGCCTTGGGCTTAGGGAATTGAGCCAGTGACTTGCAGGGAGCTACTTTCCTTACTATTTTGAAAAGTAAGGAGATCGGGAGATTTTGTCATGGGTGAGCAGGTAAGGATTTTGTTGTCGACCGTGACGAACAAGGGGCAAACGACTATCCCCAAGGAATTGCGGGATGCGCTTGGGATCACCGAAGGCACGCCGCTCCGCTGGAAGATAGAGAATGGGCAGTTGGTTGCACGCCCCAAGACCAGGCGAATTGAGGAATTCGCAGGCATGCTGGGCAAGCCACCAAAGGGGGCCGGTTTGCGTGTCGAAGACATGGACGATGCTATAGCGGATGCAGTCATCGACGACTTTGAGCGCGGACAGCGATGATCGGTGTCGATACCAATGTCGTTCTCCGGCTTTTCGTCGTGGACGACGAGAAACAGCATCGCCTGGCCGTCTCATTCTTCAGCGCGCGCTCGGCCGACGATCCGGCCTATGTGAATCTTCTGGTCGTTGCTGAACTGGTTTGGCTGCTGCAGCGCCGTTACGGCTTTGCCGCGGACAGAATATTCGAGGTGCTGCATGTGCTGCTCGAGAGCGTCAACATCGTGGTTGAGCGCAGCGAACTGGTCGAAGCAGCTATAGGCACCAAGCCCGTGAGCAACAAAGTCAGCGTCGCCGATCTGCTCATCTCGCAAATAAATCGGAACGTGGGATGCGTAGCGACCAAGACCTTTGACGTTCCGGCATCAAAGCATATCCCCGGAATGGAACTTCTCGCGTGACCGACTTCACCTCCCCCGCCGCTGGCCGCGACGATAATCTCGACGTCTCGCTGCGCCCCTCCGGTTTTTCCGATTTCGTCGGCCAGGCCGACGCGCGGGCTAATCTCGAAGTCTTCATCGAGGCTGCCAAGAAGCGCGGCGCGGCGCTCGATCACGTCCTTTTCGTCGGCCCGCCGGGCTTGGGCAAAACCACGCTGGCCCAGATCATTGCCAAGGAACTCGGCGTCGGTTTCCGCGCCACGTCCGGTCCGGTCATCGCCAAGGCAGGCGATCTTGCCGCGCTCCTGACCAATCTCGAAGAGCGCGATGTTCTCTTCATCGACGAAATCCATCGCCTCAATCCGGCGATCGAAGAAGTCCTCTATCCGGCGATGGAAGATTTCCAGCTCGACCTCATCATCGGCGAAGGCCCGGCGGCGCGCTCGGTCCGTATCGACCTGGCAAAATTCACCTTGGTTGGCGCCACCACTCGCGCTGGCCTACTCACCACCCCCCTGCGCGATCGCTTCGGCATTCCCGTCCGCCTCAATTTTTACACCCCGCAGGAACTGGTGCAGATCGTCACGCGTGGCGCGCGGCTGATGGGCATGCCCATGTCGGCCGATGGGGCTCTCGAGATTGCGCGGCGCTCGCGGGGCACGCCGCGCATTGCCGGGCGCCTGTTGCGACGCGTCATTGACTTTGCCCTCGTCGATGGGGTGTCAGAAGTTAACAGTGTGCTAGCCGATAAGGCGCTTCTGCGCCTCGATGTTGACGCGCGCGGGCTCGATCAGCTGGACCGCCGCTACCTCAATACCATCGCTGATTTCTACAATGGTGGTCCGGTCGGCATCGAGACCATCGCCGCCGCGCTCAGCGAACCGCGCGACGCCGTGGAAGAAATCGTCGAGCCCTATTTGCTGCAGCAAGGTTTCATACAGCGCACGCCGCGCGGCCGCATGCTTACCGCTATCGCCTTTCAGCACCTCAATAAAACCGTACCGCAGGGTTTTGTGGGCATGCAGGCCAGCCTCTTCGAGGAAGCCGGAGACGAGGACTGAGCATGGCGCCAATCCTCCAGCGCCTTTTTGGTCTTTTCGGTGCCCATAGCTGGATCGATGACACCAATATCGTCGTGCGCCGCTATGCGCCCAAGCTGCACAATTGGCCGCAGGACCTGACGCTGCGCGTCGCCATGCTCAGCGACTTTCATTTTTCCGAGCCGTGGATTGGCCTTCAAGCCCTTGAAGCAATTGTCAAAAAAACGAATGCGCTGAAACCCGATATCATTCTGCTGGTGGGCGATTTCGACGACGGGCCGCTCTTTAGCCGGCCGGTTCCGCACGATGATTGGGCTCGCGGCCTCGCCCGCCTGCAAGCGCCGCTCGGCGTTCATGCCGTCCTCGGCAATCACGACTATCCTCGGCTTATCAAAAAGCGTCACCGTTTCCTGGCCGCACCAGCCGCCAAGGTGGCGCTGGAGAAAGTCGGCATCCCGGTTCAGGTCAACGACGCTATCCAGCTAACCTGGAACGGCAAAAGCTTCTGGCTGGCGGGGCTGGGCGATCAGTGCACCGAGTTCAGCGACGGCACGCCGCTGGCCGATCTTGATGCGACGCTTGCCAAGGTCTCGGACGACGCTCCCGTCATCCTCATGGCCCACGAACCCGACATTTTCCCCGAGGTTCCGTCGCGCGTCGCGCTGACCCTGTCCGGCCATGTGCATCGTGGCCAGATCCGGTTCTTCGGTTTTGCCCCCGTCGTGCCCTCGAACTTTGGCCGGCGCTATCTTCATGGCCATATCGTTGAAAACAGCAGGCACCTGATCGTTGGCGCGGGCCTTGGCCATTCCGGCCTGCCGCTGCGTTTCGATGCGGCGCCCGAAATCGTCCTCATCGAGCTTGGAGGTCAAGCGTGACCGCTCGCCACGTCCTGAGCTTTCCCATGAAGGAAGGTCGTTTCAATTTTCGTGTTGCCGGAATCATCGTGGCCGATGGCCATGTTCTGATTTGCCGCGAGGATGACGACGACTACGCCATGCTGCCGGGCGGTCGCGTCGAACTGGGCGAGGACAGCCTGCTCAGTCTGACCCGCGAGATTGCCGAAGAAATCGCCCTGCCGGCCGAAATCGGCCCGATGATTGCGACGTCGGAGAGTTTTTATCGCCGTGAGGGCGAGGATTTTCACGAGCTCGGCTTTTTCTATGGCGTAACGCTGCCGGGACAGGGGCCGAATGGCAATTCACCCTGGCTCGAACGGCAGGACGAGGGGCACGACCTGCAATTCCATTGGGTGCCGCTCGCCGGCGACGCCTTGGAAAAATTCAATCTGCTGCCACGCTGGTTGCCAAAATTCCTGCGCGATCTGCCCAAGACGCAGGCCCATGTGGTCCATGACGAGCGCAGCGCATGAGCACCCATAGCTTTCCCGTCCGCATCTATTACGAAGACACCGATTTTTCCGGTTATGTCTATCATGCGGCCTATTTGAAGTTTTTCGAGCGGGGTCGGACCGAATTTCTGCGCGATCTCGGCGTCCATCATTTCGAACTGATCGAACAAGGCATTGCCTTTGCCGTGCGCAAGATGGAGATCGATTTTCTGGGCGCTGCCAAGATCGATGATCTGCTGACGGTTGAGACTAAAGTTGCCGAGGCGACGCCGGTGCGCCTCGTGCTCGACCAGACAATTATCCGTGAAGAGACCGTGCTGACAAAGGCCCGGGTTCTGGTCGTTGCCATCAAGACCTCCGGTGGCCCGGTGCGCCTGCCGGCCGAGCTGCGGGCCTTGCTGCAAGGCGAAACTTGATCGAGTTCGTCTCGGGAATCGCTTTCTTAACCACTTGGTCACCATAATCGAGTCAAAGGGACCACTGCGCTAAGGGCTAGGCCGAAAGGCCCGGTTTGCAGGGCATTTCTCTTAATTTTGACAGATTCCGCCCCCATCGCACAAAGCATGGGGCCGGGCGCTTGGGCCGGGCCGAAAGGATCACTTCATGGAAGCCATGGATGCAGTGGGAGCGGCCGCTCCACATGCCGACCTGTCCATTTGGGGACTGTTCTGGGCGGCCGACATCGTCGTTAAGTCGGTGATGCTGGGCCTGCTCGGTGCCTCCGTCTGGTGCTGGGCCATCATCGTCGACAAGACCATTGCCTATCGCCGCGTCGCTGCGGAGATGAACAATTTCGAAAAGACCTTCTGGTCCGGTCAGTCGCTTGAAGAGCTTTACAAGCAGCAGTCGGAAAAAGCCTCCGGTGGCATGGGCGCTGTTTTCGTCGCCGCCATGAAGGAGTGGAAGCGCAGTCACGAGCAGAATGCGGCAAGCTTCGTCGGCATGCAGCAGCGCCTCGACAAGGTACTCGACGTCGCCATTTCGCGCGAAAGCGAGTTTCTGGAAAAGCGTCTGGGCTTCCTCGCCACGGTCGGTTCGGCTGGTCCCTTCATCGGCCTTTTCGGCACGGTCTGGGGCATCATGAACGCCTTCACCAATATCGCGGCTTCGTCCTCCACCAATCTCGCGGTTGTGGCCGGCCCGATCGCCGAAGCGCTCTTTGCGACTGCCATCGGCCTTGTTGCCGCTATCCCGGCCGTTATCGCCTACAACAAGCTTTCTGCCGACTCGGCCAAGATGATCGGGCGCCTCGAAGGCTTTGCCGACGAATTCTCGACCATTCTGTCTCGCCAGCTCGAAGCGCGGAGCCGCTGATATGGGCATGGGTGTAGCAGGTGGCGGAGGCGGCGGCGGTCGCCGTCGTCGCGGTCGCCGGAAAGCGGTGATGAGCGAAATCAACATCACGCCGATGGTCGACGTGATGCTGGTGCTGCTGATCATCTTCATGGTCGCCGCGCCAATGATGACGGCCGGCGTGCCGGTCGATCTGCCGCAATCGGCCGCTGCCGACATGCCGAGCCAGACCCAGCCCATCACCGTGGCCGTGACGCCCGAAGGCGCCATCTTTGTCGATGAGACGCCGGTGGAAGAAGCCAATCTGGTGACGACCGTTGCCGGCCTCGCGACGCCGGAAGACCGGATTTTCCTGCGCGGCGATACCACGGCCAATTATGGCAGCGTCATGCGCGTCATGGGCCTTCTCTCGGCTGCCGGCTATTCCAAGATCGGGCTCGTTACCGAGCGCGAGCAATAGGCCGCCGGCATGCGTACAGGCGTCGCGGTTTCAGTTTCAGCGCATGTGTTGCTGATAGTGCTTGGTCTGATCAATCTGGGATCGACCGAGCCGCTGACGCCTGTCACCGCGTCGATCTCGGTCGACCTCGTCCCGATCGAAGAATATTCCAATATCCGCGCCGGCCAGCTCGACAGCACCGTCGTCGAGACCGATACGCCCTCCATCGTTGAAAGCGATGATCCGGCTGAACTCGCCCAGCCCACCGGCAATACCGAGGACGATCAGCCGACCCCGTCGCCGGCCGATGTGCCGACGCCGCAGCCAGTGACCCAGACGGCCCCAGCGCCCGAACCTGCGCCGCAGCCTGAGCCGGTGCCCGAACCGACCCCAGAACCCGAGCCGGCCCCGGAACCAGAGCCCGAGCCTGCTCCTGCGCCAGAACCCACTCCGCAGCCGGAACCAACGCCAACGCCCACGCCGCCGACGCCCCAGACACGGCCGCAGCCCGCTCCCACGCCGGAGCCGACCCCAGAGCCCGAACCGGCTCCGGAACCGACGCCCGAGCCTGCGCCGACGCCTGAGCCAACCCCAGAGCCGACGCCGGAACCAGAACCCACGACGCCTGCCGTCGCGGCGCCGACCCCGGCTGCCCGTCCGAGCAATCTGGCGCAACTGCGCCAGCAGTTTGCTGCCGCCGAAGCCGAACGGAAGAAGCGCGAGGAAGAAGAACGTCAGCGCCAGGCTGCCGCTGCTGCCGCGCAGAACCAGTCGCAGACGCCAACCCCACGTCCTACTCAGCCGGGACCGACCCAGCTCGATTCTGATCTTGCCGACGATATCGCCTCGATCATCAACAATGCCCCCACGACCGGCGGCACGACCGGGCAGGGCGGTTCTCCGACGCTGGGCGACACCACCGGCACGTCGGCTCGGCTGAGCCAGAATGCCATTGATGGGCTAAGGGCGAGGATCAAGACCTGCTGGAACCTGCTGCCGAGCGATTTCAACTCCGGCATGAACGTGACCCTGCGCGTGTCGATGAACCAGGATGGCAGCGTCAACGGCACGCCGCAGATCGTGTCCGCCGACCCCACGCCCGCCGGCCAGGCCATCGCCCGCGCTGCGCAACGCGCCGTGGTGCAGTGCGGCCCCTATACAATGCTCTCCGCCGACTCCTACAGCGAGTGGCGCTCGATCGAGATGGAACTGAAACCGTGACCTTGAATTTGCCCTGTTGCTGGCCAAAAACCGGCCAAACGGCGAAATTGGAGACAACCAACACATGACGCTTCTTACCCGTCGCTCTGCGCTCAAGCTTGGCCTGGCCGGTAGCGCCCTGCTGGCAACCGCTCCCATGGCCATGGCGCAATTGCGCATCGTGGTGGAAGGGGCCAATTTCCAGCCCCTGCCGATCGCCATTCCTGACTTCGCCTCGTCCGATCCGACCTTTGGGCGCGAGATCGCCGATATCGTGCGCAACAACCTGCGCCGGTCCGGCCTGTTCCTGCCGCTCGATCCGGCTTCGCTGCCGGTCCAGGTGGGCGATGTCAACGGCACGCCCGATTTCAACGTCTGGCGCACGGCCAATGTCGATGCGCTGGTCATGGGCTCGGTCGAGCGCGGCGGGCAGATTTCGTCTTCCGTCCGCGTCTGGGATACCCAGCAGGCCGCGCAGGTCGTGGGCAAGAGCTACAATACCGATCCCAATTCGGCGCGCCGCATCGGTCACATCGTCTCCGACGCCATCTATGAGCAGTTGGCCGGCGGCACGGGCTATTTTGATACCCGCGTCATCTACACCGCCGAAAGCGGCCCCAAGGCCAACCGCACGCGTCGCCTCGCCATCATGGATCAGGACGGCGCCAATGTGCAGTACCTGACCGACGGCTCCACCATGGCGCTGACGCCGCGCTTTGCGCCCAATGGCGACCTCGTCACCTATATGAACTTTGCCGATGGCAACCCGCAGGTCTACCTGCTGCAGCTGTCTTCCGGCCAGCAGCAGCGCCTCGCCAATGTCGGCGCCATGACCTTTGCCCCGCGCTTCTCGCCCGATGGCGGCACCGTCGCCTTCTCGGTGGAGCAGGGCGGCGCGACCAATATCTATGCCGTGGGCACGGGTGGCGGCCAGCCGGTGCAGCTGACCTCGGGCGCGGCGATCGACACGGGCCCGTCCTATTCGCCCGATGGCGGCCGTATCGTCTTTGAAAGCGATCGCGGCGGTTCGCCCCAGATCTACATGATGGGCGCCAGCGGCGGCAACGCGCAGCGCATCAGCTTCGGCCAGGGCAGCTATTCGACCCCGGTCTGGTCCCCCAAGGGCGATCTCATCGCCTTTACCCGCCAGTCCGGCGGCCAGTTCCACATCGGCATCATGAATCCCGATGGCTCGGGGGAGCGCCTCCTCTATTCGAGCTACCACGCCGAAGGCCCCACCTGGGCGCCCAATGGCCGTGTCATCATGTTCTTCCAGGATCCAGGCGGCAATGATGGCCCGCGCCTGATGAGCGTCGATATCTGGGGTCGCAATCCCCTGACCGTTGCGACCGAAAGCTACGCCTCCGACCCCTCGTGGTCGGGTCTTCGCGGCTGACTTGGGAAGGGGGCCGCGGCCCCCTTTTTCGTCTCCAAAATCCCCGGCGCTTAACCTTAACGTGATCGGCCGTCCGTCCTGTTGCCCTTCTGCAACGTCACGAAAAAGCCCGGATTCCCGCCACATTCGCGCCTGAATAGGCAAACATTAACCATCCCAGCGAACCAGCTTTTAAGATTAAGCGCGGTAAATGCTGCACTTAAGATTGTTGCCTTTTTGGAGCTACCCCGTGGCCATTCCCGCACCATTTTCGACCGCGTTGCGCGCTGCCGCGATGCTGTTTTTCGTCGTCGTCGTCGCTGCCTGTTCGCGCAGTTCCAATGATGCCGTCGGTCTCACCGGCGCCGGTAATCTCGGCCCTGGTGGCGGTGCTCCGGGCAGCCAGCAGGAATTCATCGTCACCGTTGGCGATCGCGTCTTCTTCACCACCGATTCGAGCTCGCTGACCCCGGAAGCCATGGCTACTCTCGACAAGCAGGCTGCCTGGCTCAACCAGTACCAGAACTATCGCGTGCTGATCGAAGGCCATGCCGACGAACGCGGCACCCGCGAATATAATATTGCCCTCGGCGCCCGCCGCTCCTCGGTGGTCGTGAACTATCTCGTCTCCAAGGGCGTCAACGGCCAGCGCATTACCAGCCAGTCCTTCGGCAAGGAACGCCCGGTCGCCATCTGTAACGACATTTCCTGCTGGAGCCAGAACCGCCGCGCGGTCACGGTGGTCCAGTAGAAACCTCATTCCAGTCGCAAGAACTGGAGGCAAGGAACGCCCGGTACCACGAAAGTGGGCCGGGTGTTTTGTTTTGACCAAAATTGGCCTTTATCCAGAGGCCAAAGATACCCATCTTGTCGCGCATCGACCCAATGGAGAAAACGGCGTGAAGCTCGGAACGTTCAACAGAAAGGCGCGCGCCGGTTTGTGCGCCCTCGCCATCGGCCTGGGGCTCCTGCCTGCCGCCAATGCGCAGACCCTTCCCCCCGCCGAATTGGGCGGTCTCTCCTTCACCAACACCCAGCCCGAACGCATTCTCGTGGCCCAGGCCGATCAGGCCCAGGTTCTGGTGCGCATGCAGCAGCTCGAAGAGCAGATTCGCCTGCTCAATGGCCAGATTGAAGGCCTGACGTTCCAGCTCACCCAGATGCAGGAAATCGTCAACCGCATGCAGGAAGACAATGAGTTCCGCTTCCAGCAGCTGGAAGGCGGTGCTGGGGGAAAAACTGAGGCGGCGACCCAACCTGGTGGCGTGACGCCGCCCGAGGCGTCGCCGCAGACTCAAACTGTGGCCCCGACCGGCGAAGATGCCGTGCCGCTGACCCAGATTCCCGAACAGGGCGTCAAGCCACTGCCGGGCGAGGCGGAATTCGATCCGACTTTTGACGATCAGTCGTCCCTGCCCATGGATGACCTGGGCAGTTCGTCCGATCCTCTCGTTGGCACCGGCCAAACGGGCGGCATTGACCTGACGACCGGCCAGCCAATCGATCTCAGCTACAATCCGGCTACGGTCTCCACCGGCAATGCGGATGCCGATGCGCAATTTGCCGCCGGCTATGAAGCCTATGCCTCGGGCGACTATGCCTTTGCCGCCGATCAGTTCGACCAGTTCGTGTCGCTCTATCCCGACAATCCGCAGGTTCCGGAAGCTGCCAATTTCCTCGGCGAGGCCCTCCTCACGCAGGGCTCCTACGATCAGGCGGCCGAGGTGCTGCTCGACACGTTCCAAAAACACCCCGATCACGCCCGCGCGCCCGACCTGCTCCTGAAGCTCGGCATGGCCCTTTCCGGGGCCGGGGAACGCGAAACCGCCTGCCGCACCTTTGGCGAGGTCGGCAAGCGCTATACGACCTTACCTCCGGCTTTCGTCGCGCGGCTTGCCGAGGAGAAAGCCAAGGCCCAATGCCCGCCAGCCTGACCCCGGATCTCGCCGACAGGGCCACGCTGGCAAATCTGTTTGCGCCCATTTCCGGCGAGGCCGTCATTGGCCTCGCCGTTTCGGGCGGTCCCGACAGTCTCGCGCTGATGCTCCTCGCCCATCGCTGGGTTTTGGGCGCGGAAACTCCTCCCAAGATCGTTGTCTACAGTCTCGATCATGGTCTGAGGCCCGAGGCGGCCGATGAGGTTGCTATGGTCGCGACCGAGGCGACAAAACTCGGCTTCGAATTTCGCGGACTCAGATGGAGCGAAGGTCATCCTGAAACCGGCCTTCAAGAGGCCGCGCGGCAGGCGCGCTATCGGCTGATTGGCGAGGCCCTGGCTCAGGATAACGCGAAGGTGTTGTTGACCGCTCATCATCGCGCCGATCAGGCCGAAACCATTTTGATGCGTCTCGCCCACGGCAGTGGCCTCGATGGCCTCAAGGGCATGGTGCCGTTTTCCGAAGTCGAAGGCGTGCGGGTTTTCCGGCCGCTGCTCGATGTAGAACCGGCAGCGCTTGGCGCCATCGTGGAGGAGGCGGGGCTGACGCCCGCGCGTGATCCTTCCAATGCTGATGACACCTATGAACGTGTGCGCTGGCGCCGGCTCCTGCCATCCCTGGCGCAGGAAGGGCTCGATGGCGCGGCGCTGTCGCGCTTTGCCGCCCGCATGGCCGAGGCCGATCAGGCCCTGGCCCAACTCGCCGATGCCGCCTTTGCCGAACTGGTTGCGGTCGATGGTTTTGGAGCCGCCTCGCTGCCGCTGAGCGCGCTCGAACAGCTGGGCCCGGCAACCGGCCGGAGGGTGCTAAGCCGCCTCCTGGCCGTTGTTGGTGGCCGCCAAAAGCCGCGCGCGCTGGGCCAAGTGGAACGGCTCTTTGAACAGATCACCACCAATACACTGCCCCGCGGCACGACGCTGCTCGGCACCGTCATCCGCATCAAGGATGGTTTTGTCACCATCGCCCGCGAGCCGGGCAGGGCGCTGCCCGAGGATCAGGCCTTGCCGCCGGACGGCGTGCTGGTCTGGGACGAGCGTTTCGAGATCACCAATGTTTCTGGCGAAACCGGCTTTGTCGCCTCCGCCACCGACTTCTTCCCGCGTCACCGGCTCGAAGAGGTTCTGGGCTTCAAGGTCACGACACCAGCCGAGGCCATCCGAACGGCACCCATCGTGCGTGATGCGAGCGGGGCGGTGCTGTCACTGGGTGGCTGGTCGTTCGATGAGCGGGTCCAGGTGAGGGTGCTGGTGGATTAGCGCCCGCTGGCCCCCTTCCATCGTCATTGCCGGGCTCGTTCGGGCAATCCATCTCGCCTTCGCTCCGTCACCGCGTCATTCCCGCGAAAGCGGGAATCTCTCTGTCGCGAAACAGGGATCCCCGCTTTCGCGGGGATGACATCGAAGAGATATCCATCTTATCCCCGTCCCCAATTATGCCCTCATAGTACCCCCATCCAACCTCGCACGGACGGTCTGCAGACGACAGTAGCGAGGGGGCCCGGCAGGGGATCGTCTCCCATGCACGTTCGGGGCTGGCCGCTTGCGACGAGCGATCAAAAGTCGCCGATAGTTCCCGCCCGAAAAGAGGGCACCCCGGAGCGGTATCCGCTTCATCTACTAAAAACTTCGAGGCGAATGCCGCTCCGGGGTCCGTCCACCAGTAACACTCTCGCGGCATCAGCCGGCGGGAGCAAAATTACGTGCCCTGATAGTAATCCCCGGCGGAACCGCGTAAGGCCATATCCCGTTAACCCCGTCGCGACAAAATGACTGGACGTAAAGGCCGGGACGCCGCAGGTACTGCCCTTGTAACGCCCCAATGACGGTCTTACATTCGGCCTAATGCTGCCGCGTCGCGCGCTGGCTTCCTCCGGGACAGGATTGATGAACGGAAATTTCCGCAACTTTGCCATCTGGCTAGTCATTCTCTTTATGCTGATGGGCCTGTTCCAGGTCTTCCAGTCATCTACGCGCACCATGTCGGTGGGCGAAAAGAGCTATAGCCAGTTCGTGACCGACGTCGACGCGGGTCGCGTTTCCAGCGTTACCATTACCAATGATGTCGTTTCCGGCGTTCTCAACGACGGTACGCGCTTTGAAACCATCGTTCCGGCCGGTGCGGACATGATCTCGCGCCTTGAAGCGCAGGATGTGTCGATCACCGCCCGCGCCCCGGAATCGAGCCCCTTCTGGTCGATCCTGCTCTCGTCCTGGCTGCCCTTCATCGTCATCATCGGCGTGTGGTTCTTCTTCATACGCCAGATGCAGGGCGGTGGCCGTGGCGGCGCCATGGGCTTTGGCAAATCGCGCGCCAAGCTGCTCACCGAAACGCAGGGCAAGGTGACGTTTGAAGACGTCGCCGGTGTCGACGAAGCCAAGCAGGACCTGGAAGAAATCGTCGAGTTCCTGCGCGATCCAGGAAAATTCCAGCGCCTCGGTGGTCGTATTCCGCGCGGCGTGCTGCTGGTCGGCCCTCCGGGTACCGGTAAGACGCTGCTCGCCCGCTCGGTGGCTGGCGAAGCCAATGTCCCGTTCTTCACCATTTCCGGTTCTGACTTCGTGGAAATGTTCGTCGGTGTGGGCGCCAGCCGCGTCCGTGACATGTTCGAACAGGCCAAGAAGAATGCCCCGTGCATCATCTTCATCGACGAAATCGACGCCGTCGGTCGCCAGCGTGGCGCCGGTCTCGGCGGCGGTAACGACGAACGCGAACAGACCCTCAACCAGCTCCTCGTCGAGATGGACGGTTTTGAAGCCAATGAAGGTATCATCCTCATTGCCGCAACCAACCGCCCAGACGTGCTCGACCCTGCTCTCCTGCGTCCCGGCCGTTTCGACCGTCAGGTCGTCGTGCCGAACCCGGACGTTTCGGGTCGTGAAAAGGTCCTGAAAGTTCACGTCCGCAAGGTGCCGCTGGCTCCCGACGTCGACCTCAAGGTTCTGGCTCGCGGTACCCCGGGCTTCTCGGGTGCCGATCTGATGAACCTCGTCAACGAAGCTGCCCTGATGGCGGCGCGCAAGAACAAGCGCTTCGTCACGCATCAGGAATTCGAAGACGCCAAGGACAAGATCATGATGGGCGCCGAGCGCCGCACCATGGCCATGACCGACGACGAAAAGAAGCTGACCGCCTATCACGAAGCTGGCCATGCCATCATCGCGCTGAAAGTTGCCGGCATCGACCCGATCCACAAGGCCACCATCATCCCGCGCGGTCGTGCGCTGGGCATGGTGATGACCCTGCCGGAAACCGATAGCTACTCGTTCAGCCGTGAGAAGGCCCTTGCCCGTCTCACCATGCTGTTCGGTGGTCGCGAAGCCGAAATCATCAAGTTCGGCCCGGCCAAGGTGACGTCGGGTGCCTCCGGCGACATCCAGATGGCGACGGCTCTGGCTCGCTCGATGGTGATGGAATGGGGCATGAGCGAAAAGCTCGGCCGCGTGCGCTACAAGTCCAATGACCAGGAAGTGTTTCTCGGCCATTCGGTCACCCAGTCCCAGCATATGTCGGATGACACCGCCAAGCTGATCGACCAGGAAGTGCGCAAGCTCATCGAAGATGGCGAAGCCTCGGCCCGCAACATCCTGACGACCTACAATGACCAGTGGGAAGCCATTGCCCAGGCCCTGCTCGAATTCGAAACCCTGACCGGCGACGAACTTCGTGCGCTCATGGACGGCAAGCAGCCGACGCGGCCTGAAGACGGTGGTCCGGCTGTGCCGAAGGCTACGGGTGTGCCGACCGCCGGCAAGTCGGGCAAGAAGCGGCCGGATGCGCCGCCGGAGCCGGGCATGGAGCCCCAGCCGGAAAGCTGAGGCCAGTTTATACAAGGGCCACCCAAGGGTGGCCCTTTTCTTGTCCAAATCTCTGCGCTACTTCCCACGAAAGTGGTATTGAATGCAGCAGACCAGTTATCGGGGGAACGCACTATGGCCCGCAAATATTTCGGCACGGACGGCATTCGGGGCATGGCGAATGGCGACAAGCTGACTCCCGATCTCGCGATGAAAGTCGGCATGGCCGCCGGCACGACATTCGTGCGTGGCGAGCACCGCAACCGTGTCGTTATCGGCAAGGATACGCGCCGCTCGGGCTATATGCTGGAAAATGCCCTGGGTGCCGGTTTCACGGCCGTGGGCATGGATGTCTACTTCCTCGGACCGATGCCGACCCCGGCCGTCGCCATGCTGACGCGTTCGCTGCGCGCCGATCTGGGGGTCATGATTTCGGCCTCGCACAACCCCTATGAAGACAATGGCATCAAGTTTTTCCGTCCCGATGGCTACAAGCTCAGCGACGAACTCGAAGCCGAAATCGAGCGCCTGATCGAGACCGACACGTCAAAGCTTCTGGCGCATGGCATGGAAATCGGCCGCGCCTATCGCGACGAAGAAGCCCGCACCCGCTATATCGAATATGCCAAGCGCACCCTGCCGCGCGGCGTTGACCTTTCGGGTCTGCGCGTGGTGCTCGATTGCGCCAATGGCGCCGCCTACAAGGTCGCCCCGGTGGCGCTCTGGGAACTGGGCGCCGAGGTTATCACCATCGGCGTCGAGCCCAATGGCTACAACATCAACCACAAGGTTGGCTCCACCGCTCCCGAGGCCGTTGCCGCCAAGGTCAAGGAGGTGCGTGCCGATATCGGCATTGCGCTCGATGGCGACGCTGATCGCGTCATCATCATCGACGAGAAGGGCAATGTGGTTGATGGCGACCAGTTCATGGCTGTCATCGCCCATAGCTGGATGGAGCGCGAAATGCTCGTCGGCGGCGGTATCGTCGCCACCATCATGAGCAATCTCGGCCTCGAACGCTATCTGACCGGCCTTGGCCTGACGCTCGAACGCACCCAGGTGGGCGATCGCTATGTGCTCGAAGCCATGCGCTCCAAGGGTTTCAATGTCGGCGGCGAACAGTCCGGCCACATCATTCTTTCCGATTTTACCACGACGGGCGACGGGCTCGTCGCGGCCCTGCAGCTGCTCTCGGTGCTCAAGCAGCAGGAAAAGCCGATCTCGGAAATCTGCCACCGCTTTGACAAGGTGCCGCAACTCCTGCGCAACGTGCGTTTCAAGTCGGGCAAGCCGCTCGACCACAAGCACGTCAAGCAGGCAATTGCCGATGCGGAGTCGACCTTGGGCAGCGCCGGGCGTCTCGTCGTGCGCGCTTCGGGCACCGAGCCGGTGATCCGCGTCATGGGTGAAGCGGACGACGCGGCGCTCGTCGAGAGCATCGTCGGCCAGGTTGAGGCGGCCATTCGCGAGATCGCTTAGGGTCTCGTTAGGGTTAAAATCTAGGGTTAAGCGGGCTTTAACGAGTTTGTCCGATATTTGCCATGAACCGACATAGCGTCGTGGCAACTAAAGGACTGAACCCATGCGCAAGCTCATTGCTGCGTTCCTGTTGACCGGAACAGCAGTGGCAGGCCCGGCAATTGCCGCGGACATGCCCTATTATCCGCCCGTGATCGAAATTCCGGACGTCGACTATGGCGTGTCGGGCAGCTTCTACCTGCGCGGCAGCGCCGCTGGTAACGCGATGTGGGCCAAGGAAGTTTTCCACCCCACCGCCACCCCGCGCACCTTCGCCATCACCGATTATGGCTATGGCTACTCGGTCGGCGCCGGTGTCGGCTACGAAACCGGCACGGGTCTGCGTGTTGATGCTACGGTCGACTATCTGTCGAACGACAATATGCGCGCCAATGTCACCGGAGCGGCGCCTGTACTGGCAAATGGTGTGCACAGCCTGCAGTTGCGTTCCACCGTCGTTCTGGCGAACGCCTATTACGACTTCGGTTTCGGTGACATGGGTTATGGCGCTGCTGGCGGCGCCTTCGGCTATGTTGGCGCCGGTGCCGGTGTGGCCTTCAATGACATCATCACCACCGGTCCGGGCAATCCCGATACGCACGGCACCAATACGAGCCTTGCTGCTGCCGGCATGGCCGGTGTCGGCTATGACTTCGGCCACATCGTCGCCGATGTTGGCTATCGCGGCCTCTATATCGACTCGCTCGCGAACAATACGGCGGCTCAGCCCTATTCGATTGCCGGCGCCTGGGTCCACGAAGTGCGCGGCACGCTGCGCTACCGCTTCAACTGATCCCAACTGTCTTTCATGCAGCGGCGCTCACCTTCGGGTGGGCGCCGTTTCTTTTTGCGGTGACAACAGGCTGCCGCAATGATTTCGTCGGTTGAGGCTATTGGAGGACACGGTCTTGAAGATTCTGGTGATCGGCGCCGCCGGCATGGTTGGACGCAAGCTGACGGCGGCACTGCTGAAGGCGGGGCAGGTTGGGGGGCGGGATATCTCGACCCTGGTCCTCGCCGACGTCGTAAAGCCCGACACCCCGTCCGCCTCCATTCCGATCGAAACCCATTCACTCGACCTCTCTGCCCCAGAAGCCGCGGAGAAGCTCATCGTCTCGCGTCCCGATCTCATCTTCCATCTCGCCGCCATCGTGTCCGGCGAGGCCGAAGCCGATTTCGAGAAGGGTTATCGAATCAATCTCGATGGCACCCGGTACCTGCTGGAAGAGATCCGTCTCGCCAGTCAGCATGGACCCTATGCGCCGCGTCTTGTCTTCACCTCTTCCATTGCGGTTTTCGGCGAGCCCCTCCCGGTCGAAATCCCGGATGAATTCCCGCTGACGCCGCTCACCAGCTACGGCACGCAAAAGGCGATCTGCGAGCTGCTCTTGGCCGACTATTCCCGCCGCGGTTTTGTCGATGGGGTCGGCATTCGTCTGCCGACCATCGTGGTTCGCCCAGGAAAACCCAACAAGGCCGCGTCGGGCTTCTTCTCCGGCATCATTCGTGAGCCCCTGGCCGGTGTCGAAGCGGTCTTGCCGGTCGAGGCGAATGTTCGCCACTGGTTTGCCAGCCCCCGCGCTGCGGTGAGCTTCCTGCTCCACGCAGCCCAGATGGACACGTCCAGTCTCGGACAACGCCGTTCTCTGACCATGCCGGGCCTTGCAGCGACCGTAGGGGACGAAATCGAGGCTTTGCGGCGTATTGCCGGGGACAGGGCGGTAAAGCTCATCCGCCACGAGCCTGACCCGGTCATTGCCCGTATCGTTGCCGGGTGGCCACAGGCCTTCTCGGCAAAGCGTGCCGAAGGCCTCGGCTTTGTTGCCGAGCGCCGCTTCGACGACATTATCCGTGCTCACATCGAGGATGAGTTGGGCGGACAGTTGGGCTGATGCATTGCCAGGCCAGCCAGACCGCACCTATAACCCGGCCATGACCACGTCCTATCTCAACCTCACCCCCGATTTTGATCTGTCTGCGCGCAATACATTGGCGCTCAAGGCCAGATCACGCTGGGGCGCCATACTGGAAGCGACCGATCAGGTGCCACCGCTTTTTGCCCTGGCGCGTGAACGCGGCTTGCCTCTGCGCATCCTTGGCGGCGGCAGCAATGTGGTGCTTTCCGCAGATTTTGTCGGGATCACGGCCGTGGTGGCGACGGCCGGCCGTGCTGTCACAGCGCAGACCGAGGATCACGTTCTGGTCGAAGCGGCTGCCGGGGAAACCTGGCACGACTTCGTCGTCTGGACGGTGGAACAGGGTTTTGGTGGCATCGAGAACCTGGCGGGCATTCCTGGTACTGTCGGCGCCGCACCGGTGCAGAATATAGGGGCCTATGGTGCCGAAGTGGCCGATGTCTTCGACAGTCTCGTGGCTTTCGACACGCTGGACAAAACCCTCAAGACGTTCACGGCCACTGATTGCGCTTTCGCCTATCGCGATAGCGTCTTCAAGAGGGAGGCGGGGCGCTATGTGGTGCTGTCGCTGCGTTTGAGGTTGCCGCGACCCTGGAAGCCTAATCTGCGTTTTGCAGGGCTCGCTGAACTGATGGATCAACCGGCGCTTGATCCTCGGACCGTGATGGACCGCGTCCTTTACCTGCGTGGGTCCAAACTACCCGATTGGCGCGTGACGCCCAATGCCGGGTCATTCTTTCAAAATCCCATCGTGACGCTCGACGAAGCGGCGCCGGTACTCGCCGCCTTCCCGACGGCGCCCAATTTCCCGCAAACGGATGGGCGGACCAAGCTGTCGGCCGGCTGGCTCATCGAGCAGAGCGGCCTCAAGGGGTTTCGCATGGGACGCGCCGGTATTTCCGAGCGCCATGCTTTGGTGGTCGTCAATCTCGGTGATGCCGATGCCGGCGATATCGCCGCCCTCGCAGCGCATGTAAAAGCCACGGTGAAAGCACGTTTCGGCATAGCGCTCCACGAAGAGCCGGTCTTTCTCTAAGCCGGCAACGCTCGAACACCTCAAGCGCATCTGCCCTTCCGGTCGGAGAGTTGGTAGAGTTTTGGCGTAACGAGGCACAGAGTTACGAGTTTGTGACCAAGCCGTTGGGGCCTTGCGGCTGATATCGCCGCCCCACATATTAGTTTCATGGCGAAAAAAGACCTCGACGCACGAGAAGCCTCTGGACTGCCCGACAAGGGCAGGGTGAGCGGCGATATTGCGGCTTTCGTCAAAAAGGTTGGCACGTTGGCGCGTCCCAATGCTGCGCAAGACGGACGGCTATTGTTTGCCCTCGATGCGACGATGAGCCGCCAGCCGACCTGGGACCTCGCCTGTTCGCTGCAGGCGGAGATGTTTCGCGCCATTCCCAAGCCGAGTGCGTTGCAGGTGCAACTGCTGTATTTTCGCGGCTTTGGCGAATGCCGGGCCAGCAAATGGGTACTCGATGGCGATGCCTTGGCTAAGCTCATGACCGGCATCGACTGCCGCGGAGGCAATACCCAGATTTCCAAAGTCTTCGATCACGCGCGCGCCGAGCACGCGAAGCGGCGGATCAATGCGGTGATCTTTGTTGGCGATGCGATCGAGGAAAATGTCGATGTGCTGTCTGAAAAGGCGGGGCAACTCGGCCTGCTCGGGCTGCCTATCTTCGTCTTTCAGGAAGGCCGCGATGCCCTGGTCGAGGCTGCTTTTCGCGGTTTTGCAAAGCTCAGCAAGGGTGCCTATGCCCGGTTCGATGCTACCGCGCCCCAGGAATTGGCGGCCCTGCTCAAGGCGGTGGCGGCTTATGCCAGTGGGGGCAGGAATATGCTGAAGCTGCAGGCTAGCGGCCAAGCGCAGGCATTGTTGGCCCAGTTGCCGCCGTGACGTATATTTTTCTTGGCGCGCTGGCTCTTTTGGCCAGCCTGGCTCTCGTCAATTACCTGCTCAAGCTTGACCGGCGGACATTGATGCGTGGCCTGCGCTGGGTGGTCGGCGGGCTCGGCGCGCTCATTGCCGTCGGCTTGCTCTTTGCCCGCCGCTTCGATCTCGCTCTCTTTGTCGGTGCGGCGGCCTTTGCGGTATTGCGAACTGGCAGGCTCGGGGCAATTTCCTTCGATGGACCCGCTGCAGACGCAGGCAATATCTCGAAGGTGCAGAGCTATAGCTTCGCCATGGAACTGGACCACGACACCGGTGCGGTCTCCGGCCGCGTGCTGAATGGCCAATTTGCCGGTATGGATCTGATGGATCTGGGCGAGATGGATACGAGACTTCTGCTGGCCGAAGTGGGAAGCGATGCCGATAGTTTGAGCCTCCTGGAGAGCTGGCTCGATGCCAATCGCGGCGGTTGGCGCGAATATTTCGCGAGCCAGGATGCGAACGAAAAAACAGGCGCCAAAACGGGAGGCGACCCGGTGGCCGAAGCCTATGAAATTCTTGGCCTGAAACCCGGCGCGAGCGGTGACGAAATCAGGGCGGCTCACCGTGATCTGATGAAAGCAGTCCATCCTGACCATGGGGGCTCCAGCTATCTCGCCGCCAAAATCAACGAGGCGCGCGACCTTCTGCTCAAACAGGTGCCGTGAGCTTTCTCTTCTCGGTCTGTAAGAAAAGTGCCCAAGGAACCCTACGGACGTCCTGCCCGTTCGATGAACAAGGGGACCATGATGGATGAGATTCGCGAAACCGGGTATTTTGGATTTACCGGCCCGATCGAGCCCGCCGGCGTCGGCAGGCTCGCGGGCGCGTTGAACTCCGCGGTGAACAGCGGCGTTTCTCTGGTTCACCTGGCCTTCAGTTCAAATGGTGGTTACGTCGCGGACGGCGTCTATCTCTACAATCACATAAGGGCGCTGCCGCTGCACCTGGTGCTCTACAATACCGGGTCTGTGAGCTCGATCGCGGTATCGGTCTTCCTCGCCGCCCAGCAGCGCTATTGCTCGGCCCACGGCATGTTCATGATCCATCCAACGACCATGGGCCAGTCCGAAGGGCTTACTGCGCGGCGCCTGCAATCAACGCTGGATGCGGCGCTGGCGGATGATGATCGCACGGACAACATCCTGCGTGAGCGCAGCCGGATTCCCGAGGAAGTTCTGGCGGCGCGGCGTCACAGCGAGATCTACATCTCGCCCGTGCAGGCTGTGAACTACGGACTTGTCGAGGCGGTGCGCGAATTTTCGCTGCCAAAAGGGCAGCAGATCATCCAGATCTAGGTCGTCTCTATCCAATTTCCGATCCTTCCACTCGGGCGGAGGCGGTTGGACCGCCGCCGCCATTCGCCGTGCTATTGGCGGTCGGGATTGCCCTGGCCTGGACGGTTCTTCTGACCGGAGCCAGCATCGTCCTGTTCCTTGCGGAACTGGTCGCTTCCCTGGCGGCCCTGCTGGTTTTCACCAGACTGCTGTCCACCGGCACCGCCTTGGCGGTTGCGATCCCGGTCCATGTCCCCGTCATCGCGCTGGGTATTCTGGCGGTTCTGTTGGCCACCTTGCTGGCCCTGCTGGTTCTGGCCAGATTGCTGGCCACCCTGGGACCCCTGGCGATTGCGGTTGGGATCCTGTTCGTCGCGGTTTGGCATGGGAGTTCCTCCTCCTGTTCTCCGGACTTCAAGGCCCGGCTTTGGGGGAACGGGTGGGGGAGTCACGTGTTCCGATGAAGTGATCGACGCGAGCAAACGTGATCGCCGTGGTGCCGAGGCCCGACTGTGCGGGGGCAACGACCCGGCCGGTTGCCTAGCCCAGCATTTGGTTCATCGTTTCGATGATTTCGGCAGTTCGATAGGGCTTGGAATAGAACGCGCTCCCGGTAGGAATGTCGCTGATCTCGACATCGCGGTGCCCGGAAACGACGATGATCCGAATGGGCGGCCACCGATCTGCTACCGCCGCGGCAAGCATCAGACCATCCATCGAGCCGGGCATGTCCACATCGGTGATGATGAGCCGAATATCATTACGGCTTTCCAGAAGTTTGACAGCCGCCGCTGCATTGGCTGCTTCGAGCACGACAAAACCCGTGGCCTCGAGATCGTCCACCAGCGCCATGCTGACGAGCGGCTCGTCCTCAACCACGAGAATGATTGTTGGGGCTGTCATGGACCTTCCATCAGCATGGGCGCCAGCGGACGCAGAACTGACATCTACATCAACGGAGCACGGGCGCTTACGATCCATCGCGTGGCGATCTCGATGAAGTTCATGACATGCCCGGTTGGACTGATTACGATGGGTTGATATCTCGATCAAAGCGCGACCATGCCGCACGATTTTCAGAATGACATCAATGCCGTGCAGAGAATTGCGGCGGTGCCTACGATTCTCGACGTCGCCTGCCGGGCCACTGGCATGGGTTTTGCGGCCGTCGCGCGCGTTACCGAGGACCGCTGGATAGCGTGCCAGGTTCTCGACAACATCCATTTTGGCCTGCCGCCGGGTGGTGAGTTGAAGGTCGAAACAACGCTCTGCCATGAGATCAGGCAGCACCGGCAGGTGGTGGCGATAGACAATGTCGCTGAAGATGCGACCTATCAGAACCACCACACACCGCAACTCTATGGCCTGCAAAGCTACATTTCGGTGCCGATCACGCTGCCCGATGGGCGGTTCTTCGGAACGCTTTGCGCCATCGATCCCAATCCACACAAGGTCAACAACCCGCAGATCATCGGCACGTTCACGCTCTTTGCCGAACTGATCGCCCACCATCTCGACGCCGAGGACCGGATCCTTGTCGCCGAAACCAAGGTGGTCGACGGATTGGCCATGTCCGACCTTCGCGAGCAGTTCATTGCCGTTTTGGGCCACGACCTGCGCAATCCCCTGGCGGGGCTTGAAGGTGGGCGGCGGATGCTGTCGACCATGCATGACGATCCCAAGTCGGTTCGCATTCTTCGGCTTATGGGGGAAAGCGTTGCTCGCATGAGCGGCCTGATCGACAATCTCATGGACTTTGCCCGCGGGCGCCTGGGTGGCGGCATTGGCTTGCAGCGCACGGCAGATCAACGGCTTGAGCCGCTGCTTGCCCAGATCGTCAACGAGATCAAGGCCGGCCACCCCGAGCGCGAGATAGAAATGCGGTTCGACCTCTCGCAGGGGGTCAATGTCGATCAAGCCCGTATCGGCCAAATGTTCTCGAACCTGATGGGCAATGCGATCACGCATGGCGCCGAGGACCAGCCCATCATCGTCGAGGCGGTAATCGCCGAT
This sequence comes from Devosia sp. LjRoot3, assembly GCF_964252865.1. Classification (NCBI taxonomy): domain Bacteria; kingdom Pseudomonadati; phylum Pseudomonadota; class Alphaproteobacteria; order Hyphomicrobiales; family Devosiaceae; genus Devosia; species Devosia sp. LjRoot3. Next base: position 278,886 of record NZ_CAXUPK020000002.1, read on the forward strand.
GGCCATCTCCTGCTTGCGGTCGCCAATGGTGGACAGCCAATCCCGGCTTCCGCCATGGAACGCCTGTTCCAGCCGTTCCATCGCGGTGGCGCCGAAACGAGCCTGCAGGGCCTGGGATTGGGGCTCTACATTGCCTCGCAAATCGCCGAGGCTCATGGTGGCACGATCGAGATGACCTCGGACGCCGCCGAAACCCGCTTTACGTTCCGGATGCCGCTGGTCCCCTAGGTCGACATCGGTGGGGCGAGGCGAAAACTGCCTCGCCACATGACCTTGTCAGGTACTCGCCTTGCTCAGACGAACTATGGTGGAAGTCCCGGCGTCCGGGTTCTCCGTTACGGCATAGACGGCGCCATCAGGCCCGATTTTGACATCGCGCACCCGCGCCTGGAGCGGCACGCGCTCTTCATAGACGACCTTGTCGCCATCGAGATGAACAACGACAACGCCTTCGGCGACCAGACCACCGATGAGGAAGGCTCCCTGCCATTCGGGGAATTCGCTGCCCTCGTAGAAGGCCATGCCCGAGGGGGCGATGACAGGGTCCCAGTAGTAGACAGGTTGTGTGGTGCCTTCCTTGGCCGTGATGCCTTCGCCGATCGGTTCGCCGCTATAGTCGAGCCCATAGGTTACTTCGGGCCAGCCATAATTGGTGCCGGCTTCTGGCCTGTTGAGTTCGTCGCCGCCCATGGGGCCGTGTTCGACGGTCCAGAGGCGGCCTTCGCCGTCGAGCGTTGCTGCTTGCATGTTGCGATGACCGAGGCTCCAGATTTCGGGTAGGGCGTTCTCGGTTGCGATGAAGGGATTGTCCGGCAAGGCCTCGCCGCTGCTGTCGATGCGGAACACCTTGCCGAGGCCACTGGAAATATCTTGCGCCTGATTGCGGGTTTCGACATCGGATCGCTCGCCAACAGTGACGAACAAGGCGCCATCGGGGGCAAAGACCAGGCGAGAGCCAAAATGCTTGTCGCCGTTATAGGTCGGGGTTTGCTGGAAGATCACCTTGAGGTCTTCGAGCGTGCCGCTATTGGCGTCGTCGGCGGAGAGTATGGCGGAAGCGACACTAGTGCCGTTGCCGCCATCGCGTGGTTCCGAGAAGGAGAAGTAGACGAGGCCCGAATTTTCGAAATCGGGTGCCAGGGCGACGTCGAGTAGTCCGCCCTGACCGCGATCATCCACCTCGGGCAGTCCTTCGATCGGCGCGCCGGCTTCGCCTTCGGGGGTGACGATATGCATATCGCCAGCCTTGGTGGTCACCAGCATGCGGCCATCGGGCAGGAATTCAAGCGACCAGAGCTGCGGCAGGTCCTCGGCGACCACCGTTGTTTCGACCTTGGGCATTTCCGCTGGTTGTGGCGCTCGTGTCTGACCTTCAAAGGCCGGTTGCTGGTCGGTCGCATTTGGGGCCTGGGTTGCAACAGAGCCGCTCTCCTGGCCTGCGGCCAGGGCGGGGAGCAGCACGGCACAGAGGGCCGTGCTTGCGAGCAATGAGGGTATGGGGCGCATCAGGGGTCTCCTTTTACGGCTGACGCGCGAACGCAGGACGCAAAACAAGGTGCGTTCGTCGGTTGTCGGGCAGGATTGCCTGTCACTAGAAGGCCTGTTCGGAGCGAGCGTTGCATGGGGGAGGATCACATGCCGGTGTCAGCGGCCCGCCGGGTGCGCCAAAAGCCTCTCACGAGATCACGGCGTGCATGCGATTTCCGGCCGGTGTATGAGAAAACGGCATCCATTCGCGCGATGTCAGCTCACCTCTTCGGAACACATGGCCAAAGACGACACTCTCGCCAACCAGATCGCCAAAACGCTCGCCGAACGCATTATCTCCGGGCGCGTCGAGCCGGGCACGCCACTAAGGCAGGACCACGTTGCCGAGGAGTTCGGAGCAAGCCACGTGCCTGTGCGCGAGGCCTTCCGACGCCTCGAGGCGCAAGGACTGGCCGTGAGCGAGCCAAGGCGTGGCGTGCGGGTGGCAGGTTTTTCTCGTGCGGAGGTGCGGGAAGTCGCTGAAATGCGGGCGGCTCTTGAGGTCCTGGCACTGCAAAATGCCGCGCCCCATCTGACGCGGGCAATTCTCGACCAGGCCGAAGAAATCAACAACGAGGGCGACAATGCCCCCGATGTGCAGGCCTGGGAGCAGGCAAACCGCAAGTTCCATCGGACACTCCTGGCGCCCTGCGGGATGCCGCGACTGCTCAAAGCCATTGATGACCTGCAGGCGGCAAGCGCTCGCTTCCTCTTCTCGGGTTGGAGCGCCGAATGGGAAGCGCCGACCGACCGCGATCACAGCGCGATCCTTGTCGCTCTGCGAGCCGGGCAGGTGGAGCATGCGGGGGCGATTCTGAGGCGACACGTATTGTTGGGCGGGCGCTCTCCCCGCTAACTCGCAGCTTATTTGTGGTCGCATAAAGATCGCCCTTGCAGGGGCGATCTATCTATGGATTCCTTTAGCGATAGGTAAGAGAAATTATCTATAATTTTTGAAGGAGCCACACATGGTCACTGATAAGTCCGTCGCGTCTGCCCTGGGCAACATCCAGGACAAACCCCTCCTATGGCAGGTTGGTGCCGTGCTTGCGGGCACCGTCTTCCTCGCCGCGGCCTCCTATGTTGAGGTGCCGCTGGTCCCGGTGCCGGTCAATATGCAGACGCTCGCCGTGACCTTGATCGGCGCTGTCTATGGCTGGCGCCTCGGTGCCTTGACCGTAATCGCCTGGCTGGTGGAAGCGGCCTTGGGCATGCCTGTTCTTTCGGGCGGCGCAGCAGGAGCGCATCATTTTGTCGGGCCGACCGCGGGGTATCTTTTCGCCTTCCCGCTCGTTGCCGCATTGACCGGATGGCTTGCTGAACGCGGCTGGAGCGGCCAGCGCCCCGTCCTGGCCTTTCTGAGCATGGCGCTTGGCAATGCCGTCTGCCTTGTTCTTGGCGGCATGTGGCTCGCCGTTGTCATCGGCCCTCAAGACGCCTGGACCTTCGGCGTTGTGCCGTTCCTTGCCGGGGGGCTTCTCAAGTCGGCCTTGGGCGCCTCGCTCCTGTACGCTCTCTCCCGTCGGAAAAGCCCCAAGTCCGAATGACCGTTCGGCTTCGCCCGCACCATCTCCTTTGCCTGCTGACCTATGCAGGCAAAGGTTACTCCGCGGGCTTCACGCAGAATTATGACGCAATCGCCCGGCGCTTGTCGCAGGGCGAAAGCATCCTGATTGTCGATGGGCCCGACGATATCTGCGCGCCTCTGCTGGCCGATGCTGATGCTCATTGCCGGCGCGAGAGCGTCATCGAACGCGACAGAGCGGCGGCCGACGATGTCGGCCGGCTGGTGAAGGCGACCATAAGGGCGGGGCTCACCTTGGAGATTACCGGTGAACGCCTTGGGGTCTTGCGAGCGGCCTTTGGCCGGGGGCATACGCGCGCTGCTTGCTCCGGGTGCGAATGGAACGAGTTATGCAGCGCGATCGCTTCGTCCGGTTTCGTCGGAACCCGGGTCACTTAATCGTCTGGCCGTTTTAGTCGGCAGGACTCGGTTTCTGACGGAACTTGCAAGGGTTGAACTCTCGTCGCCCATTGACGCGTCTTCGGCTAAGGAGTATCTCCGGCCTCAGGACACCTCGCCCTAACGCGAGGCGCATAGGCCTGGGAGGGCCGCTTGAGATGGCTGATACGCCCCTGACCGCACCGGCGGTAAAACCGGCTAACCCCAATTTTTCGTCGGGTCCTTGTGCCAAACGTCCAGGCTGGACGGTTGAAGCGCTTGCTGGCGCACTCACCGGTCGTTCGCACCGCGCCAAGCCTGCCAAGGCGCGCATTCAGCAGGCTATCGACCTGACCCGCGAACTCCTCGAAGTTCCCGCCGATTATCGCATCGGCATCGTCCCCGCTTCCGACACGGGTGCTGTCGAAATGTTCCTCTGGAGCGCGCTGGGCGCTCGGGGCGTCGACATGCTCGCCTGGGAATCGTTCGGTGCCGGCTGGGTGACCGACGTGCAGAAGCAACTCAAGTTGCCTGACGTCCGCGTGCTCGAAGCTCCCTATGGCGAACTGCCGGACCTCACCCAGGTCGATTTCAACCGGGACGTGGTTTTCACCTGGAACGGCACGACCTCGGGTGTGCGCGTGCCCAATGCCGACTGGATCCCGGCGAACCGCGAAGGTCTGACTATTTGCGACGCGACCTCGGCCGCTTTCGCGCAGAAGCTTGATTTTTCCAAACTCGACGTAGTCACCTTCTCCTGGCAGAAGGCGCTCGGCGGTGAAGCTGCACACGGCATTCTGATCCTTTCGCCGCGCGCTGTTGAACGTCTCGAAACGTTCAAGCCTGACCGTCCGCTGCCGAAGATTTTCCGCATGACCAAGGGCGGCAAGCTCATCGAAGGCATCTTCAAGGCCGAGACGATCAATACCGTCTCGATGATCTGCATCGAAGACGCGATCGATGCCATGCAGTGGGGCCTGCAAGTTGGCGGTTTGCAGGCGATGCAGGCGCGTGCCGATGCCAATTTCAAGGTGCTGGCTGACTGGGTGGAAAAGACCGCGTGGGTCGATTTCCTCGCCAAGAATGCCGAACAGCGTTCGAATACTTCGGTTTGCCTCTCGATCACTGATCCAGACATCGTGGCGCTCGATGATGAAGGCCAGGCGGCTTTTGCCAAGGCCATCGTTGCCCGTCTCGACAAGCTCGGCGTTGGCTATGATTTCGGCTCCTACAAGGACGCTCCGGCGGGCCTGCGCATCTGGGCTGGCTCGACGGTGGAAGCATCCGACCTTGCGGCGTTGACCCCGTGGCTCGACTGGGCTTTCGCCCAGGAAAAGGCCGCGCTCAAGGCTGCTGCTTAAGTTCTCGATTCGGCACTCGCCGAGCCCTTAGTTTGCCGTCATTGCCGGGCTTGCCTGGCAATCCATGGACCACCGGGACAAGCCCGGTGGTGACGACGAAACAGAGGGCCCTCGGCAAACCACCCATTCATGCGGATCACAGGCCCAAGTCCTGATCCTGCAAGCAAATTGGAAAAGCCCAAAATGCCAAAAGTACTCGTTTCGGATAAGCTCAGCCCGACCGCCGTCCAGATATTCAAGGACAATGGTGTCGAGGTGGATTACCTGCCCGATCTCGGCAAGGACAAGGAAAAGTTCCTTGAAGCCATCGGCCAGTATGATGGTCTCGCCATCCGCTCGGCTTCGAAGGTCACCGAGAAGATCATCGCCGCCGCGACCAATCTGAAGGTCATCGGCCGCGCCGGTATCGGTGTCGACAATGTCGATATTCCCGCTGCGACCAAGAAGGGCATCATCGTGATGAACACGCCCTTCGGCAATTCGATCACGACGGCCGAGCACGCCATCGCCATGATGTTTGCGCTCGCCCGCCAGCTGCCGGAGGCCGATGCTTCGACCCGTGCCAGCAAGTGGGAAAAGAACCGCTTCATGGGTGTCGAAGTCACCAACAAGACCTTGGGCCTGATCGGTGCCGGCAATATCGGCTCGATCGTTGCTGATCGCGCCATTGGTCTGCGTATGAAGGTCATCGCCTTCGACCCGTTCCTGACCCCCGAACGCGCCCAGACGCTGGGCGTCGAAAAGGTCGAGCTTGATGACCTGCTCGCCCGCGCCGATTTCATCACGCTGCACACGCCGCTGATCGATGCCACCCGCAATATTCTCAATGCTGAAAACCTTGCCAAGACCAAGAAGGGCGTGCGCATCGTCAATTGCGCCCGCGGCGGTCTTATCGACGAAGAAGCGCTCTACAATGCCCTGAAGTCGGGCCATGTGGCCGGCGCCGCGCTCGACGTGTTCCTCGTCGAACCGGCCGAGAACAATCCGCTGTTCGATCTGCCCAACGTCATCTGTACCCCGCACCTTGGCGCTTCGACCACCGAAGCGCAGGAAAACGTCGCCCTGCAGGTCGCCGAGCAGATTTCGGCTTACCTCATGACCGGCGAAATCACCAATGCGCTCAACTTCCCGTCGATTTCGGCGGAAGAAGCTCCGATCATCACCCCCTGGGTGAAGCTGTCGGAAGCGCTCGGCTCCTTCGCTGGCCAACTCACCGAAACGGGTATCAAGGGCATTCACATCGAGTTCGAGGGCACTCCGGCCGGGCTCAATGTCAAGCCGATGATCGCGGCAGCCATCAATGGCGTGCTGAAACCCTCGCTGGGTGACGTCAACATGGTCTCGGCCCCGCAGATCGCCAAGGATCGCGGCATCACCGTCGAAACCACGACCCGCGACCAGCAGGGCGCCTATGAGGGCTATATCCGTCTGACCATCACCACCGAGCGCCAGACGCGCGGCGTTGCGGGCACGATCTTTGCCAATGGCAAGTCGCGGATCATCCAGGTCAAGGACATCAACATGGAAGCCGAGCTGTCGCCATCCATGCTTTATGTCACCAATGAGGACAAGCCGGGCCATATCGGCCGCCTCGGTACGCTGCTCGGCACGCTGGGCATCAATATCGCCAATTTCAACCTTGGCCGTGCCGAAGTGGGGGGCGATGCCATCGCCCTCGTCTCCATCGATGGCACTCTCACGGAAGAGCAGTTGGCTGAGATCGCTGCGCTTGAAGGTGTCAAGCAGGCCAAGGCCGTCCGCTTCTAGGATTGCAAAATTATCGACAATTGCCCCGCCGGTTCGCACCGGTGGGGCTTTCTTTTTGGGGGCAGCACGGGCTAGTTTCGCCGCGTTCCCCCTGCGCCGTTGTTTCGGCGCCATCCCCAAATTTCCGAGGTTTCGATGAAGACCTTCAAGGTGCCCCACACCGATCTCACTGTGTCGAGCGTTGTGCTTGGGCTCATGCGCATCGCCAAGATGAGCAATGCCGAAATCCAGTCCCTGTTCGGGGCGGCCGTCGATGCCGGCGTTACCGTCTTCGACCATGCCGATATTTATGGCGGCGAGCGCCATCGCTGCGAAGAACGGTTCGGCGAGGCCATCACGCTTTCCGCCGTCGAGCGCGAAAAGATCCTGATCCAGAGCAAGGTCGGTATCCGCAAGGGCTTTTTCGATTTCTCGTCCGAGCACATTTTGCAAACGGTCGATGAATCCCTCGCCGCGCTCCGCACCGACTATCTCGACGTGCTGCTGCTGCATCGGCCCGATACTCTGGTCGAGCCTGAGGACGTCGCCGCGGCCTTCGACAAGCTCGCCGCCTCCGGCAAGGTTCGCCATTTCGGTGTTTCCAACCACACGCCCGGCCAGATCGAGGTGCTGAAGACTGCGGTCAAGCAGCCGCTGTTGTTCAACCAGGTTCAGCTCAGCATCACCCATGCCAACCTGTTCGCGCAGGGTGTGGCGGCCAATATGAACGGGCTCGACCAGTCGATCAGCCGCGACAATGGCCTGCTCGACTATTCGCGTGTGCAGGGCATGATGCTGCAGGCCTGGTCGCCGTTCCAGAAGGGTTTTTTCGATGGCGTCTTTGTCGGCGATCGCGAGGAATTCCCGGAACTCAACAATGCACTGGATGAGCTGGCGGAAAAGTACGGCGTAACGCCGACCGGCATCGCCGTCGCCTGGATCACTCGCCATCCGGCCAATGTGCAGGTCGTTCTCGGCACGACAAAGCCGTCGCGTGTCGACGAATGTGCTGCCGGCTCCTCCGTACCACTGACGCGCGAAGAGTGGTATCGCCTCTTCCGCACCGCCGGCCACACGCTGCCGTAAATTGACCTCAGGCGGCGCGCCTGCGCGCCGCCCATTCCGCCAGAATGATCCCCGCGATGATGATGCCGGCGGCGAGAAAATGATAACCTTCAAGGCTTTCGCCAAGGATCAGCACCGAGCCTAACGTGCCAAAAACCGGGATGAGATTGTGGCTTGGCGCCGCTCGATTGGCGCCGACCAGTTCCACGCCGCGCGCATAGGCGATCTGGCTGAACATCGAGGGGAAGGTCGCGACATAGGCGATCACCAGCCAAACGGTGGGCGACACATGGGCCAGCGTGCTGACCGAACCCAGCCCGCCGCCGAACAGCGCCAGCATGGCCACTGCTGCCGTCGCCGCCCCGAAAAACGAAACGGCCATGAAGCTGAACATATGCACCTTGGGCCGGAAGCGCAGAGCCAGCGTGTAGCCGGTATAGGCGAGGCAGGCGAGAATGACAAAACCGTCGCCGAGATTGACGTCCATCCGCAGGAGACGCAACGGATCGCCATGCGTTGCGGTCAGGACTACGCCAAAGATTGCCAGCAGCACGCCTGATATTTGCAGGAGATTGGCGCGCACCCGGAAAAACAGAAAATTTGCACCGAGAATCAGCATCGGCAGCGAGGCTTGCTCGATGGCTGAGTTGACCGCGGTGGTCATGGTCAGGCCGATATACAAAAAGGCATTGAACAGCGCATAGCCCACGATGCCGAAAGCCATGAGCACCGGCCAGGTGCGCTTCACCTCTGCCCAGTCGTTGCGCAAGTGCCTGTATGAAAAGGGCAAAATGAACAGTGTCGCCAGCACGCAGCGGCAGGCCAGCAGCAGGAATGGGCTGATTTCGCCCACGACCAGTTTTGCCGCGACGACATTGCCGCCCCAGAAAAGCGGCGCCAGCACGAGCAAAAGATAGGGCTGATCGAGAATACCGGCGGAAATGCCGCGCTTTTCGGTGGTCTGCGGCTTTGTCATCGGCGCTTGGGTGATGTAAGGACAATCGGACTTATCAGTTATTCGGCTGCAATCAAACCCGACACGGGCGCGGTCGAAAGGGCGGATGTCCGCAACTTGGGTAAGGGTGCAGCCTTTTGGGCCGGCCCGATTTTGTCGTGCCGGGCTTCGGCGCGCCTCAGCTAAGGAAGACTGGACTATGGCGAATGTGGTTGTCGTCGGCTCTCAATGGGGCGACGAGGGCAAGGGCAAGATCGTGGATTGGCTCTCGGAGCGCGCCGACGTCGTCGTGCGTTTCCATGGTGGTCACAACGCCGGCCATACGCTGGTCATCGATGGGGTGAGCTACAAGCTCGCGCTGCTGCCCTCGGGCCTGGTACAGGGCAAGCTGTCGGTCATCGGCAATGGCGTGGTCGTCGACCCCCATCACTTCGTTCAGGAAATGGCCAAGCTGCGCGGCCAGGGCGTGAAGATCACCCCCGAAATCCTGCGCATCGCCGACAATGCTCCCCTGATCTTGTCGCTGCATCGCGAACTCGACGGTATCCGCGAAGACGCCAATTCCGGTCTCAAGATCGGGACGACGCGCCGCGGCATTGGCCCGGCCTATGAAGACAAGGTTGGCCGTCGCGCCATCCGTCTCATCGACCTCAGTGAACCCGATACGCTCATGCCCAAGATCGAGCGTCTCCTCAGCCATCACAATGCGCTGCGCCGCGGCATCGGCCTTGCCGAGATCGAAGCGCAGACGATCTATGACGAGTTGACCTCCATCGCCGGCGAAATCCTGCCCTTCATGGACCAGGTCTGGCGCGTGCTCGACGATAAGCGCCGTGAAGGCGCCCGCATTCTTTTCGAAGGCGCACAGGGTGCGCTCCTCGACAACGATCACGGCACCTATCCCTTCGTGACCTCGTCCAATACCGTTGCCGGCCAGGCAGCAGCCGGTTCGGGCCTTGGCCCCACGGCCATTGGCTATGTGCTGGGGATCACCAAGGCCTATACGACCCGCGTTGGCGAAGGCCCGTTCCCCTGCGAACTCGATGATGAGATCGGCAGGCATCTGGCGACCGTCGGCAAGGAAGTCGGCGTCAATACCGGTCGCCCCCGCCGCTGCGGTTGGTTCGACGCCGTGTTGGTGCGTCAGACGGTGAAAACCTCTGGCATTACCGGCATCGCGCTGACTAAACTCGACGTGCTCGATGGTCTGAAAGAGATCAAGGTCTGCGTCGGCTATGAGCTTGATGGATCACGGGTTGATTATTTGCCTGCCTCAATGGGGGCGCAAGCTCGCGTTAAGCCGATCTATGAGACACTCGAAGGCTGGTCGGAAACGACGGCCGGAGCGCGCTCCTGGGCCGAGCTGCCGGCCCAGGCCGTGAAGTATGTTCGCTATATCGAAGAGCTGATCGGGGCCCCGGTCGCGCTTCTGTCTACCAGCCCGGAACGCGCGGATACCATCTTGGTGGTTGACCCGTTCCAAGATTGATAAACTTTGCTAAAAGACGTCGCTGCAATTGTGAGTACCCAGTAGCCTATGGCGGACTATAAGGAGCTGTTGCGCCGAGCGATCTCGGCGCTGCCGGAGAACAATGGGGCTGCGCGGCGCGCAGTTTACGAAAAGGCGCGCGCGGCTCTCGTCGGTCAATTGCGGGCTATCCAGCCCCCTTTGCCTGCTCGCGAGATTACGCAGCACCGGCTGCAGCTCGAAGATTGTATCCGCCAGGTCGAACAGGAAGCCAGCGAAGCCGTGATCAGCTTGGGGCGCGATGCATTGTTTGCGTCGCGTCCACCGGTCGCCGCTGCACCCGCCCCATCGGCCCCGCCTCCGCGCGCGCCCGAACCGGTGCCCGCGGTGGAAATCCAGTCCGCGCCGGCGGTGGAACCTCAGCCCGTTGTTCCCGAACCTGTTCAGGTTGTGGCGCCCAGGCCGATCGAACAGCCTGCGCCGCAGGTAGTTGAAGCCGAAGCAGAGCCTGAATCGGACGAATTGCCTGCTGATGTCGTCCCGACCGAAGCGGTCGAAGACGACGAAGGCCCGCTCTCGATCGAAGAGATCATCGGTCAGGCTGCAAGCGTCAGCGGTGCCCAGGTGGAGCCGGTCGTGGCTCCGCTCGTCGTCAAAGACGAAGCCATTGCCAAGCCGGTGGCGCCGGTTGCCGTGGAAGAGGTCCCCTCTCCCAGCGCCAATGCGCCGGTTCCGCTCAAGCGCCCGAGCATCCTGCCCCGTCGCGACGCCGCTGCTGTTGTCAGCACCGCCGCCAATGGCGGTTTTAACGCGCAGCCGGTCATGGCGCGTGTCGAACCCTCCATGGGGTCGGCTTCTGCACTGGCCCGTCAGACTGTCGTCGAGCCCGAAATTAGCGTCGTCGAACCGCAGGTCGAAACCGCCCTGTCGAGCGTTAGGGAAGTCGAGGTCGAGCCCGACGACACGCGTGAAGCCGAAGGCGCCATCGAACGGGCCATAGAAACGCTCGATCGCGAAGCCCGCGGCGAGCCGACTGAAATGTTGCCCGAGCGCGAAACTCGGGCGCCTATTCAAGAAAATCTTGCTGACGAGAACGCTGACCCCAGCGCTTTCGACACAGCCGAAAGCGATCGCCGCTCCGGCGCCGGCATGACGATTTTCCTTATCGTCTTTGCTCTTCTCCTCGTCGGTGCCGGTGGCGCAGGCTTCTGGGCCTGGCGCGAGGGCTATGTCGATCTCGACCAGATGTTCGGTCGTACCGAAGCGGCCGTGACCGAAACCGCAGACGCGCCCACCCCCACGACACCGACGCTCGATGCGCCGGCCGCGCCTGACACCACGACCGGCCCGGGCAATACGGCGACCACCACGACCAGCGAGCCGACCACGGCCATCGAAGGTATCGATCTTGACGAACGGCTGGAGCCGACGCCGGAGGCGGTGACGCCGAGCGGCACCGAGACCGTGCTGCCCTCGATCAATGGGGGAGAGAACAAGACCGAGGAGCGCCTTTCGGGCGCCGATACCAGCATCGCGGCGACCAATGATCCGGCCAATAGTGTCGACCCGGCAGTGCTCGCCGGCAGCCAGTCGCTGCTGCTCGAGGCTTCGGCTGATGGCCGTACCGGCGCCGTGCCCTTCTCGGGCACGGTCGAATGGACCAAGGGTGAGGATGAGCTTGGCCTGCCGACGCTGATCGGCGAGGCCAGCATTCCGGCGCGCAATCTCAATGTCTCAGTCACGATCCGCAAGAATGGCGATCCGAGCCTGCCGGCCAGCCACCTGATGGAAGTCAATTTCGACGTCAACGACACCTTTGTCGGTGGCGCGATTTCGAGCCTGCCGGGCGTGCTGCTCAAGAATGAAGAACTTGTGCCGGGCACGCCGCTGGTCGGCGCCTCGGCCCGCGTCATGGGCAATAGCTTCCTCTTCGCACTGTCGGCCTCGCCCGATGATCAGACGACCAATTCGCAGCTTCTGGAATCGCGCCGCTGGCTCGATCTTGCCATTGTCTATGGCACGGGCCGCAACGCCATCCTGACGCTCGAAAAGGATTCCGATGCGCAGGCACTGTTCAACGAAGTTTTTGCCGCCTGGGCGCAGTGATCAGGCCGGCGTGAGCCGGCCTTCCGCCAAGCGATAGCGGCGCGTTGCAAGCGCCGCTATATCGTCCTCGTGATGGCTCACGAGGATGGTGTGCCAGCCTTCGCTCTGCGTCAGTTCGCCCACCAGCGCGCGAATAACTTTTCGCGTGTCGTCATCGAGCGCTGAAAAAGGTTCGTCCAGCAGCAGGATGGCGCGGTGGCGCAGTAGCGTGCGAGCCAAAGCCACGCGCTGCTTTTGTCCGCCCGAAAGCGTTGCCGCGGTCTGATCGGCAAGACCTTCCAGCCCGACGCGCGCCAAAACCTCTTCGACGCGTTGCCGGCCTTCGGCCTTGGCCGTGCCCTTTGGCAGGCCAAGGGCGACGTTCTCGCGCGCGCTCAGATGGTCGAAAAGATTGTCCGATTGCAGCAGCAGCGACAGTGGCCGCGTTTCCGGTGGCAGCGGCAGCAGGTCGACGCCGTCGAGCGTCAGCGTGCCGCTCTTCGGCGTCAAAAAACCGGCGATGAGGTCGAGCAGTGTCGACTTGCCCGAGCCGCTCGCCCCGGAAATGGCCGTGATGGAGCCAGCCTCGGCCTCGAAGGAGAAGTCATAGGTCTGCGCCCCTTTTCCATAGGCGAAGGCGAGGTGCTCAGCGCGAAGCATGGGCGATCCTTTCAAAGAGGCGCGGCAGGCCGACAAAGGCGAGAATGGTGCCGATCAGCAAAATGGCGGCGATGGCAGCGGCGTCATTGCTGCGATAGGCACCGAGGGCGCGGAACATCATCAGCGGCAGGGTCTGGAAATCCTGCGTTCCGAATAGGGCTATCACCCCAAGATCACCGAGCGAGAAGCAGAAGGCGAGCGCGAGCATGAGCCCGATGTCTTTGCCGAGCAGCGGATATTCGACCCGCCAGAACTGCTGCCAGCCGGAAAGTCCCAGCGAGCGAATGAGTTTTCCGCGCGCGCGTACCATGGCATCGAGCGGCGGGCCGAGCGTTGCGACGGCAAAGGGCAAAGCAAGGAGGCTATTGGCTATGATCACCACAACTGGCGCGGCTTGTGCTGGCGCCACCCCCAGATTGCGCACGATGAGGAAGAAGCCGAGCGAGAGCACCACGGCGGGCACGGCGAGATAGGCAAAGCTCGGCGTGCCGAGCAGAATGCGCACCGGCCTTGCCGCGCTCGCCGCACGCCCCAGTGTCAGAGCAAGTGCGAGCAGCAGGGTCAGTACGGCCGAAGTGCTACCGATGAGGAGGCTCGTTCCCAGCGCCCACCAGAATGTCGATTGCGCCAGAACCCGGCCAAAACCGGAGACAATGCCGTCGATCAGCACCGAGAGTAGGGGCAGGGCAAAGCCCACCGTGGCCAGCAACAGAACCAACCATTGCAGCGCCTGCGCCGGGACCGCATCCCGCCAGCTCGGCGCGACCGAGCGGCCATGCACGCTGACGACGGGCGTGCTGGCCGAGGCCAGCAGGATGACCACGGCGCATACCGCGATCTGGGTCAGTGCCAGACGCACGGCGCCGACGAGATCGAAATCGAGCCGAACGGCAGAATAGATGGCGACTTCCAGCGTCTGATTGGCCGGCCCGCCGCCGAGCAGCAGGACGATGGGAAAGCTGGTGAAAGCGAGAAGAAAGATGATGGCGCCAAGCCCCGGCAGGCTCGAACGCATGGCGGGCCAGTCGATGAGGGCAAAGCGTTGCGTTGCCGAGAGCGCAAGAGATTGCCCGACCTTCAATCGCGTCGCCGGAATGGCATCGAGCCGCGCCAAAAGAATACGCGCGGCAAAGGCGCCATCGAGAATGACGTGGGCGAGCAGAATGCCCGAAAGCCCGAAGGCGGGATTGCCGAGCGAAAAGCCGAACAGGGCCTCACTTGTCTGATTGATCCAGCCATTGCGCCCCCAGATGGAGAGGAGGCCAAAGGCCACAACCATGCCGGGTGTGACGATGGCGGCGGCAAAGAGCCCGACGACGAGATCACGACCGGGAAAGCGCAACCGGTTCAGCGCCCAGGCCAGCGCAGTGCCGACGGTGAGCGACAGCACGGTCGTCAGTCCCGCCTGAATGGCGGTCATGCGCAGGAGATGAGGGATGTCCACGCGGGAAACCGAACTGGGTTCGGTGGCGGCATCGAGAATCGCCCAGAGCACTGCCGCGATCAGGCCGGCAATGGCGATGGCGAGAACGCTTGAAACGACAATGCGGGCGCGGCGGGGCGGAAGGGTCAGCATTTCTGGTCGCACGCGCCGGCGGGCACCCTCCCCCTTGCGGGGAGGGCTGGGGAGGGGGACGGGAGCCACGATGGTGCCGTGCTTGCCGCCACCCCCTCCCAACCTCCCCCGTCAAGGGGGAGGTGCTGCATCGTGCTTGTGGCCTGCATCTTTGCCTACTGAACCGCCGCCAGCATCTCGTCGATCCAGGCGGAGGAATTAGCCAAAATATCCTCATCGCTCAGGCGCAGGGTCTTTTCCGGCTGCGGCAGGGTGGCAAAGGCGGGATTGAGATCGGCACCGAGATCAACAACCGGGAACATCCAGTTGGTCGTCGGGATGATCTTCTGGCCCTCGGGCGAGGCGAACCAGGCGAGGAATTGCTTGGCCAGTTCCTGCTGGTCCGAAGACTTCAAAACGCCGGCTACTTCGATCTGCGGATAGTGCCCCTCTTCGAACAGCGCCGCCTTGATGGTCTCATCCTTGTCTTCGATGATGTGATAGCCGGGCGAGGTCGTGTAGGAGAGCGCCATATCGGCTTCGCCATCGAGGAAGAGCGAATAGCTCTCGCTCCATTCGCGCGTCACGGTGAGGATGTGCGGCTTGAGGCCGGCCCAGATTTCAGAGGCGCGATCGCCATAGGCGGCCTTGATCCAGAGCACGAGCCCGAGACCGGGCGTCGCCGAACGCGGATCCTGCACCACGATCTTGAAATCTTCCGGCATGGCGATCAGCTCTTCGAACGACTTTGGCGGCGTTGCCGTCCGGTCCGTGTCGTACATGAAGGCAAAGTGCGAGTAATCGAACGGCACGAATTGCGCATCGGTCCAGGCTTCGGGCAGCGCCAGCCTATCGAGCGTCAGGCCGTGGTCGGCGAAGAGCCCGGTCGCGCGCGCTTCCCCAGCAATGGCGGTATCGAGACCAACGATGAGATCGGCTTCCGTCGTCGCGCCTTCGAGCTGCACGCGGCGCAGCGTACCGATGGAACTATCGGCAGCGACCCAGTTCAGCTTGCAGCCGCAGACCGGCTCGAACGCGGCCGAAAGCTGCGGCCCGGGGCCCCACTCGGCGGCAAAGCCGTCATAGGTGTAGATGGTGAGCGTGGGCACGTCCTGCGCATGTGCAGAAACAGCAGACAATCCAATAAGGACCGCAAGCGCCATGGAGGTGGACTTGACCATTTGGTCATCCCTTCAACGGTTGCGGCCATGGGAGAAGGGTATGTGTCAATGGGAAGAGCACGAAAAGGCACCCTTGCCATCTCGAACTTCCTCCGCCAGCATGACCTGGTTCAGGTTCAATGGGTAACTCTCAGCTCCGGCAGCTATCCGGAACACCCCAGCGAGACGGGTCGGACCTTATTGAGAGAAATGTGACAGTGCAAGTGACTTCAGAACGCGAGCCCAATGGGTCGCCGCTGGTCTTTGATCGCCCCCTCGCCATTGTCGGCGGCGGCACGGTGGACGGCGCTTTGCTTCGCGAATTGGCCGAAAAAGGGGTGGTGTTGATCGGGGCCGATGGCGGCGCCGACACGATCGATGCGGCGGGCCTTTTGCCCGATGCCATCATCGGCGATCTCGATTCGCTGACGAACCGCGCCGGCTGGGAAAGCCGCACGCGCGTCATCCACATCCCCGAACAAATCACCACCGATTTCCAGAAGGCCCTCTATTCAACCGAGGCGCCTGTCACCCTTGCGCTCGGCATGACCGGCAAGCGCCTCGACCACACCCTCGCCGCCCTCAGCGCCGTGCTGCAATATGCACCAAGCCGCCGGCTCATGCTGGTCGACGAGGTCGATGTGGCGCTCGCCGTTACCGGGCCCATTGCCTTTGAAGCGGGCAAGCGCGAGCGCGTCTCGATCCACCCGCTGGTGCCCATCCGCTTCCGCAGCTCGACGGGACTTTTCTATCCCATGGATGGCCTGCTGCTGGAGCCTGGCGGCCTCATCGGCACGTCGAACGAGGGGACGGGTGGACCCGTTGAAGTCCTCCCCGAGGATGAGACGCCGTGGCTTCTCATTCTCGCAAAGGAACGCCTCTGGGATCTGATCGGCGCGGTTTGAGTGTCAATAGTGTCCGGCCAGCGTCGCCTTGAACACGTGGCTCTGGCCGGCATTCGACAGGATGCCGTCATAGCTTAGGTCGAACTCCATCTCCTTGACCGTCTTCCAGCCCAACCCGGCTTCGAGGACCAATGCGTCAGTCGCCAGGGGTGCACCGGCGACGGTAAAATTGTCGCCGCTGGCAAAGGCATGGGTGGATTTTGGCGTATCGGCGAAGGCATGCCGCCAGCCGAGGCCGCCACCAAAGCTCACTGTCGAGCCGTCTTCGAGCACCAGTTCGCGCTCGATATCGAGGCCGAGCGTGGTGAACAGCGCCGCGCTCACCCCATTGGCCACATTCAACGCTGCCGGCCCGCCCGCCTCGGTAAAACCGCCGCTGGTCGCCACCACATAGGCGCCCTCGCCATAGGGACGCAGCACGAAGGCGGGCAGAACGAAATCGTGGGAAAGACGTCCGAAGGCCTGCGTGGTCGTCGCGCCAGAATTGCCGGTCAGGGTGGCGGAGAAGCGCCGCCCCATGTCGAACTTTCGCTGGGTATCGATACTGTGCAGGGCGAGATCCAGCCCCAGATCGAGAGCCGTGGCGCCCCATTCGGTGCCGGCATAGGCACCAAGCCCAATGGTATTGATCGTTCCAGTGGTCGAGCGGTCGGGAATGGAGAGCCCCGCTGTACCGCCGTGGACCAGGAGGCCCGCCAGCCATTCGCCAAGATAGGCATCGGCGCCTGCGGCGAGATCGAAGCCGCCGGCCCCGACCGCTGCAGCATTGCCGTCGGACGCAAGCGAAACATCGCTGGCCTCGACCAGTGCCCACATTCCTTCCTCATCATGGGCGAGGCGATCGAAGGCCGCCTCTCGTGGCAAGCGGGATTTTTCGAGCAGCACCGAGCGAACCGAGGCATGAGCTTCGCCCGAGAGGTTGTCGAGCGCCTGCCGCGCCGCGGGCACCGTCAGGGTGAGCATGGACTGGACGACGGGATTGTTGGTCGCCAACGTATCGAGTGCCTTGGCCACGGCCTGCTGGTTCGGCGTCTCCGCGCCCACGACGAAGTTGGAGCTTTGGAAGAGCGTCACGAAGGCATTTTGCCCGTCATAGCTCAGCACCGGTGTTATGAAGGCCAGGTTCGTCGTGGCATTGGTAAAGGTGCCCGTCAGTCCCATGGACGCATGGATGATGTTGTAGCTATTGCCCACCAGATAGTCGGGCGATGCAGAGACCCGAACCGTGCCGCCGTTGAGCGTCGCGGTATTGGCGATAATGAGGTCCGACTGGCCCGCCGAATCGACCTCGACATCGTAGAAGGAACCCGCATTGAAGGTGACATCGGTCGCTAGCACCGTTCCGATGGAATTGCCGGGCGCCACGGTGCCGCCTGCTCCGACTGCGATGGTACCAAGCTGCCCTGTACCCCCAACGCTGCCGCTGCCTGACACATTGAGCGTGCCGCCCAGCTTGTCGACGATGATCAGCTTGCCGCCCGTCACATTGGTCGTGCCGGTGAAGCCCTGGGAATCCGCGGTGAGTGTCGTGGCGCCAGAGACATGGTTGATGGTGCCGTTGCCCTGGATTTGTCGGATAAGGCTGTAGGCGGTGTCGGTGTGGTTGAAGTTTAGCGTGCCATTGCCCGCCCCAAACTGGATGGGGCCAGTCGCCGACAAGGTGCCTGCCGCCCGTGCAGTCTGCCCAAGTGCCGACCCGATATTGATGGTGCCTGTGCTCGTGGCATGTTGGGCGATCTGGATTGTCGCCGCAGATGCGGCGATACCACCATCCCATACGGTCAGCGTACCGCTACCGTCCTCGCCGACCACGAGATTGCCGAGTGCGGCAAGGGTCGAGCCGCTGCCGCTGACAGCGATCGTGCCGACCCCCGACGATGCCTGTCCGATCGAAATCTGGCTTGCCTCCAGAAGTGCGCCGTTGTGGACAAGCAGTCCACCTTCGCCATTCTGTCCGATCGCAATGCCCAAAGACGTCGTCAGCAAGGTTCCGGTGTCCGACACCGTGATCGTGCCCTTCGATCCCAGTGCTTGACCGGCCACAAGGTAGGTCATTGCGGCCGTCGCCCCGCCCGAGATGGCAACCGCGCTTTCCCCTGTCACGCCGGCAGTCATGCCGGAGCTGCTGGTCAATGCGGTCCCTGCGCCGGAAATCAGCAGGTTGCCAATGCTGCCGACATCCAAGCCGAGGTTCAACGCGCCCGCGTTCAGGGTGCCGCCGTTAAGAATCTGGAGAACGCCGTTTCCGGTGCCGGTACCGATCCTGACAGCACCTGTATTGCCGACTATGCCGTCGAGTTGCGGTCCATGGGGCGTGTTGGTCTCGACGGTGGTCACGTCGCCTGCGGTCGGTACGCCGCTATCCCAGTTGCCGGCGTCGCTCCAGTCGGCGCTGTTGGCACCGCTCCAACTCGTTTGCCCCAAAGCAGGAATCGCGATGATAGCCAGTGTGGTTGTCGCCAGGAGGCAGATGGCGATGGAGCGTAGTATAAGGCCCTTATGCTGTTGAAGCGCTGTCTTCTGCCAAAGCTGTGTAGCAGGGTGTACTGGGGTCATCTATGCCTCGAATGGACGCGCTCCGGGCGCTTGACGCAGAGACATCACATTCGGCCTGCCTCGTCTTGACGCTGCACGACAGATGGCTTGGCGCCATACGACATCGCCTGTTGTGGATCCGCCGATGTGTCGAAAATGCCGCCTTATCAGGGTGTTGTCGGCTTGACGTGCCCTTGCGGTGATCCAATAGTCGCGGTCTCCGCGGAGCATTTCGGCAATGACGATACTGGGGCAATCGTTCGCTTCTCCGGCGCCAACGCTGCGCTTTTCGATCAGCGCCGCGCCTATCGATAGACGGGCGTCGGCCATGGCCGATTTCCTCGTCGAACTGATGCGCACCGAAGTTCACTTGCCCGACGAGGACACACCGTTTCGCTACGAGGCACAGCTGCGCGTCGTACAGGGCGCCAGTTGGGGCAGCGCCCGCTCTTCGGCTATCGTCACAAGGCGCACGCGGCAGCTGCTCAAAGACGATCAGGATCATGTCATGCTGGTCATGCCGGGTGCAAAAATGGTCCTGCAAAGCCCAGGCAAAGACGATCTGGTCATAGCGGCCGGCGAGGCAATGCTGCTGTCGCATCAGCGCGAATCCCAGATCATCGTGCCGAGCTTCCAGCACAATTGGGCGCTGCGTGTGCCGCATCGCGATCTCGCGGCCCTTGTGCCTGGGCTTGGCGCGGCACCGCTCACGGTCTTGCGGCAGAACACGCCCATGCTGTCGCTCTTGCGACGCTATGGGCAATTGCTCGATGCAGAGCCGCTTGCTGATCCGATGGAGCAGGCGTTTGTGGCGCGCCAGCTTCTGCAGATGCTGGCACTGGCCGTCGGGACAGCGCCCGATCTGGCACGGCATATCGAACAGGAAGCGGTGGCGCCGGCCCGTCTTGCCGCGATTGAAGCTGATATCGTGGGTAATCTCGGCAACACCAATCTGAATCTGAACTGGGTCGCGGCGCGACACGGCCTTTCGCCACGCCATCTGCAGCGACTTCTAGCGCAGCGCGGCACCAGCTTTTCCGACTTTGTTGGGAGTAGCCGCCTCGGCAAGGCACGGCAGATGCTCGAAGATCCGCGATTGGCCTCGCGCTCCGTCGTCAGTATTGCGCTCGAATGCGGTTTTCCCGAAGCCTCGTCGCTCAATCGAAGCTTTCGGCGCGCCTATGGCATGACGCCGACCGATGCGCGCGTCGCAGCGCTATCGCTCAGGCACAAATGAAAAGGCCGGCCAAAATGGCCGGCCTTCGGATCAATGTTGGTCGGGCTTAGTGCTGCGCAGCTTGCTGCACGGCTTCCTGTACCTTTTCAAAGGCGCGGACTTCGATCTGGCGGATGCGCTCGCGGCTGACGTCATATTGCTGGGCCAGTTCTTCAAGCGTCGCGGGATTATCCTGCAGGCGGCGGGCCTGGAAGATGGCGCGTTCGCGTTCGTTGAGCACGTCCATGGCCTGGTTGAGCAGGGTCATGCGCTCGTCGAATTCCTGGGTTTCACCCAGGCTCGTTTCCTGGTCCGGCGTGTCATCGACCAGCCAATCCTGCCATTCCGATGAGCCTTCGTCTGCCCGCATGGGCGAATTGAGCGAAGCGTCGCCGGAGAGGCGCGCATTCATCGACACAACGTCGTCTTCGGTCACCTTGAGCGTCGTGGCGATCTGCTTGATCTGGTCGGGATGGAGGCTGCCATCGTCCAGGGCTGCGATCTGTCCCTTTACCTTCCTGAGGTTGAAGAACAGACGCTTTTGCGCGGCGGTGGTGCCGATCTTCACGAGGCTCCACGAACGCAGCACATATTCCTGGATGGCGGCACGGATCCACCACATGGCATAGGTCGCAAGCCTGAAACCCTTTTCGGGTTCGAAGCGCTTGACCGCATGCATGAGGCCGACATTGCCTTCGGAAATGACTTCAGAGATCGGCAGGCCATAGCCACGATAACCCATGGCGATCTTGGCGACGAGGCGCAGATGGCTTGTGATCAGCTTCTGGGCCGCGCCTGGATCGGCATGTTCCTTGTAGCGCTTGGCGAGCATGTATTCTTCATCCGGTTCCAACATGGGGAACTTGCGGATTTCCTGCAGATAGCGGCTGAGACCGCCTTCAGAGGAGAGGACGGGCAGATTGGTTTGGGCCATGGACGCACCCCCTTTCGTATCCCCCGCATTGCGCGGGCGGAAGAATCTTCCCCTGTCCGTACGGCACAGGCGAAGACGCACCGCCTAATATAGGCGGCAGTTTGTCGATTTTAAGAGGCAGAAACCCGATCCAACGTTACAATTTGGATAAGGTTCCCGCTGGCATTTTTGATGTGCCTCAAACACTACGTGCCAGCGGGCCTTTCGGTTCGATCACCCTTGAGTGATGCCGTCAGCGCGCAAAGGCCTTGTCGAAGGGCTCAAGCGCATCCTGCAGCGCCTGCAGATCGTCGGGCAGGTCTGCCTCGAACATCATTTCTTCGCCTGTTACCGGATGCTCGAAGCCGAGTTCGGCGGCGTGCAGCGCCTGGCGCCCGAGCGCGCGAACGGCATTGGCCAGTTCCTCGGGCAGGCGGTTGACCTTGGTGACATAGCCCGAGGCATAGACCTGGTCGGCAACGAGCGGATGGCCGATATGAGCCATGTGCACGCGGATCTGGTGGGTGCGGCCGGTTTCGAGCTGGCACTGGATGCGGGTAATATCCCAGCCTTGGTCACCATAGCGCGCCTCGACCGAATAGTGGGTAATGGCCTCGCGCCCATCCTTGCGCACGGCCTGCTTCAGGCGATTGCCGGGGTCGCGACCGAGCGGTGCATCGACCGAGCCAAGAGCACTCTGGGTCGTCCCCCAGGCAAAGGCGGTATAGGCGCGATGAAGCGGTCCGGTGCGCCCATGATCGGCGAACTGCTTTGAGAGGTGTTTGTGCGTTTTTTCCGTCTTGGCCGCCACCATGACGCCCGACGTGTCGCGATCGAGGCGATGCACGATGCCGGGGCGCTTCACCCCGCCAATGCCTTTCAGACTCTCCCCGCAATGGAAGATCAGCGCATTGACCAGCGTGCCATTGGGCGAGCCGGGGGCAGGGTGCACCACCATGCCGACAGGCTTGTTGATGACGATCAGCTCGTCATCCTCATAGAGGATGTCGAGCGCAATATCCTCGCCCTGCGGCTCCGGATCTTCCGGGGGTGGGGCAAGAAGGACGATTGTCTCCCCGGCCTTCAAGCGATACTTGGGTTCGCTGACGGGCTTACCGTCGATGGTGACGGCGCCAGCAAGGATCAGATCCTTGATCCGGCTGCGGCTCAGGACGTCGTGTTCTCTAGCGAGCACGGCATCGAGCCTGCCTCCGGCGTTGGCTTCATCGACGACAAGCTCGATCGGCTCGCCCTCGAATTCTAGATCGGTATCGTCCGCCATGAGTGATCCTGACAAGTCCGGCAATAAGCCCGCCCCCGCCGAAACCGAAGTCTCGCCCGAGGCTGCCGCCGCTATTGGAAAAGCACGCCGCTCGGCGGGTTTCGCCATGGGCATCATGTTGCTGGGCTTTATGGCGATTGGCGTGGCGGTTGTCTATCGCCTCATGCGCGATGCGCCACCTCCAACCATTGCCGCAAGCGTGGCCGTTCCGGCCGGGGCCGAGGTCGTTTCGGCCGTGACATTGGATGGGACCATTCAGGTCACCTACCGCGCTGGCGGCGCGGTCATGCTGTCCGTGTTCGATTCCAAGACCGGCGAATTGCGTCAAAGCACGGAAATCGCGGCGCAGTAAATGCGGCGAGGGGCGGGTTACCGCCCCTGAATTTCCCGCAATGCCGCGAGGCGATCCGACACCGAACCCCGGCGCGGGCCATCGCTGGTCGGCGGCTCCAGCGTCCCCATCGACTCCCCATCATCGGCAAAGCGTTGCACGCGTTCGAAGAGGCTTTCCTCGGGATTGTCGTTGAGCGGGGTATCGTGGTCGACGGCATAGACCAGCCGGCTGACGCTGGCGGCAATGTCATTGAGTTTTTCGCGCAAGTGCGCCTCTTCGAAGCGCTCGGTTTCCCAATCCGCCAGGATCGAGGATTCCACATTGGCGACCTTGGAGCGCAGCCGCTCCACTTCGTCTTCAAGACCGAGCTTGTCGGCGAGCAATTGCTCGACCCGGCCATGGCTTTCGGCAACGGCTTCGCTGGATTCGGCAAGGAGCGCGTTGAGTCGGTTTTCGGCGCTGGCGATACGGGCTTCCGCGGTGACGAGCGCCTCGGCGTTTTCGTCTTCGCGGGCATCGCGCCGGGCAAGGGCATCGCGCATCTGGGCGATGGCGGCCGTGGCCTCGGACGAGCGGCGATCAGAGTTTTCCAGCCGGTTGATAAGGCTGCGGGCCTGATCTTCAAGGAAACTTGCGCGCTTGCGCTCGATGGCCAGCAGCGCCGTCAGCCGGTCGATATCCTGATCATAGTCGCCGCTGAGGTTTTCCGAGCCGGTCGGCTCAGGGAAACCCTCGCGCAGGCTTCCGCGCAGGTTTTCGATCTCGTCCTGGCGCACTTCCACGTCGCGGTCGCGCATGCGCAGCCGTTGCGCCAGGTCCGTGCCTTCCTTTTCGAGTTCGAGCACGCGGGCCCGCAGATCGACCTGCCTTGTCTCGAGCTCGGAAACCACGGCCATGTGCTGTTCGCGCTCGGCTTTCAGCGCACCGAGATCGGTGCGCTTCTGGTTCACATCGCTCAATTGCTCGGCAAGGCGCTTGCGCAGCGTCTCGACATTCATTTCGAGCCGGCGCGTCGAAAGCGCGAATTCGGCGCGCAATTGATCCTTGTCAGCGCGGAATTCGGAGAGGGTAATGGGCGTTGCGGCCTCGATGCGGCGCTTGGTCAGGCGTACCGCCCGCTTCCACACGGCCGGCATGATGATCAGCGCAACCAGTCCTGCCACCAGCAGGCCCAGTGCAAAATACATCATGTTCTCGATCAGCATCGCGCATACTCCGGCCGCAAGGCAGCCCCGGCACAGCCGGCTCGTCCATATTCCGATTTAGCGCCCCGGTTTTACCCTGGCCATCTCCACAGAAGATTAACCCTAACGGCCCCGGGACACGAGTCACGAAAAAGCCGGGGACAAAGCCCCGGCTTGTGAAGATTGTTCGGCGAAGCCATGGGCCTCAGAAGGGGTTCCAGGTGGGCTCATTGGTGAAGTTGAGATAGCCGACATTGATGCCGAGACGGGCGCCGACGCCGGAGCGGATCGGCACGACGACGACATTGCCGCGCTTGGTCACGGTCATGCCCAGGCCACCGATCACATAGGCCGAGCCATCGACGCCGGGATAGCGGCCCAGAATCTCCTGGATGGTTTGCAGGTTATAGACCAGCATCATCACCTTCGAGCCGTCGCCGCCAACGTCGAAGCCGATGCTCGGACCCTGCCAGAAGATCGAATATTCCCCGGCATTGCGGGTATAGAGTTTGCCCTCGCCATATTTGGCGCCGACAAACAGGGCGCCGCCGGCTTCCTCGCCGAGGATATAGCCATTGGGCAGGCCGAACTGGCTCACGGCCTTTTCGACCACAGAGGCAAGGCCCTGGCTGGCAGAGCCGAAGAACTGGTGTCCGCTTTCAACCAGCTCCTCACCCGAATAGGTGTCGCTCAGCGAACCCTGTGCCAGGGCGGGTGCAGATGCCGGCAGTGCGAGCGCCAGCAACAGGGCACCGATTTTGGCCAGGCGTTTGAACATGGATCATCTCCCTTGGGCGGCTCAGCGTGGTTACGAAGACATTAAGGTCTTTGCGGCAAATTTACCGCCGACGACGTGCCGATCCTGGATTTCGATCATGCAGCAAACCTCTAAACAAATCTTAACCATGTTCGCCGTGGTGCTGCCGCTTTTTGGGCCGTTTTCTGCCCATTTTACCCCCGCGATCGCCCAGTCCGTCGTCAGCTACATCACCGCCGATCCACTCACCGGCATCGCCATAGGCGGCATGGACCCGGTTTCCTATTTCACCGAAAAGGCTCCGCAGCAGGGCAAGGCGGAATTCGAATTCTACTGGATGGGCGCGCCCTGGCACTTTGCCAATGAAGCCAATTTCGAAATCTTCAAGCGCCACCCGGAAATCTATGCACCCCAATATGGTGGCCACGGCGCCATGAGCATGGCGCGCGGCTTTGTCTCGGATTCAGATCCGCGCCTCTACACCGTGTTCAAGGACCGCCTTTTCCTCTTTTATTCGGCAGCCAATCGCGAGGCATTCCTGCTTGCGCCCGATGCTGCCGCCCGTCAGGGCGCCGCAAACTGGCCAGCATTGTCCAAAACGCTATCGACGCAGTAGTGCTGGGCCGCGCGTCCCTTTATCCTTCCCAAGACTGATTCACCGCTTCGGCGGGCATGGAGACCTAAGATGACCGATATCATTGAGCTCAAGGCAACGGACCTCGCCGCAATGCTGTGCTCGCGGGTTTGCCATGACCTGATCAACCCCATCGGCGCCATCGGCAACGGGCTCGAAGTTCTCGCCGATCCCTCGCAGGCCGAAATGTCGGAAGGCGCGCGCGATCTCATCGCCAGCGCCGCCAAGCAGAGCCGGGCAAAACTCGAATTCGCCCGCCTCGCCTATGGCGCCTCCTCGACCGCCGGCACCGATATCGACACGCGCGAATGCGAGCGCGTTGCACGCATTCTCTTCGATATCGAAAAGGCAGATCTCGACTGGCAGGTGCCGCTGATCTTGCTGCCCAAGCACAAGGCCAAGCTCCTCATGAACATGCTGCTGATCGCAGCGGGTTCCGTGCCGCGCGGTGGCCTCGTCACGGTCAAGGTCACAGGTCCTGCCGGCGAAGAGAAGTTCGAATTCAACTCCAAGAGCGATCCTGAAAAGCGCCAGAAGACGCTGATCCCATCGGGTTCGGCTGGCCTTCTCTCGGGCATGCCGGAGGAAGGTTCGGTCGACGCCCGGGGTATCCAGCCCTTCTATACCGGCCTTCTCGCCCGCATGACCGATATGGAGATCGATATAGGCATCGAGGCCGACATCTTCTTCTTCACGGCCATCCCCAAGGCCAAGGAAGAGGTTGTCGCCGAGGAAGCCAAGGTCGAGACGTCAGGCGAATAGCGAAGAGTTTCTTTTTCGCTAACCATTCCCAAACCACTTGCCGCGCATAGTCCGGGCAGCGCCTGCCTGCCCGGAGCTCCGCCATGCCCACTTGCCTGATCGTTGACGACTCCACCGTCGTGCGCAAGGTTGCTCGCCGCATTCTCGAGGATCTCGATTTCACGGTCGAAGAAGCCGAGGACGGCCAGGAAGCCTTCGAGAAGTGCAAGGCCGACATGCCGGACGCGATCCTGCTCGATTGGAACATGCCGATCATGAGCGGGCTCGAATTCCTGAAATTGCTGCGCGCCTTCATTGGCGGGGAAAAGCCGCATATCGTCTATTGCACGGTCGAGCACGACATCGGCGCCATCGCCATGGCCCGCAAGGAAGGCGCCGACGACTATATGATGAAGCCTTTCGACCGGCAGAGCCTCGAAGCAAAATTCGACCTCAGCCGGTTCGAAACGGTCTAGCCGGCGACTTCCGCCGCCCTGCCCAGCAGATACGCCTTCTCGCGCTCGTTCCGCGTCAGTTCCGCGGCGTGCCGGAAATCGAGATTGGCCTCGGTATGCCGCTCGAGTTTTCGCAGGAGGTCGCCGCGAACGCCATAGAGCAGGTGATAGTTCTCGAGCATCCCACCTTCTCGAATGGCCTCCACCAGGGGGAGGGCAGCCGCCGGCCCTTCGGCCATGGACACAGCTACGGCCCGGTTGAGTTCAACCACCGGCGAGGGCATGATTTCCACGAGCACGGCGTAAAGTGAAGCGATCCGGCGCCAGTCCGTATCGGCGGATTTCCGCGCCCTTGCGTGACAGGCCGCGATGGCCGCCTGCAGCGCATAGGGGCCGGCCACACCATTGAGCGCATTGACGCGATCGAGCCCGGCAAGGCCGCGCCGGATCATCAGCTGGTCCCAAAGCGCCCGGTTCTGGTCCGGTAGCAGGATCGGTTCGCCCTTGGCATTGGTGCGGGCGTGGAAGCGGCTATGCTGGATTTCCATCAGGGCTAGGAGGCCATGCACTTCGGATTCCTCGGGCATCAGCCGGGCGAGAATGCGCCCCATGCGCATAGCTTCTTCGCAGAGCTGCGGCCGCATCCAGTCCTCGCCGGCCGTTGCCGAATAGCCCTCGTTGAAGATGAGATAAAGCACGCCCAGCACGGATTGCAGCCGCTCGACCCGCTCCTCGCCGCGTGGAACTTCAAAGGGCACGCCAGCATCGGCAATAGTGCGCTTGGCCCGAACGATGCGCTGGCCGATGGTCGTGTCATTGGCCAGAAAGGCGCGAGCGATCTCTTCCGTCGTCAACCCGCCGATCAGCCGCAGCGTCAGGGCGACGCGGCTTTCGGCAGGCAGGATGGGGTGGCAAGATGTGAAAATGAGGCGCAGGAGATCGTCGCCGACGTCGTCGTCCATACTATCATGGATGGCGGTTTCGGCGTCCGGCACCTCGTCCTCCATGATGCGGCCGACTTCTTCGAGCTTTCCCTGCGCCATCTTGCGGTGGCGGAAATAGTCGATGGCCTTGCGCTTGCCCGCCTGCATCAGCCAGGCACCAGGATTGCGCGGCACCCCGGTTTCCGGCCAATGTTTTAGCGCCGCCATCAGGGCGTCCTGCGCCAGTTCCTCGGCCAGCGAGATGTCGCGCACCAGACGTGTAAGGCCCGCGATCAGCCGCGCCTGTTCGACGCGCCAGACCGTGGCAATTGCCCGGTCGGTTTCTTGGCGATTGCTCATTGACCCCTCCAAATCGCTGACAAGGTTGCCAGCGAAGTGGCGCGAGGAAAAGACTGGAGTGGCCGATACCGGCAGGTGTGATCATTGATCGAACATGCCTTTGGGGGTTTCGCCCTTGAGGAAGGGTCCGACAAAGCCCATCAGCAGGTCGACCTGATTGATCACCGCCGTGTGCGAGGTCGCCGGCAGGATGGCAAGGCGCGAGGCGCCGAGAGGCTGGCCCATGTCGCCCGGCTCGCCGCCGCCGAGCAGGCGGAACATGCTCACGATATGCTCGAGCGTCATCATGTCGGCATCGCCGGCAATGATCAGCACGGGCGCCTTCAATTCCTTGACCTCATCGCCCCATGCTAGCGGTTCATGTTCCAGCGCGATCATGCGCTCGACAAAGGGCCGGAAGCCCTCGGGATTGGGTGCATATTGTTTCCAGGCGTCTTCCATCGGCGAGCCGATGAACATTTCCGGGGTCATGGTCGGGATCATCTGGAGAAAAGCTGGCTGCGAGCCCGCCATGTCGTAGCTGACCGAGGCGGCGACGAGCTGGTCGACCTTTTCGGGGTGGTCGATGGCAAGCCGCAGGCCCGCCGCGGCGCCCATGGAATAGCCAAAGATATCGGCCTTTTCCAAGCCGACCGCATCCATGAAGGCGGCAACGTCACTGGAGAGGTTGGGATAGGTGATGGGCCGGTCGATGTCCTCCGTCCGCCCATGGCCCTGGAACTCGATGGCATAGACCGTGTGGCTTTCCGCCAGCGCCGGAATGATGCCACCCATGGTGGGAATGTTCATATAAGCGCCGTGCAGCACGACGATCGGATCGCCGGAGCCGGAGACTTCATAGTAGAGGTCCATGCCATTGACCTCGACGGTCTTGCCGACGGGTTCGGTCTGGGCGAGGGCCGGGCTCACAGCCAGCAGCAGGGCGGCGATGGGGGCAAGGCGCAGCATTTTCGTCTCCTCGATAGTGGCCCTTCAGGGCATTTCGATAAGACGACGAACCAGTTGCATTGGTTTCTACATGGCCCGCGATTTTTCTGCATGGCCCGCTCAGCTTCGGTTCAGCTTGGCAGCGCTAGAGGCACGCCCACACTTTCCGAGGGGAAACTTTTCATGCGCACTGCGTCCGTGCTTGTCTTCATTGCCTGCCTCGCCATTTCGCTCAAGGCAGAGGCCTCGCCCATCACCAATACCTGGATCGATTCAGTGTCTCGCTCCGGCCCGGCTTCACCCGAGCCATGGGGCGAAGTCAAACAGGTCTATAACGTCACCATCGGCGACCAGCCTGTCGTTCTCGAAGAAACCTCAATTGCAGACCTCGCGGCCAGCCTCGGCGCTGCAGCGCAGAACTGGGGCGAGGCGGGGGAGGCCACCACCTGGGCGTGCCTCTCGCGCAATGCGGAAACGCTCTGGCTCTATTCGGATGGTGAAATGGGCGGTGGTGCGGTGACCGGCGTGGCCATCGATGTGCGTGATCCGGCTCCCGCCTCGGCCAATTGCGGCACCTGGCCCGCCGACCTCAAGGTCGATCTCGGCATGATGGGCATCGGCCTGCCCGCCGATGTCATTGCCGCCAACTACTTGACCGGCCAGCCCGATGACTATGGCTGGTTCCGCAGCACCAATCTGACCGACGCCGCCACCCCGCCGGGCAAGATCTGGCAGGAACTGACCTTCCGCGCCAATGCCGATGGCACGGTGGATGCCATGGCCGTCATGCAGGAAACCGGTGACTAAACCCAAAAACAAAAAGCCCCGCAGCGGTTGCGGGGCTTTTGCATTTCTATCGCCGGAAGATCAGGCGACGTTTTCGCTATAGACATCGGCCTCATCGGGCTCGCGCAGCACATAGCCGCGGCCCCAGACGGTTTCGATGTAATTCTTGCCGCCGGTGGCAACGCTGAGCTTCTTGCGCAGCTTGCAGATGAAGACGTCGATGATCTTCAGTTCCGGCTCGTCCATGCCACCATAGAGGTGGTTGAGGAACATTTCCTTGGTGAGCGTCGTACCCTTGCGGAGCGAAAGCAGCTCCAGCATCTGGTATTCCTTGCCCGTTAGATGGACGCGGGCGCCCTGCACTTCGACGGTCTTGGTGTCGAGATTGACCATGAGGTCGCCCGTCGAGATGACCGACTGGGCATGGCCCTTGGAGCGACGAACAATGGCGTGGATGCGAGCCACGAGTTCGTCCTTGTGGAACGGCTTGGTCATGTAGTCGTCGGCACCAAAGCCGAGACCACGGACCTTGTCTTCGATGCCGGCAAGGCCCGAGAGAATAAGGATCGGCGTCTGCACCTTGGCGACGCGCAATGTCCGCAGAACCTCATAGCCGCTCATATCGGGCAGATTGAGATCCAGCAGGATAATATCGTAGTCGTAAAGTTTGCCGAGATCGACGCCTTCCTCACCGAGATCGGTGGTGTAGACGTTGAAGCTTTCGGACTTGAGCATCAGTTCGATGCTCTGCGCCGTGGCGCTATCGTCCTCGATGAGGAGTACCCGCATTATATTCCCCTTGTCATTCGTTCCTGCTGGAACCCGCGTGATGGGATGACAAGTCCAACCACCACGCTCCAACCCTACTGGATATGACTGAAGCCTAAGCCCAAATAGTTAACAAAGTTTAATTCGCTTCGGCAATACGCAAACACTGGTAAGGTGATTTTAATTTAAGTGTTTGAAATTGTTAAGAAAAATAGATGAAAATTTCTTAAGGTAGTACGTTAAGAAGTGCCTACAAGCGATTCAGGCGACTCGTGCATTCCGTGATGTGGGAGTGATTTGGGCACAAAGCTCCGCCATCTACGCCAGCGGCCCGAACGCTCAGCCAATAGCGAATTTAAGTTAATGTTCGGTTATCTTGCGATTCGCGCCGGCCCCGATTCGGAGGCGGGACGTAAACCATATTTGTGTCAGCAAAAGGCCCGAACCAAGCATGAAGGCGCTCATATCGGCCATCGATGCCATCGACGATGTCGAGGTGTTCGGGCGCGTCAAATCGGTTCAGGGGCTGCTGATCGAGGTGGTCGGCCCGGTGCGTGAACTGCGCGTGGGCGGTCGCGTCATGATCGAGGGTAGCGACGGCGGACACCTCGCCGCCGAGATCATCGGCTTTCGCGATGGCCACGCTCTTTGCCTTCCCTTCGGCGAGTTGAGTGGCGTGCGCATGGGCTGCAAGGCGGTGTTCAAGCGCCACGACGGCTCGGTCAACCCCTCCATGGCCTGGCTCGGCCGCGTCATCAATGCCAATGGTGAACCCATTGACGGCATGGGGCCTCTGGCGCGCGGCGCAAAATCCTATCCGCTGCGCCAGTCGCCGCTTGCAGCGCATGATCGCGTGCGCGTCGGCGATCCCCTTGATCTCGGCGTGCGCACCCTCAACACCTTCACCACGCTCTGCGAAGGCCAGCGCATGGGCATCTTTGCCGGCTCGGGCGTTGGCAAGTCCGTGCTCATGTCGATGCTGGCGCGCAATACCAATGTCGACGTCTCGGTCATCGGCCTCATCGGCGAGCGCGGCCGCGAAGTGCACGAGTTCATCCAGGAATATCTCGGCGAGGAGGGCCTCAAGCGCGCCATCGTCGTGGTCGCGACCTCGGACGAAGCCGCGCTCATGCGCCGGCAGGCCGCCTATATCTCGCTGGCGCTTTCCGAATATCTGCGCGACGAAGGGTTGCGGGTCCTGTGCATGATGGACTCGCTCACCCGCTTTGCCATGGCGCAGCGCGAGATCGGTCTTTCCATAGGCGAGCCACCCACGGCAAAGGGTTATCCACCGACCGTCTTCACCGAATTGCCGCGTTTGCTCGAACGTGCAGGCCCTGGAACGCCTTCTACCGGTTCTATTACCGGACTATTTACCGTTTTGGTGGAAGGTGATGATCACAATGAGCCCATTGCTGATGCCGTTCGCGGTATTCTCGATGGGCACATCGTGATGGAGCGCGGCATTGCCGAGCGGGGGCGTTATCCCGCCGTCAACGTGCTCCGGTCCATTTCGCGCACCATGCCAGGGTGCGTACCGGCCGAGGTTCGGCCGGTTCTGGCAAGGGCGCGAGAGCTCATGTCCATATTTTCGGACATGGAGGAACTGATCCGGCTGGGGGCTTACCGCAAAGGGTCAGATCCGAATGTGGACCGCGCTATCGCGGTGAATCCCAAGCTGGAAGGGTTCTTGAACCAGCAGCGGGAGGAAACGTCGACGATCGCCGAGGGCTATGAACGCCTTGCGGAGATCATCGCCGAGGCGGATGCGCAGGTCTGACGGGAGTGTGCTTGGGGCCTCTTTCGGAGACTGACTTGATGTGTAAGGAGTACAGGTCTTGAAATCGCGCAGTGAGAGCCTCATTCGGCTCAAGAAGTTCAATGTCGACGAAAAGCGCCGGCAG
The DNA here is from genome assembly GCF_964252865.1 of Devosia sp. LjRoot3. Lineage (NCBI taxonomy): Bacteria > Pseudomonadati > Pseudomonadota > Alphaproteobacteria > Hyphomicrobiales > Devosiaceae > Devosia > Devosia sp. LjRoot3. The sequence goes on from NZ_CAXUPK020000002.1 coordinate 311,034, forward strand.
GTCATGCAGATCGAAATGATGGTCGCGGACTTCGAGCGCATGGCTTCCGAACTCGACCAGCAGATCGAGATCGAGCAGACCAAGACCGGCATTTCCGACGTGGCCCATTTCGCCTATTCCACCTTTGCCAAGGCCGCTCTGCAGCGCCGCGACAATCTCCTGGCCTCCGCCACCGATATGCGCGGCAAGCTCGAGACGGCGCAGGACCAGCTGGCCGAAGCCCTCGAAGACCTGAAAAAGGTCGAACTGCTGGACCAACGCGAACATCAGCGCGAGCGCGACGAGCAGAACAAGATCGAGCAGGCCGAATTCGACGAAGTGGCCCGTCAGCGTTTTCGTAACCGCTGAATCGAGAATTCAGAATGAAAAAAGGCCCGCCGAAGCGGGCCTTTTCCTTTCCTTGAGCCTCCAGTGAGCAAAGGCCCTCAGGAAAGATTCCTGAGATATTACTGCGTAGTAACGGGAGCCGGGGCCATGGCGTCAGGCGCGGCCGGAGCCATGCCATCGGCGGCCGGAACGTCAACCGGCTCATCTTCGGCCCAGACGAAGTCAGGCGCAGTGGTCAGGGCCTCAGCCGTAGTCGGCAGCACCCAGCGTTCGGTATTGTCAGCGGCGAGGGTGAATTCAAGCGCGTCGAAGTCGACGGCAACGCTCTTTTCGCCAATGCCCAAGAAACCACCGACGCCGATCACCACGGCTTCGATCTGGCCTCCTTCAGAAAAGACGAGATCGCTGATCGAGCCGATTTCTTCTGCATCGTCACCGGCGGTCGAAAAGACCGGCTGGCCAATCAGGCGCGTACCGAGATTGTCCGTATCGGCAGCGACATAGCCGGCCGACATATCCCAGGGCTCGTTGACATCGGTGGTCTGCGCAGCGCCCGTATCAAGCGGTGCAGCCGGAACTTCGGCGGCGGGGGCTTCAGTCGTCGTCGCCGGAGCATCGGTCGGGGCGGGGGCGGGCGTCGCCTGTGCGAAAGCAGCAGTACCCATGAGCATGGCAACGGTCGTGGTGGTCAAGAGAGTGCGGATCATTGTAGGCTCCAATGGTTCAGTTGTTTGAACAGGGCCATGCGGCGCAAAACTTGCCGGTAGAGTGCCGTGTGGCCCGTTGATTGATGAACGCCTCTATCCCCATGGCGTTCCCCATCAATTTCCCAAGGAATTGTGGAACCATTGAACGATTTGCTTCGCAAACGTTGAACGGTCTTTAAGAAACCATTGAAAAGGCCGGCTCCCGCGCGAGGCGGTGCCGGCCCTTTTCCGCCTCCCTGGCGGTTGGTCGCGTCCTGCGAAAAGACAAGAATTCGCGTTCTTGCCTTAAGTAGCACCACACCTGGTTGCCGCCCGGCAGGACGCGCTCTATGAGCGACAAGCCCACAATAACGCAGGTTTGAGGGCAGGAGTCCCTCGGCCGGGTTAATGCGTTAAATTTGAATTAATCGATTAAGGCTGCGCTGGCCTTGTCATAGTCGCGCATGGCCCGATGTGGCATGCCGCCATCCATGAATTCGGGGCCGAAAGCGACGAAGCCGAGCTTCTCGTAAAGCCCCAGCTTGTCCGATTGTGCAGTAAGGTAAAAGCGTTCGCTTCCCTTGGCCCGCGCATCCGCCATGGCCTTTTCGATCAGCTTTCGCGCCACGCCCTTGCCGCGCCAGGCCTGGTGCACGGCCACCCGGCCGATCTTCATGTGCTCGGGCTGCTCGATCAGCCGCAGCGTCGCAACCACATTGCCCTCGGCCACAGCGACATAGTGGATCGCGGTGAGGTCGTAGCTATCGAGCTCTTCCTCCTCGGGCACTTTCTGCTCCCAGACGAACACCTCCTTGCGCAGGGCGAAGGCGGCATTGGAAAGGGTCGAAAAAACGGGGACGCGAAGAATGATGATGTCGGACATAAACGAGGGTTTACCAGCAAGCGCCTGATGCTGGAAGTCCGTCAGCCTTCGACCTCAAGCGCCGCCAGATGCCCCAATGCTGGCGCTTGGTGCACCAGATCGTTCACAAAACCCAGCTTTTCGATCACCGCCGGCGTCAGCACGAAGGGATAGGCATCGGTCTGTCCCATGGCGCGATTGAGATTGTTGAGTAGCGAAGCGAGCGGGATCCAGTTGTCGATGATCCCTGCCATGTCCGGCGCCATATAGGGATCGAAGTGCACTGGCGGCATGGTCAGGCTCTCGTCGCCAGTCCGGGGCCTTGCCCTGACGCCGAACGCGGCTGCCATCTCCACCGTGTCGATGATGTGGAGGTAGTGCGCAAACGTTTCGGCGAAATCCTCCCAGGGATGGGCCGTGGCATAGGCCGATATATGGGTTTGCGGCCATCCTGCAGGCGCGCCATTGGCGTAATAGGCCTGCAGCGCCGCGCCATAATCGGCCCGTTCGTCGCCGAAAAGGGCGCGAAACTGCTGTTCCGGCGGCTGCCCATCCACGAGCAGATCCCAATAGTGGTGCCCGATCTCGTGCCGGAAATGTCCGAGCAGGGTGCGATAGGGTTCGCCCATGCCGGTGCGGCGGCGCTCCCGCTCGGCGTCGTCGGCTTCCGCCAGCGCGATGGTGATGACGCCGCTTTCATGCCCCGTCATCACATGCGGGGCGCTGCCGGCATCGGCGAGAAAGCGGAAGGCGAGGCCGTGCTCGGGGTCCTCGTCCCGTGCTTTCAGCGGCAAGGCCAGGCGCAATAGCGAATAGACCAGGCGCTTCTTGGCGCGTTCCATAACCTGCCAGCGCAACAGATTGTCGGGATTGTCGAGCGCGGGAATGGTTTCGTTGTGGAGGCAAGCCGCGCAAAGCACCGGCCCGCCCGTTTCGGCCGCAATCAGCCAGTTGCAGGCCCCATGCCGGGCATTGTCGCAATAGATGTACGCTTGCCCCGGAAAGGCCGGCGCCAGCCAGCTCCCCGCCGCCTCATCGAGCGAAATGAGCGCATTCTCCTCAGGCAGATAGCCCAGCGCGTGGCCGCAATGCTCGCAGCGGCTGTTCTCGAAATAGACGGTATTGCCGCAATGATCGCAGACGAAGAGGCGCATGCCGGTCCCCTGTTGGTGACGGGGATAATGTCATGCAGGACTTGCCGTTCCGCGCGAAAAGAGAAACTGTCCGAAAAACCGCCCGGAGGACCGCCATGAGCGTTGAATTTCTCATCACGACCCTGATCGTCGTCGTCTCCCCGGGCGCCGGGGCGCTCTACACCATCGCCGCCGGCCTCGGCCGCGGCAGCAAGGCCAGCGTCTGGGCGGCCTTCTTCTGCACCATCGGCATCGTGCCGCATATGATCGCCGCCATCACCGGTCTTGCCGCCATTCTCCATGCCAGCGCGCTTGCCTTCGAAATCATCAAATATCTCGGTGTTGCGTATCTCCTCTATATGGCCTGGGCGACACTGCGCGAAACCGGCTCGCTCTCGGTCTCGGCCAATGCCGAACCCAAGAGTCTCAAAGACATGGCCGTCGAGGTTGTGCTGATTAACCTCCTCAATCCAAAGCTCTCGATCTTCTTCTTCGCCTTCCTGCCGCAATTCGTGCCGGCCGATGCGCCGGGCGCGGTGCCGCAGATGCTGCAGCTGAGCCTTGTCTTCATGCTCATGACCTTCGTGGTCTTTGCGCTTTACGGGCTCTTTGCCGCCGCCATTCGCGGCCATGTCATCTCAAAGCCGGCGATCATGACCTGGATGCGCCGCTCCTTTGCGGCCGCTTTCGTGGCACTCGGCGCCAAACTGGCACTGACCAGTCGGTAAAATCTCTCGTCACGGCCGCGTCGTCGGCAACTGCTAGGTCAGGCTCGCGTTCTGCATTCATGCGTAACGAGGAGAGCACCATGCCGCATGTCGAGGAATACAAGGTTCGGGATCGCGCCTACCAGCTTTGGGACGAGGCCGGCCAGCCTGAGGATCGTGAACAGGAATTCTGGTACCAGGCCGAGCGAGAGCTGGCCGAAGAGGAAGAGGTCGATACCTCCCGCGAAGCCTCGGTGATCAACCTGCCGCCGCTGACCGCTGGCAATCTCGCGAACTGACCAAATAGAAAGGGCGAACCAGTGGTTCGCCCTTTCGTTGTTCTGATCCTGCCGGAAGCGCCTAGATGGCACCCACCGTCTTGAGGCGGACGCGGGGGTGAACCTCGTTCTGGCTCATCACCACCGTCTGCGGGCGGAAGCGCTCGATGATGGCGCGCACATGCGGGCGGATCGATGGCGAGGTGATCATCACCGGCAGTTCGCCCTGCTGCGCCGCCTTTTCGAAGGCCTGGCCGACCGAGACGATGAACTGCTGCAAGCGGCTCGGTGCCATGGCGAGGTGCCGGTGTTCGCCTTCGCCCACCATGGCTTCGGCAAAGTCGCGTTCCCATTGTGGGGAGAGCGTGAGGAGCGGCAGGTTGCCGTCCTGGCCGAGATTGGCGGCGCAGATCTGGCGGGCAAGACGGCTGCGCACATGCTCGGTGATCGCCTGGATCGAGCGGCCGGGCGCTGCCACTTCGGCAATGCCTTCGAGGATGGTCGAGAGGTCGCGGATCGAGATGCGTTCGGTGAGCAGCGCCTGCAGCACGCGCTGGACGCCCGAGACCGAAATCTGGCTCGGAATGATGTCTTCCACCAGCTTCTGCTGATCCTTGGGCAGGCCCGAGAGCAGGGTCTGCACATTGGCATAGCTCAGAAGTTCGGCGACGTTGGCCTTGAGCACTTCGGTCAGGTGGGTCGAGATCACGGTTGACGGATCGATGATCGAAAGGCCGCGGAGTTCGGCTTCGTCGCGCAGCGCCGGATCGATCCAGGTTGCCGGCAGGCCAAAGGTCGGCTCGGTCGTCTGGTGGCCCGGCAGGTCGATCGGATTGCCATAGGGGTCCATGACCATCAGCAGGTTGGCATGGATCTGGCCGTGGGCAGCTTCCACTTCCTTGATGCGAACCTTGTAGTCATTGGGCTCGAGCTGCATGTTGTCGAGAATGCGGACCGGCGGCATGACAAAGCCCAGTTCCAGCGCCAGCTGGCGGCGCAGGGCTTTGATTTGCTCCGTGAGACGATCGGTGCCCGTTTCGTCTTCCTTGACGAGGCCGAGCAGGCCATAGCCGAGTTCGAGCTTGAGATCGTCGATCTTGAGGCTGTCGCTGATCGGCGGTTCGCCGGCGGGCGCGGCACCGGGCTGGCCGGGTGCACCAGGAGCCTTGGCTGCGGCTTCCGCCACGGTCTTGGCACGCTCGACCACTTCACGGGCGGCCTTGCCGCGCGAGGCGCGGAAGGCGGCGTAGCCGACGCCACCTGACAGCGCAAGGAAGGGAAGCAGCGGCATGCCGGGCAGCAGGGCAAGGGCGGCCATCACGGCCGATGCCATGCCCAGGGCCTTGGGGTAACCACCAAACTGGGCGGTCAGAGCCTTGTCGGCAGCGCCAGCAACACCCGACTTGGAAACGAGGATACCGGCTGCGGTCGACACGATCAGCGCCGGGATCTGGCTGACAAGGCCGTCGCCGATGGTCAGGAGCGTATAGACGTTGCCTGCTTCCTGGATCGTCAGGCCTTCCTGCATCACGCCGATGGCGATACCGGCCGAGACGTTGATGAAGGTGATGATCAAGCCGGCAATGGCGTCGCCGCGCACGAATTTGGAGGCACCGTCCATGTTACCGAAGAAGGCGCTTTCGCCTTCCAGTTCCGCACGGCGCTTCTTGGCGGTGTCTTCGTCGATCAGGCCTGCCGAAAGGTCGGCGTCGATGGCCATCTGCTTGCCGGGCATGGCGTCCAAGCTGAAGCGCGCCGCGACTTCGGCGATACGGCCGGAACCCTTGGTGATGACGATGAAGTTCACGATCACGAGGATGATGAAGATCACGATACCAATGATGAAGTTGCCGCGCGTCACGAAATTGCCGAAGGCCTCGATGACGTGGCCGGCAGCGTGGGTGCCGTTATGGCCTTCCGAGAGGATGAGACGGGTGGTCGCCAAGTTGAGGCCAAGCCGCAGCATGGTGGCGATGAGCAACACAGTGGGAAAGGACGAGAATTCCAGCGGCTTCTGAATAAACAGCGCCGTCATCAGGATCATCACCGAGAAGACGATCGAGATGGCGAGAAGTCCGTCGACCAGCAGTGCCGGCAGCGGCACGATCAGGATGACGATCAGCCCCATCACACCGGTGGCGAGTGCGATGTCGCCCGAACGCAGCAGGTCCATCACCGATTTGGGCGTGGGTAGCTTGAACGCGAAGCGGGAAGGCGAAGAAGAAATATCGGTCATCGTGCCGGTCCTATGGCCTCAGGCCAAAGTCGAAAACCCCTCTCCCAGGATGGGAGAAGGGGAAGAGAGGTCGCGGGGATCGAGGCGGGCGCTCAAGCCACGTTCCGCCGTTCGCCGGGCTCGGGAATGGCGAGCCCTTCGTCGGAATATTGATTGAGCTTGTTGCGCAGCGTGCGGATCGAAATGCCGAGGATATTGGCCGCATGGGTGCGGTTGCCCCAGGTGTGGTCGAGGGTATCGAGGATCAGCTCGCGCTCCACATCGGCCACGGTCCGGCCGACAAGGGCACGGGACATGGCTTCGGCGGTTTCAGCCAGCAGGTGAGCCGGCGAATTTGCGCGGGCGGCTTCGTTGAGGCCCATGCCGTCGGGCAGCACGATGGCTTCCGAACCGATCATGGTGCCGGTGGCGAGAAGCACCGCGCGATGCAGCGTGTTTTCGAGTTCACGGACGTTGCCCGGCCAGGGCGCGTGGAGCAGGGCAGTGCGGGCATCCTCGGAAAGCTCGCGCTTGGGCAGGCCATTGGCCTTGGCATATTTGGCCACGAAGTGATCGGCCAGGGCCACGATGTCGCCGGGGCGCTCGCGCAGGGCCGGGAGCTTGAGGTTTACGACGTTGAGGCGGAACAGCAGATCTTCGCGGAACGAGCCTTCGCGCACCGCTTCCGTCAGGTTGCGGTTCGAGGTGGCGAGAATGCGGATATCGACCGGTACGGGCTTGGTGCCGCCAACGCGGTCGATGACGCGTTCCTGGATGGCGCGCAGCAGCTTTGCCTGCAGGCGTACATCCATTTCCGAAATTTCGTCGAGCAGCAGGGTGCCGCCTGACGCTTCCTCGAATTTTCCCACCCGGCGGGCGATGGCGCCGGTGAAGGCACCCTTCTCGTGGCCGAAGAGTTCCGATTCCAGCAGGGCTTCGGGAATAGCGGCGCAGTTGACCGAGATGAAGGGCTTGTTGGCGCGCTTGGAGCGCGAATGCACGAAACGGGCGACGACTTCCTTGCCGGTGCCGCTTTCGCCGGTGATCAGGATGGAGGCCTCGGAGGCCGCGACCTGCTCGGCCATTTTGACGACGCGCTGCATGGCCGGATCGCGGAACAGGAAGTCTTCGCTGTCGCGCGAGACGGCCTGGATGACGGCGGCGATCAGCGTCGCGTCGGGGGGCAGGGGGATATATTCCTTGGCGCCGGCGCGGATGGCGTTGACGGCGGCGGCGGCATTGGTCTCGACGCCGCAGGCGACGACGGGAATGGCGATGCGTTCGGCTTCGAGAGCGGCGATGAGGCCGGCAATGTCCATCATCACGTCGACAAGCAGCAGGTCGGCGCCGCGGCCCGTGCGAAGCGCGGCCATGGCGATGTCGATACCGGGGGCGTGAGCGACCTTGGCGCCGCCATCCATGGCCATTTTGGTGGCCTGGCTCAGTTGACCTTCGAGGGCTCCGACGATGAGGAGACGCATAGCAGTCACTCCCGTTCTTCTTATTGGGGCTTGATGATCTCGGTCATGGTGACGCCGAGCCTGTTTTCCACCAGCACGATTTCGCCACGCGCCACGAGGCGGTCGTTGACGTAGATTTCGACGGCTTCACCGACCTGGCGGTCGAGTTCGACCACAGTGCCGGTATTAAGCTTCAAGAGGCTCGCGACCGGCATCTTGGTGCGGCCGAGCACGACCGATACCCGCACGGGCACGTCGAACACGGCTTCGAGGTCGTCAGCGGTACGCTCGACATAGGCCTCGGCGCGGTTATCGGACCCGGGGCTGGGCATGTCGCCCGCGCCAAAGTCTTCCATTTCAGCGGCGTCGGTCTGAGGATCGGTCGGGTTCATTCACCGCTCTCCTTGGCTATATGTGATCCAGCCTTGTTCGCCTTGGCGGCGAGGTAGGCGGCAATTGTCTCATCGATCTCGGCGTCGAGCCCGTCGGCGTCTCTGATAAGGCCGCCATCGACCCATTCGAGCCGGCCGTCGCCAAGGCGGATGTCGGGTTCGCCCATGACCACCAGGCGGCCGGCATAGCCCGAGGTAGCGATCTGGGCAGTCGCGATGTCGCGGATCTGGTCGGCCAGGTCTTCGTGGCAGCGGATCACCAGATGCGGTACGCCGGTAAGGCTGGGCATGCATTCGGCGATCAACGCTTCGAGTTCCGCAGTCGGCTCGCGGCCGACGAGATGGAAAGCGAGCTTCCGGCCGACGCTGACGGCAAGGCCCACGGCTTCCTTGTGGCTTTCGGCGCGTGCCTCATCGAGCGCCGCGGTCATGCTTGCGGCATGGGCTGCCAGGGTTCCTGCCGCGGCAGCGATGGTCTGGCTCGACATCGAGGTGGCGTTGCTTTCGCCCGCCACAAGACCCTCGGCATAGCCTTCTTCGCGCGCTTCGCGCACCAGACGCTCGACGACTTCCTCGGCGATGCCGACAGGCTCGGGCGGCAGTTCGGGCATGATGCTCTGGGGCAGGACCGGGTGGTCGGCCAGATCGAGATCGAAGGTGAAACGGGCAAGGGCGGCCATGGCGTCAACCGATCATCTGGTCGTCGCCCTTGGACTTGACGATGAGGATTTCCCCCTTCGCTGCAAGGTCCTTGGCAACCGACACCATGCGGGCCTGGGCTTCGTCCACGTCTTTGAGACGCACCGGGCCCATGGCCATCATGTCGTCCTGCATCAGCTTGGCCGCACGGCTCGACATGTTTTTCAGGAAGAAATCCTTGATCTCGTCGTTGGCGCCCTTGAGGCAGAGCGCCAGTTCGCGCTTGTCGACGCGAGAGAGCAGGGTCTGGATCGCCGACATGTCAAGCTTGGCCAGATCCTCGAAGGTGAACATGAGCGACTTGATGCGCTCGGCATCTTCGCGGCTCTTTTCTTCAAGGCTCGTGATGAAGCGCGCTTCGGTCTGGCGATCGAAGGTGTTGAAGATTTCAGCCATCAGTTCATGGCTGTCGCGGCGCTTGGAGGTATTGAGCGTCGAGATGAATTCGGTGCGCAGCGTCTGCTCGACCTTTTCGAGAATGTCCTTCTGCACCACGTCGAGGCCGAGCATGCGCTGGACGACTTCCATGGCCAGTTCCTCGGGCAGCGAAGCGAGCACGTCGGAAGCGTGTTCCGGCGCGATCTTGGAGAGGATCACAGCCACGGTCTGCGGATATTCGTTCTTGAGGTAAGCGGCGAGAACGTCGGCCTGAACGTTGGAGAGCTTTTCCCACATGTTGCGACCGGCCGGACCACGGATTTCTTCCATGATCGCATCGACGCGATCCTGGGGCAGGAAGCTCAGGAGGAGGCGTTCGGTCGAGTCCGAATTGCCCGCCACATTGCCGTTCGAGGCAATGTTGGTGACAAATTCGGCCATCAGCTCGTCGAGCATGGCCGGGGTGATCGGGCCCAGTTTGACCATGGCGCGCGAGAGCGTCTTGATCTCGTGTTCGTCGAGTTCTTCAAAGATCGGCTTGCCGTGATCGGGGCCGAGCGCCAGCATCAGGGCCGCGGCCTTCTCGTCGCCCTTGAGGGCGCGATAGTTCGAGGCACCGCCGATCTTGAGCTGGGGGCCGCCAGAGCGGGCTTCCGGGGTTTCAACGGCTTGAGCGACTAGGGCCATGTCAGATCACGCTGCGTTGGAGAGCCAGCCGCGCACGATCAGCGCTGCCTGCTTGGGGTTTTCTTCGACCAGGGACCCGACGGACTTCAGCTGCTGAAGCTGCTGCTCGCCGAGGGCCTTGGCGTCTTCGATCCAGTCGTGGTTGGCAAGCGCCGCGCGGGCCGCGTCGCTCATCGGTTCGCCGATCGAGGTGATGACATTGCCTTCCGCGTCGAGCGTCGTGCCCTGGCCCAGTTCCACGGCGGCCGGCAAAGCCAGCGGCTCGGGTTCGGGGCTGATCACCTTCTTCAGCAGCGGACGCAGCACGAAGAACAGGAGGGCCAGCGCGATCAGCAGGGTCACGGCCATTTCCGCGCCGTTCATCAGGTCGTCGCGGGTGAAGTCGAGAAGGCCACCCTGCTGGTCGGTGCCGGGCGGCGCCAGTTCCGGACGTTCGGCAAACTGCATGTTGACGACTTCAACCGTGTCGCCGCGTTCGGCCGAGTAGCCGACGGCCGAGCGAACCAGCGTCAGGATCTGGGCGATCTCGTCGGCGGAACGGGCGGTATAGGTCATGTTGCCGGCGCCATCGTCGGCATAGGTGCCGTCGACAACCACAGCCACCGACAGGCGCTTGAGGGCGCCGGCTTCGGTCACGGCCGTCTGGGTTTTCTTGGAAATCTCGTAGTTGACGACTTCCTCGGTCGAATTGCCCTGCTCGGTATTGCCATTGCTGGCGCCATTGCCGCTGGCGCCCGGCAGTTCGTTGGCCACGGTCACTTGGCCCGCAGCAGCGCCGGACTGGTTCTGGGCTTCGCGGGTCTGGGTCGAACGGACGACCTGACCTTCGGGGTCGAAGGTTTCTTCGGTCACGGTCGAGCGGTTGAAATCCATCTCGGCCGAGATTTCGACGCGGGCCCGGCCGGCGCCGACCACATTGGCCAGCATGTCCTCGACACGGGTGCGGATGCGGTTTTCAAAGGCGAGCGAACGCTCTTCGGCCTGGCCCGACATGGCGCCGAGACCATCGTCTTCGGTTCCGGAGGCAAGAAGATTGCCGGCATCATCGACGATCGACACGCGCTGGGGGCTCAGGCCCTCGATGGCTGAAGCCACGAGGTGCTGGATGGCGCGGATTTCCCCGTTCGAGAGCGCGCCGCGCACGGAAAGAACGATGGAGGCCGAGGGGTCCTTGCGCTCGCGGCGGAAAAGTTCGCGCTCGGGCAGGACGAGGTGAACACGCGCGCCCTTGATGCGCGAGAGCGAGGAAATAGTGCGGGCCAGTTCGCCTTCGAGGGCGCGAACATTATTGATGTTCTGGACAAAGCTCGTGGCACCGAGCGTCGATTGCTGGTCGAAGATTTCGTAGCCGACCTGGCCGCGCGTGGGCAGGCCCTCGCCGGCAAGGTTCATGCGCAGCGTCGTGATCTGGTCGCGCGGCACGAGAATGGTGTCGCCGTCGCCGCGCAGTTCGTAGGGCACATTGGCCGTTTCGAGCTGGGAGATGATGGCCGAAGAGTCTTCGAGGCTGAGCCCGCTATAGAGCGGGGACAGGTTCGGCGTCTGGGCCCGCATCATCAGGAAGACGAAGAAGCCCATGATCAGGACGGCCACCGTCGCCATGGCGGCGATGCGCGGCATGCCGATGCGGTTGATGAGAGTAGTTAGACTTTCCACGCTGCCACTCGAGTTTGGTCAAGTGCAATCGTCGGAGCCCCCGTCGACCGCTGGGCAAAAATTACCCATCAGATGGTAAACAATCTCTTAACCACTCGAACCAATTCGAAAAATCAGGCAAAAACTGCCTAGTCGATTCTGGAGTTAAAAATGGTTCGGGTGCTCGGCCGCGTAACCTCGATCAATGTGCGCAAGGTATTGTGGGCACTGGACGAATTGGGGATTTCCTATGAACGCGAGGATTGGGGCCTGCCGCTGCGCGACCCCAAAGTGCCGGAATACCTGGCCCTTAACCCCAATGGCAGCGTACCGGTCTTTGTGGACGACGATGGGTTCGTGCTCTGGGAGAGCAATGCGGTCATCACCTATCTCGCCCATACCCGCGGCGGACTGCTGTTTTCCGAACATCACGCGCTCGCGCGGGCCTTGCAATGGATGAGCTGGCAGGCGACCGAACTCAATCCGCCCTGGATGTATGCCCTGCATGCGCTGGTGCGCAAAACACCCGGCTATGACGACCCGGCAAAAATTGCCGAATCAACCGCGCGCTGGACAGCCAAGATGGATATTCTCGAGGCCGAACTGGCGCGAGGCAGGCCCTTCATTGCCGGCGACGATTTTTCCATTGCCGATATCGTCCTCGGCCTCTCGATCCATCGCTGGTTCATCGTGCCGTTCGACCACAAGCCCATGCCGCATGCGCAGGCCTATTACGAGCGCCTGAAGCAGCGCCCCGCCGGCGCCCGCTGGATGCCCGACGATATGGTCTAGTTTTTGGGCTTTTTTGCGCTCAGGGTCACCCAACCCACAGTGTCATTCCCGCGAAAGCGGGAATCCCTGTTTTGAAACGAGATTCCCGCTTTCGCCGTGAAAAGCGGACTTCCGCTTTTTCGCGGGGATGACGGGGTGAGGGTGGAAAACACTTGGGTCCTTAGCCAGGGTACTCACCCCAAAACGCGCAAAACCCCCAGGGCCTCGGGCCGTGGGGGCTACGCATTAGTCCTGACCCGAAACTCAGCCTTCGCGGTAGTGCTGAATCCAGGTTGTCCGCAATCCGGCAAGGCCATGCTTGTCGATGGCAGCCTGCCAGTTGAGAAATTCGTCGACGCTGAGCGTGTAGCGTTCACAAGCCTCTTCGAGGCTCAGAAGGCCGCCACGCACCGCGGCAACGACTTCTGCCTTGCGGCGAATTACCCAACGACGGGTATTGGCGGGAGGCAGATCCGCAATGGTGAGCGGGCTGCCGTCCGGACCGATAACGTACTTTACGCGAGGACGCATCTGTACGGTCATTTTACTCTCTACTCAACCTGACCATATGACCAAGAGAGTAGGACGGTGACCTTAAGATACCGCTAAAGGGAAACTTACAACCGGTTAAGAATACGACGGAAAATCAATCAATTGATCCGTCATGGGGACTTCATGTGGTGACGGGCGGAGGCAGTTGCCGCGCCGTCACCCGCCGCGCATTTCCCTACTATGCGTCGGTATCGCCGTCGCCGGTCGATGGCGCTTCGGGAATGCGGACTTCCGAAACATCGCTCAGCGGTACCTTTGCGGCGCCGACGGTGACCATGGGCTGGCCGCTCGAGAAGTCGACGGCGCTGACAATGCCGATGGCGGAAGTCGTGACCTTGACCGCCTTGCCCGACAGGTTCGTGCCTTCGATAGTCATTGTATAGAGGCCATCAGGCTGCGGCTGGCCGTCGGTAGAGATGCCATCCCAGGTGAAGACGCCGTCGCCCATGTTGAGCGAGCCGTTTTGCGTATAGACCACGTCGCCCGAAGCGTTCTTGATCGTGATATTGGCATTGGCGACGTTCGCCTCGGCCTTATAACCCCACATGGCATGGGTGCCGCTCAGCTGCGTGGTCTTGCCGGTGATCGTCACCTGCTTGCCGATATAGCCCACCGCGTCCATGCGGCCGGCCGTCTGGGTCGAAGCGAGCAGGCTTTCAAGGAAAGTATTGGTCTTGAGCTGCTGCTCGACGCCGGTGAACTGCACGAGTTGCTGGGTGAACTGATTGGTATCCAGCGGGTCGAGCGGGTTCTGGTTCTTGAGCTGCGTGGTCAGGATCGACAGGAAAGTGTCGAAATTCTGCGCGATCGTCTGGCGGGAGCCGGCGAGCGAGCTGTTATTTGCTGAGGACGAACCGGAAACGCCGTCGACCATGGTGAAACGTCCTTATGCCAGGATATTGAGGCCGCTCGCCTGGAGCGCGCCGCGATAAAGGGTGATGGCGGGGGCGGAGACTTCTGTCTCCTCTTGGCTATCCTGGCCCTGGCCCGACCCGCTTCGCTCATCGCCCGAACGCTGGTTCTGATCACCGGCAAACGGGTTTTGCTTGAGCGAGAATTCGAGATTGGTTTTGCTCTGATCGAGACCGGCCTGCTGCAGCGCTTTTTCCAGCGCGCGCTGGTCGCGCTGCATCAGGTCGAGCGTTTCGGCCTTTTCGACTGTCAGCCGCGCATGCACCTGGCCATTGCTGTCGATGTCGAGCTTGACGTCGATACGCCCCAGTTCTGCCGGATCGAGCCGGATCTGGAAGCGGGTATTGCCATCCGTCACCTGGCGCGACAGCTCGAAGGCGATCTGCGGCAGGTTCAATTGCTGCTGGCTCGTCTGGTAGCCGGTCTGCACCACGCGCGGCGTCGTTGCAGCATCGAGCTGCTGGGGGGCATCGGCCTGCGCCGCGGCGGGCGCGGTCGGGGTCAGATTGAGATTATTGTCCTGGCCGCCATTGGGGCGGGCCGCCTGGGCCTGGTTGTTCGGGCCCTTGTTCTGGTTGGCTTCCGCCGGCTCGGCCGATTTGGTCTCGGCCTTGCGCTCGAGGCTTTCCGGCTCGACCTTGAGCTCGGGTTCGCTCACTTCCAGCTTCGGCTCGGTGGCTGCGGTCTTTGCCGCCAGTACCGGCTCGGGCATCTTGAGCTGGGCCGAAGCCAGCTCCGGTTCCGCCGGAATGGCCTTGGCGAAGTCGCCGAGCCCGTCCATCAGCTTGGCAAGGCTTGCCTCGGCATTGGCGTCAAGCGTCAGCCCGGCCGCGCGGAGGCGCTCGCCCAGCCAGCCATTGAGCTTGGCCGTCAGTTCGGCCTCCCCGCCGCCCTCGGCAGCAACATTCTTGGCGAGCGCGGCCAACTGCTGCATGAGCGTTGCGACGTCCATGCCCAACAATTGCGAAAGTTCGCCGATCGCGTCCTTGATATCTTCAAGTGCAGCCGGGTCGACAAGATCGCCTTCGCCCGCTTCGCCATCCGTCGCGCCTTCGGTCGTCAGGCCGAGCGCGGCAAGCGCCGCCAGCAGCGAGTCGGCCAGCGATGTGGTGCTGGTTTCGTCGCCGGCTTCCTTGTCGGTGTTTTCGTCGGCCGGCGCAGCCGCTGCAGCGGCTTCCGTGGTCTCGGGCTTATCGGCGGGCGCAGCCTCGGCCGGTGCCGGCTGGGCATCACTGCTTGGCGCTGCCGGCGCATCATTGCGCTTGGGCGGGGTCGCCGGAGCGTCGAGAAGGCGCGCGAACTGGTCGTCATTGTTGGATTTGACGGGCGGCTGCATCGGCTTTGCGGCGGAGCCGATAGCCGAGACCAAAAGATTTGCCAGTTGTGAAGCCACGATTGCGCCTCTTCGAACACGAAAGAACTCCTGACGGACAAAGCAAGAGCCTTGCCAACTCGCCTCCACTCTTTGAAATGCCTTTGTTTTCAGTCTTCTAAGGAGCCACTCGCCCTGCCTGCCTCCACGCCGTCCGTCTGATCGCCAATGCTCTTTGGGTCAGTTTCGCCCTCAACCCGGCAATTCCTGCCGGGCGGGGCAATTGCCAGAATTGCGCAATGGCGGTATGACGCGGCCTCACACTTATCCGTTGGCCCTTGAACCCATCCGGATTGGAAAGACATGTTGAATTCGCTTGATATCGCCAAGCGTCCCGAGGACACGCGCGTTGTTGTCGCCATGTCCGGGGGCGTCGACTCCTCCGTCGTTGCCGGTGTACTCGCCCGAGAGGGCTATGAAGTCATTGGCGTCACCCTGCAGCTTTACGATCACGGTGAAGCCACGCATCGGAAGGGCGCATGCTGCGCCGGCCAGGACATTCACGACGCCCGCCGCGTCGCTGCCAAGCTCGGTATTCCCCATTATGTGCTCGACTATGAAGAGCGCTTCAAAGCCTCGGTGATCGAGCCTTTCGCCAATGCCTATCAGCAGGGCGAAACCCCGGTGCCCTGCATTGCCTGCAACCAGTCGGTAAAATTCGTCGACCTGATGACCGTCGCCCGCGACCTCGGTGCCGACGTCCTCGCCACCGGCCACTATGTGCAGACGCGTCTTCTCGAAGACGGTCGTCGCCAGCTTTTCCGCCCGGTCGACAGCGACAGGGACCAGACCTATTTTCTCTTCGCGACCACCCAGCAGCAGCTCGATTTTCTGCGCTTCCCACTCGGCGGCCTGAGCAAGCCCGCCGTTCGTGAGCTTGCCCGCGAGTTCGGCCTCGAAATCGCGGAAAAGCACGACAGCCAGGACATCTGCTTCGTGCCGCAGGGCAAGTATGCCGATATCATCCGCAAGATGCATCCCGAGGCGCTGGCCCAGGGCGAGATCGTGCATCTCGACGGTCGCGTGCTCGGCACGCATGAAGGCATCGTCAATTACACCATCGGCCAGCGTAAAGGCCTCGGCGTCGCTGCTGGCGAACCGCTCTATGTGGTCAAGCTCGACCATCGCGCCGGCCGCGTCATCGTCGGCCCGCGCGAAGCGCTCAAGACGCACACGGTGCGCCTCCGCGACGTCAATTGGCTTGGTGCAATCCCCCTCGCCGAAGCCAGCGCCGGCAATGGCGCCCCGGTTGAAGTAAAAGTCCGCTCGACCCGCGGCCCGCAGCCCGCCGTCATCCAGATGCAGGGCGGCGAGGTCTTTGTGACGCTCGTCACTGGCGAATACGGCATTTCGCCCGGCCAGGCCTGCGTCTTCTACGCCGACGACAGCCAAACAGCGGAAGTGCTGGGCGGTGGGTTTATCGCCGAAGCCGTGCCGCAGGCTTTGGTGGCTTAGTCTGTCTTATTCCTCTCCCCCTCGGGGAGAGGTGGCTCGGCGCAGCCGAGTCGGTGAGGGGGTGCTCTCAGCTCGCGCCGCCCCCCTCATCCGGCGCGTTACTGCGCCACCTGCTCCGTAGTCGGCTCCTTCGCCGCATTGGCCGCTTCCCGCAGCGCCTGATACTGCCCTAGCCCGCCCATCATCATCGATATGGCAATCAGCACTACGACCGCGCCCATGGCGAGGATGAAGATGCGCGTGCGGTTCAGCTTGAAGGGGCTTTCGGACATGCTCGTCTCCATACAGAAAAATTTCGGCGACGACCAAAGGATTGCGGCGGTACCGGCGTCTTACGACTAAACTAGCTGCAAAGAGGCTTTCTGTGCAGGCACGATTGGTGGGACTGACTGCCGCATCCATACCCGATCCAATGGCCGCCTTCACCGAGGCGCTGGTTCGGCGCGCCCAGAATGGCGATGCCGAGGCCTTTGCCGAATTGATCGAGGATCAATACGACCGGATTTATCGCACTGCCTGGCGCTGGTGCGGCAATGCGCATGACGCTGAAGACATAGCCCAGGATGTCTGCGTACGCCTCGGGGCGGCGCTGCAATCTTTCGATGGACGCAGCGCTTTTTCGAGCTGGGTCTATCGCATCACGCTCAATATGGTGCGCGACTGGCAGCGTGCCGGCCGCCGCCGCGGCGCGCATGTCGACGCCTATGCCGAGATCGCGCCGACCGAAGAAGCGCCAAACCAGGAAGACGCGACGACCAGCAGCCAGCTTTGGGCCGCCGTCCGAAACCTTCCCGAAAAGCAGCGCGATGCCGTGCTGCTCGTTTATGCCGAAGAAATGAGCCACTGCCAGGCCGCCGAGATCATGGGGATCAAGGAGGCCACCGTTTCTTTCCACGTTCACGAAGCCCGCAAGACATTGAGGGGGCTCCTATGACCGATCACCGCCCCGATCCGTTCGAAAATTTGGGCCAGTCGCCCGTGCCGCCGCCGCGTGCCTCTGCCAAGGCCGCCGCGCTTGCCGCCGCACGCGCCGCCTATGCCGAGGCCGAAACCAAAAAAAACGCGACCTCGACCCAAGGATCGGATCGCGGCCGCCGTCACATGTCCATCAAAGAAATCCTGAAGGGACTTTCGATCATGGACATCCGCATTCCGCTCGGCACGACCGCCGTGGCCCTGCTGCTCCTGCCGCTCGGCTACCAGCTCTATTCCACGACCGCGATGACCTCGGTCCAGGCGCCGCCGCGCCCGCAGATCACGGCGCCCGCCGCCGAGCCGGTGCCACCGCCCGCCCGCGAAGAGGTGGCCGACATCGCCGTGCAGCAGGGATCCGCCGACGCCGCAGCCGATAGCGATGCCTTGGCGGCGCCCGAACCCATGCTGCTCGAAAGCGAAGCCGCCCCGGACATGCGCATGGTTGCTCCGCAGAGTATGCCCGCTCCGGCGATCTCGCCCTCGCTGTCCGCCGTCCAGACCGAAGCTTATGGCGGCGCACCTGTCGGTGGCCTCGCCAAGCAGAGCGTCTTTGCCGACGAAGCCGGCCGTATGGCGCCACTCCCGAGTGGCGATGAATTCACCAGCTTTGACGAACAGCGCCTGAAGGTCGCCGCCGAAGACCCGGTCTCGACCTTCTCCATCGATGTCGACACGGCGAGCTACTCCTATGCCCGCCGCATGCTCGAAGACGGCTATGTCCCCGAGCCCGATGCCGTGCGCATCGAGGAGCTGATCAACTATTTCCCCTATGACTACCCGGCCGCGCCCAGCGCCGAGGTGCCGTTCCAGCCGACGCTAAGGGTCTTCCCGACGCCGTGGAACGACAAGACTCAGATTCTGTCCATCGGCATCCGCGGCTATGAACCGCCCGCCGAAGCCATTGCGCCGAGCAATCTCGTCTTCCTCATCGACACCTCCGGTTCGATGGACGAGCCCGACAAGCTGCCGCTGCTGAAACGCTCCTTCGCGCTGCTGCTCGATCAGCTTTCGGAAAAGGACACGGTCTCCATCGTCGCCTATGCCGGTTCGGCAGGCGTGGTGCTCGAACCGACCGCCGCCAGCGAAAAGGCAAAGATCCTTTCGGGTCTCGACGAACTCGGGGCAGGGGGCTCGACGGCCGGCGCCGACGGCATCGAACTCGCCTATCGCCTCGCCGAAGAGGGCAAGACGAACGGTACCAATCGCGTCATCCTCGCCACCGATGGTGACTTCAATGTCGGTATCGATGATCCCGATGCGCTAAAACAGTTCATCGCCAAGAAGCGCCAGTCCGGCATCAGCCTCTCGGTGCTCGGCTTCGGCCGCGGCAATCTCGACGATGCGACCATGCAGGCGCTGGCCCAGAACGGCAACGGCAATGCCAGCTACATTTCCAACTTCGCCGAAGCCAAGAAGGTGTTGGTCGAGGAAGTGGGCGGCACGCTCCACACCATTGCCCAGGACGTCAAAATCCAGGTCGAATTCAACCCGGCCCTCGTGTCGGAATATCGCCTCATCGGCTACGAAACTCGCCACCTCGAACGCGAGGATTTCAACAATGACGCGGTGGATGCCGGCGATGTCGGCGCAGGCCACACGGTCACCGCGCTTTATGAAATCACCCCAGTCGGCGCCGGTCAGGTCGATTCCCTGCGCTATGGCAGCGACACGGCCACCACTGGCGGCAACGAAGAAATCGCCTTCCTCAAGATGCGCTACAAGCTGCCCGGCGAAAGCGTCAGCCAGCTTATGGAACAGCCCGTCACCCCCGAGGTCGTCTATGACGATATCACCCTTGCCGGCAGTGACGCCCAGTTCGCCACCGCCGTCGCCGCCTTCGGCCAGAAGCTGAAAGACAGCGTCTATGGCACGGACATGACCTGGGCCGAGATCGAAGCCCTCGCCAAAGCCGGCCGCGGCGAAGACGAGGGTGGCTACCGCGCCGAGTTCATCCGCCTCGTTCAGGACGCCGCCTTGCTCGAACCCGACGCCACCCGCTGAATCAAAGAAGGCCGCCCGGCGACACCGGGCGGCCCTCTGAGTTCGGCTTTAGACCAGAGGCTTCAAACCAGCCTCGATCTGGGCCCGCTGGCTTTCGAGGAACGGCGGCAGCGACAGGCTTTCGCCCAGCGTTTCCATCGGCTCGTCGGCGGCAAAGCCGGGAACGTCGGTAGCGATTTCGAACAGAACCCCATTCGGCTCCCTGAAGTAGAGTGAGGTGAAGTAGAACCGTTCCACCTCTCCCGAGGAGCGAATGCCAAAACTGTTCACCCGTTCGATCCATTCGCGCAGGCTATTCTCGTCCGGCGTGCGGAAGGCGACGTGGTGGACGCCACCGGCACCGGGGCGAGCCCGCGGCAGGCTCGGATCGACCGAGACATGCAGTTCCGCGGCCGGGCCGCCCGGACCCATTTCATAGACGAAGGTTTCGGCGCCGCGTTCACGGGCCGGATAGTGCCGCACCTGCCGCATGTTCATCACGCGGGTCAGCATGGCGTCGGTCGGCTCGAGCTTGGGCACAGACAGGGTGATCGGGCCAAGGCCGACAATCTGCTTGTCTGCCGGCACCGGCGACTTGGCCCAGGGGATCACCTTGTTGCGGCCGTCGACGACAAACCGGAAGCGCTGGCCTTCAAAATCCTCAAAGTCCATCGAGACATGCCCGAAGCGTTCCTTGATGCCGCTGGTTGAAACCTTGTTGGCCTCGAGATGCTCCTTCCACCACTGCAGCGTTTCCTCGCTATCGACGCGCAGACCCGTGCGGCCAACCGTGTGATTGCCACGCTGTTCGCGCATGGTGGGGAAATCGAAGAAGGTCAGGTCGGCACCGGGCGAAGCGACGCCGTCACCGTAAAAGAGGTGATAGGCCGACGTGTCGTCCTGGTTCACCGTCTTCTTGATGAGGCGCATGCCCAAGGTTTCGGTGTAGAATTTGAGATTGCGCGGTGCATCTGCAGTCACGGCCGTCAGATGGTGGATGCCGCCAAGTTCCAGGGTCATTTCCAAAACTCCCAATATCGCGGCGTCTTCCGCCGTGTTCGAGTAGGAATGTAAGCGACGCCGCCAGTCGTTCATAGCGATACAATTGCAACGCACTGGTGTCGATTATTGAACGGTCTCTCCGAAATGTCCTAGTACTTCTAGGGGCCCCGCAACTCGTTCTCGGCCGCCGCGTTCTATGAGTAAAGAGGAGGAGTGTTTTCATGTACGAGCATGACAAAACCGGTCTTGAATTCATTGAAGGCTTTTCGCTGCTCGCCCTGGCATTGTGGATAGGTGGCGCCGCCATACTTTTCGCCGTGGTTATGCTGGGCGTCGCACGGGTGTGACCTCGATGAAATCCGACCCGAAAAGCCAGCAGAACCAACCCATGACCAGGCGGGGACCAGATGGTCGCCCGCACGAAACGGTTGAAATGGAAGAGCGGGCTCGCGACGCCGAAAAGGCCAAGAGCGAGAAGTCACGTCCGAATCTCTTCCGCCAGCGGCCCGCGCCTGACTAGAAGCCGTTTGATGTCTCAGCTTGCGCCGAGCGGCGTAAGGAACGTCAGAATGGAGTTGGGTTCGACGATCAGCTCTCCCAGCTTGGCGTTGAACTCGGCTCCATAGCTGGCTGCGATGTGAACTTCGAACGCTGCCTTGTCTCGGTAGATTTCGTAGACCACGAATTTCGCGGGGTTTTCCAATCGTCGATAGCAGTCGAAGACGACATTGCCCGCCTCGGCGCGCACCTTTACCGCAAGGTCAGCCAAGAGCTCGGCAATTGCGTCTTCACGGTTCGGCAGGGCGGTAAATTCGGCAATCAGGGAAACCGGCGTTCCCGGGAGCAAATCGCTCAATATTTTCATCGCGTATGACTCCCAATCCGGCCTTTGGCGGGAAGGTACATCATTGGAGATGAATCGTCCTCGGACGGGCGCGACGGACCCCAAGTTTAATGCAGAACATGTTCCGATCTGCGGTTACACGGAGCAGTTGGAAAAATCATAAGTGAAAGGTCTCGGTGCTTGACAGACCGGGCCCCTCGATCTTAGTAAGGCGCCATCGACGCAGGTCGAGCCCCTTGGGGCGGAGTAGCTCAGTTGGTTAGAGCAACGGAATCATAATCCGTGTGTCCCCAGTTCGAATCTGGGCTTCGCTACCAAACCTTCCCAATGAAATTAGCAACTTGAACGGCGCCTTGCGCCGCCAAAGCTCCTGCTGGTCGGCTGCGCAGAGACGCATTTGGCTTGCCTCCACCGACTTTCCCACGCCTATTTTAGTGCCTCGACAAGCCGTGTTGCACGGCCTTGGCAAACGGTGTAGGAACCGCGCCAGTTGGGGTGTCGCCAAGTGGTAAGGCACCGGTTTTTGGTACCGGCATTCCTAGGTTCGAATCCTAGCACCCCAGCCACAGCTCCCCGAAATTTTGATTTTTCTGTATCTGCCTTTTCTGGCCTGCTTTGACGCACGATCGGCACGAGCAGTGGGCTCGTGCCGATCTTTTCTATGCGACTAAGGCGTCGGTCAGCCCTCGTTGGCCATGGTCTTCTTGAACTGTGCCAGATGCTTGGACTGCGCGTCGATCATCTTTTCGCGGTACTGGCCATAGATAATGTCGGTATCGTGCAGGGTGACGCCCGGAATGGTGGGCGAAGCGAAGACCGGCAGTTCGATGCCCTTGTCGGCCAGCTTTTGCGCCGTGCGCGACACCAGTTCATGCATCATGATCATGGCGAGGACAGTGGACGAACCCGAAACCGGACGGCTCCAGCCCTTGATGTCGACAATGGCGTCTTCCACCGGCGCGCCGGTGTCGATGACGATGTCGGAGGCATGCGGCAGGCGTTTTCCGGAGCTATGGGTGGCCGGCTTGCTGGCATTGGATTTGGCCGTGATGGCGATCACGGTGAGGCCACGTTCCTTTGCATAGAGGGCGGTGTCGATGCCCGAGGCATTGCTGCCCGAATGGCCGAAGATGACGATCGTGTCGCCGGGATTGAGCGGCTGATGATCGAGGAATTTTTCGGCATACTTTTCGGTGCGTTCGAGCCAGAGCAGTTCGCGCACGCCGCCAGCGCCCAGAATATTGTGCCACATGACGCGCGGGTCGGTCAGCGGGTTGAAGCCGAGATAGGAGCCATAGCGCGGATAGGTTTCCTGCACGGGCAGCACGGAGTGGCCCGAGCCATAGAGATGCACGAGGCCGCCATTGGCGAGGGTCTCGCTCATGGCCTTGGAGGCGGCTTCGAATGCTGCTTCGTTTTCGCCGGCAGTCTTTTCGGCGATGGCCGCGAGCTTGGAAATGAAGAGAGTGGACATGGGGTCTGGCCTTTCAAACTAGACGTAAAGGGTTGAGCGGATTTCGTAGCGGTCGGCACGCATGGTGGAGACCGCAAATTCAAAGGGGCTGCGCTGGTCGAACGTGATGCGCTCGACCTCGAAGGCCGGGGTGCCGACCGGCAGTTCGAGATCGTCGGCATCGCCGGCAGCGACGGCGCCGACGCGATAGACTTCCTTGGCCTTGACCGGGACAATGCCGGCATTGTCCTTGAGCCAGCGATAGAGCGAGGTTACGTCCGAGGCGGCCTCAAAGAGGCCGGGTACGCGCACGGATGGCAGGTGCGTTGTCTGGATGCCGATGGGCTGGCCATTGCCGAGACGCAGGCGGCGGAGTTGCACGACGCTGTCGCCCTCGGCGATTTCGAGCGCTTCGGCAATCTCGCGGGTTGCGGAAATGACCTGCGCCAGGAGGAGGCGCGTACCCGGCGAAACGGCAAGGGTCTGCATTTCATCGGTAAAGCTGGTGAGGCCGCGGACGCCGGCCACCATGGTGGCCGAGCGCACGAACGTGCCGCGGCCATGCTCGCGGCGGAGCATGCCGGCCTCTTCGAGATTGCGCAGGGCGTGGCGCAGGGTAATGCGGGAAATGCCGAGCATTTCGCAGAGGCGATCCTCATTGGGGATTTGCAGCCCCGGTGCCCATTCGCCCTGGTCGATGAGGTCGCGTAGCGCCATTTCCGCCTGGTGCCACAGTGGTTCCGGACGGCGCCGGTCGGGGCGCACCAGGCCCGCAGGTTCGTCGCTCATTATGTCCTCCTCCAATTGGGGCCGAGGGCCCCGGCATAGGCTGCGCCGACCAGCCCGGCCCGGGCGCCGTGCTGGGCCGGCAACAGGGCAACACCGCGCAGGTGCGGCGGCAGCCGCCGGTCGACGGTTTTGCGCAGCATTGGTTCGATGACGTCAAAGGCTTCCGCGACGCCGCCCGCGATGATGATTGCCGAAGGATCGAGCAGGGCGACGGCCGAGCCAATTGCTGTGCCTAGCGCGTCCATGGGGCGGGCCAGCAGCGCCAGCGCCGCTGGATCGCCGGAGCGGGCGGCGGCGATGAGGTCGTGGCCTTTGCCCAGGCCGATTGTTTGTGCCAGCCGATCGAGCGCCCTTCCGGCAGCCTGACGTTCGAGCCAGCCGCTGACATCTTCGCCAGTGTCGGCGAGATCAGCGGTGGCCCAGCCGAAGGAACAGGCGCCGCCGGCGTGGCCGGCAATGATTGTGCCCGAGGCGAGCACGGCCGAGCCTATGCCTGTGCCGATGGCGAGGAGCACGGCGTCGGAAAGCCCTTTCGCGGCGCCGCCACGGACTTCGCCGAGAAGGCTCAATTGCGCGTCATTGCCGAGACCGATGGAGATATCAGGCAGAGCTTGAGCGAGATCGAGCCCGTCGAGATAAGGCAGGTTCGGCACCCAGCGGCAGACCGTGCTCTGGGCAAGGCCGGGAATGCCGAGGCCAAGGGCGCGGGCATTGTGCTTCGTCAGCAGGGCGCGAACGAGATCGAGGAAATCGGCGCGCGATTGCGGGGCGGCGACGTTTTCGACCAGCCTCACTCCAGCCGGGTCGACACTATCGGCAAGACCGATGCGGCAGCGCGTGCCGCCAAGATCGATGGCGAGAACCGTGCTCATCCCTTCACCCCCGTGGCGACGATGGAATCGACGAAAAAGCGCTGGAGGAAGACGAAGAGGATAACCGGCGGCAGCACGGCCAGGGTCGCCCCGGCCATCACAAGGCCGGTATTCATGGCGCCGCGATTGTAGCTCAGGAGCCGGCTGAGCGAGATGACAATGGGATATTGATCGGTATTGCCCTGCAACACGGTCAGTGGCCAGAGATAGCTGTTCCAATGATAGACGAAGGCAAAGAGGGTGAGCGCCGCAATGGCCGGCAGCACGGAGGGTGCGACGATCTTGAAGAGGATCAGGAACTCCGAAGCGCCATCCACCCGCGCTGCATCGATGAGGTCATCGGGCACGCCCTTGATATATTGGCGCATGAGGAAAATGCCGAAAGCATTGGCGAGATTGGGCACGACCACGCCAAGCAGATTGGCATTGAGCCCGAGATAGCCGGTGAGCCGATAGAGCGGGATCAGCGTCACGATGGGCGGTAGGAACATGGTGGCGATCAGAATGGCAAAGAGCCAGTCGCGCCCCTTGAAGCGATATTTGGCAAAGGCATAGCCGGCCATGAGGCTGGTCACCACAATGGCGACGGTGGTCACGACGGCGATGAAAGCCGAATTGACGAAGGAGCGCCCGAGGCTGACGACATCGGCGACTTCGGCAAAAGCGTTGAGATTGGGCGAGCCGGGCCACCAGACCGGCGGCACCTGCATGCTTTCCTCGGGGGTCTTGAGGCTCGATAGCACCATCCAGACCAGCGGGAAGGCGGCCGCCACGGCAATGGCGAGGATGACGAGGGTCAAAGCGCCGCGCCGCCAGGTCCGGGGATGACGCCGATAGGGTCGCATGCTGCTCATCGTTGTTCTCCCCGGTCGCGCAGCAGGGTGAACAGGAGGACGATGACCACGATCAGCGACAGCATGAGCGTAACGGCCATGGCTGAGCCGAGGCCACCCTGCGCGCGCTCGATGCCGACGCGGCGGATATGATAGGTCATGACATTGGTGGAATTGACCGGCCCGCCCTGCGTGATCAGCGCCACGGGTTCGAACACCTGCACGGCATTGATGACGGCGATGACGGCCGAGAACAGCAAGGTATTGCGCAGCAGCGGCAGTGTTATCCTCCAGAACTGCATCCAGGCCGAGGCGCCATCGACAAGCGCGGCTTCATAAAGCGAGCGCGGAATTTGCGTCAGGCCGGCGACGGCGAGCACGGTGAAATAGCCCACCTGCTGCCAGACATTGAGGATGACGATGGAGACCAGCGCCGTTCTTGGCGAGGACAGCCAGGTCTGCGGCGGAATGCCGACCCAGCCGAGCATCTGGTTGATCGGCCCTTCGGTCGGCGAATAGAGCTTTGACCAGACGAGCGCCACGGCGATCATCGGCACCATATAGGTGGAAAAGAGTACGGTGCGCAGCAGGATGCCACCGGGGGCAAAGGTCTGGTGCACGAGAAGGCCAAGCATTACGGACAGCGGCAGGATCAGCGCCACCGAGAGCGCGGTATAGATCGCGGTATTGCCGAAGGCGGCGCGGAAGTCGCGGCCTATGGACGTCGGTCCCAGGAGGTCGGCAAAGTTGGCAAGACCCACAAAGCTGGCGGTTTCAAAGCCCGTTTGCGTCGACCATCGCGTGAATGAGAGGCCAATGGTCAGCACCATGGGCACAAGGACGAAAATGGCAATGAGCCCCGTGGCGGGCGCGAGCATGCCTATGGTCGAGCGGGTCTGACGGCCTGTCATCCGAGAAATCTGCCTGCGTAGAAAATGCGGGCGAGGCAAGCAGCCCCGCCCGCTCAAATGGATGACTACTTGGCGTTGCGTTCGAGGATTTCCGTAGCGTCAGCCTGGGCATTGGCCTGGGCATCGGCGGCGGTCACCTGGCCGAACTGCAGTGCTTCAAGCGTCTGCTGCAGGGATTCGGAGAATTCCTGACCACCCAAAACCACCGGGAAGGGTTTTGCGTCGGAGAGGGTCTCCGTGTAGCCGAGCAGGAACGGGTCGCTCGAAAGACGGTCGCCAAAGGCGGCAACGTCGGACGTCCGCGAGGGTAGGATGCCCATGGACATCAGGATATCGCCCATGGCCGAGGCGCCGTTCTCGCCCGAATCCGGCCCATTGAGCCAGGAGAGGAATTTCCACGCTGCTTCCTGTTCTTCGGGCGCTGCCTGGGCGTTGACCACGGTCATCCAGGAATAGGAAATCGAGCGCGCCGTGTCGCCCGAGGGGCCGACCGGAATGGGCGCGGTAGCAATATCGGCAAAGGCATCGCCCATGCCGGCCTTGAGCGCGGATTCCCACCAATTGGCCATGATGATCATGCCGGTCTTGCCCGAGACGAAATTGTCGAGGAAGGGCCCGGTGGTATTGGCGTCGGCGGTCGCCATGGCGGGGTCGGAAAAGCCCGAGGTGATGAGCTTTTCGTAAAGCTCAAAGGTTTCCTTGGCCGCCTGGCTGTCGAGCACCGGCTTGCCATCGACGATCAAGTCGCCGCCATTGGAGACCAGCAGCGAGGCAAAGGGATGCAGCACGCCAGCGGCCCAGGAATTGATCAGGCCAAAGCCCTGCTGGCCCTTGGAGGCATCGGTCAGCTTTTCGGCAGCGGCGAGGAAGTCGTCCCAGGTTTTGGGGGCCTCGGTAATGCCGGCTTCCTCGAAGAGGCGCTTGTTGTAGTTGAGCGCATAGACGTCGATTTCGTTGGGAATGCCATAGAGCGAACCGCCGACGGAGGCGGCGCTGACGACGCCAGTCGGCCAATTGGTTGTGGTGTCGCCAGCAATGGCTTCCGGCGCGGCGCTGACGAGGCTGTCGCGCACCAGATCCGGCAGCCATGCATCATAAATGCCGGCAATCGTCGCGCCACCGGCGCCGCCACCCGAGGTGCGCAGCGTCGTCAGCAGGTCGCCGAAGGGCACGGCGCGGACGGTGATGGTGTCGCCGGCATTGGCGGCTTCATATTTGTCGATGGCGGCGTCGAGCAGCGCCACCGTATCCGGACCCCAATGCGTCAGAAACGAAATCTCGGCGGCCTGCGTCCCCACGCTCGTGGCCAGCATCAGCGCGCCGATTGTGGCCAGGTGCCATCCCTTGCATGCTTTCATTGTCGTTCTCCCATCCTCATGCCAGCGGCTTCTCCAAACCGCTGCACGAAATAGTGTTATGACGTTATAACGACTATGGCAAGATGCTGTCTATCGAGGGCGGTGCAGGTCTCTCCGGCACGGCAGAAGGCCGATCCTGCTGCCGAAGGGCCGGCGGCTATCGCCTGGGTTTCGCTGCCCCTTCCGGGTCGGTCGCTGGTACCCGCAGGCTTTCGAGCAGCGCCCGGAACCCGGTTACCGCGCGCCTCGAGGTTTCCTCGGGATCGTCGGCACCGGCGATCCAGGTCGCTGCGTGGGTGCTCGCGCCATTGATCAGGCGGGCGGCGACCTCCGTATCGAGATCGATCAACTGCCCTTCGGCCTTGACGGCATCCAGATTGCTCTTGAGTGCCATGATGCAGGCATTGGCATTGGGCCATTGCGAGAGGTCGCCGAGCACGGCAGGGCCGTCTCGGAACATGATGCGCTGAATTTCGGGCTCAAGCGCCATCTCGATATAGGCGATCCATTCATCGACCAGCCCCTGCCATCGGGTCGGTGCCTTGACCGAGATGGCGAGAAGGCGCTCCGACATTTCGCCGTCGATCTCTTCGATCACTGCGCGGAGCAATCCCTCCTTGTCACCAAAATGGTGATAGAGCGCGCCGCGGGTGAGCCCGGCCTCCGCTGTGAAGTCGTCCATGGAGGACGCTGCATAGCCGATAGTGCCAAAAGCCTTTCGTCCCGCAGCCAGGAGCTTTTGGCGGGTCTCGGCCATGGTTTCCTTCCGCGATTTTCCGGCCATGTCACTCCATTCGCATACGCAACGTATTTGGATTGACATACGAGATGTATGCCAATATCCATTTCACATACGTAACGTATATAAGCGTTGCGAGAGTTCATCAAGGATGGGTGAAATGTCCAACCCCTATGCTCAGATCTTCCAGGCGCCCGGCGCCAAGGGATTTGCCGCCGCTGCCTTTGTCGCGCGCATGCCCATGGCCATGGCGCCTATCGGGATCGTCGCCATGCTGTCCCAGACCCACGGCGAATATTGGCTCGCCGGCGCGGTTTCGGCGACCTTCGCGATCGCCAATGCCTTTGCCTCGCCGCAGATATCGCGTCTGGTTGACCGCTACGGACAATCCGCCGTGGTGGCGCCGGCCATGCTGGTTTCGGTCCTCGCCTTCGTCGCGCTGATTTTGGCGGCGAACCAGAACTGGCCGATCTGGACGCTCTTCGTGTCGGCGCTTCTCGCGGCCAGCATGCCCAGCATTTCCGCCATGGTCCGCGCCCGCTGGAGCGAACTCTTCCGTGACCGTCCCGAACTCAACACCGCCTTTGCCTTCGAATCTTCCGCCGATGAACTCGTCTACATCGCCGGTGCCTCTGTTTCCGTGGCCTTGTCCGTGTCGGTCTTTCCGGAAGCAGGCATGGTTGCCGGCACGGCGTTTCTTGCCTTGGGCACAGTGGCTTTCCTGCTGCAGCGCGGCAGCGAACCAAAGGTTCGGGCCCATGTTGGCGGGAGGGCGCGGGGCTCGGCCATCAGCCTGCGCCCGGTCCAGATCATCACTCTGGCCTTGATCTTTGTCGGTGCCATGTTCGCCACTGCCGAGGTCAGCGCGGTGGCGATCACCGAGGACCTGGGACAGGCCGGCGCTGCTAGCCTCGTCATCGGCGTCTATGCCGTGGGGTCATTCGTGGTTGGCCTTGTGCTGGGTGCGATCAACCCAAAGATGGCTCTGCATCGCCAGTTGATGATCGCCGTCGGGGTGCTGGCGGTGACCTCGATCCCGCTGCTGTTTTCCACGAGCTCGGTGGCAGCGCTTGCGGTTGCCGTGTTCATCAGCGGCGTCGCGATTTCGCCAACCTTCATCACCGCATTCGGCCTGATCGAGCGGCGCGTTCCGGAGTCCATGCTCACCGAAGGCGTTACCTGGGTGATGACCGGCATCGGTATCGGCATGGCATTGGGATCATTCACCGCCGGCTGGCTCGTCGACGCCTATGGCCCGCAGCATGGCTTCTGGGTCTCGGTAGTGGCGGGCGCAGCTAGTGCCATCATCGTAGCGCTGGGGCAGGGCGCGCTCGGGGAGGGCAAGTCCAGAAATGCTGACCAGCTTAAGACCCAGCCGGCCGAATGACGGGCGAGTATCAGGCAGGGGCGCCCCCGAAGCGCCCCTCGCCACGGGCGAAGAGGGATTGACGTAACCGCAACGGTGAGCGGGCCCAATCCACCTTCACTCCACAAAAGCACCGTAGCTATTGTCCCAGGAATTGCGGACATAGGTGCCAACGGCCAGCAGTTCCTCGGGAGTCAGGCGCTTGCCAAAGGCGGGCATGTCGGCGCTGCCATTGGTGATCTGCCGGATGACGAATTCGGCATTGGCGAGGCGCTGATTGCCGGAGAGTTTCGGGCCGACAAAGCCGCCCCCCTTTGCGCCGTGGCATTCCTGGCAGCGGCGCACATAGATCGGCTCTCCGAGCGCGATGGTGTCGGCGAGCGATGCCGGGGCGGGCGAAGCTGTGTCCTGCGCATGGCCCGGCAATGCGGAGGCCAGCAAGGCGGCGACGATCAGGGCAGCGCTCTGAACTATCTTCATTTTTCTTCCGTCCAAAGACGAAATGGGCGGCCGTTACGGCCGCCCATTCCATCAGATTTGTATCGGCCTATTCCTGCAGGTCGAGGATTACGAGGCGCGCGCCACCGGCATTGTTGTTGGTGGTGAGAGCCACGTGCTTGCCATCGGGCGACACGGCAGCGCCAAAGAACTGGGCGGACACGGTGTCGTTCGGCAAAGCAAGGATGCCGTCTTCGCTCACAGTGGTATCGAGCTTGCCGGTGCTGTCGAGCACGACGGCAGACGGGATGCCGCCAAAGTAGCCAACATGGAGGGTGCGGTCATTGGGAAGGCCAACGAGGAGACGTCCGCGTTCTTCGGCCGACTTGAGGCCCGTCAGGCCCTCGGACTGCACTACGGCCGAGCCATTGCTGCCCCAGGTGGTGTCGAGTTCCTTGCCCTTGACGCGGAACGCGACGAGATCGGGCGCTTCGGTGGTCTTGAAGCCCAGGGTTGAGGGCGTTGCTTCGGCAGTTGCGCCGCCATAGCCGGTCGTCACCCAGCTGCCATCGGAAAGCTGCACCGCGGCATAGCCTTCGGCAAAGCCGCCATCGGCCACCAACGGGTTGAAGATGGCAATGCCGGGGGTCGCGGCAAGGCCCACGGCTTCAGCCGAGGACTGCGGGGAGACGAAGCCGCCAAAATTCTCGTCGAGCGAGCCATCGGGATTGAGATGGATCAGGATGACGTGGTTGCGCAGTGCTTCGCCGAGGTTGGTGTAGCCGGCACTCATGATCGAACCGTCTGCACCCAGGGTAACGCGGCGGCCGCCTTCGTTAAAAGTCTGGGCCGACTGATAGGTGAAGGGCTTGCCGCCATTGAAGGAGGCGTCGACCGAGCCATCGGAAGCCAGAAGGCGAACCACATAGCGGTCGGCGTCGGTGCGGCCCGAGCCTTCGGCGGCTGAACCGTGGCCGGCGACGATGAGCCTTTCTTCGCCGCTCGAATTGTCGACCTTGAGATCCCAGGCGGTATCCTGCGGCGGGTTTTCGACGCCGGGGAAGGCGTCATTGTTCGCATTGGCCCAGCCGAAGACGACTTCGAGGGCGCCAGTCTCGCCGCCCCATGCGTCGCCGGTCACCTGCTTGCCGGTCGCGTCGAAGCGCACGAGATAGACGGAAATACCGCCGTCTTCCTCAGTGGCATTGATCGCAGCAACCACATCGCCATTGGCGAGCGGAGCCACGGCAAGCGACTGCTCGATCGTGCCGCCCGGCAGGTCGACTTCGGCAAAACCATCTTCGCTGAAACCGGTATCCGGGGTGCCATCGGCATTGAAGCGGCCGACGATCACGTGCGAAGCCGGATTGGTTTCGGCGCTGGGATTGCCGATGTGGCCCGAGACGTAAATCTTGCCGTCGGCGCCATAGGCGAGACCGCGGAAGTCGTTGGCCTTGTCGGTGGTGAAATCGACCGAAGAGGTGATGTCCTGCGCCATGGCGGTGCTGGCCATCAGCGCGGTGCCGAGGATGATGAGGCTACGGGTAAGCATTGAAGTCCTCCAGTTGGGCCGGGACGGCGGATCGGGCGCATCCGGGCCTGCGTTTTCTCCGGCGGGCCACTGCCCGACGGTCGAAATCTGTTGCCGGCTACATGCCGGGTACGACGACGAGCACGCCAAGTTGGTTGGCGGCCTGGCGCAGGTCGCGTGCCAGATCGGTCAGGGCGCGGGCAGCGTCCTCGCCTGCAGCGCGTTCGGGACTGCCGGAAGCGGGAGCGAGGAACCGGGCATAGGGCGCGTCCATGGCGTCGAGGGTTTTGGTCGCGCGGTCAAAGCCTGCTTCGATCTTGCCCGCCAGTTCGGCATTGCTCGCCTTGACCAGCGCATCGAGCCCGCTATCGAAATAGACCGCGCGCGCTCCGGCGAAGGATGCGGCGTTGTCCACCTCGGAAGTCCCGCTGAATGGCGAGGGCTGAAAGTTCTTGTTGGCCGGGAAGAGCGCGGCGCCAATGCGGCGCAGGGGGATTTCGTAGCCGATCAGCACCGTCATGCCGTTGAAGGCCCGGCCCAGTGCATTACGCTGATCCATGCTTTCCACTGAGGCGCGATAATTGTTGCCGACATCGGGCGCCCAGGCGGCGACGAGTGCGCCTGTGTCATTGACGAAAAGCCGAGCTACGGAGGCAAGGTATTCACCACGACGCGCGCCTTGGTCTCCTTCGAAGGCCGAGGCCGGCAGCGCGCCGTCAACACCCCAGAGCAGATATTCGGCGACATGCAGGCCTGTGGTGATATTCACCGTCGGCTCGACGGTATTGAGCCGGGCAATAGCGCGGAAATTGAGCGATTGCGCCGTGTCCCCCAGGATGGCGTCGATGGTAGCGGGGTTAACCGGCCAGCCATTGAGGCGCGGCAGCGGGCCGCCCGGCGCATCGGCCGATATGGCGGGAATGTCTACTGGGCCGGCATAGAACTGATATGCCTCGGTCTTGAGATAGGCTTCGCGCGCCGCAAACCAGGCGGTGCGGGCGGCGGCCAGGGTTTCGTCGGTCGGGGAAGCCTGCAGGGCCGCTACTGCATCACTGAGTGCCTGGCCTGCCATATTGGTAGCGGTATAGGTGTCGTAGACCAGCGCGGCATAGGCCGAAACCTGGCTCTTCGCATCGTAAGCAAAGGCGCTGGGATCATTGGTCGCAAGGCGAAACTCGGTGATCGTGCCAAGCACGGCGCCGCCGCCTTCGCCCGGCCCGCCTTCACCGGCCGCTTCTGCCTGGGCGACGAGCACGCGCGGCCGCGTCGGCTGCACGGCGGAGGGCTGCTGGACTTCGGATTCGAGGCCGGGATTCTGCCGCGCAATCGCGGGGGAATTTGCACCCGCGCCGCCCACCAGCAATGCCGTGCCCAGACCCATCCAAATCCGCGTGCGACGCTCCACGAGAAACCCTCCAGGCCTGTTCTTCGCGGCTTGCGGACCGCCGAGCCAAGGGGTAGATAAACTGACAGTTAGTGTCAACTATGTAACTGACACTGAGTGTCAACTTTTGCCTGCGAGGGGAACAGCGGCATGATCCTGTGTATCGGCGACGTGCTTGATCGCGACGCTCTGGCGGATCTGCGGGGGACCGTCGCATCGGGCGTTTTCGTCGATGGCGTCTTGAGCTCGGGCTGGGCGTCGCGGCTGGTCAAGAACAACGAGCAGCTCGGGGCAGGGCCGGCGCTCGCCGCGGCGCAGGACAAGGTTATCGCAGCCCTGAAGGCTAATCCGGTCTTTGCCGGAGCCGTGCTGCCGCGCCGTTTTGCGCCGCCGCTTTTTGCGCGCTACGAGCCTGGCATGGAATTCGGCACCCATATGGACAATCCCCTGATGGGGCCGGACCACATGCGGGCCGATATTTCGGTGACGATTTTCCTCGTCGAACCCGACACCTATGACGGGGGCGAACTGGTGATGGAAACGACAAGCGGGGAGGCTGCCTATAAGCTCGCTGCCGGTTCGGCGATTGTCTATCCGACCACGGTCCTCCATCGCGTCGAACCGGTCACGCGCGGTCGCCGCGAAGTGGCGGTGACCTGGGCGCAGAGCCTCGTGCGGCGTGCCGATGAACGGGAAATCCTCTTTGATCTCGATCGCGTCGCCCGCTCCATTTTCGAGCGCGAGGGCAAAACCGAAGAATTCGAACTGATCAATAAAAGCAGCGCCAATCTCAAGCGCCTGTGGGTGGAATCGTAAGGGAACAATCGCATGACCAGGACTTTTCTCACCACGCTCGCATTGACGCTGACCCTCGCCACTTCAGTGCTGGCGCAGGACAATGGGCTGACCGTCTATACCTCGCAGCACCAGGCCCTGACGCAGGAATGGGCCGATGCCTTTACCGCCAAGACCGGCATTCCGGTGGCGATCCGCAAGGGCACCGACGTGCTGATGGCCAATCAGATCGTGCAGGAAGGGCTCAATTCGCCAGCCGATATTTTCCTTACCGAGAATTCCCCGGCGATGACGATGGTGGAAGAGGTAGGCTTGTTCTTGCCGGTTGCCCCCGAAACCCTCGCCAATACGCCCGAACAGTTCCGGCCGCAGAGCGGCATGTGGACCGGCATTGCCGCCCGCACGACCATGCTGGTCTATAATACCGAGATGATCAGCGAAGATGAGCTGCCCGTCTCCATGCTCGACCTGGCCAATCCCGAATGGCAAGGCCGCTGGGGCGCAGCGCCGGCCGGTGCCGATTTCCAAGCCATCGTCTCGGCGCTTCTCGAGTTGCGCGGCACTGAAGAAACCGCCAACTGGCTCGTCGGACTCAAGCAGAACGCGCTGCCCTATCGCGGCAATTTCGAAGCCATGCGCGGCGCCAATGTCGGGGAAGTGGCAGCGGCCCTGATCTACAATTACTATTACTTCGGCGATCAAGCCGGCACGGGCGAAAGCTCGAACAAGCTAAAAGTGCATTACTTTGCCAACAAGGACCCCGGCGCCTTCATCTCCGTTTCCGGTGGCGGTGTGCTGAAAGCGTCGGACAATCCGGAAGCCGCGCAGCAGTTTCTTGCTTTCGTCACCGGGTCCGAAGGCCAGGCGATCCTGCGCGATGGGCATAGCTATGAATATGCGATTGCCAGCGGCATCGAGCCCAACCCGGCGCTGCCGCCGCTGTCCAGCATCGACAGCCCGGAGATCGATCCGTCCCTGCTCAATGCGCAGGAAGTGGTGCAGTTGATGACCGCTGCAGGGGTGATCTGACCCCCCATGCACCAGGCATTGCCGAGTAAGGGCCGCGCTGGCGTGCCAATGCGCCTTTATCGGCATCGCCGCCGTGGGGCGTCGCCCCTTGTGCTTGCTGCCGCGATAGCCGTCGCGGCGCTGTCCCTGCTTCCCGTTGGCTTCGTTCTGGTCGTCCTGGTCCAATCCGGCTGGGACACGGCGAGCGCGCTGCTGTTTCGCCCGCGTATCGGCGAATTGCTCATCAATACCATGCTGCTCGAAGTCCTCGCCGTGCCGCTCAGCATCGCGCTGGCGCTGGCCCTCGCCTGGCTGACCGAGCGCAGCGATCTCAAATGGCGCGCGCTCTGGCGCTGGCTTGCCGTGGCGCCGCTGGCCATTCCCGCTTTCGTCCAGGCCTATGCCTGGGACAGTGCCATTCCTGTGCTCCGCGGCCTGTGGCCGGCCGTGCTCGTTTCTGTCCTCGCCTATTTCCCCCTGGTCTACCTGCCTGTCATCGCCCAATTGCGCCGGCTCGATCCGGCCATGGAAGACGTGGCAGCAACGCTCGGCACCAAGCCGCTCGCCGTTTTCTTGCGCGTCGTGCTGCCGCAATTGCGCCTCGCCATTTCGGGCGGCGCGCTGTTGATCGCGCTGCATCTTCTTTCCGAATACGGGCTCTATGTGCTGATCCGCTACGACACGCTGACCGTCGCCATCGTCAGCCAGTTTCAGGCTGTCTATGACGGTCCGGCCGCCAATCTGATGGGCATCGTGCTCGTCTTTCTCGCCGTCCTGTTCCTCGCGGCTGAAGCCTGGCTGCGGGGCGAAAGGCGCTATGCCCGTGTCGGTGGCGGCGCGGCACGCCAGGTCGCTCT
The DNA here is from genome assembly GCF_964252865.1 of Devosia sp. LjRoot3. Taxonomy (NCBI): domain Bacteria; kingdom Pseudomonadati; phylum Pseudomonadota; class Alphaproteobacteria; order Hyphomicrobiales; family Devosiaceae; genus Devosia; species Devosia sp. LjRoot3. Next base: position 346,690 of record NZ_CAXUPK020000002.1, read on the forward strand.
CGTCAAGCTGGGTACCTGGTGGCCTCTCTTCATGGCGCTTCCCCTTCTGGTCACCGTGTTGGCTATCGGGCTGCCCGTCGTGACGCTGCTCCGCTGGCTTCTTATCGGTGGCATCGAGTCCTGGCATCTGCCCCAGCTTGCCACCGCGACCTGGCAAACGGCCGGCTATGCCTTGGCCGGTGCTGTCACCGTTTGCATCATGGCCTTGCCCATTGCCTGGCTTGCCGCCCGCGCGCCGGGCCCCTTGCAGAAGGCGCTCGAAAACATTCACTTTCAGGTCGGCGCGCTTCCGGGTGTCATCGTCGCTCTGGCGCTGGTCGCCGTCACGGTGCGGGTGGCGCTGCCGCTCTACCAGACCGTCGCCACGCTGCTCCTCGCCTATGTTCTGCTCTACCTGCCGCGCGCCATCGTTTCAGTGCGCGCCAGCCTCGCCCAGGTGCCCATTGAACTCGAACGAGCCGCCACGGCCTTGGGCCGTCCGCCACTCGCGGCCGTTGTCGGCGTCACCCTGCGCCTTGCCTTTCCCGGCATCGCCGCCGGCATGGCTCTGGTCGCCATGGGCATCACCACCGAACTCACCGCGACGTTGATGCTGAGCCCCATCGGCACTGAAACACTGGCCACCCAGTTCTGGGCCCGCACCGGCGAATTCGACCATGTCGGAGCCGCCCCCTTTGCCCTCGCCATGGTTGTGCTCTCTTTGCCGCTCTGCATCATTCTCCATAGCCAGGCCACCGGAGCCCGTTCGTCTTGACCGTTCTTCACATCGCTAATCTGGGCAAGACCTACGGCACGACGACTGCGCTTGCCGGCATAAACCTTGACGTCGCCATGGGCTCCCGCACGGTGATCGTCGGCCCATCTGGCTCGGGCAAGACCACACTTCTGCGCCTGATCGCCGGCTTCGAAACCCCCGATGCTGGCAAGATCGAACTCAATGGCGAACTGATTGCCGACCAGCAAGTCGGTGTCCCCGCCCATCGGCGCAACATCGGCCTCGTCATGCAGGAAGGCGCTCTCTTTCCGCATCTGAGCGTGCTCGACAATATCTGTTTCGGCATTCGCGCCGAGGCTGACGCGTCGGCGCGGGCGCTGGCCCTGATGGACATGACTGAGCTTGACCGCAGTATGGCGCAACGCCAGCCGCACCAACTATCGGGCGGCCAGCAGCAGCGCGTGGCATTGGCCCGCGCCCTGGCGCGGCAACCCCGTCTCATGCTGCTCGACGAGCCATTTTCTGCACTCGATGCGGGCCTCCGCGAACAGATGCGCGACGCGACGGCGCAAATCCTGGCGCATGCCGGCGTCGCCACCGTGCTCGTGACGCATGACCGCGACGAAGCCATGGGTTTTGCGGATCAACTGGTGATCCTGCGCGAGGGACGGCTCATCCAGGCCGGCAGCCCCAAAACCCTCTATCGCCGGCCGGCCGACGCAACGACCGCCGCCTTTCTCGGCGCAGCGATCATCCTGCCCGCCGATTTCACCGGGGCCGCCGCCGAATGTGCGCTGGGCAGGCTCCCTTTGCCCGATGACGATCAGGCGGAGGGTGCCGGACAAGTGCTTGTGCGCCCCGAGCAGTTGACCATTGGCGCCGCGCCAACTTCGGTCGAATGGCAGGTCGCATCAGTTCTCGATCGGGGAAACAAAAGCGCCGTGACGATCGAACGGCTCCATCGCGGCGGCCGGGTAAAGGTCAGCTTCGACCACGTCTCGGCGCATGTGTTGGAGATCGGTCAAACGGTGCAGGTTTCGGTCACCGGCACCGTGCACCCCCTAAGAGGCTGAGACGGAAGCCGTCTGCGTGCCTTGCTTGGCCTGCAGCATGCGATCGAAGGCATTGCGGACGGCCAGCGACAGGTTAAAGAAAACCAGGCTGACCGGATCGGTCTTTTCCTGCACGCCGTGCTGATGCGGCGGAAAGCCAAGCCCATCGAGACTGAGCACGACGCCACGGTTGAAATAGACGCGCGCCTCGAAATCCAACAGACCCGTCGAAAGGGTCTGGCCGTTCTCGATTTCAATCAGGATATCGCCCTGGCGCGACCTGCCGGGCGAATAGAGATCCGGCCGCGCAAAGAGATAGGCATGCGCGTCATAAAGGCCCGACGCTTCTTCGACATCGGGAAAATTGGCGAGATTGCCGTTCTGGCCAAGATTGTAGTGTTCGACCAGCATGGCCGCCAGCCGCGCCGCTACCAGAAGCTCCAACCCCGCATGATGAATACCGCTGATCACGGCCGCATGGCTCAGGCCATCGCTGCAAAACAGCCGATGCCCGCCGCGTCCCGGTACTTCCTTGAGTGGCTCGGGCGCGACGCCTCTTGCCAGCAACAGGGAAAACTCGCGCGGCGACAATGCCGCAGCGAGTGCAACATCGCGCGTCGTGAACAGGCCGGGTGGGGGAATGCTGGGGCGAGCCAATCTTGGACCCTAATATGATCGAGCGCTTTTAGCGCATCCGTCGGCGTCACAAAACCCCCAAGGGTTCGCCGAAGCAGGCAGCCACAACAGGTTAAGTGGTCCTGAGCCAACCGCCATCGACGAAATAGGTTGATCCCGTCGAATAGCTTGCCTTGTCCGAGCACAGGAAGACGAAGAAATTGGCCAGTTCTTCGGGGCTGGCAAAGCGCCGCATGCCACCGGCTTCGTCGGCGACCGATTGCAGGTGCTGGTGGTAGCCGTCTTCGCCGGCGATCTGCTTGGCGGTCTTTACCCAGTCGGGCGTCAGGACGAGACCGGGATTGATGGTGTTGACGCGGATATTGTCCTTGACCACTTCATTGGCCAGCGTCTTTGAAAACATCATCAACGCGGCTTTGGTCGTGTTGTAGATCGGCTCGTACCAGAGGGGCTGTACCGCGCAGATAGAGGCATTGTGCAGCACTACGCCGCCGCCGCGCTCGCGCATGGTGGGGACGAGGCCACGGGCCAGCCGCACCGCCGCCATCACATGCAGGTCCCAATAGAACTGCCACTTGGCGTCGTCGGCCTCTTGAATGGTTTCATTCGAGCCGGTGCCTGCATTGTTGATGAGAATATCCACGCCTCCGAAGGCCTGTTTCGTACCGGCAATAACGGCGTCGCAGCCTTCCGCGGTGGCAATATCGGCCGGGACTGCGATGGCAGTGATACCATGCACCCCGGCGACCCGGTCCGCTTCACGCTTGGCGCGTTCACCGTCCCGCCCGACTAGCACCACGTTAGTCCCTTCGGCCGCCAGACCCTCGGCCACGGCGAGGCCGATGCCGACCGTGCCCCCGGTGATGATGGCGACCTTGCCGCGCAGACCCAGATCCATATCAGCCCCCTAGTTTGCCGGCGGCTTCATCGCGCCGGTCATGATGGCCACCGCATCGGACATGGAAAAATCCTTGGGGTTGATGACGGCGATGCGCTTCCCCAGGCGGTGGATATGGATGCGGTCGGCCACTTCAAAGACATGCGGCATATTGTGCGAGATGAGGACGATGGGCAGGCCTCGGCGTTTGACGTCGAGCATCAGTTCAAGCACGCGCCGGCTTTCCTTGACGCCAAGGGCCGCGGTTGGTTCATCCATGATGATAACCCGGCTGCCGAAGGCAGCGGCACGGGCCACGGCGACGCCCTGCCTCTGGCCGCCGGAAAGCGTTTCGACCGCCTGATTGATGTTTTGGATGGTCATGAGCCCGAGCTCCGAAAGCTTGTCGCGGGCGATCTTCTGCATGCGGGTGCGGTCAAGCCGGCGGAACACCGAGCCCATGAAACCCGGTTTGCGCAATTCCCGGCCGAGAAACATGTTGTCGGCAATCGAGAGGGCAGGGGAGAGTGCCAGGTCCTGATAGACGGTTTCTATGCCGGCGAGCCGGGCTTCGAGCGGGGAGCGGAAGGAAACGACCTTGCCGCCGAGGCGAATTTCTCCGCCATCGGGGATGATGGCTCCACACAGGGCCTTGATCAGGGTGGATTTGCCAGCGCCATTGTCGCCGATGACGCCAAGAATCTCGTTTTCCTGCAGGTCGAAATCGGCATTGTCGAGCGCCACGACACGGCCATAGCGCTTGTTGAGGCCACGAGCCTCGAGCACGGGCTCGGTCATGCCGAAATCCTCCTGATCCACTGGTCGATAGCGACGGCGATGATGATGAGGGCACCGACAGTCAGCTGCCGCCAGAGCGGATCGACGCCGGTCAGCGAGAGCCCCGAGTCAAAGACCCCCACGATAAGGGCGCCGAACAATGTGCCGACGATCGAGCCGCGACCGCCAAAGAGCGAGGTACCGCCGATCACGACGGCGGTGATGGCATCAAGATTGGCGGTCTGATTGCCAAGCGGGGAGACCGCGCCGACCCGGCCGATCAGCACCCAGCCGGCAATGCCGCAGAGCAGGCCTGCCAGCGCATAGACGCCTACAAGCGTACGATTGACCTGGATGCCCGAAAGGCGCGCCGCTTGGGGATCATCGCCAATGGCATAGACATGCCGGCCAAAAGCGGTGCGGCTCAGCATGTACCAGATGACCACGGCGACAAGGATCATCAGGATCGAGCCAAGCATGAGGAAAGCGCCGCCCCCTAAGGGAATGCGCGCACCCATGGATTTGAGGAAAGGCGCAAACTGGTCGAGCGCCTGCGAGCGGATCGTCGCGGCATTGGAAACGAGGGTGATCAGCGCCCCGTAAATGCTCCAGGTGCCGAGGGTAACAATGAAAGGCGGCAATTTCAGCGCCGTCACCAGGATGCCGTTGATCAGGCCGCAGACGAGGCCGGTCAGAAGGCCGATCGGAAAGGCGATCGCTACAGGCACCTGATAGTCGACAGCCAGCTTGCCCATGATGATCGAGGACAGAACCATGATGGCGCCGACGGACAGATCGATGCCGGCGGTGATGATCACAAGGGTCTGGGCGGTACCGAGCAGGGCAATCAGGGTCACCTGAGCCAGGATCAGTGACAGGTTGAGCGTGCCGAAGAAGCGACCACCGCTGACGAAGGCGAAGACCACGACGGCGATGAGCAGGATGATCGCCGGAATTGCGGTCGGATTCTGGTGGAAGAAATGCTGCACGCGGCGCAGCAGGCTCGGTGCTTCGTCCTCAAAGCTGGCAACCCCATGGGTCGCTTGGTCAAGACCGCGCTCCGCCGTGGCCGAACCGGTGGCGTCGTCACTCATAGCCTGGCTCTCCGCTCGCAAAGATTGGTGCAGAAATGCCCCTCCGGTCGTCCCGGAGGGGCGTCGTCGGGATCAGCCCCAGCAGAGCTCGGCGCCTTCGGTGGTGTCGATCGACTCGACCCCATCGACTGGCTTGTCGGTCACGAGCCGTGCACCGGTGTCATAAAAGCCCAGTTCGGGGTCCACTTCCGGCTTGCTGCCATCCGCGGCGAACTTGGCGATGGCCTCGAGGGCAAGCGCCGCCATGTCGAGCGGATACTGTTGCGAGGTCGCTCCGATAATGCCGTCCTTGACGTTCTGGACGCCCGGGCAGCCGCCATCGACGGCAACGATCAGCACATTCTCGACGCCGGCAGCTTGCAGCGCCTGATAGCCACCGGCAGCGGCCGGTTCATTGATGGCGTAGACGACGTTGATATCGGGGCAACGCTGCAGCAGCGTTTCCATGGCGGTAACGCCGCCTTCTTCGGAGCCAGCGGTGACTTCGTGCCCGCAGATGCGCGCATCGTCCTCATCGCCATAGCGGTTGGGATCCTTCACATCGATCCCAAAGCCTTCCATAAACCCTTGGTCGCGCAGGTAGTCGACGGTCGGCTGATTGGTCGCGAGATCGAGGAAGCCGATCTTGGCATTGGCCGCTTCGTCTCCGAGCGTGCCGGCGGCCCACTGGCCGATCAGGCGACCCGCCTGACGATTGTCCGTAGCAAAGGTCGCATCGGCCGCGTCCATGGGTTCGAGCGGGGTATCGAGCACGATCACCAGAAGACCGGCATCGCGGGCCTGCTGGATGGTCGGCACGATGGCAGAGGAATCCGATGGCACGATGGCAAAGCCCTTGGCACCGGCCGCGATCAGGCTCTCGATGGCCGCGATCTGGCTTTCATTGTCGCCATCGAACTCGCCGGCATAGGTCCTGAGATCAAGACCCAGTTCCGTCGCCTTGGCCTGGGCGCCCTCTCGCATCTTGACGAAGAAGGGATTGCCTTCTGTTTTGGTGATCAGGCCCACGATGTCCTGTGCGTAGGCGGCCGATCCGCCAACAAGAGTGCACAGCAAGGCGGCCGCGGTGGCGGCTTTCAAAAACCTATTCATGTGTTCTCCTCCCAAGGGCGCGCCGAATCTCTTCCGGTCGGGCCGTTCCAAGCAGGGCTGCGGTCTCCTCCCGTGCGCTGCTCGATGCGGGGATGATCACCACGACATATCGACACTGTCAATAAGTTAATCCGATGGATTTATTAATTGACAGAGGCACGGCGACGGACGTTTGATGGCGGCAGAGCCGCTGGAAATCTGATCCAACCTGCGATAGGCGAGGGGCAACAGCAGGCGGAGGATGCAATTGGCGGGGGCCGTCAGGACGATAAGGGGGCGATCAGACGACCTCAGCCGCGGAACCAATCAGAGCGGGGTGCGGCTCTATAATGAGCGGCTGGTGCTCTCGCTGGTGCGCCGTCACGGCAGCCTGCCCAAGGCCGACATCGCGCGCATGACGGGGCTGTCGCCGCAGACGATCTCCATCATAGCCAACCAGCTCGAGCATGATGGTCTCCTGCGCCGCGAGGCGGTGGTGCGGGGCAGGGTTGGGCAGCCCTCGGTTCCCTATTCGCTCAATCCCGAGGGCGCCTATTCGGTCGGCCTCAAGATCGGCCGCCGCAGCGTCGATCTCTCGCTCATCAATTTCACGGGCCAGGTGCAGCGCTTCCTGCACCAGACCTATGCCTATCCGACGCCCGCCGGCATCAGGGAATTCACCCAGGCAGGCCTTGCCGAACTGCAAGAGGGACTGCCGGCGGAGACACTGCGGCGCGTCACCGGGCTCGGCATTGCATCACCCTATGAAATGTGGACCTGGCCGGAAGAAATCGGTGCACCGCGCGAGGATATCGATGTCTGGCGCGAGACGGACATAAGGGCGGATCTGGCGCAGATCTGCCCCTGGCCAGTCTATTTCTACAATGACATTACCGCCGCCTGCGCGGCAGAGCTGATGTTCGGACGTGGTGCCGAATATGTCGATTATCTCTACGTCTTCATCGGTTCATTCATCGGTGGCGGCCTCGTTTTCAACGGCCATCTCTTCCCCGGGCGCACCAATAATGCCGGTGCTCTCGGCTCGATGCCGGCCGGCCTCGTGCAGGGCGGAAAGGCGCCGCAATTGATGAACGTGGCCTCTATCTACGTGCTGGAGCGCGAGCTCATTCGGCAGGGGCGGCGGGCTGAAGTGCTCTGGCAATCTCCGGACGATTGGGGCGACGATCTCGGACCGGCGCTCGACAACTGGATCGTGCAGGTGGCCGACTATCTCGCCCATGCCATTCTGTCGTCGGTCGCGGTCATCGATGTCGAGACCGTCGTCATCGATGGCGCCTTTCCTGCCTCTGTGCGCAGCCGCATCATCGAGGCGACACGCGCCGCGCTGCTGATGGTCAACCAGCAGGGGCTTTCGGCCTTTAGCCTCGTCGAGGGAACGCTCGGCACGAGTGCCCGCGCCCTGGGCGGCGCCGCCATTCCGCTGCTCGCCAATTTCACGCAAGACCGTGAAGTGCTCTTCAAGGACAACCCCTTCAGCGCCAGGCGATAGATTTTTCTGCCCGCGACCACGGCAGAGACTGCCCGCCGTGGGCCGAACTAGAATGGCGAGTCGACCTGAGCGGCGGTGTGCCGGTCAAGCAGGATCGACGCTTCCAGCGCGCCGGCGGTGACCGGCAGGGCTTCCGTCCGGCCCGGATAGGGCAGGAGAATGGTCAGCCAGGGGCGGCGGGCTTCCCATACGACATCAAACTGCTCCTCCTCGACCCGCACCTCGAAGGTCCCGGGGGCATGCGGCTCTTCCATGCCTGGCAATTTGAACGGAAAGCGATAGGTCACCGACCGCCTAGCGGAGTGGTCGCTCATCGTCGGTCTCGGTCGTGTGGAATGCGGGACGCAGCGGCAGGCTGGGGCGCTCTTTCTCGCGGGCAAAGCGCGGAAAGGTCAGCGCAGAAGAGCCCGATTTGACGAGCGACAGACGCCCGGGACGGACGAAGGGAAGCAGGGTGCCCATCATGACATGACCCCCGACCGTTCGAGCGGGTAGCTCTCCGAACTATAGAGCTCAAGGATCTGCTCGCCGGTGAAACGTTGCTCGTCGACTTCCAGCATCGATCCCCGGAGCAGTGTCGCCGGCATATCTTCGATGGCGTAGCGCAGGGCTTCGGCCGCACTGCTGAAGCGTCTATATCCGACCCGCACCGAGCCGCGGCTTCCCCGGCTTGGAAAAAGCTCAGCGTCGGCAGAGTAGTCAAACCCATTGGTCATGGCACGGCCTTCCGATTTGATTGCATTCGGCAGCGATTGCTGCCCAGCGACAACGAGGCTAGGTCCGAACGTTCGCAAAATTCAGTGGATCGCCAAGCAACCGGCTATGCCGGAATGATCAGGTGGCATTGGACGCTGAAAACGTACTGCCCCAAAGTGCGTACTCAATGCGCCCGATTCAAGGCGCGGCTCAGCGAATGGCCATGAGCAATCGCACCATATGACAGCGCGCCTGCCTTTTTGTGAGGCCTCGCGGACGCCACCTACTCAGGAAGCGACTCTCTTTGACGAGGTGACTTCATGTTTGGTGATCGGAATGCCAACGATCCTCTGGACGACATCGCTCATTTTGAGCGCGAACGCCGCTTGGCCAGGGAGCAGTGGCCCTTCCTGACCCAGCACGATCTGCGCGGCATCAAGACGGTCAAGCAGCTCGCTGCCATGGTGCATGCCAGGACGAATCTGTCCGTTGTGGCCGCCGACGCGGAGGTTGAGGCGTGGCTGGAAGGCCATGACGTACGGGTCGCTCGCGCCAAGGTCTAGCGTCGGCGAGCGGCAGCTTCGTTCGGCCATCTTTCACACCGGCTTTTGGGGGCTGTTTTTTCTGACCGACTGAGCGTAGCCAAGGTACAATCGGAGACTCGCGTCAAGCGCATCAAAAAGCGTCCGATAGCGCTGAAATTCCTTGAGATCCTGATGCATGACCAGCCAGGCTTCGACTTTGGGTGCGAAATCGTCGGTGAGGACCCGTCGAAGCCCGAAACGCTCTGCCAAGGGCACATGGCAGACGCCTATGCCGCACCCCGCGCAAATTGCAGCGAACTGGCCCACATCACTGTCCGTGCGAACCGTGAACTGGTCGCGGGTCAGAGTGTGCCCGCCGACCTTGAACGTGGCCGTGTAGGCCGCAGGAAAGTCGAAGCCCACGATGGCGTGGTCAAACAGATTCTTTGCCTCTATCAGCGGCGATTTATCGGTTAGGTAAGTTGGGCTGCAGAATAGGCCCAGTTCCAGGTCTCCTATCCGCTTGGCCCACAGGTCGTCTTGGGTGGGCCGGGTCATGCGGACGGCAATATCAGCATCACGGCGCAGAATGTCTGTCATGCGGTTCGAAACAACCAACTCAACGACAATGTCTGGATGCGCTCGCTGCACCTCGGCGACAATGGGCATGATGATGTGAGCCGCAAAAATCTCACTGACCGACAGCCTGACCGTGCCGCCATTCTCTCCAAGGGGCTTAGACGCGGTCCGATAAAGAGCCTGCGCTGCCGCCGCCAAGGCGTTCGCCTGGGGCGCCAGAGCCAGGGCCTCTTCGGTAGGCACGACCCCGTGGGGTGAACGCGTAAACAGTTTGAGTTCTAGCGCCTCTTCCAGCTCACGTATGTGGCGGCTTAGCGTGGGCTGACTCATCCGCAGCAAGCGAGCGGCTGCCGAGAGCGACCCCTCGCTAATTACTGCGGCGAAGGAACGATAGAGGGACCAGTCTGAGGGTTCTGAGGGCATTCGCAAGTGAATAGCGGATGCAGAACTATACGCAATTTCTTAAGCGCGCCCGGAGGTCGAAAAACCGCAGGCAATTGCACAAAGGAGCAAGCATGAACACTTTCGCCACCCCTTTTCAGATCGCCATCCCGGACCGCGTGCTCGACGACCTTCGTTCCCGAATTTCCAACGCTCGTCTCCCAAAAGACTTTGCCGCGGAAGGATGGGGCATTGGCACTTCACAGGTGCAGGCAATACTCGACCACTGGGTGAACCTGGACTGGAGACGCGTGGAAAATCAGTTGAACTCAGTGCCCGCGTTCACGGCGGAAATCGACGGCCTCACAATCCATTTCGTGCACGCATTGGGTCAGGGCAAGCACCGGATTCCCATCGTCCTGACCAATGGATGGCCAAGCTGCTTCACGGAATTGCTTCCACTGGTTCCACTGCTCACGGCGGACAGGGACGGGATCTCATTTGACGTCATTATTCCTTCGCTGCCCGGTTATGGCTTCTCTGACCGGCCGGACGTGCCAGGCACCAATATCACGCGAATTGCGAAGCTTTGGTCCAAGCTCATGGAGGGTCTTGGTTATCAGAGGTTCCTTGCCCACGGCAGCGACATGGGGCTGGGTGTGGTCGACCGCCTGCGCGCAAACCACGCGGATCAGGTCCTGGGGGTCCACATGGCCAATGTCATGGCGGGTTATCCGGCCCCTGATGACCCAAGCCCCGCGGAAGCGGCCTTTTTGGCGGCGGGTTTGCAGTGGCAAATGCAGGAGGCCGCCTATGCCATGGTTCACGCGACCAAACCGATGACGATTGCCTCGGGTTTGAATGACTCGCCGGCTGGCCTGGCGGCCTGGATCGGCGAAAAATTCCTATCTTGGACAGAGGTACCCGTGGAGCTTGATGATCTCTGTACAGTGCTCACCATCTACTGGGCCACAGAAACGATCGGCTCCTCACAGCGTCTCTACAAGGAGGCCTTTGCTGACCTCGGCGTCATGTCGCCGCCCCCCAAACAAGGCGTGCCCGTTGCTGTGTGTGTCCCGCCCAACGATATTAGACCAGCCCCGCGCGATTGGGCGGAGCGGTGGCTCGAAATCGCACAATGGACCGAGTTGCCAATTGGAGGGCATTTTCCGGCTTATGAGGTAGCGCACCTACTGGCGGCCGATATCCGGAAATTCGCACAGTTGTTGAGCTAGGCCCGCCGACCTGACGGCTCCAGGGCCGTCAGGCGCTGCTCAAGCCACTCGGCTAAGCCCGCCTGGCTCGCTTACCGGGATCGCCAGCTTCGGCCGGCGATCCCTTGGTCAATCCTGGCTTGCGACTTACTCCGCAAGTGAATTCCGGCTTCAGAAATTGGGGTAGCGAGAAAGCGATTTCGTGGCTTATCGTGCTATCGATAAAACGATAGTTGCAGAAATTAGTGGAACTAATGAATGGGCCTGCCAAACTTCAATGATCTGGCGGCCTTCGTGGCGGTCGCGCGAGAACGGAGTTTTACGCGCGCCGCGGTCAGGCTTGGCGTGTCCCAATCGTCCCTTAGCCAAACTATCCGTGGGCTCGAGGCCCGGCTCGATATTCGTCTCCTGACCAGGACTACGCGAAGCGTGTCGCCGACCGAGGCGGGGGAACGGCTTCTGCAGAGTCTGGAGCCGCGCTTTGAAGAGATCCTGGGCGAGCTGACGGCTTTGGCCGAGATGAAGCAAACGCCGTCCGGCACCATCCGGATCACCGCCGGCGAACATCCGGCCATTTCGGTCTTGCAGCCGGCGCTACGGAAGTTTCTGTTGGCCAATCCCGACGTTCACGTCGAAATCATCGTCGACTATGGCCTCACCGATATCGTGGCCGAACGCTATGATGCAGGCGTCCGGCTCGGCGCGCAGATCGCCCGGGATATGATCGCGGTGCGGATCAGTCCCGATATCAAGATGGCAGTTGTCGGTACGCCCGGCTATCTGGCGCGATACCCGGCGCCCTCGCGACCGGAGGACCTGACGGCTCACAACTGCATCAATATCCGCCTGCCGACCCATGGAAACCTGTTCCCCTGGGAGTTCGAAAAGGACGGGCAGGAGATCAAGGTTCGGGTCGAGGGACAGGCAGTCTTCAACAATGTTTCGATGCGCCTGTCATCGGTCCTCGATGGTGTCGGCCTCGCCTATATGCCCGAAGACCAGGTGCAACGCTACGTAGAGGAAGGCCGGCTGGTCCGCGTCCTTGAAGACTGGTGTCCCACTTTCACCGGCTATCATCTCTACTATCCGAACCGTCGACACCACTCGATCGCGTTCTCGACCTTCGTCGATGCGCTGCGATACCGCGGTCCGATCGCGGCAACTTCGCCAGGCGCGTAGCTGCGGTCAGCAGCTTCCTATCAGCTCATTTCCCGTCCCATTTATTAGCAGTGGTTCTTGGGCTATGCGCCGATGGCTACCTAATCGGCAGCGTCGCCGGGCCTTAGCTTAGGAGGAGCTTTCCTCAGGCAGGTCGAGCCCGCCGTGTTGAGAACCGCGCGTGTCCTCGACGAGATCGGCATCACGCATTCGAACAGGACATCCAAGCATGACCGTACCCACCCTGATACTCAACAATGGCGTCGAAATGCCGGCTCTGGGTTTTGGAGTCTTCCAGACCCCGCCCGACGAGACCATGAGTGCCGTGCAAGAGGCGCTTCGTGTCGGCTATCGACACATCGATACTGCCGCGGCCTATGCCAATGAGCGTGGCGTCGGCGATGCCATTAAGCGGTCGGGCCTGGCTCGCGATCAGATATTTATCGAGACCAAGATCTGGATCAGCGACTATGGCTATGACGAGACGCTGCATGGCTTTGAAAAGAGCGCCCGAAAACTCGGTGTCGACCAGCTCGACCTGTTGATCCTGCATCAGGCCCTGCCATCCGCTTTCGACCGGACACTGGCAGCCTACTGCGCCCTCGAAACGCTTCTGGCCGACGGTAGGGTGCGGGCGATCGGGGTGAGCAATTTCATGCCTGATCATCTGGAGCGTCTGCTCGGCGTCGCCAAGGTGGTGCCTGCGGTCAACCAGATCGAAGTGCACCCATATTTCCAGCAGCCCGAACTGCAGCGGATGAACCGCCAGCATGGCATTGTTTCGCAAGCCTGGTCGCCCATTGGCGGCATCACCTTCTACCGCGGTGGCGACAAGAGCACACTTGAGGATCCGGTCATCCTCGGCATCGCGAAGGCACACGGCAAGTCGGCCGCACAGGTCATGCTGCGCTGGCACCTGCAGGAAGGACGCTCGGTCATTCCGAAATCGGTAAAGCCCGTGCGCATCGCTGAGAATTTTGACGTTTTCGATTTCGAACTGAGCCCGGAAGAACTCGCCGCCATCGACGGTCTCGAAACCGGCGTCCGCGGCGGCCCGAAGCCAGAAGCCATCACCCTTGAAGCTTTTGGGCGCGTCATTCCCGAGGAATGACCGGCGTTCGCGCTCCTGCGTCAGGCGGCTTCGATCCGGAGCGGGAATTGTCCTTCCACATGCAGGGCTTCGCGCCCCTCGTCGAAGCGGCCGAGGCGGATCAGGCCGGGGTGTTTGTAAGCGGCGTAGAACATCGCGAGATTGCCCCAGGGCATATAGTAGCAAAGGTCATAGGGCTGCTCGTTGCCGAAGGGACCGCTGCCTTCCTCCGTCAGTTTGTGCGGAAGGTAAGCGATCTTTTCGTTGGGGCCGAAATTCTCGATCGTCAGGTCGAGCGGCAGCATGGCGTAAAAGTCACGCGATGCGGGACTGTCGTAGAGCGTGGCCATCATCGTGAGATCGTTGAAGGTGAAGCGTACGCGCATATCGGTTGGTTCCTGGTTATTGGGGGCGGCATTGTTCTGGGCATGTGCCAGCCCAGGCAGTGCTGCCGCGGCAAGAGCGCCCCCTAGCAAGGCGCGGCGGCTGATGGTCGTGCCGATCATGGTTTCACGCCTCGGCTCGTGTGAAAGGCGGCGTAGGCAAGCACGGCTGAGCCGCATAGAACCATGGCGCCGAAAACGAAGGGAGCCCACCAGCCTGCCTGGTCGAAGAGCAGCCCGCCGCCGGCAGCGCCAATTGTGATGGCGAATTGGATCAGCGCCACCTGCAGCCCACCACCCGCTTCGGCGTCGTCGGGCAAGGCCCGGGCCAGCCAGGCACCCCAGCCCACCGGAGCCGCGGTGCCGAAGAAGCCCCAAAGAACGAGCAGGAAGGCAACGGCTTCCGGCAGGGATGCCAACCCGACAAGCGCTATGGCGATCGCTGCCATCACCAGCGGAATGGCGATGACGATGCTGAAGAGGCGTGTGCGCAGCATCCGGCTGATCACCCAGGTTCCCGCAACGCCCGCCAGACCCATGATAAGCAGGATGGCGGAGAGCAGAGGGATGGAAACACCCGTCACGCCTTCGAGGTATGGCCGCAGATAAGTGAAAAGGCTGAACTGTCCCATGAAGAGCAGCGTGATCGATGCCATGCCCAGCGCCACGGGAGGTCGCCTGAGCAGGCGGAAGACGTTGCCCTGGCCGGCAATGTGACGCGAGGGAAGCGATGGTAGAGCGATCCACTGCCAGACAAGGGCCAGCACGGCCAGGGGCACGACGAAGAAGAAGGCACCGCGCCAACCAATGATGTCGCCGAGATAGCTCCCAAGCGGCGCCGAGATGGTAGCGGCAATGGCATTGCCTGCATTCAGCATCGCCAACCCGCGTGGCACATCCTGGGGCGGAACAAGCCGCATGATGATGGATGTCGACATGCCCCAGAAGCCGCCAATGGCGAAACCCAGGAGAGCGCGGCCCAGCATAAGCCAGGCGTAGTTCGGCGCGAAGGCGACCAGCGATCCGGAAACGACCAGCAGGGCGGAGAAGGCCAACACCACATGACGCCGGTCGATATGTCGCGTCAGCTGCGCAACGAAGAGGCTGGTGAGCACAGCGAAGATGCCGGAGATCGAAATTGCCTGACCGGTCTGCCCTTCGGTGACGCCGAGGTCTGCCGCGATCGGGGTCAGTAGGCTCACCGGCATGAATTCCGAGGCGATGAGCGTGGCAACACACAAGGCCATGGACAGTACGGCGCCCCATGCCGCCGGCGATCTCAATATTCGCGCGTCAACTGTGTCCGTCGTCATGCCGTGCACCCGGTCCTCTATCAGTGTCGGGAAGATAGGCCGCACGGTTCCTCTTGATTAGTAGCGGTAATTCGCTTGAACTTATCGATCTACGATATGAAAGTCGGGGAGGTCACGATGCAGCGCCAGGACTTGAACGACATGCTCGCCTTCATGGCTGTCGCCCAGGAGCGCAGCTTCACGAGGCGGCCGCCAAACTTGGCACCTCGCAATCGACCTTGAGTCATACGATCAAGCAGTTGGAGCAGCGCCTCGGTCTGCGCCTTCTGATGCGCACCACCAGAAGCGTTTCGCCGACCGATGCGGGAGAGCGCCTGCTGCGTACCCTGGCGCCCCGTATCGAGGATATTGCGAGCGAGGTCGAAGCGTTGATGGCCTTCCGAGAAAAGCCCTCGGGGAATGTGCGGCTTACGCTTTCTGATCATGCATTCGAGTGGGTGGTTTGGCCCAAGCTCAAGCCAGTCCTGCAGGATTACCCCGATATCCATATCGAATTCAGCATCGACAACGGTTTTCGCGACATTGTCGAAGAGCGTCTCGACGCCGGTGTTCGCCTTGGCGAAAGCCTCGACAAGGACATGGTCGCCGTTCGTATCGGGCCGGACTGGCGGCTCGTCGCGGTCGCTTCGCCCGACTACCTCAAGGCTCATCCCGCGATCGGAGCGCCCCAAGATCTCGTGGGACACAATTGCATCAACCACCGTCAGTCACGCTCCGGCGGCCTCTACGCCTGGGAGTTCGCCAAGGACGGGCGTGACGTGCGCGTCCGTGTCGATGGTCAGCTCACGTTCAATAGTTCGCTGGCAATGGTCGATGCGGCGATCAGCGGGCTCGGTATTGCCTACGTCCCTGAAAGTCTCGTGGTCAAAGCCCTTGCTTCAGGCCAACTCTCCCAGGTGCTCGATGACTGGTCGCCGCTCTTTTCCGGTTATTACCTCTACTACCCAAGCCGGAAGCAGCACTCACCTGCCTTCGCCGTTGTCGTCGAAGCCCTAAAAAGGCAGATGCGATAGGGCCACTAGCAGCTCATGTGCCGAGGGCTATATTGTCGATCAGGCGCGTCTTGCCCAGATAGGCCGCCAAAGCGATGAGGCATCCGTCGGCGCCTACGGCCTGGAGCGGGGCAAGACTCCGGCGGTCCCGCACTTCCCAATATTGAACATTGATGCCCGGCTCGTCGGCCAATACGGCGCGGCCGATGGCCTCCAGCTTGCCGGCGTCACGTTCCCCAGCTTCGTATGCCGCAGAGGCGGCCAAGAGGCTCTGGTAAAGCAGCGGCGCAATGAGGCGCTGGACGGGTTCGAGATAGACGTTGCGCGAGCTCATCGCCAGGCCGTCCTCTTCCCGCACAATGGCGCCGCGGACAATTTCGACGGGCACATTGAGGTCGCGCACCATGCGCTCGATCACTGCGCATTGCTGCGCATCCTTCTGCCCGAAGAAGGCAAAATGCGGCTGGGTCAGGTTGAAAAGTTTCAGCACCACGGTGGCGACGCCGCGGAAATGGCCGGGACGCAAGGCACCGCAGAGCGGCAGGGAAACCGCTTCCTCGACCACATAGGTGGAATTGTCTGGGGGGTAGACCTCGGTGTGCTCGGGCAGGAACAGCGCGTCGACGCCAGCCGCCTCGAGCATGGCGATGTCCTTCTCGATCGGTCGCGGATAGCGCGCGAGATCTTCCTGTGGCCCGAACTGCAGCGGATTGACGAAAATGCTGGCAATGACCATGTCGCAGTGCGTCCGGGCCAATTCCATCAGGCTGATGTGACCGGCATGGAGGGCGCCCATCGTGGGCACAAGGCCAAGCCGGGCACCGGCCGGCAGGCCATTGCGCCAAGCCCGCAATTCGGAAATCGTGCGAAGGACTTTTGTCATAAAGTAGTGTCCCAGATCGGTCGGGTAGGTTTCAGGCGGCGCCTGCCCGCTTTTGCAGTGCCGCAGTTTTGGTTTCGGCGACATAGTCAGCTACGGCGGCACGCACCAGCCCGGCGGCATCGGCTCGCGGCTTGGCAAAGCTCGGGGCAGGGCGGGTGTTCAGCCCGATGAGGTCGTTGATGACAAGCACCTGGCCGGCGCAGCCGGGGCCGGAACCGATACCAATGGTCGGGATCGTCAGCTCGGCCGTGATCGCTGTCGCAACCTCGGGAACAATGCACTCGAGCACGATGGCGAAGGCGCCGGCCTCTTCGAGGGCGCGGGCTTCCTGCGACAGTCGCTCGGCAGATTCGGCCGCCTTTCCATGGGTGTAGTAGCCACCCAGCTGATGCACGGCCTGGGGCATGAGCCCGATATGGGCCATGACGGGAATGCCATAGTCGGTCAGCCGCTTGATCACAGGCGCCATGGCGAGGCCGCCTTCGATCTTGACCGCCTGCACGCCCGACTGCTGGAAAATCTCCACGGCGCTGCGCAGTGCCGTTTCCGGATCGGTCGTCGTGCCAAAGGGCATGTCGCAGACGACGAGGGCGCGTTCGGTGCTGCGCGCAACCGCGGCTGCGTGGCGGATCATGTCCGCCAAAGTGACTTTCAGCGTCGTTTCGTACCCGAGCACGACATTGCCGAGGCTGTCGCCGACGAGAATGATGTCGATTCCGGACTGATCCACGAGCGCTGCCATGACGCTGTCATAGGCGGTCAGCATGGCGATGGGCTCGGCGCGCTGGCGCAGCCGGCCGATATCGCGTGTGGTCAATCGCTTGGTTGCTGACGGGACTGACATCGTGGTCTCCACGGTTCTATGTCGGACTTCAAACCTGCGTCCCCGGACGCCAGCCTGCCTCCTTGGACGCGACGCGTTGATACTCGGACATCAACGCTTCTCCCAGCCCTATATAGGTATTAGGGGGCTGCTATGTCCAAGCCGAGGTCCAGAATTGGCGCGCTGTGCGTAAGCCAGCCGGCCGAAATGATATCGACACCCGTCGCGGCGATGGCGGGCGCAGTCTTGGCGGTGACCCGGCCGGACGCTTCCTTGATCGCGCTCGTGCCGATGCGGCGAACGGCTTCGGTCAGGGTCGGAATGTCCATATTGTCGAGAAGCACGGCATCGACGCCGATGGAAAGCGCTTCGTCGAGCTGATCGAGCCGATCGACTTCGACTTCGATCTTGACCAGATGGCCGGCCGCAGCGCGGGCGCGCTCGATGGCGGTGCGCATGCCGCCAGCTATGGCGATGTGGTTGTCTTTGATCAGAATGGCATCGTCGAGACCAAAGCGGTGATTGGCTCCGCCACCGGCCCGCACGGCCGCCTTTTCTAGCGCCCGCAGCCCGGGTGTGGTTTTGCGCGTGCAGGCAATCCTGGCATGGCCATGGGGACGCACGGCTTCAACCAGTTCTGCCGTCGCTGTGGCGATGCCGGACAGGCGGCAGAGGAGATTGAGGGCCACACGTTCGGCCCCGAGAATGGCGCGGGCGGGGCCAGAGACATGGAGGGCCGTGTCGCCGGGCACGACCTTGCTGCCGTCGGGTCGGTGTACCGAAACCGCGATGGAGCGATCCATGAGGCTGAAAGCGAGACAGGCGAGGTCCACGCCGCTGACGACCCCGGGGTCACGCGCGACAATTGCGCATTCCGCCATGGCCTCGATGGGGATGACGGCATCGCTGGTGATATCGCCTGTGCGCCCAAAATCTTCGAGGAGGGCGGCGCGCACAATCGGCTCGGTGATGAGGCGCGGAAGTGTCAGGGACGAAAAAGTCTCATTCATGCAAAGGCTTCCATAGCTTCGGTCCGGCTTTCAGCCAGTTCCCTGGCGCTATTCAGGGCATCGGTCAGCGTTATTTCGGTGTGGCGGGGCGTGCTCGACGTCCGGGAATGATCAGCTCGCTGATGCGCGCCGCGGCTCTCGCATCGGCGTTCGGCCGAAACGGCGATGAGCAGGGCAGCAAGCACGGCATCCGAACCTTGCGCAGGTCGTGCATCTGATTGTGTCAGCGCGGACCAGAAGCCCCTTACTGCCCGCTGTAGTCCTGCGGCATCGCGCACCACGCCAACATCGCGATCCATCTGCTTGCGCAGACCGATATCGGCCTGTCCCATCGAAGGTGTCCTCAATGAGGGTTCCAGACCTGCCGCGTCGAGGTTGGTGTTGCCCTTGATGTCCTCAGCGATCCAGGCAGACTGCGCCACGGCTTCGAGCAGAGAATTGCTCGCGAGCCTATTGGCGCCATGCAGCCCCGTGGAAGCCACTTCGCCGCAAGCCCAGAGGCCGGGAACCGTCGTCTGGCCGGATGCGCCAGTCTTGACGCCGCCCATGTGATAGTGGGCGGCCGGCCTGATCGGGATCGGCTGGCGGGCGGGGTCGAGGCCGCCCGATGCGCAGAGGGCGGAAAAGCCCGGGAAGCGCCTGTGGACGGTTTGGCCGAGGGCGGGGCGGGTATCGAGAAACACCTGTTCGCCAGCAATGATCTGCCGGAAGACCGCATTGGCGACGATATCGCGGGGCGCCAGTTCAGCTCCGGGCACGCCCTCCATAAACCGCTCGCCTCGGGCAGTGACGAGAATGGCGCCCTCGCCGCGCAGGGCCTCGGTTGCCAGTGGCATCGGGTCCTGCCCGATCGCAATGGCGGTCGGATGAAACTGCACGAATTCGAGATCGCGCAGCACCGCGCCGGCGCGGGCAGCCAGGGCAAGGCCCGCGCCGATGGCGGTCACGGGATTGGTCGTATGGGCATAGAGGCCGCCGATCCCACCGGTCGCTAGCACCACGCCGCGTCCAGACAGAAGCACCGCGTCAGATGCTTGCCGCCCGCCGGCAGGCACGTAGACCACCCCACCGACATGGCTATTGGCAGTCATGGCGAGGTCGAGCACTTTGCCTTCGAGAATGGTGATCGATGGCGTGCTTCGCACCGCGCCGATCAAACCGTCGATGACGCGCCGGCCCGTCCGGTCGCCGCCAGCATGCACGATGCGGCGGCGTGAATGCGCGGCCTCAAGGCCAAGGGCGATTGCGTCTCCATCGCTCGCGCGATCAAATCCAATACCCTGTTCCAAGAGCCAGGCGATGGCCTCTGGGCCAGCTTCGGCAATGCGCTGGGTTATCGCGGGGTCGCCGAGCCCGGCGGCGGCGGCGAGTGCATCATCAGCGTGAAGATGCGGGCTGTCGTCATCGCCAAGCGCAGCGGCAATGCCGCCTTGCGCGAGGGCCGTTGCGGCATTGGTGCCAAGTGGGGAGGCGGTGATCAGGACAACTGGCAGCGGCGCGAGGCGCAAGGCCGTCGTCAGCCCTGCAATACCGCCGCCAATGACGATGACCGGGTTCTGGCGCATATCGATGGCCTCAGGCAACCGCCAGCATGCGCTCGACCGCGGCGCGCGCCCGTTCAGCCAGCAGCGGATCGATATGGACCTCGTGCTGCTCCTCTTCGAGCGCCGCGCGGATATTGCCCAAGGTGATGCGCTTCATGTGCGGGCAGAGATTGCACGGCTTGACGAATTCGACGTCGCGGAACTGCTGGGCCAGGTTGTCGCCCATCGAACATTCGGTCACGAGCGCCACGCGCTGCGGGCGCCTGTCGGCAACAAAGTCCGCCATCATCGCCGTCGAGCCGGAGAAATCGGCCTCGGCCACCACTTCGGGCGGGCATTCGGGATGGGTCATCACCGTGACGCCGGGATAGCTCTCGCGTACGGCGCGGATGTCATCGGGCGTGAAGAGCTCATGCACTTCGCAATGGCCTGCCCAGGTGATCACTTCGATCTCCGGCGCCTGCGCCGCGATATTGCGAGCCAGGAATTCGTCCGGCAGCATGATCACCCGGTCGACGCCCAGCGAGCGGATCACTTTGAGCGCATTGCCCGAAGTACAGCAGATGTCGGACTCAGCCTTCACCGCGGCCGAGGTGTTCACATAGGTGACAACAGGCAGGCCCGGATGACGGCGGCGAAGTTCGCGCACGTCTTCGGCAGTGATCGACTCGGCCAGCGAGCAGCCGGCGCGGCTATCTGGGATGAAGACGCGCTTGTTCGGATTGAGCAGCTTTGAGGTCTCGGCCATGAAGTGCACGCCGGCCATGACGATGATATCGGCATCGGTCGCCGCGGCTTCGCGCGCCAGCGCCAAGCTGTCGCCCACAATGTCGGCTACGGTGTGGAAGATTTCCGGCGCCTGGTAATTATGCGCCAGGATAGTGGCGTTCTTCTCGCGCTTGAGGCGCAGGATCGCTTCGACGTCGACGGCCAGCAGCGGCCATTCGAAGGCGGGAACATGGTGCCGCACCCGCTCATAGACGCGGGGCAATGGCATGGTGCCAGCCGTGGATTCCGATACCTGCAACGCACTGCCTCCAATTATACTCAATATGAGTATTAGTGGTCAAAACGAAACCGGCGTCTCTGCGCCGGTGTGGTTATGCTAGGACTGAGTATAAGGGTGCGTCAAGACCTAAATTGGCGGACGTTTCGTGCTCGATAGCCGCAAGCCCGGAGAGGGGCGCTCCAGCAGCACCTCGCGGCGGAAGCGCACCAACCGCGCCGGCCGACCGCCGGTATCGGTCTGGAGTTCGCCCGTTTCCTCGACCAGGCCCTGCGTTTCGACCAGGCGACGGAAATTCTGCTTGTGCAACCGCACGCCAGATAGGCCTTCCACGGTGCGCTGCAGATCGAGCAGCGTAAAACTCTCGGGCATGAGTTCAAAGATCACCGGACGATACTTGATCTTGCCGCGCAGCCGCCCGAGCGCGGTGGCGAGGATGCGGCGGTGGTCGAGGCCCATCGGGTGGTCGATCACGGGCAAGAGGGGGGAGGGCTCCCCATCGCGTCGTGCCTCCCGCACAAAACCAGCCTCGTAGAGCAGCTCATAGCGGTCGAGCACCAGTTCGTCGCTCCAGCTGTCGGTCCCAAGGCCAAAGGCCAGGGCCGCCCGCTTTTCCCGCAAGGTACTGGTTTCGGCGGAGCCCTTCGCGGCCCAGGCCTTCAAATAGGCTTCGATTGTTTCCAGCACGGCGGGTCGGCCATCGCGCCAGTCTTCCCAGGGGAGGTAGGTATAAACATTCTGCCAGCGGGCGCCGCTTCGCGCCGAAGCGCGCAGGGCTCGTACCAGAGCCAGATAGGCAACAGATAGCGACCGGCTGCCGCGTGCTGGCATATCGATGCGGTCGGCGTCGCCAAACGTATAAAGCTGCTCCACATAGCCCAGGTGCAAGTCCGTCTGCTGCTCGACCCAGGCGCGCAGGCCGGCCTCCAGGGTGCGATGCTCCGATTGCAGGGGGCCAGCGGGCAAGGTGTCCACCGGCGCACCCGGGCGCACGAGAACCATAGGTTCGTCCACGCCCGCGGCGATGATAACAGCGCTCAGTTCCGCAAAGAGGGCCAGGCCCCCGGCATCAGATACGGCGCTGCTTCTATCGGGCTGAGTAGACGGCATTTTTCCAACTTGCACAGTGAAGGTCCACTATCACGAAGAACCCTATACTGGGCAAGTTTCACCAATTTGAACGCGTTCCCGCGCCATTCGTCGTAGGGGGCGCATGGGATCGCCGCCAGGCTCCTGGGGGAACGCCCGCAAATTTCTTGAAGGCACGGTTGAAGGCGGCTTCGGATTCGTAGCCGACTTCGGCTCCCGCCTGGGCAATGCTGCCTGTCGTGTCTTCCAGCCGCTTGGCCGCCAGCTGCATGCGCCAGCGGGCGAGATATTGCATGGGCGTATCGCCGGCATAGTGGGCGAAACGGTCGGCAAAGACCGAACGGGAGAGACCCACCGCGCGCGCCAGCCCCTCAAGCGTCCAGCTCTCGGCGGGTTGCCCATGGATCAGGCGCAGGGCATGACCGATCTGTGGATCGCGCAGGCCCGAAAGCCAGCCGCGGGCTTCCGGCGGCAACTCATTGGCATATTCGCGGAGCACTTCCACGAAGAGCAGTTCGGCAAGCTTGGCGAGCACGATTTCGCCGCCCGGCTGGAGACTCCCTGTCTCGGACACGGCGTGGCGCACCAAGTGGGCCAGCCAGCCCTGAGCGGCGGTTCCCCGTCCGAGCAGAATGCGTGGCAGCGAATTTATGAATGGATTGTACGGCCTGATATCGCAGCCGAGATAACCACAGATGAAACGACAGGTGCCGGCGCCCGAACCATCGTTGACGACATAGGGAAGCTGCCGGTCGACCGGGCTGAGATAGACGGCCAGATCAGGCTTGGCGCGCATCCCGATGGATGAGCAGAGGGCATGCGCATCGTCCATGGGAAAGGCAATGATATCGCCGGCCTCAAGACGCAGCGGTTCGGCCGCGTCCTCGGTCAGCTCCACCCAGCACGATCCTTCGATCAGGGTGTGGAAGAAGAAGACATATTGCGATGCCGGCATGACGGCGGCGGCAATCGCCGACGCCCTCGGCGCCTCTGCCACCCAAGGTTCACGAAAAGTGCTGTCAAAAAAGACCGCGCCGGTCAGCCGCACCGCCGCGAGCACGTCGGAGAGAACGTCCATCGTCTCTGCCTCCGCCGAAGCGCCGCTCCGCGCGGCCCTCATCCCGTGAGGCTACGCCCATGTGCGGCCCGGAACAAGGCAGGACGGCTGAGCAATAGAGCCGGACGATCAAGCATTTTCGCGCTCCCTGGCCGGGTCTAGCATCCCGGCGTCGGCTGGAGCCGGCGGAGGAGAGTTCGCCATGAACGCAGAAACTGTCGGCAAATTTTCGGCGGGGCATCGCGGCCCCGTGCTCGATGCGGGCCACCCTGGTTACGACGAGGCGCGCAAGCTCTACAACGGCATGATCGACAAGCACCCCTTGATGATCGCCCAATGCTCCGATGTGGGCGATGTCATGGACGCGGTGAATTTTGCTAGGGACAACAAGCTTGCCGTGGCCATTCGCGGCGGCGGGCACAACGGTCCGGGCTTTGGCAGCGTCGATGATGGTCTCGTCATCGATATGTCGATGATGAAAGGCGTGCGCGTCGATCCCGTCGCCAAGACCGTTCGCGTCGGCCCCGGCTGCACCACAGGCGATGTCGACCACGCCACCCACGCCTTCGGCATGGCCGTACCCTTCGGTATCATCTCGACCACCGGCGTTGCCGGCCTGACGCTGAGCGGGGGCCATGGCTATCTCAGCCGCCAATATGGCCTCGCGGTCGACAGCCTCATGGAGGCCGATGTCGTGCTCGCCGATGGCAGCTTCGTCACGGCCAGCGAGACACAGAATGCCGACCTCCTCTGGGCGCTGCGCGGCGGGGGCGGCAATTTCGGCGTGGTAACGAGCTTCCTTTTCCGCATCCATCCGGCCAAGGAGGTCTATGGCGGGCCAATCGTCTTCGACCTTTCGGACGCCGCGACCGTAATGCGTTGGTACCGGGAATTCCAGGCGAGCGCACCCAGGGATTTCTGTATCTGGCTTGGCCTGCAAAGCGTGCCGATGGGCGAGCCGTTCCCGGCCGAACACCAGGGCAAGAGGATGTGCATTCTTCTCGTGGCGCATAATGGCGGAGGCGCCAAGGAAGCGGTCGATGCCATCCGCCGGGACCTGCCGACCCCGCTCTTCGACTGGGCCGGGCCAATGCCCTATCCGGCACTGCAAAGCATGTTCGACGCGCTCTATCCCAAGGGCTTGCAATGGTATTGGAAGGGCGATTTCGTCAAATCGCTGCCGGATGCAGCAATAGACGCCCATATCGAGCAGGCGAAAAAATCTCCCACTGGCGAATGCCTCATGCACCTCTATCCGATAGACGGCGCGGTGCACGACAAGGCGAGTGGCGACAGCGCCTGGAATTGCCGTGACGCCACCTGGTCGATGGTGATCGCCGCCATCGCGCCTGATGCCAACCGGGCCCCGGAGCTGAAGCAATGGGCGCGCAACTACTGGCAGACCATCCACCCCTACGATCTCGATGGCGCCTATCCGAACTTCATGATGGATGACGAGGCAGATGGGCGGCTGCGTGCAACCTATGGGGACAACTATCCCAAGCTTGCAGCCATCAAGGCGAAGTACGACCCCGACAATCTGTTCCAGGTTAACCAGAACGTTCGTCCGTCACACTAGCTGACGGCCCAAAGCCCTCCCAACCGGCCCAAAGCGCGTCGCGCTTTAGGCCGGCTGGGACTTGGCGGAGAGGCTTACCTCGGAGCTGAAGCGTCGCCAGATTTCGCCAAACACGGCGACGCAACAAAGACCTGCTACAGCCAGAATCCAGATCGACAGGCGCGGCCCGATCGCGCCGAGCGCAACAGACAAAGCAAAGGGCGCCACGGCGGAAACGCCGAGCCGCCCGAGGCTGATCCATCCCAGCCGCTTTCCAAAGCCCGCCTTCCCAAACAGCGCCAGCGGCAGGGTGCCGGACACGATGCTGAAAAGCCCGCTGCCCAGACCGAAGATGACGGCAAAGGCGACAGCCCCCGCAATCGAGGGCGCCGTCAGGGCCAGCACCGCCAATGCCGTTGGCATCAAGACGGCGGAGATCACCGCCAGGGTCGGAGCCGGCAGGGCCTTGCCGAAGGCCATATTGATCAGCCGGCTGGCGACCTGCGCGGGGCCAAAAAGCGTGGCGACCAGAACGCCGCCTGCGCCGAGCCCGAGCATGCCGAGCAGAGGCACGATGTGAAACAGCGTCGCGGCCGAGACGAAACCGGCGAGCGAGAAACCCAGCACGACGAGGACGAAGGTAAACTTGCCCGAAGTGCCCCGTGTGATCTCTGCTGGAGTATTGGGCTCTGCCGGCCGCGCAGACGCGGTTTTCGCAAAGCGGGTGAGCCAGAGGTGCAGCGGCAGACAGGCGACGAGATGCATCGCGGCAAAGGCGAAGTACACCTGATGCCAGTCCAGCCCCTGCAGCATCCAGCTGGTCAAGGGCCAAAAAATGGTTGAAGCAAAGCCGGCGATCAGGGTCAGAAAGGTGATGCTGCGCTGTGCCTGCGGACCTGTGGTCTGGGCCAGCAAAGCGAAGGCCGTCGAATAAAGCACGAAGGCAGATGCCAGCTCGACAAGGACCAAACCAGCCAGGAACAGGAAGGCACTGTTCGCCAGTCCGCACATGACCAAAGCGAGCGCTGCCGCCACCGACCCGACCGAAAGCACCAGGGCCGCGCCGTGCCTGTCCGCCAGTCCGCCGGCATAGGGCGAAATCAAACCACCAGCGAGAAGGGCGAGCGAGATCGATCCATAGATCCACTCGACCGCAACGCCAAACTCGGCGGCGATCGCGGGCGCAAGAATGCTGAAGCTATAGTAGAGCGTGCCATAGCCGATGATCTGGGTAATGCCGAGCGCCCAGATGGCGGCTGCGTTCGAGTGGGTCTTGGCCGTCATTTCCAGTCAGATCGCCTTGGGCGCCACCCGCTTGCCCGCGGCATCGATGATGACTTCGCCATCTTCCTTGGTGAACGGCCCGATATCGGGATTTTCGAGGATGTCGAGCACGACCTCAGAGGGTCGGCAGAGGCGCGTTCCGATCGGCGTTTCGACGAATGGCCGATTGAGCAGGATGGGGTATTTTTCTATCGCGTCGAGCAGGACTGCATCGGCGACGACGGCAAGGCCGAGTTCCTCATAGGGCGTGTCTTTCTGCCGGATCGCCTGGCGCAGCGTCATGCCGGCAGCCGAGACCAGTTCGGCCACGCGTTCGCGGCTCGGTGGGCTTTTGAGATATTCGATCACGATGGGCTCGACGCCACTTTGCCGGATCATGGCCAGGGTATTGCGAGACGTGCCGCATTCGGGGTTGTGGTAGATGGTGACGGTCATGATCGGTCTTCCGGATTGATGGGGAGTTCGCCGCCAGCTGGTCCACGAAGAAGCCAGGACATCAGCGTCAGCGCGATGAGCGCCCCAGCGACCTGAGCCGCAACAAAACCCGGCAGATCGAGTGGGCGAATGCCGGAAAAAGTGTCGGTGATGGAACGGGCAATGGCCACGGCAGGGTTGGCGAAGGACGTGGACGCCGTGAACCAGTAGGCGGCGGTGATGTAGAGGCCGACCAGCAAGGGCACGTTTTTCCGCTCGAAGCGGATGCCGGCCAATACGGTGGCGACGAGCCCGAAGGTCGCGACGCCCTCCGAGAGCCATTGGCCGCCACCAGAGCGTACCGTCGTCGATGCCTGCAACAGGGGCAGGGCGAACATGGCATGCGCCACCATGGCGCCGAGCACGCCACCGATGATCTGCACTAGCGCATAAAGGCCCGCGTCACGCACTGGCAGCTCGCGCCGAAGGGCGAAGATGAGGGACACGGCCGGGTTGAAATGGGCGCCCGAAATTGGCCCAAGCGTGCTGATCAGCACCACAATGATCGCGCCCGTGGCCACGGTGTTCGCCAGGAGCGCCAGGGCAACGTCCTTGGTCAGCGTCCCGGCCATGATGCCGGAGCCGACCACCGTGGCAACGAGGAGCCCGGTGCCGAGTGCCTCCGCGGTCAGGCGACGGGGAAGATCGATCATGCCGCCTCGCCACGGATGCGATCAGCAGGCACAGGCGCTCTCCTTCGTCGCAGGGGTGCAGCATTCCGCGGCGACCACAGCGGCCGGCATGCACACCTCCGGATGCCCCGAGCAGCAATCGCGCATGAGGAATTCCACAAGGCCGGAGAGGCCTTCAAAATTGGCGCTGTAGATGATCGAACGGCTCTCGCGGCGGGACTGGATCAGGCCGGCGCGTTCGAGATGGGCGAGGTGGAACGAGGCGCTTGAAGACGAAGCGCCGACCGCCTCGCCGATGGCACCTGCCGGCATGCCCTCTGGCCCGGCCTGCACCAGAATGCGCACCATGCGAAGCCTGGTTTCCTGGCTCAGCGCCCCAAACGCATTGAGGGCTTGCGGTTCTTCGAGTTTCATCTCAATATCTCAATGAATGTTGAAATAATGGATAGCCGAACATGAGTGCCCATGCAACCGTCCCTTATGCCGAAACGGAATCCTCGCTTGGCGCCGTGCTCGCCCGCCTGGAAGGGCATGACCATTTGCCACTCTCGCTCGAATATGAAGATCGCGTGGTTCAGTCCGGCTATCACGTCACCGAGGTGAAGGCTGGATCCTTTGTCACCCTCGATTGCGGCGGCAATCCCGATGCCTGGCAGGAGACCGTGCTGCAGGTGGAGGACATTCCGACCAGGGACGATCGGCCGATGATGACAGCCGGCAAGTTCCGCTCAATCCTGGCGCAGGTGGACAGACAAGTGCGTCTTGATCACGACGCAAGGCTCACGATCGAGATCGGCCGGCCCGGCGAGGCCATGCGGGTGTTCGATGTGGCCGATCTGTCGATCGAGACAGATCGCGCGACATTGACCCTGGGGATACGCCCCGCCATCTGCAAGCCACGACATCGCGCCCAGCAGGCTCAGGAAGCCGCTTCATGCTGCTCTCCGGCATCGAAGGCGACGGGGTGCTGCTAGAGCATCCCATTCGGCACGGAGCCGGGGTCAGCAACCGGGTCCGAGCGGACCATGCTTGATGCGATCAGGGCAACCTCCACCCGGTTGCGTGCCCCCAGTTTTCGCAGCAGATGCGTCAGGTGGTATTTTATCGTCTTCTCGCTTAGCCCCAGGGTGCGCGCTATCTCCTTGTTGGAGTGCCCTCTGGACAAATACGGAAGAATATCGACTTCCCGCGGCGTCAGGCTCGAGAATGCGTCGGTCGCAGGAACGTCGATGGAGTTGGCGTAGTAGATATTGCTCCCCAGCAGCGTCGCCGCCAGCCCGGGCGCCACATAGGATTCCCCCAGCGCCAATTGCCGGACAGCTTCGACGAGATCATGGCTCGACACGCTCTTTAGCGCATATCCGCGCACCCCTCCTTTGAGCGCCGTGACCACGGAATGAGGGTCGCCCGTCGCGCCCAGAATCAGAATGCCGGTATTGGGGTGAAGCGCTGCCAGCTTCTCGATCAGCTGGAACGACCCCTCGGCCGTGTCCAGCTCGACGATCAGAACGTCGACAGCGGGGGGCGGGCTCACCTGAATGTCGTCGGGCCAGGTTCGCCCATAGGTCAGCACCACGAAATTCTCGGCTGCCGTCAGCACATGGACAATTCCGTCCCGGAGCAGAGGCATGTCGGCGACGATTGCGACGCGAATTTTCCCCATTTTTCCAAGTGCCTATCTCAGCCTGGCGCCAGCACTCCGATGCCTCGAACGCTTTTTAACTCTCGTCGCGGGGGGATGCTCGCCGGCTGTGCGAAAACACCCTAGCTGCTGCGGCCTCAGACATTAGGCGAGCCAATTTGGGCACGCAACTGGACCAATGGACCGAAGCGACTGCGACCATGGACCCGGACCAAGGTCCAATAGGCTCGCCGCTGCGGAGCCACATTGGGCCAGGCGAAGCCGAGTTTGAGCCGGTGGGCTAGGGGGCGAGGCTTCGGCGCTTGGGACTTCAGTCCAGATAGGAATGCCCCGCTGCGAGTTTCAACATGCCGCGCCTAACTCAGGGAAAACCGCACAGAGGACGAAAATGGCACAGTACATCCGCTCAGACCTCGATTTTATCCTGGCGCAGATCAAGATCGCAGAAGCGCATGCCTCAGGCACTCCCCTGACCTCGTTGATCGCGGCCCCCACGCTGCCCTTCGGCTTGCGGACCGTGGATGGGACCTACAACAACCTCTTGCCGGGACAGTCCAATTACGGTTCTGCCGGCCAGGAATTCCCGGCGACGGTGGACCCGGTCTACCGGCCTGGCTACGAGTCCTCGAACGTTCCCGGCTCCGTCGTGGTCGATCCGCAGCCGCGCATCATCTCCAATCTCATCGTCGACATGACGAGCAATAATCCGGCAGCGACGCAGGCCTATGAAGACCACATCGAATTCGGCGCCACCTTCGAGCCGGTGCTCGACAGCAATGGCGACCCGGTCATGGGCAATAATGGCGAGCCGCTGGTCCTCTACCACATTCCCAATGTCGCCCCGGACGAGGGACTGTCAGCGCCGTTCAATTCCTGGATGACCCTGTTCGGCCAGTTCTTCGATCATGGCCTCGACCTCATCAACAAGGGCGGCAGCGGCACGGTATTCGTCCCCCTCCTGCCCGACGACCCGCTCTATGACGCGGTTGGCGCGGACGGCATTCCCAATAACGGGGATGAAACCAACTTCATGCTGCTGACCAGGGCGACCGTCGATGCGGGCACAGACGGCATCATGGGCACGGACGATGACATTCGGCCGATCAACACCACCACGCCCGTCGTCGACCAGAACCAGACCTACACCTCGCACTCGTCCCATCAGGTTTTCCTGCGGGCCTATGAGCTCAATGCTGCCGGAGACCCGGTCGCCACAGGCAAATTGATCGAAGGATCGGCCGGTGGCATGGCGACCTGGGCCGATGTCAAGGAACAGGCCCTGACCCTGTTCGGCATCATCCTCGACGACATGGATGCGCTCAACGTGCCGATGGTCGCCGCCGACGCCTATGGCAATTTCATCCCCGGGGCCAATGGCTTCCCGCAACTGGTGCGAGCCTCGGACAACGAACTCATCGAGGGCAATCCGGCCGCACCGATCGATGCGTCGATGGCTGTGCGCACCGGCCACGCTTTCCTCGTCGACATCGCGCACGAAGCGGCCCCGACCAATGCCCAGACCGGCACACCGCTTGCGGCCGACAGCGACAGCGTCCTCGGCCTCTCCGAGCCCGGCACCTATGACGATGAACTGCTCGACGCCCATTTCATGGCCGGCGACGGCCGGGCCAACGAGAACATCGCGCTGACTGCGGTGCATCATGTCTTTCATTCCGAGCACAATCGGCTGGTCGATCACACCAAGGAGGTGATCCTGGCCGACGCCACGGCCATGTTGGCGGCCGGCGCCACCGAGGCACAGGCCATTGCCTTCCTCAATGAATGGCTGGTCACGCCCGTCACCAGCGTGCCCGACACGGTGGGCGAGGTGGACGCTCTGGTCTGGAATGGCGAGCGCCTCTTCCAGGCCGCACGCTTCGGCACGGAGATGCAGTACCAGCATTTGGTGTTCGAGGATTTTGCGCGCAAGATGCAGCCGCAGATCGACGTTTTCGTTGCCCCCGTGGGCTATGATGTCACCATCGACCCCGCCATCGTCTCCGAGTTCGCCAACACGGTCTATCGCTTCGGGCATTCCATGCTGACCGAGTCGATCGATCGCCTTGATCCGAACTTCAATGCCGCCGATATGGCTCTCGTCGATGCCTTCCTCAACCCGATTGCGTTCGACAATGGCGGGACCATTCAGGCCGATGTCGCCGCCGGCGCGGTGGTACGCGGCATGACCAGGCAGGTCGGCAACGAGATCGACGAATTCGTCACCGATGCCCTGCGCAACAACCTTTTGGGCCTGCCGCTCGATCTCGCCACGATCAACCTGGCGCGGGGACGCGACACCGGCGTTCCGTCCCTCAACGCGACACGCCGCGAGTTCTACACCATGACCGGGGACAGCCAGCTCACGCCCTATACGAGCTGGTTCGACTTCGCCATGAACCTCAAGAACCAGACTTCGATCATAAATTTCATCGCCGCCTACGGTACTCACGAGACCATCACGGGTGCACTCACGCTTGCTGACAAGCGGGCGGCCGCAACCCTGATCGTGCTGGGCGGAACCGGGGCGCCTGACGACAGGCAAGACTTCCTCGATAGCACCGGCGACTGGGCAAGCGGTCCGAACGGGGTGACCATCACGGGGCTCGACGATGTCGATCTCTGGATCGGTGGGTTGGCGGAAGCCATCATGCCCTTTGGCGGCATGCTCGGCTCGACCTTCAACTTCGTATTCGAGACCCAGCTCGAAAACCTGCAGAACGGCGATCGCTTCTACTATCTCGCGCGCACCGCCGGCATGAACTTCATCAATGAGCTCGAACAGAACTCGTTCGCCAGCCTCATCATGCAGAACACCAATACGACCCACCTGCCGCTCGACGTGTTCTCGACTCCGACCTACATCCTCGAAGTCGACCGCGTCGCCCGCCAGTTCAACGAGGGCCTCGGCAATGCCGATCCGACCGATCCTGGCAGCCCCCTGGTCCCGCTCGTCATCCGCAACAACCCCGCAACGCCCGGAGCGGACACCAACTATCTGCGCTTCACCGGTGGAGACCATGTGGTGCTCGGTGGCACGAACAATGCTGACATCCTCACGGCCAGCATCGGCGACGACACCATCTGGGGCGACGGCGGCAATGACCGCATCGAAGGTGGCGCGGGCAACGACAATATCGATGGCGGTGCCGGCGACGACATCATCAGCGATAGCGGCGGGGACGATGTCATCAAGGGCGGCGACGGCAATGACGTCATCCATGGCGGCAATGGCCTCAATCTCATCATCGGCGGCGCCGGCAGTGATTTCATCATCACCGGCGAGGATGCCTCCGAAGTCTTCGCCGGCACCGGCAATGACTTCATCCTCGGCTCCACCGTCAACGAGGGCATGCAGGGCAATGAGGGTGACGACTGGATCGAGATAGGCACCCAGGATGGTGCGCCCGGCGACAATTTCGACCCCTTCGGACGCGACAACATCACCGGCAATGACGTGTTCCTCGGCAATGGCGGCTTTGACGAATTCGTCGGGGAGGGCGGGGACGACATCATGGTCGGCAGCCCCGGACCGAACCGCAACGAAGGCATGTCGGGCTTTGACTGGGCAACCTACAAGGACCTCCCGACCGTCTATGCCGATCTCCTGCTGCCGGCATTCGACGAAGACCCGAACATACCCTTCCCCGATACCGCCATCGATCGCTACGAGAATGTCGAGGGCGTTTCGGGTGGAGCGGGCAATGACCGCCTGTTCGGCACCAATGTGACCGCCGCGGAAATGCCACTCGAAGGCGCACGCGGCAGCGTCTTGACCAATATCGCCCTGATCAACGGCCTGCAGGAACTGCTCGGGGCCGGCGTGACCTCCTTTGATGGCGGCAATATTATGCTCGGCGGTGATGGCAGCGACCAGATCACCGGCCGCGGCGGCGACGACATCATTGATGGCGACAAATGGCTGAATGTGCGGATCAGCGTCAGGGACCTCAATAACCCCGCTTTGGAGATTGCGACCTTCTCCAACCTGACCCAGATTCAGGCGGCCATGATGGCCGGCACCTACAAGCCGCAACAGCTGCAGATCGTGCGCGAAATCCTGACCGCCAACGGTGCCGGCGATATCGACACGGCCATCTTCAGCGGTGCCCTGGCCAATTACACGGTCGAATTCGGGCCCAATGACATGGTCACCGTGACCGACAATGTCGGCACCGACGGCACTGACACGCTCTACAATATCGAGCGCCTGCAGTTCGCCGATCAGGTTGTCATCAACAATGATGCGCCGATCGGCCAGCCGAGCATCAGCGATACCAGCCCCACCGAGGGGCAATTGCTGACCGCCACGCGCGGCACCGTGGACGATCCGGATGGAACAGCGTCCTCGGTCTTCACCTTCCGCTGGCAGGCGCTAATTGTCGGCGTCTGGACCGACATCGTCGGCGCAACTGCCGCAAGCTTCACCCCCACGCAGGCCCAGGTGGGCCAGCAGATCCGCGTCGTGACGAGTTTTGTCGATGACGGGGGCAATCCCGAACAGGTCGCTTCCGAGCCGACGACCATTGTCGGCGACCTCGCGACCGGCACCGGCGCAGCCAATGTCTTCAATGGCGGGGATGGCGATGATCACTTCATCGGGCTGGGTGGCGCCGATACGCTCAACGGCAATGGCGGCAGCGACATTCTCGATGGCGGTGCCGGGGCTGACGTCCTCAATGGCGGGGCGGGCAATGATACCCTGCTTGGTGGCGCTGCTGCCGACACGATGAATGGTGGGGCCGGTGCCGATGCCATGAGCGGCGGCGCGGCCAATGACACCTATGTCGTCGACGATGTCGGTGACGCCATCACCGAACTGCTCGGCGAAGGAACCGACCTCGTCCAGACCTCGCTCAATGCCTATACCCTGGGCGCCAATGTCGACAATGTCACCTTCAATGGCGTCGGCGACTTCACCGGGACAGGCAATACGCTCAACAACCGCATCCAGGGCAATGGCGGCAGTGACATCATCGATGGCGGTGTCGGCGTCGACACCATGGTGGGCGGTGGCGGCAACGACACTTACTACGTGGACAATGCTGCCGACGTCATCACCGAGGCGGCGGGTGCAGGCATCGATACCGAGTTCGCCTCGGTCACCGATACGCTGCAAGGCAATGTCGACCACCTGACCTTGACCGGCACGGGCAATATTGGCGGCACCGGCAACGGGCTTGCCAATACCATCACCGGCAATAGCGGCAACAATGCCCTGTCCGGCGCTGGTGGAGACGACCTGCTGATCGGGGGGCTCGGCACCGATACGCTCAATGGCGGTGCCGGCCTTGATACACTCGAGGGTGGCGACGGCGTCGACACGCTGAACGGCGATGGCGGCAACGACATTCTCGACGGCGGCTTTGGCAACGACATCATGAACGGCGGCGGCGGCAACGACACGTTCCGCTTCAATGATGCCTTCGGCGACGACACCATCACGGGCTTTGACGCCAATCCCGCAGGGGGTGGGCAAGACCGGCTCGACATTGCGGCTCTCGGCATCACGGCCATCACGTTCGCCTCCGGCGTCGCGATCGTCCAGCAGGGCGCCAATACCCTGGTGACCATCGGCGACGACACCATCACCCTCAATGGCGTCAACGTGGCCGCGGTCACCGAGGCCGACTTCATCCTGGCCTGAACAGGGATGTCAGGGGACCGCCGCCGACCTTCCGGTCGGCGCGGTCCCCGCTCCTGCAGACCGGCGGACATGGGAGAACGAAATGAAACTGACTCAATCTGACCTGGAGTTTCTGTTCGAAGAGGTAACGTTCGATCCCGCCAACCTCGTTGGTCTGGAAGACCACCATGGCCTGCGCAATGTCAGCGGTGTCGGCAACAATCTCGTGCCCGGACAGGAGAATTTTGGTGCTGCCGACCAGCCGTTCATTCGGCTTGGCACCGGCAGCCAGCCCTCCGACTACAACGACTACAATAACAGCATGGTCATCGATGGCTCGCCGCGCATGATCTCCAATGTCATTGCCTCCCAGACGACGCCCATCCTCAACGTGGCGGCCGATCCCGCGGACCGCCCGTTCAATGGTTGGATGACCCTCTTCGGTCAGTTCTTCGACCATGGCTTGGACTTTGTGGCCAAGGGCGAACAGGGTTTCGTCATGGTGCCGCTGGACCCGTCCGATCCGCTCCACAATCCAGCCGTTGGCGCGCCCAATTTCATGATCGTCTCGCGCGCCAATGTCACCAATGTCGCCGATGCGGGTGCCGATCGCATTTTTGGCACTACCGATGATGTAGGCTATTCCAACAACGGCACGCCGGGCGACAGCAGCGACGACATTTTCGCGCGTCCCGAGAGCATCAACCACACCTCGCCATTCATCGACCAGAACCAGACCTATGGTTCGAGCCTCTCGGTCCGGGCGGTGTTGATGGAATACGAAACCGTGGGCGGAATTGCCGTGGCGACCGGCCGGCTGGTCTCGGGGGAGGGCGCCAGCGGCTTGGCGACGTGGGCCGATGTGAAGGCCAATGCGGCCCTGATCGGATTGACGCTCACCGACGCCGACGTCAAGGACGCCCCGCTGCTACGCACCAATGCCGACGGCACGCTCTTCCGCGATGCCAATGGTCATGTCGAGGTGGTGACCGACGGCGGCGGCAATGTCGTCCGGTCGGGCCATGCCTTCCTCCTCGACATGCATCCGGACGCCAATCCCGACGGGTCGAGCTTCAACCCCGCTTTACTCAATGCCCACTTCATCTCCGGCGATGGCCGTACCAACGAGAACTACGGCCTGACCGCGGTCCATACGGTCTTCCACGACGAGCACAACCTCGTCGCTGCGCAGATCATGGACCTGCTCGCCCAGCCTGGTCAGCCGATCCAGATGACCGGCGAACAGATATTCGAAGCGGCCAAGCTCGTCACCGAGATGGAATATCAGCATATCGTCTTTGACGAATTTGCCCGCCGGATCAGCCCCAATATCGAGGCCTTCCACGGCAGCTCATACGATCCGACGATCAATGCGGCGATCTCGGCCGAATTTGCGCACGCGGTCTATCGCCTCGGCCATTCCATGCTGACCGAAACCGTCGACTCGATCGACCCGGCGACAGGTGTCTCGACCCAGAATTCGCTCATCGATGCCTTCCTCAATCCAACGGCCTTCGAAGCGGCCGGCGGCGCTGCGGGCATTGCCACCGGCATGTCGATGCAGGTTGGCAATGAGATCGATGAATTTGTCACCGACGCACTGCGCAACAACCTCCTGGGTCTGCCGCTGGATCTGGCGACCATCAACATCACCCGCGGCCGCGACACGGGCCTGCCCACGCTCAACGAGCTGCGGCAGCAGTTGTTTGCTGCCAATGGCGATCCGGCGCTCGCGGCCTATGACAGCTGGGCCGATTTCGGCGCCAATCTCAAGAACCCCTCATCGCTGCTGAACTTCATTGCGGCCTATGCCTTTGGCGATACGGCCATGACCGACATCGCCGCAGCCAGGGCCCAGGCGCTGGCGGCCATGGGCAATGTCGCCTTCATGAATGGCTCACTGGGCTCGTCCGATCCGCTCTATGCGGCGAGCCAATCATTCTGGAACATCGACCTGTGGATCGGTGGGCTGGCCGAGGCAAAGGTCCCGGGTGGTCTGCTTGGCTCGACCTTCGACTTCGTCTTCGCCTATCACATGCAAAACCTTCAGAATGGCGATCGGCTCTACTACCAGGCCCGCCTTTCCGAGGAAAACATCCTCCATGAGATCGACGGCGAGAACTTCGCCGACATGATCATGCGCACGACCGGCGTGACCAACCTGCACACCGACAGCTTCTCGGCGGCGCAGGTGCGCCTGAACCTGACCAACAGTCCCGACAATTCCGGCGCGGCCCGCGCCACCTTTGCCCAGAGCGAGGTGATTTCCGGTCTTGATGGCAATGACACCATCAATGGCGGTGGCGGCTCGGACTCCATTTATGGCGATGCCGGCAACGACAATCTCCAGGGTGGGGCGGGCAATGACTTCCTCACCGGCGGATTGGGTGACGACACGCTCAACGATTCGGGCGGCGACGACCTCATGCGCGGCAATGAGGGCAATGACGTCATCAATTCCGGTGCCGGGGTGGACCTCGTCCATGGCGGGGAGGGCAATGACACCATTTCCTCGGGCGCCGAAGATGACGAGATCTTTGCCGGCATTGGCGACGACGTTGCACATGGCGATTCCGGGCGCGACCAGATCAAGGGCGGCGAGGGAGCGGACACGCTCTATGGCGATGCCGATGACGACCGCCTGTTCGGAGAGCTGGGCAATGATACCCTGTTCGGCGGCACCGGAATGGATCGGCTCGATGGCGGCGAGAGCGACGATATTCTGGTGGGCGGAAGTGGCGGCGCGGCCGACGCGCTCTCGCGCGAAGTCATCGACGGCGATAAGGGCTTCGATTTCGCGTCCTATCAGGACGCCACGTTCGGCGTCCTCGCCGACCTCATCAACTTCCTCACCGCCAATACCGGCGATGCCCAGTTCGACAGCTACTTCGATATCGAAGGCCTGATCGGCTCGGGCCTTGCCGATGAACTGCGCGGTAACGCAGCGGCCAACGAACTGCGCGGCCTTGCCGGCAACGACACACTGACCGGTCGTGGTGGCAACGACACGATTGCGGGAGGCCTCGGCGTCGACACAGCCGTATTTGCCGGCAACCGCGCCGCCTACACGGTCAGCTTTGCCGGTGGCGTCGTTACCGTGGTGCACAATGCCAATGGCAGCGATGGCACCGACACGCTCAATGGCGTGGAGCGTCTGCAATTTGCCGATCAGCTCGTGGTGATCGGCAATGTGCCGGTCTCGGGTGTGCCCACCATCTCGGACACGACACCCACCGAGGGGCAGGCGCTGACTGCCTCGACCAGCGGCATTGCCGACGCCAATGGCATGACCGGCGCCACGCTCTCCTACCAGTGGCAGCGACAGATTGGCCTCGTCTGGACCAATATCGTCGGCGCGACAGCGGCCAGCTATGTACCAACCTTCGTCAACCAGCCGCTGCGCGTGGTCGTCAGCTTTGTCGATGACGCGGGCAACGTCGAGCAGGTGGTTTCGGCCTCGACCGACGTCGTGGGCGATGCCTATATCGGCAATGGCGCGGCCAATGTCTTTGACGGCACGGCCGGGCAGGACAATGCCGCCGGTCGTGGCGGCAACGACACCCTCAACGGCAATGCCGGCGACGATCTCCTGAACGGGGAAGGCGGTGCCGATACGCTGAATGGCGGTGCCGGCGCCGATACGCTCATTGGCGGTGCCGCCAATGACATACTGAATGGCGGCGATGGCAGTGACACGCTGTCCGGGGATGCCGGCGCAGATACGCTCGATGGCGGAACCGGAGCCGACAACATGGCCGGTGGTGCCGCCAACGACACCTATGTCGTCGACAATGCGAGCGACGCCGTGATCGAGGCAAGCGGCGGCGGCACGGACCTCGTGCAGTCCTCGATCAGCCATACCCTGGCCGCCAATGTCGAAAACCTCACCCTCACGGGTACTGCACCGATCGATGGCACCGGCAATACGCAGGCCAATGTCATCACCGGCAATAGCGGCAACAACGTCCTCAGCGGTCTCGATGGGGCCGACACCCTGATCGGTGGGGCCGGTGCCGATCGTCTTATCGGTGGCGCCGGCCGCGACACCCTGACGGGCGGAACGCAGGCGGACACCTTCGTCTTCACCGGCAGTACGGGCGGGCCGACGCAGGTGATCACGACGGGCAACACCGCGGCGACGCGCGACATCATCACCGACTTCACGGTCGGCTCGGACCGCATCGACCTCAGCGGCATCGACGCCAACAGGGTGAATGCGGCTGATGTGACCGATGACGCCTTTACCTTTGTCGGCAGCGGTCCCTTCGGGGCGACCAATGTGGCGGGGCAATTGCGCTATCAGATGGTCAATATCAGCGGCGTCGACCACACGATCGTCCAGGGAACCACCGACACGACGGCCGGGATCGATTTCCAGATCGACCTCACCGGCAATCACGTGCTGACCGGGGCAAGTTTCCTGCTCTAGACCAGGAGGGGGCGGTATCCGCCCCCCAAAAAATCGACGTGCCGGACCGATGAGGGCGAGCTATCATGTCGACTTCCGCTCAAAGACACGCAGCGCGGGGCGCCTCCGAACTCAATGGCGTTCTCGTCAAGTCGCGAAACGCCTTCCTGGGCGCCTTCGTCTTCAGCATGATCATCAACTTGCTGATGCTGAACGGCTCCATGTTCATGCTGCAGGTTTATGACCGCATCCTGCCCAGCCGCAGCATCGCTACCCTGGTCGGCCTCTCGGCCATCGTGCTGGTCCTCTTCGCCTTCCAGGGGCTGCTCGAAATCATCCGCGGCCGCCTGCTCGGCCGTGTCGGCGCCGCGCTCGATGAAACCCTTTCCGAACGCACCTATGATGCGATGGTGCGCTCAACCATCAGCCGGAGCGCCGCCAATGATGGCGGGCAGCCGCTGCGCGACCTCGAGCAGATCCGTTCCTTCCTCTCCGGCGCCGGTCCCGGCGCCCTGTTCGACCTGCCCTGGATGCCGCTCTATGTGCTGGTCTGCTACGCCTTTCATCCCTGGCTCGGGATTGCGGCCCTATGTGGTGCGGCCCTGCTGTTGGTCCTGACAATTCTGGCCGAGGCCCTGGGCCAGAAACCGGCGCGCCTTGCCATGGGGCATGCCGCGCAGCGCAATATCGTCAGCGAATCCAGCCGCCGCAATGCCGAAGTCCTTGTCTCCATGGGCATGCTGCGCCCGCTCACGCGTATCTGGGGCCAAACCAGCGACAAACTGCTGAGGGCCCAGGAGCGCGCCACCGATCTCACCGGCACGCTCAGCGCCATCACAAGGATGATGCGGATGGTCCTGCAGTCGGGCGTGCTGGCGCTCGGCGCTTATCTCGTCATTGTGGGCGAGGCGTCGCCGGGCGTGATCATCGCCAGCTCGATCCTCGTCGCCCGCGCTCTCGCGCCCGTGGAACTGGCGACCGCCAACTGGAAGAATTTTATCGCCGCCCGGCAAAGCTGGCGGCGGCTCGCAACGCTGTTGAGCGAAGTACCCGCAGAGAGCGATCCCTATCCGCTGCCGCCGCCGACGGGCATGGTCACCGTCAACGCTCTCTCCTTGTCGCCGCCCGGTACGGATGTCCTGGCCCTTCACGGCATCAGTTTCACGCTGTCGGCGGGATCAGGCTTGGGCATTATCGGCCGCAGCGGCTCAGGAAAATCGTCGCTGGCACGGGCCCTGGTCGGCGTCTGGCCTGGGCGCCTCGGGAGCATACGGTTTGATGGCGCCACCATCGACCAGTGGTCGCAGGAAACGCTTGGGCGGCATATCGGCTATCTGCCGCAGGATGTGGAGCTTTTCGCCGGAACCGTGGCGCAGAATATTGCCCGTTTCCACCAGGACGCCGATCCACAGGCGACCATTGCCGCCGCAAAGTCCGCCGGCGTTCACAACCTCATTACCCAGCTGCCCGATGGCTATGAAACCCAGATCGGGGAATCGGGCGCCAAACTGTCGGGCGGGCAGCGCCAGCGCATCGCCCTTGCCCGGGCAATCTATGGCGACCCGTTCCTCGTGGTCCTCGATGAACCCAGTTCCAGCCTCGATGCGGAAGGCGAGGAGGCCCTGGCACAGACACTGCTGGCCATTCGCAAGCGCAATGGTATCGCCATTGTGGTGGCCCATCGCCCGAGCGCGCTGGTGGGCCTCGATCAGGTGCTGGTCCTTGCCGATGGCCGTCAGCGTGCCTTCGGCCCGAAGGAGGAGGTGATCAGGGAAATCCTGCGTCAGGACGTATCCACCCCAATCCACCCCGAACGGCACCATCAGGGAGGGAGCGCAGCATGACGGCTTCCCCCTCTCGCGCCCGCAGGTCGATGCGCCATCTGCTGCTCACGGGCGGCCTCGTCACCCTGCTCCTGGTCCTGGGTGTCGGCGCCTGGGCGGCCATGGTTGAGATTTCGGGTGCGATCGTGACGGCCGGCAGCGTGGTCGTCGATTCCAGCGTCAAACGCGTGCAGCATCCAACCGGCGGCATTGTCAGCGAATTGCGGGTGCGCGACGGACAGCTTGTGGCCAATGGCGATATCCTCGCCCAACTCGACGCGACAGTGCCGCAGGCCAGCCTTGCCATGGTTTCCGACGCCATTTCGGAACTGACGGTGCGCAGGGCCCGCCTCCTGGCCGAACAGGCCTTCGCCGAAGGGGTCGACTATCCGCCCACCCTTGATCGGACCGATCCCCGGCTCGCCAATATCATGGCGGGGGAAGCCGATCTGATGGAAACGCGGCGCATCGCGCGCGAGGGACAGAAGGCGCAGCTGAGCGAGCAAATTTTGCAATCCGAGCAGGAAGTGGTCGGCAACGAGGCCCAGTTGGCCGCGCTCGGACGGCTCCTCGTGTCATATCGAGCGGAGCTCGAAAACGTTGCGGCGCTGCGCGAGGAAAACCTGGTCACGGCCGCTCGCGTCGCCGAGATCGAACGGCGCCTAGCTGAACTCGAAGGGTCCCAGGGGCAGATGATCGCCACCATTGCCATGATCCGCGGTCGCATCAGCCAGACACGTCTCGAAATCGCCCAGATCGACGACGTGCTGCAAAGCGAAGTCACCAAGGAATTGCGCGAGATTGATGCCCAGCTGAGTGAACTCGAGCAGCGACGCGTCACGGCGCTCGACCAGTTGCAGCGTGTGACCATCAGGGCGCCGCAGGCAGGTTTCATCCACCAATTGGCGGTTCATACGGTCGGTGGCGTCGTCGCGCCGGGCGAAACGCTGATGCTGGTCGTGCCTGACAATGACGATCTGATCATCGAGGCGCGCGTATCGCCCCAGGATATTGACCAGTTGACGATCGGACAGGAGGCGATGGTGCGCCTCTCATCCTTCTCTCTCCGCACGACGCCAGACCTTCACGGGGAGATCACCCAGATTTCGGCGGATCGCATCAGCGACGGACAATCGGGTCAAACCTATTATCTGTCGCGCATTCGTTTGGCGGACACCGAGCTGGCCAAGTTGGGCGAGCTGGAACTGCTGCCCGGCATGCCGACCGAAGTGTTCATCAAAACCCAGGACCGAAGCATTCTCACCTATCTCACCCAGCCCATGGCCGATCAGGTCGCCCGCGCCTTCCGGGAGGAATAGAACAGTCCGGGCGGGAGAACCCGACCGGACTATTCATTGGCAAAAGTTGAGGCTCGGTCAGGCTGCCGAAGGCCGGTCAGACGCGCCGACTTCCTGCCCCCGACCCTGACGCCAGCGCATCAGTGCCTCGATGCTGAAGAAGGCGGTAATGGCCAGGGCATTGGTTGTGATCAAGAGGGCGCAGAACAGGGCCCAAAGCTGGTTAGCCGGCAGGCTGTTGTTGAACTGCGGAATGCTGCCCAGGGCCACCGGCACATACCAGCAGGTGGCCGAAGTGGCTCCGCCGATCAGCATCAGCACGCGCTGGCGCAGGCTGAGGCCATCGAACAGTGTGCGCGATACCTGCTGGTCGACCAAAGGCAGCACGGCCCGGTGCAGATAGACGGCATTGACCGTGAGGACTGCGACGATGCTCACCTTGGCCCAGATTTTTGGGTTGGCCAGTTTTTCCGGATCGAAGGCTCCATAATAGGCCAAAAACCCCAGTCCGCTGATCCACAGCAAGATGAGCCCAACGGTCACGACCCGCGTGCCGAAGTGGAATGCATCTGCTTGAGACTGGCGGATTTTGCTGCGCAGCATGAAGCGGACGATCATCAGATCGAGGAAGGTAGCCGTGCCGAGTCCAAGGGCCAGACCGATGAAGTGTATGATGCGAATACCGCCCTTGATAAAGGTCGGCTCGGATAGAATAGAAAGTACCTGCATGATACCCCGTGCGTGCTTTAGCAGTCAGTCTCCTGCTCAAGCAGCGCTGACGTTTAAAAGATAGAATGTTACGCAAGTGTAACTTGAAGTAGCCGCACAACATCGACCACATTGAATTAGGGTTGTGCGGGCCGCGGGGCAGC
Source organism: Devosia sp. LjRoot3 (assembly GCF_964252865.1). Classification (NCBI taxonomy): domain Bacteria; kingdom Pseudomonadati; phylum Pseudomonadota; class Alphaproteobacteria; order Hyphomicrobiales; family Devosiaceae; genus Devosia; species Devosia sp. LjRoot3. The sequence continues at coordinate 389,778 of NZ_CAXUPK020000002.1, forward strand.
GATTACTGATCACTGCATCGTGTAAAAATAGAACTTGAAACGGGGCCGATTTATGAAAATTTGTTTACCGTTCGGTCATGGCGACGAGGGCTGGGCGTAAACTGCTCGCCCCTCCCTAAGAATTTATCGCAATCAGGCGCCATTTCCCGGTGAAATAGGCAGCTCCGAGGCCAGCGGACGCCGCACTTTCGGCCAACCATGGCGAGAATCGGGCAGATCAAATGCCCGACGTCAGCCCTGCAATCACCTCAATAGGTGCACCGTCCGCCCGAGAGGTCGAAGACGGAGGCAGTGGTAAAGCTGTTCTCCCTGGAGACGAGCCAGGCCACCATTGCGGCCGCCTCATCGACTTCAAGGAACCTTCCCCGTGGAATCCGGGTCAGCATGTACTGGATGAATTCGTCCGTCAGGGTATCCAGAATCCGGGTCTTGGCCGTGGCCGGGGTGATGGCATTGACCGCGATGTCATAGCCCGCCAGTTCCTTGCCCAGCGATTTGGTCAGCCCGATTACGCCTGCCTTGGCCGCCGAATAGGCTGAAAGATTGGGGTTTCCTTCCTTGCCGGCCACCGAGGAGATATTGACGATGCGCCCGTAGTTGCGCGCCTTCATCGCAGGAACGACGGCCTTGTTGACGTAGAATGTGCCGTTGAGATTGATCTCGACCACCCGCCGCCATTCGTCCGGATCATATTGATCAAGGCTGGCATTGCTCCCCGCAACACCCGCCGAATTGACCAGGATCGACACTCCGCCGACCTCCGCCTCGACCCGCGCATGCGCCTCGACCAGCCCATCGAGATCAGTGATATCCACCACCAGGCTCGATGCGCCGGTGCCCAGTGCACCTACCGCCCTTGCCAGGGTCTCTTCGTCGCGGTCCCAAAGGCTGACCTTGGCACCGGAATCGAGAATGCGCTTGGCCATGGCAAATCCCAGGCCCTGTGCGCCGCCGGTGATGACGGCCACCTGGCCGTTAAGGTCGATCTGATTCATCTACTCTCTCCTGAACCGCCGGGCCTTGTTCAAGGTCTTTTGGGCGGCCTGCTGCCTAAAGTCCTTGCTTCGGCGTTGTGAGGGTAGCGGGAAGAACAGGAGAAAAGCCAGACCCAACAGCGCGATGAGCGCTCAAGAGGCGCCCCGGCAGTGGTGGCTGAGGGCCCCTGCCAAACCGCGATGCCGACCCGCCGGGGAGAATTTTTCTGGGTGCGTGGAAGAAATTCCATCTTCCATCCGTATACATGACGTGCGAACCAGCACGTCATGTATTTTTCGCAACTTTCGCCAATAGAAAGCTGAACTGATTTCGTAAAATACGTTCGGCTTGGTGTTTATAACAGCTTTGTGGTGGGGTTGTGACTATTGCGCTCGGGTTTGTGCAATTGCGCTCCTGATAAAATTGGGCTTTCGTGTGGCCCAAGCCTTCCAAACATCTATTTCGAGAAGGCGCTATTCAGGAACGGAGAGAACGCTAATGCACACTTCACTGACTCGCATTGCCGCAGCGCTTGTCGCTTCGACCATGCTCGCCGGTGTGGCCAATGCCGAGACCATCCGCTGGGCCCGCTCATCGGATGCGCTCACGCTGGACCCGCATTCGCAGAACCAGGGCAATACGCACACGCTGGCCCACCACATCTATGAGACGCTGGTTGGCCGCGACAATGCCGGCACCCTGACGCCGCGCCTCGCTACCGAATGGGCACTCAAGGAAGGCGACGACACCGTCTGGGTGTTCAAGCTGCGCGAGGGCGTCAAATTCCACAACGGCGCCGACTTCACCGCCGAGGACGTGGTCTATTCGATCACCCGCGCCAAGAGCGAATTCTCGAACATGAAGCAGCTGCATTCCGTGGTGGAAGGCGTGACTGCGGTCGACGACTATACCGTCGAGTTCCAGATGGCTGGGCCTTCGCTCATCTACCCGAACAATCTCACCAATACCTTCATCATGGACAAGACCTGGGCCGACGAGAACGACCTCGCCGTGGTCCAGGATTTTGCCAGCGGCGCCACCAACCACGCGGTGCTCAACACCAATGGCACCGGTCCCTATACGCTGGTGTCACGTGAAGTCGACGTGAAGACCGTGTTGGCCCTGAACCCGGAATGGTGGGGCGAAGCTCCGGCCGTGACCGGCGTCGAATACCTGACCATTGCCGATGCGCAGACCCGTATCTCGGCGCTGCTCTCGGGTGAAGTCGACATCGTCCAGGACGTGCCGCCGCAGGATATCGAGCGCCTTTCCTCCACCGACGGGTTCAAGGTCGAAACGGGCCCGGAAAACCGCTTCATCTACTTCGGCTACAAGTTCGGCGATGCGCCGCTGAAGTCGTCCAACATCACCGACAGCAACCCCTTCAATAATCCGCTGGTGCGTGAAGCCATGGAGCTGGTGCTCGATCGCGACGCCATCCAGAAGATTGTGATGCGCGGCCAGTCGATCCCGACCGGTATCCCCAACCCGCCCTTCGTCGCTGGCTGGACCGAAGAGCTCAATGCTTACCCGGCTCCCGACGTCGAAAAGGCCAAGGCCCTGATGGCCGAAGCCGGCTACGCCGATGGTTTTACCGTCACCCTCGACACGCCGAACAACCGCTATGTCAACGACGAAGCGATCTCGACCGCCTATGTCGGCATGCTCGGACAGATCGGCATTCAGGTGACCCTGGCCTCGCGTCCGGTTGCCGAACACTCCCCGATCATCCTTGCCAACGAGAGCGACTTCTACCTCCTCGGCTGGGGCGTTCCGACCTTCGACAGCGCCTATGTGTTCAACGATCTGGTTCACTCCAAGACCGAAACGCACGGCACCTACAATGTCGGCCTCTATACCAACCCCGAACTCGACGCGAAGATCGTCGCCCTCGGTACCGAGAGCGACCAGGCCAAGCGTGACGCGAGCGTCGCCGAAATCTGGGACACCGTGAAGTCCGACCGCGTGCTGCTGCCGGTGCACAATCAGGTGCTGGCCTATGCAATGCGCTCGGGTGTGACGCTGCCGGTTCAGCCGGAAAACCAGCCGAACATGACCACGGTCACCTTCGAGTAAAGCGCTGAAATACCGGGCCGCCGCGTGGAGTTGTATGCTCTCGCGGCGGCCCGCCTTTTGAGGGGCGCCCATGCTTGCCTTTATCGCCCGACGGCTGCTTCAGTCCGTCTTCGTCATGCTTGTCGTGGCGTTTATTGCCTTCCTTGTCTTCCGCTATGTCGGCGATCCCCTGGCCAACCTGCTCAGTCAGGATGCGACCATGGCCGACTATGAAGAGGCGCGCGAACGCCTCGGGCTCAACCAGCCCTTCTACGTCCAGTTCTACCACTTCGTGGTCAACGCCCTGCAGGGCCAGTTCGGCGTGTCCTATCGCCTGCAGCAGCCGGTCAGCCAGCTGATCCTCGAACGCCTGCCGGCAACCATCGAGTTGGCCGTCGCCTCCTCGATCATCGCGCTCGTCTTCGGTGTCTTTCTCGGCGTCTATACCGCCCTCAAGCAGCGCGCCTTTTCGACCGGTGTCATCATGACCCTGTCGCTGATCGGCGTGTCGCTCCCCACCTTCCTCATCGGCATCGGGCTGATCTACATCTTCGCCGTCGAGCTGAAATGGCTGCCGTCCTTCGGGCGCGGCGAGGTCATCCAGATCGGCTGGTGGCGCACGGGTCTTCTCACCCAGTCGGGCCTGCGCTCGTTGATCCTGCCCGCCATCACCCTGTCGCTCTTCCAGCTAACGCTGATCATGCGCCTCGTGCGCGCGGAAATGATGGAAGTGCTCCGCACCGACTATATCCGCTTCGCGAGGGCCCGCGGTCTCAGCTCGCGGGCGATCAATTTCGGCCATGCGCTGAAAAACACCATGGTGCCGGTGATCACCATAACCGGCCTGCAACTCGGCTCCGTCATCGCCTTCGCTATCATCACCGAGACGGTGTTCCAGTGGCCGGGAGTCGGTTCGCTCTTCGTCAATTCCGTGGCCGCGGTCGACGTCCCTGTCATGGCCGCCTATCTCGTCTTCGTCGCGCTGGTTTTTGTGATCATCAACCTCATCGTCGACATCCTCTATTTCATCGTCGATCCGCGCCTGCGCGACGGCGCCAAATCCGGGAGGTAGCATCGTGACCGATCTGCCCCATTCCCCCGAGCAGCCGGTATCCGCTGCCAAGACGTCGCGCTGGAAGACCTTCCTCCGCTCCGACATGGTCTGGTCCTATCGCCGCTCGCCGGTGACGGTGGTCGCCTCCATTGTCGCATTCCTGCTTGTTGTCATGGCGGTCTTTGCGCCCTGGCTCGCGCCCTACAATCCGTTCAATCCGGCGACTCTCAACCTCATGGACGGTTTTACACCGCCCAATTCGACCTCGATGGCGGGCAGCTATTTTGCGCTCGGCACCGACAATCAGGGCCGCGACGTGCTTTCGACCATCATGCATGGTCTTCGCGTTTCCCTCTTCGTCGGCGCCATGGCGACACTCTTTGCCATGGTCATGGGTGTCGGGCTCGGGCTCGTCGCCGGCTATGTCGGCGGTCTCGTCGATGCCGTGATCATGCGCGTCGCCGATGTGCAGCTCTCGTTCCCCGCCATCCTCATTGCCCTCCTGATCTTCGGTGTTGCCCGCGGCATCATTCCGCCCAACCAGCAGGAAGGCGCGGCCATCTGGGTTCTTATTCTCGCCATTGGCCTTGCCAATTGGGCGCAGTTCGCCCGCACCGTGCGCGGCGCAACCATGGTCGAGCGGCAGAAGGATTATGTGGCGGCAGCGCGCATTCTCGGCGTCAATCCGTTCATCATTCTTCTTCGCCATGTGCTGCCCAATGTCGTCGGTCCAGTGCTGGTCATCGGCACCATTGGCCTCGCCCTTGCGATCATCGAGGAAGCAACGCTGAGCTATCTCGGCGTCGGCGTCCCCCCGACCCAGCCCTCATTGGGAACGCTGATCCGTATCGGCCAGCAATTCCTCTTCTCCGGAGAGTGGTGGATCCTGCTCTTCCCCGCCATCACGCTGGTGCTGCTGGCGCTCTCGGTCAACCTGCTGGGTGACTGGCTGCGCGACGCCCTCAATCCGAAGTTGCGCTGATGACCACACCTGTTCTTTCCATTAGAAATCTCGTCGTCGACTTCCCGTTCCATGACGAGGTTTTCCGCGCGGTGGACGGTGTCTCCTTCGACATCATGCCCGGCGAAGTCGTCGGCGTTGTCGGGGAATCGGGCGCCGGCAAGTCGATGACGGGGTCAGCCGTCATCGGCCTTATCGAGCGGCCCGGCCGCATTTCGAGCGGTGAAATCCGTCTCAAGGGCGAGCGCATCGACAATCTTGACGAGCCCGAGAAGGCCAAGCTGCGCGGCAAGCGCATCGGCATGGTGTTTCAGGACCCGCTGACGAGCCTCAACCCGCTCTATACGGTGGGCCAACAGCTGATCCAGACCATCCGCACGCACCTGCCTCTTAGCGAGGACGAAGCGCGGCAGAAGGCCATCGATCTTCTCACCGAGGCCGGCATTCCCAAGGCGGCCGAGCGCATCGACTCCTATCCGCACCAGTTCTCGGGCGGCATGCGGCAGCGTGTGGTCATCGCCCTTGCCATCGCCGCCGAGCCCGAACTGATCATTGCCGACGAACCGACCTCGGCCCTCGACGTCTCGGTGCAGGCCCAGATCATCAAGGTGCTGAAAAAGCTCTGCATCAATCATGGCGCCGCGGTGATGCTCATCACCCACGACATGGGTGTCATCGCCCAGACCGCCGACCGGCTGGTGGTGATGCATCACGGCAAGGTGGTCGAGACCGGCACGGTGGGCGACATCATCCGCCGCCCGCGCGAGCCCTATACGGTGAAACTCATCGACTCGATCCCGACCATCGAGCGCAAGGAGGGTCAGATCGCCGTGGCGGCACCCGCCAATGACGACAGCGCCTATGTGCAGGTCAAAAACCTCGTCCGCGATTTCGAGCTCGGCCGCGGCAGCTTCACAAAGCTCCTGCCCGGCAAGGTCGAAATGTTCCGGGCCGTCAGCGATGTCAGCTTCTCGATCCCCAAGGGCCAGACCTTTGGCCTTGTGGGCGAAAGCGGCTCGGGCAAGTCGACCTGCGCCAAGATGATTGTTGGCCTCGTGCGTCCATCCTCGGGCCATATCACCGTCGATGGCCACGATATCTGGGCTGGCGGCGTTGGCCATCAGGAACGCCGCAAGCGCGTACAGATGATTTTCCAGGACCCCTATGCCAGCCTCAATCCGCGCTGGCGGGTCAAGGACATCATCGCCGAGCCCATGCGCACGCTCGGGCTCGCGCGCAACAAGACCGAAGTCGAGCATCGGGTCGCCGAATTGCTCAACAAGGTGCGCCTCGATCCCTCCGTCATGCGTAAATTCCCGCATGAGTTCTCGGGCGGTCAGCGCCAGCGCATCGCCATTGCCCGGGCCCTGTCGAGCCAGCCCGAATTCATCGTCTGCGACGAGCCGACCTCGGCGCTCGACGTCTCGGTGCAGGCGCAGGTGCTGGACCTGATGAGCGAATTGCAGTCCGAATTCGGGCTCACCTATCTCCTCATCAGCCACAACCTCGCCGTCGTGCGCCAGATGTCGACCTCGGTGGGCGTGCTCCACAACGGGGTTCTCGTCGAGCGCGGGCCGACAGACGCGATCTTCGACAGTCCACAGGCCGACTATACGAGAATGCTCCTGGACGCTGTTCCAGACATCTCCAAGGTCGCCTGAGCGAGGCCAGGCAAAAGATGAAGTCCCTCGAAGCACAGCGACGCAGGCACATCATCGATTGCACGATCACGGTGCTGGTGCGCGATGGCGTTGCCGGCACCTCGCTCTCGCGGGTGGCGTCCGAGGCCAAAGTCGCCAAGGGCATCATCTGCTACTATTTCGCCAGCAAGGACGGTCTCTTCGATGCCGTCCTTGCCAGCGTCCGGGAGCGCATGGTGGCCGCCGTCATTGCCGATGCCGAAGCGCTCGACGATGAATGGCAGCGCGTCTCCGCCTTCGTCACCGGCCACCTGACCTATGTGCGAAAACACCGCGCCGAAGTGCTGGCCCTGCGCCATCTGGCGTCCACAAGGGCAGGGGGCTCGGAAGTCTCCGACCACCTCGCCGTCTGGCGTGAGCAGAAGGACTGGCTCGTCGGCACCCTGACCGCGGGGCAGGATCGCGGCGCCTTCAGATCTTTCGATCCCGGCGTTGTCGCCACAGCCATTTCCGGCGCCCTCGAAAGCGGCCTTCTGCAATGGGCGCATGACGCGACGATCGATCTCGATCTCTATGCCGGCCAGCTCCTCGACCTCTTCGAACCCGGCGTCTGCGAACCAGCGCCCGAGGCTCAGTTGGCCTCGGCTTAGGGCACCGTCTCTCTTCCATCGTCATTGCCGGGCTTGTCCCGGCAATCCATCTCGCCTCCGCATGGACCACCGGGACAAGCCCGGCGGTGACGACAAACTATAGGTCTCTCACCGGGGTTGTGGTGCAGCGGCCAAGATTTTTGCTTTCCGCATGGAAGCGCTGGGCGGTTTTGTCCGTATATAGCTTATGGTCCCGCCAAAACCCCACAAATCCGAGGTCATGAACGAGCTTCCGGCTCTGCGGCGCTATGCGCTGAGCCTGACGCGGCATCCGACCGATGCCGAGGATCTCGTGCATGATGCGTTGGTGCGTGCCATGGAGCGTAGTGTCACCTACAATCCTGCGGGCAATCTCCGCGGCTGGCTGATGTCCATCGTGCACAACCTGCACATCGACCGCATCCGTTCCGGCAAGAGCGCCGCGGCCCGCGATCGGGATTTTGCCGCACAGACCGCAGAAACGCTGCCGCCCAACCAGCTCGACAGCGTCCGGCTCATTCAGGTGCGCCGTGCCTTCGACACGCTGCCCGACGAGCAGCGCGAGGCTATGCATCTGGTGACCATCGAAGGCCTCAGCTACGAGGAGGCGGCCGCGGTGCTGGGCGTGCCGGCCGGAACGGTGATGTCGCGCATTTCGCGCGGACGGGAAGCCCTGCGGCGCTGGGAAAGCGGACCGGCACTGAGACTGATCAAAGGAGGCGAATGATGCGGAACATTGAAACAGTCGACCCCCTGGAACTGGCGGCCTATGTCGACGACCAGCTCGACGTCTCGCGCCGTATCGAAATCGAGTACTGGCTCTCCCAGCATCCCGACGTGGCGGCTCAGGTCATGACCGATCTGCGTATGCGCGACGAGCTGCGCCTCGCCCTTGCCGGCGACGAAGTCCCGCCCATGCCGGCCACCAGCGATGTCGCGCGGCGCCTCGAAGGGCGCCTCCATCGTGGCCAGTTCTTCCGCCGCCTCCGTCCGCTCGCTGCTGCGTCCTTCCTCCTCAGCGCCGGCTGGATCGCGCATAGCCAGATCGGTACCCTGCCGGCCCAGGCTTCCAGCGCCGTCCCCGAATATGTCACCGCTGCGGTCGAAGCCCATCACATCACGGCCCTCCGCGCCGGCATGCATTCGCAGCCGCGCGTTACCGATTACGATCCGGCCGAACTCCTCGCCGAAACCGCCATCCGCATGCCCAAACTGCCGGCAGGCTGGTCGGTGACCGACGTGCAGGTTTACCCCTCCCATTTCGGCCCCAGTGTTGAGCTTGCCGTCAATGCCGGCGAACTCGGTGCCGTGTCGCTCTTTGCGGCGCGGCCGGGCCAGTTCATCGTGGAGCGTCCCTCCACGCGCCATGTCGACGATACAACGACCGCCTATTGGCAGTTCGGCGACATAGCCTATGCGCTCGTTGCGAGCGCTCCGCCCGGCGAGGTATCCCGCGCCGCCGGCTCCCTTTTCGATTCCCTATACTGACGGAGACTGACGATGGCTTTGCAGCCACAATCGCGCTGGAGCAATCCGGCATCCACCATGTCCGGCGCCGCCTTCGATGAAGGCCTGCGCAAGCACATGCTGCGCGTCTACAATTATATGGGCCTCGGTCTCGTCATCACCGGCCTCGTTGCCTTCTTCGTCGGCTCGACCCCGGCGCTCTATGTGCCGATCTTCTCTTCGCCGCTCAAATGGGTGGTGATGTTCGCCCCGCTCGCCTTCGTGATGTTCTTCTCGTTCAAGGTCAATTCGATCTCGGCCGGCGCCGCACAGACCATGTTCTGGGCCTTCTGCGCCGTGATGGGCCTCTCCATGGCCTCGATCTTCCTGGTCTTCACCGGCGCCAGCATTGCTCGCACCTTTTTCATCTCGGCCGCCATGTTCGGCGCGATGAGCCTTTACGGCTATACCACCAAGACCGACCTGACCAAGTTCGGCTCGTTCCTGATCATGGGTCTGATCGGCGTCGTCATCGCCTCGATCGTCAACATCTTCCTCGGCTCGAGCATGCTGCAGTTCATCGTTTCGGTGGTCGGCATCCTCGTCTTCCTCGGCCTCACCGCCTGGGATACCCAGTCCATCAAGGAACAGTTCGCCGAGAACAATGGCGCCGAAGCCAACCAGAAGCTCGCCGTCATGGGCGCCCTGTCGCTCTATCTGAGCTTCATCAACATCTTCCAGCTTCTCCTCAGCCTCACCGGCCAGACGGAAGAGTAAAGCGCTTCCAGGCGCCTGAAGGGAAAGGCCGGCGAGACTTTTGGGTCTCGCCGGCCTTTCCTATTCATGCCTTCCAGTATTTCTTCAGCGTCGTCGGCGTGTGCATATTGTCGTAGAGAAACTCCCAAAAATCCTTGCGCTCTTCCGGCGCAACCGTCTTCCAGACCTCGTGCACGGCCATGTCGCCCCCATAATAGGCATAGACGAACGGCGCCCTGAGGTTGTGGCTGAGGAAGGCCAGACGCGAGCGCGCCGTCACCGGGTCCTGCAGCGCCTTGTCGGCCATGATCGGCACGATCTCATCAAGGCTCATCCCCTGTGCATGCATCATCCAGGCCGCATTGCAGCGCATGGCACTCCTCAGACGCTGCAGGGCAACGCCCAGTTCATCCTCGGGGCCATCGACCCAATCGAGGAAGAACATGCCATTGTCGGCAATGCCTTCGAAGAGCGCGCTGCTGGCCGAACTCGTCACCACCTGCGCCCCATCGAGCGGCATCTTGCCCTCGGCGACATAGCGTTCGCGCAAGTTCATGTGCACGAGATGTCCCGGAAACACTTCATGCGTAGCGAGGTGCTTTAGCGAAAACCGCGTATAAGGAAAATCGAGGTTCAGCAGCACTTTGCGCGTGGGATAGTCGCAATAGGCCGAGAAGGGCACGGCCGTAACGCCCTCCGGCTCCATCCATTCGTGCGCCATGGGATACATGGTTGCCGTCACCCGCTCGCGGCCCTCAAGGATCAGCGCCTTCAGCTCAGCGAGCACTGCCTCCTTTGGTACCCGCGCCTGCGCTTCCCAGCGATTGAAATCCTCGGTGAGGCTGCCGCCCGCATAGCCAAGCTCATCGAGCTTTTCGCGGATCGTCCCGCGATAGCCTTCCAACTCCCCGTCGGGCACGAGCTGTGTCTCAACCCGGATTTGCCTCCGAACACGGTCGGCAAAGCTGATCGGCTTTTCCTCAAAAGTCGTCACCAGCGCCAGGAGCGAGTCGATCATTTCATCGACATAGTCACGACGAAGCTGTGTTTCCGCCTCGCCAGCATTCCGCACCGCCAGCGCTTCGAGCCGTTCCCGCGCCTCGGCATAGTCGCGCAGTTTTGTCGGCTCGACCTCAGCCATGGCGACCGGGATCAGGCCTTCCTTGTCTAAAAACCCATCGCTGCGCGGCGTGCTGCGATAGAGCGCGTCGATGCCGGCCGTCAGGCCCGCCAGTTCATTGCCAATCAGCATGGCCAAAAGCTCCTATTGGTGACCGGCAACCGGCTTGGGTTCGTAAGGGGCTTCCATCAGCGCCACATCCTCGTCGCTGAGTTTCACCTCGAGCGCCGCCACGGCATCATCGAATTGATGGAGCTTGGAAATACCGACGATGGGGGCAGTGATCCCCGGACGCGTCGCGACCCAGGCATAAGCAATCTGGGCCGGTGGGCGGCCATGGCGTTCGGCCACCGTACGCACGGCAGCAACCACGGCATCGTCCTGTTCGCGCGAACGGTCATAGAGCGCCGAAGCGGTCTTGTCGGTCTGCGAGCGGGTTGTGTCGGCATCCGTGCGGGCCGCCAGGCGCCCGCGGGCGAGGGGGCTCCAGGGGATAACGCCGATGCCTTCCGAGCGGCAGAGCGGCAGCATTTCGCGCTCTTCCTCGCGGTAGATCAGGTTGTAGTGCGGCTGCATGGAAACGAAGGGCGCCCAGCCATTGGCGCGCTGCATGCCGAGCGCCTTCATGAATTGCCAGGCATGCATGGAGGAGGCGCCGAGATAGCGCACCTTGCCGGCTCGAACCACGTCGTTGAGCGCATCCAGCGTCTCTTCGAGCGGGGTGCCGTAGTCGAAACGGTGCAGCTGATAGAGGTCGATATAGTCGGTGCCGAGCCGCTTCAGGCTGCCGTCCACGGCCTCGAAAATATGCTTTCGCGACAGGCCCCTGTCATTGGGGTCGCTGCTCATCGGGTTGTAGAGCTTTGTCGCCAGCACAAGGTTTTGGCGCTTCCGCGTCGAGAGCACCTTGCCCACCACCTCTTCGCTCGCCCCCGCCGAATACATATCCGCCAGATCGAAGAAGTTGATCCCGAGGTCCACAGCCTTGTCGATGATCGGCCGCGACGCCGCTTCATCCAGCACCCATGGGGCCCAGTTTGGCGAGCCGAAGGTCATGCAGCCCAATGCCAGCTGCGACACTTTCAGGCCCGTTCGGCCCAGGTTGCTATATTCCATTAGTACACCTCAAGACGCAGAAAAAGACGCGCAAACGACGATGTTCCGGCGCGAAAGCCGGTAAAATTCGCCTGATTTCATGCATTTGTGCACATTCGTCAGGCGAAATCAAACCGTGTGCAAAAAAATTGCATGCCCTATTGCAGTGTTGGGAACTCGTGGTTACGGTCAGTGTATCAACGTGGTAGAACACATGTTCACGATAGACGCGTCCAGCATCGACAAGTCGCTTCCCGTCCCGGTCGGGACGCAATTGCATGGGCTGTTGAGCTACATGCTGGCCTTCAGCGACATGGCCTATGGCACCAAGCTGCAATCGGTCCGGCAGTTGGCGAGCGAACTCGGCATTGCGCCGATGACCGTCAGCCAGGTCTATCAACAGCTCCGCGACGAGGGTCTGATCGAGATGCGCGCTGGCCTCGGGGCCTTCACGGCGCGCGATCCGCTGGCCGTCGCGGCCTCCGGGCAGCCGATCAATGCGCTGCGCGGCGATATCGAAGCCATCCTCGCCAAGGCCGAAGCGCTTGGCGTCTCATCCATGGCGCTGGTGTCGATGATCAATGCCGGTGCGCAGATGCGTCGCCCCGCCACCGGTCTCAACATCGTCTTTGTCTGCATCTTCGAAGGTCCGGGTCGCGACTATGTCGACGAAATCCGGCCGACCCTCGCCAGCAATGATCAGATCGAACTGGTGACGCTCGACAGCATTCGCAATGACGGCCCGCAACGGCAGGCCTGCCTTGCTGCCGACATCGTCCTCACCTTCAGTCACAGGGAAGCGGAAGTGCGGGCGTTGGTCGAGGGCAGCGATGTGCTGGGCCTTCGCTTCATCCCCTCGCAGCGCACCCGGCAGAGCCTTGCGGGTCTTGATTCCCGCGCCCGCGTCGCTGCCATCACCCACTTCAAGGAATATATCGCGATCATGCGCCCCAGCGTGCGCGAGTTCGCCCCGCATATTTCCGACATCCGCGTCACCTGGTCGTCCGCCGATGATCTCAGCGAGATCATCGAGGGCTCCGACGCAGTGGTCTACGCCTCGGGCGCCGATCATGTAGCCCAGCTCGTGCGGCCCGGCGTCCAGTGTTTCGAATATCGCCACGCGCCCGATACCGGCGCTCTCGACACCATTCTGGCTCCGCGGCTTGCCGATCTCAGGCGCGCCAAGGGTGGTCAGCTAGCGGGCCGACTATCCGCTTAATTAGTCACAGCAAGGGAACAGGGAATGAAGAAGTTTTTGTTGACGACCAGCGCCTTGATAGCGCTGAGCCTCATGCCGGTGCAGACCGGTTTCGCACAGGACAGCAACACGCTCATCGTGGGGATGGACGTGGATGCCGGTACGCTCGATCCGCGCCTGATGCGCGACACGACTGCCTCGCGCGCCGCTGACCTGATCTATTCGGGCCTCGTCCACATCACCCCGAGCCTCGAGCCGGTGCCGGACCTGGCCGAAAGCTGGGAAACGCCCGATCCGCAGACTTTTATCTTCAAGCTCCGTCCGGACCTGAAGTTCTCGGACGGCAGCCCGCTGACCGCCGATGACGTGGTCTATACCTATACGACGCTGGTCAATCCCGACTTCAACGCCCCGAGCCGCGCCCTCTATGCGCCGATCTCGGCTGTCGAAGCCGTCGATCCGCAGACGGTAAAATTCACGCTCTCCGCGCCCTACGCGCCGCTCCTCACCTATCTCGATATCGGCATCGTGCCCAAGGCCCTCGTTGAAGGCGGCACCGACATCGCGCTCAACCCGGTTGGCGCCGGCCCGATGAAGCTCGTGTCGTGGAACCGTGGCAGCGAAATCGTCCTCGCAGCCAACGAGAACTACTGGCGCGGCACCCCGACGATCGAGAACGTCACGCTGAAAATCATCGGCGACAACTCGGCCCGTTCGCAGGCCTTTGAGGCCGGCGATCTCGACGTCATCCAGTCCCCGCTCGCCCCGCAGGATATTGAACGCCTCAAGGCCAATGACCGCTTCGGCAATGTCGTCACCGCTGGCCTCGGCGTGAATTACCTCAACTTCAACGTCAAGGATCCGCTGCTGTCCGATCCGAAGATGCGCCAGGCCTTTGCCAAGCTCGTCGATCAGGCAACCATCGTGAACGACATCTACCAGGGCGTCGATCAGGAAGCGCATTCGATCATCCTGCCCTCGTCCTGGGCCTATTCCGACACCATCGCGCAGCCGACCTTCGACATCGAAGCGGCCATCGCACAGTTCAACGAACTGGGCTGGACCGACAGCAATGCCGATGGCGTGCTCGACAAGGACGGCAAGGATCTCGAAGTGGTTCTCTCGACCCACAGCGAAGACACCAACCGCGTGCAGAGCGTTGAATTCCTGCAGGCTCTCTTTGAAGCTGCCGGCGTCAAGGCGACTGCCCAGATCAGCGATTGGCCGTCCTTCTCGACCAATTATGTGCAGCAGGGCAAGCACCAGATCGCGCTCCTCGGCTGGCTCAACATCGTCGATCCCGATCGCCTGATGTTCGCCCAGCTCTCGACGGGTGGCCCGACCAACTGGGGTGGTTATTCCAACCCTGAAGTTGACGCGCTCCTTCAGGAAGGCCGTTCGACCCTCGATCAGGCCGGCCGCGCCGCCGCCTATCAGAAGGCCGCGACGATCCTTGCCGAAGAGCTGCCCTACTACATCATCTCGGCTCAGGGCTATCAGCTGTTCTACGCCAAGGACCTGCCGGTCGAAGAAGTGCAGGCCACACCGCGCGGCAATCTCCGCGGCCTGATCGGCTTCACCGACTGATCGTGACTATCCCGGCCGGCGCTTCGGTGCCGGCCGGCCTTGCGGCCCCACTCCAAGGACATCGCCATGGCCTTCTCCCAGCGCCTCAGCGCCGACTATTACGCATCCGTCCATCGCGACATTCGTGCGCGCATGGCCGAAGACGGCGTCGACGTGCTGCTGCTCGATTCCAATGACGACGTCATCTACACGACCGGTTTTTCCCACTACACCACCGAGCGCCCCGTCGTTTTCGCGCTGACGCAAACCGACGCCTATCTGCTGGTCCCCGAGCTTGAGCGTCACCACGCGCTCGACCAGAAGACCGCGGCCGAACTCGTCGTCTATTTCGAATTTCCCGGCCGCGACCGGCCCTTTGCCGTGCTCGCCCGCACTGTCGGCGACATCAGGGGCACCGTGGCGCATTCGCCTGGCATTTCCCTAGCCCGCGTCGGCCAGATCGAAACCGCCTTCCCCAATGCCAAGGTGCGCACCTCCGGCATCGTGGGCAAAATGCGCCTCACCAAGCGCCCGGAAGAACTGGTGCTGCAGCGCGAAGCTGCGCGCATTTCCGACTCCATGGTTGCCGCCGGCGTCGCCGTCATCGACGAGGCGCTGCATACCGGCAAGACCATGCCGACCGAAATCGAGATCGAAGCCCACATCATCCGCCATGCGCTCGATACCATGTATCGCGAGCACGAGGACATCATGCTCGTGCAGGGCATTGCCGGTGGGCTTGTCTATTCCGGCCTGCGTTCCGCTGTCCCTCACGGAATGCCGACCGGCCACCGCCCGCAGCGGGGAGAAAGCATGATTCTTTCTCTCGGCTGCCGGGTGGGTGGGCGCGCCGCTGAAAGCGAGCGCACCTTCATTCTGGGCGAGCCGAACAAGGAGCAGGAACGCTTCTACAATCTTGCCCAGCAGGCCCAGGCCATCGGCACGATGGGCCTGATCGCCGGGGCAACCTGTTCCTCTGCCGACGACCGCGCCCTCGGCTTCATTCGCGAACAGGGCGTCAGCGAATTCTGCCTCCATCGCGTCGGCCACGGCATGGGCGTCATGTTCCACGAGCCGCCATGGGTGGAAGGGGGCGACGATACCGTGCTCCTCCCCAACATGGTCTGCTCTTCCGAACCCGCCCTCTACGTGCCGGGCCTCGGCGGCTTCCGCCTTGCCGATACCGTTCTCGTCACCGGACAGGGGCCCGATAGCCTCACCAAGTTCCCCCGCAAGCTCGATGAGGTGATCCTTGGCTGAGCGTAACCCAGTCCCGCAGAGGCAAAGCCAATGGTAGCCTATGTAATCCGCCGGCTCCTGCTGCTCATCCCCATGGCCATCGGCATGGTGGTGGTCACTTTTGGCCTGCTGCTCATTATCCCGGGCGATCCCGCCGCCGTTCTCCTCGGCCAGGACGCAACGCCGGAAGCCATCGAAACCCTGCGCAATACCCTGGGGCTGAACGACCCCTGGTACATTCGCCTCTGGGACTATTTTGCTTCTCTCCTGCAAGGCGACATGGGCCGCTCGATCTTCCAGAACCAGCCGGTCTCCGAGATCATTCTCGGCCGCCTCGGCGCGACCATCGAACTCGCCGTCGTTGCCCTGATCCTTGCGACCCTGATCGGTCTGACGCTGGGCGTCCTGGCCGCCATTCGCCAAGGCTCCTGGGTCGATACGGTGACCATGCTCTTTGCACAGCTCGGCGTCTCCATGCCGGTCTATTGGCTCGGTCTCCTCCTGATGCTGCTCTTTGCCGTGCAGCTCGGCTGGCTCCCCGCCATCGGCCGCGGCGTGCCGTTGCCCGAGGCCTTCCTCGCCGCCATCACCGGCCGCCCGCAGGTACTCTGGGATTCCATCGGCCACATCGCCTTGCCGGCTTTGGCGCTTGCGGCGAATTCGGCGGCCATCATCTCGCGTCTCGTTCGAGCCTCCATGCTCGAAGTGCTGCGTGAGGACTTTGTCCGCACTGCCTATGCCAAGGGTCTTCGCAAGGGCCGCGTCGTCATCCGCCACGCGCTCCGCAATGCACTCCTCCCGGTGCTCAGTGTCATCGGCCTTCGCTTCGGTGCGCTTCTCGGCGGCGCCGTCCTCACCGAGTCCATCTTTGCCTGGCCCGGCCTCGGGCAGCTCACCATCGCCGCCATCTCGCAGCGTGACCTGCCGCTGATCCAGGGCATCGTGCTCACCTTCGCCATCGTCTTCGCGCTCGTGAATCTGGTGGTGGATCTTCTCTACGCAGCGGTCGACCCGCGTATTCGGTTGGGTTGATGACCATGCGTTTGCCAAAAGCCTTCACCAATGTCTCGCTCGTCGTCGGCGCGCTGATCTCGCTGACCATCATCCTCCTCGCCATTTTCGCGCCCTATGTCGCGACCCATGGCATCGAACAGATGGACATGCGCAATCGCTTCGATGGCCCGACCATGGAGCACATCCTCGGCACCGACAATTTCGGCCGCGACCTCTGGTCCCGTCTCGTCTTCGGCGCCCGCATCTCGCTGACCATCGCCGTCATCGCGGTGACCGCCTCGGCCATCATCGGCACGGTGGTCGGTCTCGTCGCCGGCTATTTTGGCGGCTGGGTCGACCAGATCCTGATGCGCATCACCGACATCTTCCTCGGCTTCCCGGCCATCGTGCTGGCCCTCGCCATCGTCGCGGTGCTTGGCCCGGGCATCATGAATGTGGCGCTCGCCATCATCGTCGTCGCCTGGACCGAATATGCCCGCGTCGTGCGCTCGACGACCCTGGTGCTACGCGAGCAGAACTATGTGCAGGCGGCGAAAGCCCTCGGCGCTAGCCCCGCGCGCGTCATCTTCAAGGAAATCCTACCCAATGCCCTCGGGCCGATCATCGTCCTCGCCTCGCTCGGCCTTGGCACCGCGATCATCTCGGAATCGGCATTGAGCTTCCTCGGCTTTGGCCTGCCGCCGCCGGCCCCGACCTGGGGATGGACCCTCGCCTATGGCACCCGCTTCATGCGTGACGCGCCGTGGCTCTCCATCGTCTCGGGCGCGACCATCATGGTGACGGTGCTTGGCTTCAATCTACTCGGCGACGGTCTGCGCGATGTGCTCGACCCCCGCCAGCTCTCTCGCGGCGGCGGCAAGTCCGCCAAGGCAAAGTAACTAAAGGAATATTCGAATGGTCAAATCCATCAACCAGCTTCGTCCCAAGTTCACGACGCATGCCGATGGCAGCGACGCAGTGCTGTTCATCCACGAGCTGGTCGGCGAAGAGGATGGTCCCACCATCGGTATTTCCGCCTCCATCCACGGCAATGAGAATACCGGCTCCCAGGCCATTCTCGATCTCTACCGCGCCCTCAAGGACCAGCCCCTCAAGGGCCGCATCCTGTTGCTGCCTGTTGCCAATCCCTATGCCTTCGCGGTCAACGAGCGCTTTGCCACCATCGACAAGGTCGACCTCAACCGCCAGTTCCCCGGCAATCCCAAGGGCACCTATTCCCAGCAGCTCGCCCATGCGATGACCAATGAGTTCCTCAATGTCATCGACGTACATATTGACCTGCATTCGGGCACTGATCGTCCGACCGTCGACTATGTCTACATCTGGAACGACGAGCGTCTGTCGCGCGCCTTTGGCTCCAAGCTCCTCTACCGTCCGGTCGAGAACAAGCAGGGCACTGTCTTCGGCGGCACCACCAAATCGGTGACCATCGACACCCGCAATATCCCGGTTGCCGTGATCGAGCTCGGCGGCGGCATCGTCGACCAGACCCCCTACGTGAAGCAGACCGTCGACGGCGTGCTCAACATGCTCAAGACGATCGGCGCCATTCCGGGCGATCCGTGGACCAATCCAAAGCAGATCGTCGTCAACGAACTGGCCGGCATTCGTCCGAGCCAGGGCGGTTGGCTCGAACCGCTGGCCCCGGCCAATGGTGAAGTCATCAAGGGCGGGCAGCTGCTCGGTCGCGTCGTCAGCCCCTACACGTTCGAAGTGCTCGAAGAGATCCCGACGCCCTTCGCCAATGGCGTGATGATCATGCAGCACCTCACCCGCAACCTCGTCCATAGCGGCGACTACGGGTTCATGGTCGGTAACCTCGAAGGCGCCACCGACTAAGACGCAAAACATGCCGGGCGTGTCCCACTAGCCCGGCATTGGAGACGACGGCAATGAGCGAAATGAACACAGCAACCCATGTCCCGGTTCTGCAAGTCTCCGATCTCGACATCGAGATCAGGGGCGTCAATGGCGCTTTTGCCGTCGTCTCCGACATGAGCTTCTCGGTCAGGGCAGGGGAAACTCTCTGCATTGTCGGGGAAAGCGGGTGCGGGAAATCCATGACCGCCCTGTCTCTCCTCCGGCTCCTGCCTGATGCAGCCACCATTGCCGGCGGCAAAGTTCTCATAGATGGCCAGGATTTCCTCGCCATGAACCAGCGGCAGGTGGAAGATTTCCGTGGTGAAAAGATCGCCATGATCTTCCAGGAACCGCTTTCGGCGCTCAACCCCGTGCTGCGCATCGGCGAGCAGATCGCCGAATCCGTGCGCCAGCACCGCAAGTGCAACCGGCGCGAAGCCGACGCCCGTGCTGTCGACGTCCTGCGCCTCGTGCAGATGCCCGACCCGGAGCGCCGTGCCACCCAGTTTCCGCACGAGCTTTCGGGCGGCATGCGCCAGCGCGCCATGATCGCTCTGGCCCTCGCCTGCGATCCGAAAATCATCATCGCCGACGAACCGACCACGGCGCTCGACGTCACCATTCAGGCCCAGATTCTCGGCCTGATTTCCGACCTGCAGAAGCGCCTCGGCACTGCGCAAATCCTCATCACCCACGATCTCGGTGTGGTCTCTGAGGTCGCCGACCGCGTCATCGTCATGTATGCGGGCCGCAAGGTCGAGGAAGCGAGCATCTACGATCTCTTCGATCGCCCCTTCCACCCCTACACGATCGGCCTGATGGGCGCCGTTCCCGGTGCCGGTGCATCGAGCGAGGCCGGCGATCGTCTGGCCGATATTCCGGGCACCGTTCCTCCGCTCTGGAACCTGCCAAAGGGCTGCGCCTTCGCCCCGCGCTGCGCCAATGCCTCGGCGCGGTGCCTCGAAGAGCGCCCGCCATTCGAAGAAAAACGCCCCGGACACTGGGCCGCCTGCTGGGAGCACGACGATGCAGCCTGATCGCACCCCATTGCTTTCGGTCGAAAATCTCGAAGTCCACTTTCCCATCCGCTCCGGCGTTTTCCAGCGTCAGGTGGGCGCCGTAAAGGCCGTCGATGGCGTCAGCTTCTCGCTACAGCGCGGCGAAACCCTCAGCCTCGTTGGTGAAAGCGGCTGCGGCAAGTCGACAACCGGCCTTGCCCTCATGGGCCTCGTCAAGCCGACCGGCGGCCGCGTGCAGTTCGATGGCCAGGAAATCCGCGGCTTCAATCGTGCGGCGCTCAAAAGCTATCGCCGCCGCATGCAGATCGTCTTTCAGGACCCGTTTTCCTCGCTCAATCCGCGCCAGCGGGTAAAGGACATCATCCGCGCCCCGCTCGACATCCATAAGGTCGGCACGCCAGCCGAGCGCGAAACGCGCGTCGCCGAACTCATGGAGCGCGTTGGTCTTCGCCCCGATCAGGCCGATAATTTTGCCCATCAGTTCTCCGGCGGCCAGCGCCAGCGCATCGGTATTGCCCGCGCCCTGGCCCTCAATCCCGATGTCATCGTCTGCGACGAGCCGGTTTCGGCGCTCGACGTCTCGGTGCAGGCGCAGATTCTCAATCTCCTCAGCGATCTGCAGCGCGATCTCGGCGTGTCCTATCTGTCGATTTCGCACGACCTCGGCGTCGTCGAATTCATCTCCCATCGCGTCGCTGTCATGTACCTGGGCAAGATCGTCGAGATCGCCCCCAAGACGCGCATCTTCGCCGAGCCGGGCCATCCCTATACCGAACTGCTGATGCGCTCGGCGCCCTCGCGCGACCCGCGCAAGCGCCACAGCTTTAGCGCCACCAATGACGACATCCCCAGCGCGACGAAGAAGCCCAGTGGCTGCCCCTTCCACACGCGCTGCCCCCTCGTCACCGCAGTCTGCAAGACCACCGAACCCGCCCTGACCGCCCGTGAAGGTGGCCAGATGGTTGCCTGTCACAACCGCTGAGTTGCTTTCATGACCACGTCCTTTCTCTTCACCGGCGGCAATGTCCTCGACGCCGAAGCCGGTATCCTACGGCAGGGGCTCGAGGTGCTGGTCACCGACCAGCGCATCGCCGCCATCGGCACCAGCCTTGCGCGGCCCGAAGGCGTTGAAGTGATCGACCTCGCCGGCAAGACCGTCATGCCGGGCCTCGTGGATTGCCATGTCCATGTCGTCGCCGAAACGCTCGACCTCTGGGCCAATATGATTGCTCCGGCCTCGCTCGCCGCACTGCGCTCCGCGCGGGTGATGGAGGAAGCTCTGCAGCGCGGCTTTACCACCCTGCGCGATCTCGGCGGTGCCGACTATGGTCTCGTCCGCGCGGTCAACGAGGGCCTTATCGCCGGTCCCCGCCTCATCATCTGCGGCAAGGGCCTCACCACCACCGGCGGCCATGCCGACCTGCGTCAGCGCACCGATGATCGGCCGGGCCTCTTCTCCGACCGCCTCGGCTCCATGGGTCTCATCGTCGACGGCGTCGACAATGTCCGCGCCGCCTGCCGCACCATGATCAAGGAAGGCGCCAACTTCATCAAGGTCATGGCCAATGGCGGCGTCTCCTCGCCCAATGACCCGATCCACTCGATCCAGTACTCGCGCGACGAAATCCTCGCCATGGTCGAAGAGGCCGAAAATGCGGGCATGTATGTTGCCGCCCACGTCTATACCGACAAGTCCATCGCTCGCTGCGTTGAACTCGGCGTCCACTCGCTCGAACACTGCAACCTGATCGAGCCCGACACCGCCAAAAAGGCCGCCGAAAAGGGCTGCATCGCCGTCCCGACCCTCGTCGCCTATGACGCGCTGGCCCTCGAAGGCGAGGCCCTTGGCCTCGGCGCCACCGAATTCGCCAAGATCGAGGTGGTCCGCAGCGGGGGCCTGCGCTCGCTCGAAATCATGCGCGACGCCGGCCTCCCTATGGCTTTCGGTTCCGACCTTCTCGGTCAGCTCCGCAAATATCACGGCATGGAATTCGAACTCCTCGCCAAGGTCCTTACCCCGCAAGAAATCATCCGCTCCGCCACCGTCATCGGCGCCAAACTCTGCCGCCTCGAAGGCCAGGTGGGCATCGTCGCCGAAGGCGCCTTTGCCGACCTTCTCGTGGTCGATGGTGACCCGCTCTCGGACATTTCGCTACTGCAGGACGATGGCGCCCACATGCCCATCATCATGGCCAATGGCCGGATCGTGAAGAACGCGCTGAACTAGTCCAGCGACCTTACGGAGCCGCGCTCCACCAGGTTCGGCACCAGCATCAGTCGCTGCGGCGGCAGCGGGTGCCGATTGCTGTTCATCCGTTCGAGCAACAGCCGGAATGCGGCAATGCCCATGTCGGCACCCGGCAGGCGCACTGTCGTCAGCGGCGGCGAAATCTGTGTTGCCGCCGCGAAGTCGCCATAGCCGACGACCGAAATATCGTCGGGCACCCGCAGCCCCATCCGGTGCAGCTCGGACACCACGTGCACCCCAAGGCTGTCATGCGCGCAGAACAGCGCCGTGGGCAGTTCCCCTTCGGTCTTGAGCGCGAGGAAGGCATTGGCAAAGCCCTCTTCGCCAAACTGCACTTCCACGACGCTCGCCTGATCCGATGTCAGCAGCGCCTCCCGCAGGCCGAACAGGCGCTCCATGCGGCCCCGCAGCACCCGGCTGCCATGCACGAAGCCGATCCGCTTATGACCGCGCGCAATCAGGTACTGCCCAATGGCATTGCCTGCCTCGTGATCGGCGCCCGTCACCTGGTCGACCTGTTCGAGCGGCAGCACCCAGCCCAACCGCACGACCGGCCGCCCGACCGCTTTCAGCGCCGCCAGCGTCCTTACGTCATGCTGGCCCACCAGCACGATGCCGGCGCTCGCCCGGGCGATGTTTTCGACCCGCTCCGGTTCGACCGTCCAGTGGATCTGCACCTGGTATCCAGAGCTGTCCGCCTCGCGCTGGATGCCGTTCTGCATCTGCATCCAGAGCTCGCTGTTCACCGGATCATGGTCGTTGAAGATGATGTGGATGGCTGGCCGCATCGCCGCCACATCGGCCGCGCGCAGATAACCCAGTTCCAGCGCCTTGGCCGTCACCCGTTCGCGCGTCTCCCCGCTGACGCCATCCTTGCCGGACAGCGCGCGCGACACGGCGAATTTGGACACCCCCAACTGATCGGCAATCTCTTGCAGCGTGATTTTCTTCAAGCGCACACCTTCGTGTTTTGTTAGGTTCTATCACGCCAATATTTATGCGCAAGTTTTGTCTATCGTGGTGCCAATAGCGCATATAAAACAATGGTATGTGCCGCGCAAAATTTTCGTTGTAACGATTTCAGTATGCCTATTGACCTAACAATTAGGTCTTGGTTGGCTAGTGTTAGCTTGAAGAGCGACGCGTTAGGTCGCCCGAGCTGAGGAGGGATCGATGACCAATATTTCTCGGAGAACATTCCTGGCTGCGACCGGCGCCGCTCTCGTGCTGCCGGCCATCCCAGCCTTCGCACAGGCCCCGCTCAAGGAAGCGCCGGCGCTCGCCGAGGCTGTTGCCGCCGGCACCATTCCGCCGCTGGCCGAACGCCTGCCGCTCAACCCCATGGTGGTGCAGCCGTTCGAAAGCGTCGGCAAATATGGTGGCGACCTGCGCGCCGCTCTCGTCGGGGGCGGTTCCCTTAATATGATGCACCGCTATCAGGGCTATGAGCCGCTGGTGCGCTACACCCCCGATTTCGGCGGCGTCATTCCCAATGTGGCCGAAAGCTTTGAGGCCAACGAAGACGCCACGGCCTACACCTTCAAGCTGCGCGAGGGCCACAAGTGGTCCGATGGCACCCCCTTCACCACTGACGACGTGATGTTCTTCTACGAAGACATCCTTCTCAACGAAGAGCTGGCCCAGTCCCCGCCGACCCCGCTCCGCTCGGTCGATGGCAGCACGGCAAAATTCGAAAAGGTCGACGCGCTGACCTTCCGCATCGTCTTCAACCAGCCCAATGGCCTCCTGCCGCTGCGCCTCGCCTGGGCCAATGACGACCGCACCACGCGTACGCCGCGCCACTATCTCGAGCAGTTCCACATCAAGTACAATCCCGATGCGGACAAGCTCGCTACCGATCAGGGCCTGACCGGCTGGGTCCAGCTCTTCCAGATCAAGAGCGGCATCGCCGTCGATGGCGAAATCTTCAAGAACAAGGACATGCCGACGCTCTTCGGTTGGACCGTCACCCAGCCCATCGGCGAGTCCGCCGAGTTCTCCATTTCCGAGCGCAATCCCTACTATTTCAAGGTCGATACCGACGGCAACCAGCTCCCCTATATCGACCGCATCAGCTACGCCGTGGCGGCCGACAACGAAGTGCTGTTGCTCAAAGCCCTGCAGGGCGAGATCGACCTTCTCGACCAGTGGATCTGCACCCCGGCCAATCGCGCCGTGCTCTATGACGGGCAGGAAACCGGTCAGTACGGGTTCTACACCACCACCTCGACCGAGCCGAACGAGATGGTGTTCCAGCTCAACCTGACCCATCCCGATCCGATCAAGCGCGCCCTTTACCAGAACAAGGATTTCCGCGCGGCCCTCAGCCATTCGATCGACCGCCAGGCCGTCATTGACACCATCTTCATCGGCCAGGGCGCTCCGGCTCAGCCTGCCGTTCGTCCCGAAGACCCGCTCTACAACGAGCAGCTCGCCACCCAGTTCACCGCCTATGACACCGCCAAGGCCAATGAACTGCTCGACACCATCATCCCCAACAAGGATGGCGAGGGCATTCGCCTCTACGAAAACGGCCAGCGCGTCTCGATCATTTTCGAGATCGATCAGGTTCGCCAGACCTTCGTCGACAGCTTCCAGCTCGTCCTGCCCATGCTCCGCGCCGTCGGCATCGACGCGCAGATGCGCACCATGGATCGTTCACTCTGGGAAGTCCGCGTTCGTCAGGGTGGCGAATATGATGCCACGGTGCACAAGTTCGGCGGCAATGGCGGCATCGTCGCCATTCTCGATCCGCGCTACTTCTTCCCCAACACCACCGAGGCCATGTACGCCAAGGGCTGGCAGATCTGGTACAACGACAAGAATTCCGTCGACGCCGTCGAGCCGCCGGAAGCCACCAAGCGCCAGTTCGAGGCTTACAACGAGTTGCGCCAGTCGAGCGACCCGGCCAAACAGAACGAGCTGATGGCCGAAATCCTGCAGATCGCGGCCGACGAGTTCTACGTCTTCGGCATCACCCTGCCGCTCGATGGCTATGGCATTCTCGCCAATCGCCTCAAGAACGTGCAGCCCGTCATGCCCAATTCCTGGGGCTATCCGACGCCTGCGCCGACCAATCCCGAGCAATATTACATTAGCTGACCCCTCCCAACGTCAGCTCGGCACCGGCGGTTGACCGCCGCCGGTGCACTCCTCTTTCAAAACACCGGATCGTCCGATGCTAAAAATCGAAGACAGCCCAGCCACGTCCAGTCTGCGCACGCCTGACTGGTACAAGACCGCCACGCGCTGGACCCAGCTCACTTTCGTCGAGGACGACCCGCAGCGCTACGACCCCGCCTTCTGGGTCGACGTGTTCAAGCGCACCAAGTCCAATGCCATCTGCCTCTCGGCCGGCGGCTACATCGCCTACTATCCGAGCGAAATCCCGCTCCACTATGTGTCAAAGTTCATCGGCGACACCGACCCCTTCGGCACGCTCGTCGCCGAAGCGCGCAAACTCGACATGCACGTCATGGCCCGCGTCGATCCGCACGCCATCCATGCCGACGCCGCCGAAGCGCACCCCGAATGGGTGTCGCTGACCGTCGACCGCCAGCCGCGCGAACACTGGGCCATGCCCGGCATCTACGTCACCTGCGCCTATTCGAGTTACAATTTCGATTTCATGACCAAGGTCATCGTCGAGATCGCCGAAAAATACGATATCGACGCGCTCTTCGGTAATCGCTGGCAGGGCCATGGCGTCTGCTACTGCAAGGCCTGCGAGGACAACTTTAGAGCCGCCAGCGGCTTCGAACTCCCCGAAACCAGCACTGCCTCCGACCCTGTCTGGCAGGCCTGGGCCGCCTGGCGCCGCACCACCCTGACGAAGCTCGTCGCCCATTGGGACACCGAGGTCAAAAAGGTGAAGCCCCACGCCTCATTCATTCCCAATATGAGCGGTTCCTCGCTCATGGAATTCGACCTCTCGGTCATCAAGAAGCATTGCCCCATTCTGTTCGTCGATCATCAGGGCCGCCGCAATGTCGAGCCCGCCTGGTCGGCCGGCCGCAATGGCAAGCGCATCCGCGCCACTTTTCGCGACCGGCCAGTGGGGCTCATTACCTCAATCGGACCAGAGGAAATCCCGCGCTGGAAGGATTCGGTGCAGACCGGCCCCGAAATCGAACAGTGGATCCACGCCGGCATCACGCAGGGCCTCTTCCCCTGGTTCACCAAGTTCAACGCCTGCATCCCGGATGACCGCTGGGTCCAGCCCACGGCCAATGCGTTCAACCTGCACGCCAAGGTCGAGCCCGTCATCGGCTCCATGCTGCCCAAGGCCGAGATCGCGATCATCGATCCGGCAACGACCCTCCGCCATTGGGACCCCGACAAGCGGCACCTCGCGGAACTCAACGACATGGGCTTTTACCACGCCCTCGTCGAAGCCCGCTTGCCCTTCGAGTTCCTCTCCGACCAGATCATGACCATCGAGGAGCTGCGCCGCTACAAGCTCGTCATCCTCGCCAACGCCACCTATCTCTCCGACGCCCAGTGCCAGGCTCTTCGCGATTTCGTCACCGAAGGCGGTTCCGTCGTCGCGGCGCACCAGACCTCGCTCTACGACGAAAAGGGCGCTGCCCGATCCGACTTCGGCCTCGCCGACGTCTTCGGCGTCACGATGAAATCGGCCCCGCGTGCCGGCGTCCGCAATTCCTACGTCTCCATCAACGGCACCCATCCGATCAATGCCGGTTTCGGCAGCGCCCAGCGCATCATCGGTGGCACCGAAGACGTCGCCGTCGAGCCGACCACCACGCTGGAGCAGCCCTTCCTGAAAGTCCCGGATTTCCCCGACCTGCCGATGGAAGAGGTCTATCCCCGCCTGCCGCCCCAGGGCGTCGGCGTCTCGGCCCGCACCACCGAAGCCGGCGGCCGCGTCGTCTATATTCCCTGGAATATCGGCGAAGTTTTCTGGACCTACATGGCCGAAGACCAGGGGCGCCTGATCGCCAACGCCGTCAAATGGGCCCTCGGCAAGACCCCCGAGGTCGAAATCACCGGCCGTGGCGTCTTCGATGTGGGCGTGCACGAAGACGAAAAGGGCAGGGCGCTGTGCCTTCTCAATCTCACCAATCCCATGATGATGAAGGGGCCCCTGCGCGACACCTGGCCCGTCGGTCCGCTCACAGCGACGCTCGAAATTCCCAAGGGCAAAAAGGTGAAATCGGCCAGTCTCCTGGTCGCCGGCAAGGACGTCCCATTCCGAATCTCGGGCGAGCGTGCAACGGTCGACATCACAGAGATCGAGACCATGGAGGTGGTCCATCTCGCCTGGGAGTAACCCCCACCCAACCTCCCCCTAAGAGGGGGAGGGGCGCATCGAGCAAGCCTTGATGTCATCCCCATCACCGCCGCCATCCCTCCCCCTCGCAGGGGGAGGCTAGGTGGGGGTAGGGGGGAGCCAACAGACCACCGGCCCGACGGCAACCCCGCCGAGCCACCCCGCAAAGCCGAAAGAGGAGCGGCAATGCTGAACTATATCTTGAAGCGACTGGTCTACATGATCCCGACGCTGATCGGCATGTCGATCATTTCGTTCGCCATCATCCAGTTGCCGCCCGGCGATTATCTGACCTCGCTGCTCTCGACGCTCGCCGATGGCGGTTCGCCCATCGATCCCGCGACCGTCGAGCGCCTGCGGTCCCAATACGGCTTGGATCAACCCATCTGGATTCAATACGGCAAGTGGATGCTGGGCATAATCACCCGCGGCGATTTCGGCTTTTCCTTCGAGTGGAACCAGCCGGTTTCCGAGGTCATCTGGTCGCGCATGGGCTCGACCCTCGCCATTTCCTTTGCCGCGCTCATCCTCGTCTGGGCCGTCTCCCTGCCCATCGGCATCTATTCCGCCGTGCGCCGCAATTCCATCGGCGACCACGTCTTCACTTTCTTCGGCTTCATCGGCCTTGCGGTGCCAAACTTCATCCTGGCCCTGACGCTGATGTACGTGTCCTTCCGCGTCTTCGGCCAGTCGGTCGGCGGTCTCTTCTCGCCCGAATATGTCGATGCGCCCTGGAGCCCTGCAAAGCTCTGGGACCTCATTCTCCACCTCTGGATTCCCATCCTCGTCATCGGCATGTCCGGCACCGCGGCCATGATCCGCATCCTCCGCGCCAATCTCACCGACGAGCTCTCAAAGCCCTATGTGACGACAGCCCGCGCCAAGGGCCTGCCGGAATACAAGGTCATCGTGAAATACCCGGTGCGGATTGCGCTCAATCCCTTCGTCTCGGCTATCGGCTGGGTGCTGCCCGAACTCGTTTCCGGCGTCACCATCACTGCCATCGTGCTCAATCTGCCCACGGCCGGCCCGCTGCTCCTCCGGGCGCTCGTCGCGCAGGACATGTATCTCGCCGGCAGCTTCATCCTGCTTTTGAGCGTGCTGACCCTGGTGGGGATGCTCATTTCCGACATCCTGCTCGCGCTGCTCGATCCGCGCATCCGATATAACTGAGGTGATGCGATGACTGTAACGCCCGCCCTCGATGCCAAACTTGCTGAAGACGGCCCCGCCATTTCCGGCCTCAAGCCCGGCATGGACCCGATCTCCGATGCCGCCGCCGGTCAGTGGACCCTCATCTGGCGCAAATTCCTCAACCAGAAAGTCGCCCTCTTCTGCGGCGGCGTTATTTTGGTCCTCTATCTCATCGGCGCCTTCGCCGAATTTCTGGCGCCCGGCCTGCCCGATACCAGCCGCGCGCAATACACTTACGCGCCGCCCCAATCCCTCGGCCTCTTCACCCCAAGCGGCGAATTCCAACTGCACGTAAAGGGCTACAAGGTCGAGATCGATAAGGCCGCGCTCCGCCGCACCTTCGTCGTCGACGACACCGTGGTGATCCCCGTCGGCCTCTTCGTTGAGGGCCCCACCTACAAGTTCTGGAACCTCTTCGAGAGCAACCGCCACCTCATCGGTCCGCTCGACCCAAGCCAGACCATGTACCTGCTCGGCGCCGATCGCCTTGGCCGCGATCTCCTCAGCCGGCTGATCTACGGCACCCGCATTTCCATGTCGATCGGCCTCATCGGCGTCTGCATGTCGCTGTTTCTCGGCGTCGTCCTCGGCTCCATTTCCGGCTATTTCGGTGGTTGGGTGGATACGATCATCCAGCGCGTCATCGAAGTCGTTAGCGCCATGCCCACCATTCCGCTCTGGCTCGGCCTCGCCGCCGCCATCCCGCTCACATGGTCGCCAATCCACGTCTATTTCGTCATCACCATAATCGTCTCGCTCCTCGGCTGGACGGGTCTGGCCCGTGAAGTCCGCGGCCGCTTCTTCTCCCTCCGCAACGAGGATTTTGTCACCGCCGCCAAGCTCGACGGCTCCTCCGAGCGCCGCGTCATCTTCCGCCATATCCTGCCCTCGCTCACGAGCCACATCCTCGCCGTGACGACCCTTGCGGTCCCCTCGATGATCATCGCTGAAACCTCGCTCTCCTTCCTCGGCGTCGGCCTCAAGGCGCCGGTCGTTTCCTGGGGCGTGCTGCTGCAGGACGCGCAGAACATCCGCTCCATCTCGACCGCGCCCTGGCTCCTCATCTGGCCGAGCTTGGCTGTCGTGATCGCCGTTCTCTCCTTCAACTTCTTCGGCGATGGCCTCCGCGATGCCGCCGACCCCTACGAGACCTGAGGAGACAAATATGGAAAAGCCCGTCCTCAGCGTCGAAAATCTCTCCCTCGATTTTCACCTTCGCACCCACATTCTTCACGCCGTTCGCGATGTGAGCTTTGAGTTGCACCGCGGCCGCACCCTCGCCCTCGTCGGCGAGAGCGGCTCCGGCAAATCCGTCACTGCCCGCTCGCTCATGCGCATCGTCGACAAGCCCGGCGTCATGGTGGGTGGGCGGATCATCCTTCGCACCGAGGGTAACGAGACCGACCTCGCCCAGCTCGCCTCGAACAGTGCCGAAGTTCGCGCCGTCCGCGGCGCCCGCATCGGCCTCATCTTTCAGGAGCCGATGTCCTCGCTCTCGCCGGTCCACACCATCGGCAGCCAGATCGACGAAGTCGTGCGTCTCCACTCAAAGCTCGACAAACGCGCCGCCCGTGCCCGCACCGTCGAGCTGCTCGGCCAGGTTGAAATCCCCAACCCCGCCGAAATGGCCGATCGCTACACGTTCGAATTCTCCGGCGGCATGCGCCAGCGCGCCATGATCGCCATGGCGCTGGCCTGCAATCCCGACATCCTCATCGCCGACGAACCAACCACGGCGCTCGACGTGACGACGCAGGCCGAAATCCTCGACCTCATCAAACGCCTCCAGACCGAACGCGGCATGGCCATGCTGCTCATCACCCACGATATGGGCGTGGTTGCCGAAGTCGCCGATGATGTTGCCGTCATGCGTTTTGGCCGCATCGTCGAAACCGGCACTGTCGACGAAATCTTCCATGCGCCTCAACACGCCTACACCCAACGCCTCCTCGCCTCGACGCTGAAACTCGAGCAACCCGCCGACGCCCGCGCCGAGGCCGTGGTCACGCCGCAGCCGATCCTGACGCTAAAGGGGCTCACTAAAGTCTATGGCGGCGCCAAGGGTTTTCTGGGCACCAAGAAGTTTGCCCTCAAGGCCGTAGACGATGTCAGCCTCGTCCTCCACGCCGGCGAAAACCTCGGCGTCGTCGGCGAGTCCGGCTCAGGCAAGACCACCCTAGGCCGCCTCATCCTCCGCACCGTCGAGCCAACCGCGGGGCAGGTTCTCTATCGTCAAAAAGACGGCAAGGAGATCGATGTCACCGCCCTCTCCAAGGCGGACCTACGAAAATTCCACGCCGACGTCCGCCTGATCTTCCAGGACCCGTTCGCGTCGCTCAATCCGCGCATGACCATCCGCCAGATCATCGGCGATCCCCTGGTCGTCGAAGGCAAACTTTCGGCAAAGCAGATCGAGGAGAAAGTTGCCGAACTTCTCCGCCTCGTCGGTCTCTCGCCCGACGTCATGGAGCGCTACCCCCACGCCTTCTCCGGCGGCCAGCGCCAGCGCATCGGCATCGCCCGGGCCCTGGCGCTCGACCCGCGCATCATCATCGCCGATGAAGCGACCTCCGCGCTCGATGTTTCCATCCGCAGCCAGATCCTCGACCTGCTGCTCGAAATTCAGAGCCGCCTCGATCTCTCCTTCATCTTCATCTCCCACGACATCTCCGTTGTTCGCTATTTCTGCGATCGCGTCGCCGTCATGCATCGCGGCAAACTGGTCGAAGTCGGCCCCGCCGAAAAGATCTGCACCGCCCCCGATGCCGACTACACCCGCGCCTTGATTTCGGCGGTTCCCAATCCCGATCCCAGAAACAAGCGCATGCTTCATCGCACCCGCCTCTCCGCCCTCTCAACGTGAACAGTCTGCTAGCCAAATGACCACCAATCAGCGTGCCGTGTTGACCGGCGCCGGCGCCATGAGTCGTAAGTGGCTCGAAGCCGTCAAAACCGTGGGCGGCGTCGATATCGTCGGCATCGTCGACATCAATCCCGCCAATGCCGAAGCCCGCGCCACCGAGCAGAATATCAATCCCGAGATCGGCACCGATCTCAAATCCATGCTCGCCAAACTGACGCCCGAGATCGTCTTCGACGTCGCCATCCCCGCCGTTCGTCACAGCATCGTTTCGACCGCCCTGAGCGCCGGCGCCCATGTGCTCTCCGAAAAGCCCATGGCCGAAACCCTTGATCAGGCTCGCGATTTGGTCGCCCGTGCCGAGGCCGCCAGTCGTCTCCACGTCGTCATCCAGAACCGCCGCTACCTCGCCCAGCTCCGGCGCCTCCGGCGCCTCGTCGCTTCCGGCGCCATCGGCGAAATCACCGGCGTCCACTGCGATTTCTTCCTCGATCCTCACTTCGGCGGCTTCCGCGAGCAGATGCCCCACGTCCTCCTTCTGGACTTGGCCGTCCACACTTTCGACGCCGCCCGTTTCGTCATCGACGATGCCGCCACCTCGGTCTATGCCGAAGAGTGGAATCCTGCAGGCTCGTGGTACGAGCGCGATGCCTCGGCCTTTGCCAGCTTCCGTTTTTCGCAAGGCGCCGTAATGACTTACCGCGGCTCCTGGGCGGCTCCGGGCTTCCGTACCTCTTGGGAAAGCACCTGGCGCATCACCGGCACCGAAGGCTCCATCCTCTGGGACGGCGCCGACGACATCCGCGCCGAGCGCGCGCAGCCCCATGTCGCCGGAAAACTCCTTCCCGACACGCAAGTCCTTGAAATTCCAGCGCTCGATCCCGCCGACCGCATCGGCGGCCACCTCGGCGTCATCACCGATTTTCTGATGGCCACCCGCGGCGGGCCCACGCCCGAAACCGTCAGCCGTGAAAACATCAAAAGCCTCGCCATGGTCCTCGGAGCCATCGACAGCTCCACATCGGGCCGTCGCGTCGAAATCATCATTTAGGGGAAGTACTTATGGCCATTGACCCAAAAGCCATCCGCATCGGCACCATGATCCGCGGCCACGAGCCCGATCCGGTCGGCTATCTCGAAAAAATCCTGCCGCACGGCTTTGAAAGCATCGAGCCCTATTTCTGGCAGACGGTGAACAAGGACCTCCCCGAACTCGCCAAGCGCCTCAAGGACGTCATCGGGGACCGCGATGTCACCATGTCGACCCTCGGCATGTTCGGTAACCCCTTGGAAGAACAGCCGAAAGACATCGAGACCCTGCGCGGCTGGGAAGCGCTGATCGACAATGCCCACCACTTTGGCGCCACCTGCGTCGCCGGCTTTACCGGTCGCATCCGCAATCGCCCGCTCCCCGAAAGCCTGCCGCAGTTCAAGAAAATCTGGTCCGAACTGTCAAAGCGCGCTGCCGACAAGGGCGTAAAGATCGCCTTCGAAAACTGCTCCATGCGCGGCAATTGGGAAACCGGCGACTGGAACATCGCTCACAATCCCGACGCCTGGGAAATGATGTTCAACGAGGTGCCGGAAGACAATCTCGGGCTTGAATGGGAGCCTTGCCACCAGATGGTCTATCTCATTGATCCCATTCCGCAAATCCGCAAATGGGCTCACAAGTTCTTCCACGTCCACGGCAAGGACGCGACCATTCGCTGGGATGTCATCAAGTCCCAGGGCTATGGCGGCAAGGAAAAGGCGGTGTGGATGCGTACGCCCGGCTTTGGCGATACCAACTGGTTCGACGTCATTTCCGAACTGCGCCTTGCCGGCTGGTCCGGCTCCATCGATATCGAAGGCTGGCATGATCCGGTCTATCGCGAAGAGCTGGAAATGGTTGGCCAGGTCCACGCGCTGAATTATCTCAAAGCTGCCCGTGGTGGCGATTTCATCGCCTATCCCGGCCCGCTCAAGGGAGCCTGACCCGTGCCGCGCTTTTCCGCCAATCTTTCAATGCTCTATCCCGAACTGCCTTTCATGGAACGGTTCGCTGCCGCCGCTGCCGATGGCTTCAAGGCTGTCGAATATGTCGGCGCCTATGATCAGGAGCCGTCCGCACTGAAGGCTCTGCTCGACCAGCACGGCCTCACCCAAGCGCTGTTCAACCTGCCGGCCGGCAATTGGGCCGCGGGCGAGCGCGGCATTGCCTGTCATCCCGACCGGATCGTCGAGTTTCGTCAAGGCATTGAGAAAGCCATAGAATATGCGAAGGCAACCGGTTGCTGCCAGGTCAATTGCCTCGCCGGCATTGCCCCGGAAGGCTACGATCGCTCGGCCCTCGAATTGGTTCTGATCGACAACCTGCGCTACGCCGCGCCGCGCTTTGCCGATGCCGGCATCAAGCTCCTCGTCGAGCCGATCAATACCCGCGACATCCCCGGTTTCCTGATCAACTCTACCGACGACTACGAGCGCATCGCCGCGGCGGTGAAGCACGAAAACCTCTACCTGCAGTATGATTTCTACCACATGCAGGTGGTGCAGGGGGACCTGATCCCTGCCTTCCTGCGCCTGCAGTCGCGCATCGCCCATGTGCAGATCGCCGACAATCCCGGCCGCCACGAGCCGGGCACGGGCGAAGTCAACTATCCCAATATCTTCAAGGCACTGGATGAGTCTGGCTACTCCGGCTGGGTCGGCGCCGAATACAAGCCAAAGGCAGGCACCAGCGCCGGACTCGGCTGGTTCGAACCTTGGAGGACGCAGGCATGAAGATCGGTTTCATTGGCCTCGGCGTCATGGGCCGTCCCATGGCCGGCCATCTCATCGCAGCCGGCCACGAAGTCTTCCTGCACCGGGTAAAGGATGTCTCACAGCATCTGGTCGAAGCCGGCGGCAAGGCGCTCGACAGCGCCAAAGCCGTCGCCGAGGCCGCTGACATTGTCATCCTGATGGTCCCCGACACCCCTGACGTCGAAAATGCGCTCTTCAGCGAAGCGGGCGTAGCAGAGGGCCTCTCCTCCGGTAAGCTCGTCATCGACATGAGCTCCATCTCTCCTGTGGCCACGCGTGAATTTGCGAAACGCATCGCCGAAAAGGGCGTCGGATACCTCGACGCCCCAGTCTCCGGCGGCGAAGTCGGCGCCAAGGCGGCTACGCTCACCATCATGGTCGGCGGCTCCGAAGCGGACTTCGCCCGCGCCAAGCCGCTCTTCGAACTCATGGGCAAGAACATCAACCGTATTGGCGAAGTCGGTGATGGCCAGGTTGCAAAGGTCGCCAATCAGATCATCGTCGGCCTGACCATCGAGGCCGTCGCCGAAGGCCTCGCCTTCGCTCAGGCGGCTGG
This sequence comes from Devosia sp. LjRoot3, assembly GCF_964252865.1. Taxonomy (NCBI): domain Bacteria; kingdom Pseudomonadati; phylum Pseudomonadota; class Alphaproteobacteria; order Hyphomicrobiales; family Devosiaceae; genus Devosia; species Devosia sp. LjRoot3. Next base: position 424,340 of record NZ_CAXUPK020000002.1, read on the forward strand.
CGCCGATCCCGCCAAGGTCCGCAGCGCCCTGATGGGCGGCTTCGCCTCCTCGCGCATTCTCGAAGTGCATGGCGAGCGCATGATCAAAGGCACCTTCGACCCAGGCTTCCGCATTCGCCTGCACCTGAAAGACATCGGCCTTGCCACGGAAGCGGCGAAAACCCTCGACCTCTCCTTACCGCATGCATCGAACCTGCTGCAGATCATGCAGCAGGCGCTGGCGGAGGGCTTGGGAGACAGGGATCATTCGGCCCTGTTCGAGTTGTTGATACCTCAGACAACTGTTTGAGAACAGCGAGGGCTGGCAGCCGCCAAGTATCCATTGGCGACCATGCCGGGCCGTCTACGGGTTCCAAATTCTTGCTGCGCCAGGAAGTTATGTGCCCTGGGCCAACAAGACTTGGCGTTGCGCTGCCTTGTAGTCGGCCTCGACCATTTCGCGGCACATGTCGCGGGCGCTGATCTCGGGGACCCAACCAAGCTTTTCCCTTGCCTTGGCCGGGTCTCCGAGCAGGTCATCAGCCTCGGTTGGGCGGAAATATTTCGGATCTATGCGGAGGATGACGTCGCCCACGCGCAGATGGGGCGCTAGGTCGTGTTCGAGGCGGGCGACGGTTCCGATCTCATCGGCGCCCGAGCCGGAAAACTCCAGCGTGATACCCAGGTCCGATGCCGCCCAACGGATGAATTCGCGCACCGAATACTGCTTGCCGGTGGCAATCACGAAGTCTTCGGGAATGTCCTGTTGCAGCATCAGCCATTGCATGCGGACATAGTCCTTCGCATGGCCCCAGTCGCGCAGGGCGTCGACATTGCCCATGTAGAGGCAGCGCTCCAGCCCCAGCGCGATATTGCATAGACCTCGCGTGATCTTGCGCGTTGCGAACGTTTCGCCGCGGCGGGGGCTCTCGTGGTTGAAGAGAATGCCGTTGCAGGCATAGATGCCATAGGCCTCGCGATAGTTGATTGTGGTGCAGTGTGCGAAGAGCTTTGCCACGGCATAGGGCGAGCGCGGATAAAAGGGCGTCGTTTCCCGCTGCGGCGTCTCCTGGGCCAGGCCGTAGAGTTCTGACGTCGAGGCCTGGTAAAAGCGGGTCTTTTCCTCGAGCCCGAGCAGGCGAATGGCTTCCAGCAGGCGCAAGGCGCCGAGGCCGTCGACATCGGCCGTATATTCGGGGGCTTCGAACGAGACCTGGACGTCGGACTGGGCGCCCAGATTGTAGATTTCGTCCGGGACAATGTCGCGGACGAGACGCGTCAGGCCGGAACCGTCGGAGAGGTCACCATAGTGCAGGGTAACCCCGGAATTGGAGTTTTCCTCCACCAGATGGCCAATACGCTGGTCGTTCGGGAGAGATGACCGCCGCCTAATTCCGTGTACCCGGTATCCCTTCTCCAGCAGGAATTCGGCGAGATAAGAACCGTCCTGCCCCGTAATGCCGGTGATCAGAGCAACCTTGCCCGAATTCATACTGCCCCCACAGTCTATGAAATGCGGTTATGCTTGGTCTATTCCGCCGCTTGTGCCGTCGTGTCTGCTGCGCCCTGCGGTCGGCCGATGCTGACATAGTTTAGACCCGCCGTCTCCACTTCCTTGCGGCGATAGACATTGCGCAGGTCGATGAAGACCTTGCCCGCCATGGCGTCTCCGATCCGCTTCAGGTCGAGCGAACGGAAGGCGTTCCATTCGGTGATCAGCACCAGCGCGTCGGCTTTTGAAGCCGCGTCATAGACGTCCGAGGCGTAGTCCACATCCTTGAGGAACGTCTTTGCGGCTTCCATGCCCTCCGGGTCATAGGCGCGGATTTTCGCGCCGGCATCCTGCAATGACTGGATGATGGCGATCGAGGGGGCGTCGCGCATGTCGTCGGTGTTGGGCTTGAAGGTCAGGCCCAGGATGCCGATGGTCTTGCCGCGCACACTGCCGCCCATAGCGGCGATCACCTTGCGACCCATGGCGCGCTTGCGGCGGTCGTTGACATCGATGGTGGTTTCGACGAGCCGCAGGGGCGTGTCAAAATCCTGGCCGGTCTTAACCAGGGCCAGTGTGTCCTTGGGAAAGCACGAGCCGCCATAGCCGGGGCCGGCGTTGAGGAATTTGCCGCCAATGCGGTTGTCCATGCCGATGCCGCGGGCGACGTCCTGCACATTGGCGCCGGTGCGTTCGCAGAGGTCAGCGATCTCGTTGATGAAGGTGATCTTCATGGCGAGAAATGCATTGCCGGCATATTTGATCAATTCGGCCGTGCGACGACCGGTGAACATGAGCGGCGCCTGATTAAGGTAGAGCGGTCGATATACATCCGTCATCACCTGTCGGGCACGCTCGTCTTCGAGGCCGACGACGATGCGATCTGGACGTTTGAAATCCTCGATAGCCGAGCCCTCACGCAAAAACTCTGGATTGGTCACGACGACCACATCGGCCGCGGGATTGGTTTCGCGGATGATGCGTTCGACCTCGTCCCCGGTGCCGACCGGGGCTGTGGATTTGGTGACGACGACCGTAAAGCCCTTGATCGCGCGCGCGATGTCGGCGGCTGCGGCGTAGACGTAGGACAGGTCGGCATGTCCATCGCCGCGACGTGAAGGCGTGCCGACGGCGATGAACACCACGTCGGAGTTGGCGACGGCAGGCGCGAGGTTCGTCGTAAAGGTCAATCTGCCGGCTTTGACATTGTCGGCGACAAGCACTTCGAGACCGGGTTCGAAGATCGGAATCTTGCCTGCATTGAGGGCGGCGATCTTCTGCTCGTTGAGGTCAACGCAAGTGACGTCATGGCCGAAATCGGCGAAACAGGCGCCGCTGACAAGGCCAACATAGCCGCTGCCTATCATGGTGATGCGCATAGCAATGCTCCCCGACCCCTGCTGCGTCTATACGTAATGCATAGGCGAAGGAACTCAATCCGGCTCGCCGGCCGCATGATGTGCTTGGGAGAAGCGCTTATGCGTTGTGCGTGACCTTTGCGTGAAGCCCTGTCACGGGCCTCAACCGAACTTCTGGTCCGTGCCGTCCCGCGAATCCCGGGAGAGGGCGTCTCGCATATCGTCGGGTACAAGCGGGCGGGCAAAGAGATAGCCCTGCAGGTAGGTGCAGCCCATGGAGGTTAACTTGCGGCGTTGGCCCCGGTTCTCGACGCCCTCTGCGGTGACGGACATGCCGAGCGCGCGCGCCGTTTCGACGATCAGGCGAACGATGTGGCCCACGACTGGGTCGGCGTCGACGAGTTGGGAATAGGACTTGTCGATCTTGAGCTTGTCGACGGCATAGCTGCGCAGATAGCTGATCGACGCATAGCCCGTGCCGAAATCGTCAAGCGCGACGCTGACACCGGCTTGCCGCAGCGTGCCGAGAGTTTCCTGGGTCTGGGAGGAGTTCTGCAGCAGGACGCCTTCGGTGATTTCCACTTCCAGGCGATCCGGCGTCAGGCCCGTTTCGGCCAGAATTGCCAGGATGCGTTCGGCAAGCCGGGCATTTTGAAACTGGATCGGTGAGACATTCACCGCGATCCGGGGCAGATCAGAGGATACGGCGAAGCGACAGGCCTCGCGCAGAACCCATTCGCCGAGAGTATCGATGATGTCGCATTCTTCGGCGAGAGCGATGAAATGGTCAGGGGAGAGCAGGCCGCGAGTGGGGTGCATCCAGCGGATGAGCGCTTCGGCGCCCGCTATCCTGCCATTCTGGCTCGCATAGATGGGCTGGTAAACAAGGTGCAGACCGTCGCCGGTCAGGAGCGCATTGCGCAGTTCGACTTCGAGCGTCCGCCGCTCGCGCTTTTCGCGGTCCATTTCCGGGTTATAGAGCGCGAAACCGTCGCGCCCGGCAAGTTTTGCTGCATAAAGAGCAACGTCAGCGCGCCGCAAGATTTCCTCCGGCGTCACCTCGTTTCCTTTTTCGAGAGCGGCACCGAGGCTCAGCGTCACATCGACCCGATCGCTGCCGACGGTCAGGGGCGTCCTGATGGATTGAATGAGCCGCTGGCAAATCCATCGTGCCTGGCCTTCGCTCAGAATGCCGGGATGGATGATGGCAAATTCGTCGCCGCCGAGGCGGGCGACGGTGGCTTCTTCCGGCATTTCGATCATCAGGCGCTTGGCGACTTCGCGCAGCAACTGGTCGCCTGCAGCGTGCCCCCATGAATCATTGATTTCCTTGAAGCGGTCGATGTCCACCGAGATCAGCAGCACCTTGGTTTCGGCTAGGAACTCGTAGTCCTTCGCCTCCTTGAGGCGCGTTTCAAAGAGCGCCCGGTTGGCCAACCCGGTCAGGGGATCGTGCAAGGCGAAGTAGGTGGCGTGGGCGCGGCTTGCTTCCATCGTGAGGGATGTTCGGCGGAGCCACACCAGTAGCGCAGCCATGGCCAGGCCTACCATCAGCAACAGGACGGCAAGCGCAGGCGCAGCCTCGCCCAGCAATGCTTGCGCCGGCTTGGACGGTGTCCAGGCCAGATAGGTCAGGATATCGCCTTCCCGGTTGAGTATCGGGAGCCAGACGGCGGAGTTGGGATGGGCGACGCGACGTATATTGGCGATGCCAAATTGCTTGCCAATGTCCTGCAGCATCGTCTGGTCGATCAGCTTGATCGAGATGAGCAGGTGGTCATCGGTGGGGTTGCTGGTACTGCCGTCGCCAAGCGAATCCATGGGACGAATGCTGACGAAACCTTGTCCGCTATCGGCGAAGCCTACCGTTCGCAGCGCCAGGATACCCGCGGCATCAGCGGAGCGCAGGCTGGGGTCATCGAAGGCTGCCCTGGCGATCCGCAGGCGTAGGCGATCGATGATCGGTTGCAGGACGAAGGAGTCGGCCAGGGTGAATATCTTGCCGGCGTAGCGGCCATCGACAGAGGCACGCAGCACCTTGCCATCGGGCGCAAGAATATAGGCGCGGTCGTGTCCAAGTGCGGTCGTCAGGCGACGGTCGAGCTCGTCCGTTTCTATGGCAACTTCGTCAGGGGTGACCGTGGTGGCGGCCTGGTCGGCTGCGAGGCGGGCCCTTGCTTCGAACAGTGCGGCCTCAATGGTCTGTCTCTGCTCGCCAAGGGCGCGATCATCGATGCGTCCCATGGCCCAGGAGACCGAGAAGATGGCCACGGCAGCGAGGCAGATCGCCAGAACCACAGCGGCCCAGACGATTTGTGCAGAAACGGAATGGCCCTCTTTGGAAGGCGAAAGCGTCATGGTGCTGCCTCTGATTCATTCAGATATGCACCACCGAGGTGACGAATTGGTTTATCCAACCTCGTCATTCTGGGTTGATGTCAGAGGTGTTTGTTAATGGGGAGATATTTTGCCCCTGCCACAAAACGGCGATGAGTAATTTTTGCGGCTGTGGTCAACAAGGTTGCGACTGAATGCAATAGAAAAACCCCGCCAGTGGCGGGGTTTTTACTAATTTGAGCATTGGTCGCGCCGAACTTGGCGCGAAATTTGTCAGACAACTACTTGCCAATGCCTTCGAGTGCTGCGGTGAAGCGTTCGGCGGCCTTGGTGGGGAGTTTGACGCCTTTTGCGGCGTCGAGGTTGGTTGGTGCACCGACGACAACGGCGGCGACCATGCCCATGCCCAGATGGGGGGCACATTTGATGCCGTAAACGCCTTCCACGGTGAAGGTCACCACCACTTCCTTGCCCAGGGCCCCCTTGAACGCTTCGGCGCCTTCGGGCAGGACGTCCTTGATGGTTTCGGCATTATGGCCCTTGTCGGTGGGGACAAAGGTCACGGTGTCACCGACGGCGACCTGGGTGAGGGCGGGCTCGAAAACCATGGTGCCGGCTTCGCCCTTGTTCAGCATGTGCACTTCGAAATTGGCGGCGAAGGCGGGCGTTGCGACGAATGCGAGAAGAGCCACGGCCGCTGCGATCTTGGGCATGTTCATTTTGGTCTCCTGAACCTGGGAGCGATCTCTTCGTTCCCGTTGATGCCCTTTTCGCCACTATTGCCGGTTGCTTCCTTGATCCTGGTCAAAGAGGTGCGAATATGTTTGTCGTCGTGATCTCGCTTTGCCTAAGTGCTTGTCATTGCTAGTGGATCAGTGCCGAATAGTGCTGCGTGACCGCCGAGTAGCAGCCATGCACTGAGGGCAACGGTCAGAGCCAGGGCGAGGATCATCGCCGGATCGATGCCGAAACGCGCTCGGCCTTGCGCGATGGCGGCAAAGGGGATGATCGAGGTCGAAGCGTTGAGCGGATTGGACCAGTTCCGGCGCTCCGCCATGACCATGCCGAAGAGAGCAAAAAGCGCAAAACACCCGAACAGCATGAGGCTGCGCAGGTCGCCATTGGCCACGATGTGTCCCGCGGCCCAGAGCAGGAAGCCCCAGAGGACGGGATGGCGGGTGATCGAGACCACCGCGCCGGGTTTCATGTCGCCGCGCCGGAACGTCACCGAAACCGGGTTGGCGCTGAATAATCCCGAGATTAGCAGGAAAAAAGCCACCGGGGATAAAGTCAGAGGAAACCAGGCCTGCCAGGCACTTGGCGGCCAGAGTTCGACATAGTCGAGTTGGAAAGCGGCGTGAAAAACCCAGGCAAGCGCGGCGAGGGAAGCAAGGGAGTAGAGCACCAGATAGGGGCGCCGGCCCAGGACGCGGATAAAGCGCTGGCGAATGGCAGGGATGGCCGGAATTGAGTGAAGAGCCAGAAAAACCGCAAGCGAAACAATGAACTGGGTCAATTGAGCGTTCCGCGCGGTGGCGTGAGATCGGTGAAAATGGCGAGAAGATCCTGCTCGGCTCGGACGTGGCGCCTGAGGCTTTCGAAGAAGGAGCGCAGCAGGTATCCGGTGGCGTCTGCCGATTGGAGCGGGTGCCGCGCGGCGAGGGCGAGGAGAGCTTCGCGGACTTCGATCACGGCGTCGTCGTCATAGTCGTGTTCTTCGCGGAGCCGCCGGGCCAGGTGGCGCAGTTCGGGGCGGGGGGAGGATGCGAGAAAGGGGAGCAGGACGGCTTCTTCTTCGCGGTGGGTGAGAGCCAAAAGATCAACGATTTCAGTGGCTAGTTCAGTGCACTGCGTTGCCGAGACATTGTTGGGCAGGCCATCGGCTACCGCTTCGAGGGCGTCGCAAATGCTGAGCAGGTCGGTGTAGCAGCGGTTCAAGGCGTGGATCGGCAAGCTCATGACTTTGCCCCTCGGGAAAATGTTGGCCGCACTCTAACCGATTGGGATTGCGTCGCTTTTGAGCAGGATCAAAGCGGGCGATCGGAGCGCGGGCGGTCTTCGTCATAGAGGATGCGCTCGGAGGCGCCGTCGAGGTCTTCGTATTGGCCGTCGCGCAGGGTCCAGAGGAAGATGACGAGGCCGGCGAAACCCAAAATGATAGAAATTGGAATGAGATAGAAGAAGTCACTCATGGCCGGGCGCCTTTGGTAAAGGGGTGCCAGCCGAGGCGGAGGGCGTTGAGGACGACGACGACGGACGAGGCCGACATGGCGACCGCGGCAAGGAAGGGATTGACAAGGCCGGCAATGGCGATGGGCAGGGCAATGGCGTTGTAAAGCAGCGCCAGAACGAGGTTTTGCTTCACCAGTTTGCGGGCTTCGCGGGCGACCGAGATGGCCTGGGGGACGGCCATCAAGTCATTGCGCAGAAAGACGAAATCGGCGGCATTGCGGCCGACGTCGACAGCGCTGGCGGGGGCCATGGAGACGTGGGCGCGGGCCATGGCGGGCGTGTCGTTGAGCCCGTCGCCGACCATCAGGACGTGGTGGTTTTCGGTTTCGAGTTCGGTGATGCGATTGAGTTTTTGATCGGGCAGCAGGCCGCCGCGGCCGGAAATGCCGAGTTTTGCGGCGAGTCTTGCGACGATCTCTGGTCGGTCACCGGAGAGCACTTCGAGGTGGTTATTGGTTAGCAGACTGTTAGCACTGAGCGCCGCATTGGGGCGTAAATCGTCCTCAAAGGCGAAGGCGGCGAGGATTTTGCCGTTCACAGAGAAAATCGTACCGGAACTTTCGGTTTCCGGACCCGACCAGCCGGGGCGACCGAGGCGGTAGGTTTGGCCGTTGAGATGGGCTTCAATGCCGAGGCCGGCATGTTCGACCGGGTTGAGCCAAATGGGTGGACTGTCGTTGGCGAAGGCGCGGGCAATGGCGATGGAATAGGGGTGGCGCGAGCGGGCGGCGAGACTGGCGGCGAGGGCGATGTCGGCGCTGCTGCCTGAAAGGGCGGTGGGGGTGGCGAGGCCGGTGGTGAGCGTGCCGGTCTTGTCGAAGACCACGGTGTCGACGTCGGCGAGACGTTCGAGGGCGGAGCCGTCTTTCACCATGACGCCGGCCTCGAAGAGGCGGCGGGCGGCGACGACCTGTACCATCGGCACGGCGAGGCCGAGGGCGCAGGGGCAGGTGATGATGAGAACGGCGATGGCGACGGTGGTGGCGTTGTGGAGATCGCCGTTGAAGAGCATCCAGCCGATGAAGGCCAGGGCGGCGGCAAGGTGGACGACGGGCGAATACCAGGCGGCGGCGCGATCGGCGATGCGGCGATAGCGGTTGCGGGTGGATTCGGCGTCGTCGAGCAATTGCACGAGGCGATGGAGGGTGGAGCCCTGTTCGTCGGCGGTGGTCCTGAGGGCCAGGGGGCCGGAAAGATTGAGGGCGCCGGCGGGGACGGTTTGGCCGGGGCCGACGGGTTCGGCAAGGCTTTCGCCGGTGAGGAGGCTCCGGTCGAGACTGCTTTCGCCGGTCAGAATATGACCATCGAGGGGGATGCGTTCGCCTGATGCGACGGAGATGGTGCTGCCGGGGGCGATATCGGCGAGGGGCAGATAGGCGGGGCCGGTGGGGCCATCGAGCACCAGGGCGCCGGCGGGGGCGAGGCGGGCAAGGCTTTTTACGGCGGTGCGGGCGCGCTCGCGCATGGCGTGGTCGAGGGTGCGGCCGATGAGGAGGAAGAAAATCAGGGAGGCGACGGCGTCATAATAGACGCGGTCGCCGGAATAGATGGTGTCGTAGAGACTGAGGGCGAAGGCGAGGGCGATGCCCACGGTGATCGGCACGTCCATATTGGTGCGGCCGGAGCGCAGGGCGATCCAGGCGGACTGGTAGAAGGTGCGGCCGGAATAAAGGAGCGCGGGCAGGGTGAGGCCGGCGCAAATCCAATGCAGGAGATCGCGCGTTGCCGCATCGGCGCCGGACCAGACCGAGCCCGAGAACATCATGATGTTCATCGAGCAGAAGGCGGCGACGGCAAGGGCGCGGATCAGGGCGGAAAGGCCGGCATCCTTGCCGGCTTCTTCGAGCGAGAAGAGGTTGGGCTCGTAGCCGAGGTCCACCATGCGGCGAACCATGGGCGGGGTGGTTGTTCCATCGTCGCGCCAGCGGACGGTGACGCGCTTGCTCGAAAGATTGACGCGGGAGGAGACGACCTCCGGCATGGCATCGAGCGCGGTTTCGATGGTGCGGATGCAGGCGCCGCAATGAATAGCGGGCACGGAAAATTCGGACTGGCGGAGATTGTCACCCAAGGGGCGGCTGGCGAGGCGCACTTCGTTGGCTGATGGACCGCGATTGGGGCCGCCGGCAAGGGCTTCGGCGAAAGCGGGGGTTGGGGCGCAGCAGGTCATGGGAGGACGCTTTCTGCGGGAGCGTTTTGGCGCGCGAGGGGCATCGGCCGTTGGGGGGCGGGGGGAGGGGAGAGTGTGGGGATGGCGGTGGCAGGCGCAGGGGGACGGGTGGGAGCGGAGATGGGCGTATTTACTTTGAGCTTTGCCAATCCCTTCGCGGGAATGGCACCGTGTGTTTTGAGGGGCCCCAAAGGTCTGAGGTCAATAGCGCCAGCGGAGGTGGACGCAGGGGCGGAGACGGGGGTGGGCGCGTTTACCTTGAGCTTCGCTATTCCCACCGCGTCATTCCCGCGAAAGCGGGAATCTCTCTGCGCGGAAACGGAGAATCCCGCTTTCGCGGGAATGGCACTGTGTGTTTTGAGGGGCCTAAAAAGCCTGAGGTCAATAGCGCCTGCGGGGGTGGATGCAGGGGCGGAGATGGGGGTGGGGGTGGGGGCGGACGTGTGTGCTTTGCGCTTTCCTGTTCCCGCCGCGTCATTCCCGCGAAGGCGGGATTCCCTTTGCGCGGAAACGGGGATTCCCGCCTTCGCGGGAATGACGCGGCGGGGTTTGGAGGGCTCCAAAGGCCTGAAGGAAATGGTGCCCGTGGAGGGGGGAGTGTTCACTTCAGCCACATTGTGGCTCTCCGTACCCCCACCCTCATTCCCTCCCCACAAGGGGGAGGGAGGCGCTTGCCTTGGCTTTTCGGCTCCTTCGTCTCCCTCCCCCTTGTAGGGAGGGATTAAGGGTGGGGGTGCCAGACGTCCGAAATGAACAGTCCTCGCCAAGGGGGAGGATGGGAGGGGGGCTGACACAGTGGTGAAGACGACGGTGCGGGCCGGCGTTGCAAAACTGCCCTTGGGCTTGACCCGAAGGCCAGCCTCCCAGCACGCGGAAGTCCCCAACACTCGCGCGTTGGCCCTCGGGGCAAGCCCAAGGGCAGTTTTGTAGGTGTTTGTTCCCGGTCTCATGCCGGCTTGGAAACGGAGGTCCCCGCTGGCGCGAGGATGACACCGTGGATGGCGGAGGCCCCAGCCGAGCTGCTCCACCTGCGCGGCCAGGGATTCCCGCTTTCGCGGGAATGACGTGGTGCGCGGGGAGAGGGTTGGGTGCCCGGCCATGGGACTATTCCCCCCTGACGGCCATGTAGGCGTGCCAGGTGGCGTGGCCGAGGAGGGGGAAGATGACGATGAGCGCGAGAAAACCCGTGGCAAGGCTCAGGAGCACGAGACCGACGACGAGGGTGGCCCAGATCAGGGTGGCGGGCATGTTGTTGGTGACGAAGGAGAGCGACAGGGCCATCGCGGTGAACGCATCGCGGTGGCGGTCGAGCACCAGCGGAATGGAGAAGGCACCGATGGCGAAGGCGAAGGCGGCAAAAAGGCCCCCGACCGCCGTGCCTACGAGGAGCAGCGACAGGCCGGGAGCAGTGGTGAGCAGCATTTGCGGGATCTGGTCAAAGCCTGGGAAAGGGCGCCAGCCGAAGAAGAGCGCATAGAGCAGCACGGCGGCGCGAACCCAGACCAGCATGAGCGTCATCAGCACGGCGCCGACGAAGAAAAGATGCATGCCGCCGCGCGGGAAGAGCATGGCGCGGAGGGAGATTTTCTTGCCGGCCGAGAGGCTGCGGCTCTTGACATAGAGGCCGGTGGCCAGGAGCGGGCCGACGACAAGGAAGCCGGCAAGGGCGGGGAAAAGGATCTGGGCCCAGCCATAGAGGAACATGGCGTAGATGATGGCGTAGGAAACCAGAGTCACGCCGAGGCCGATGGCAAGGCTCGGGAGCGGATTGGTCCAGAGATCGCGCCAGCCGGCGGCGAGCCAGGCGAAGGGGGCGCTGGCGGAGAGGTGGCGGTTATGGTCGACGGCGCGGGGGATGGCCGGTTCGTGCGGGGGAAGGATGTCGACGGTGTGGGTCATGGCTCTTCCGATCTGGTCAGCAGCCCGATTTGGCGGCGCGAAAATGGTCTGGTGTGCCGTCGGGCGCCTTGAGGTGGGCGACGCAGGCGGGTTGGGAGGTGAAGGCGACGTAGACGAGGTGGGCGTTGGCGAGGAGCAGCACGGCCACGATGGCAAGGCCGGTGATCCAGCCCAGCGGCAGGCGCCGCCGGGTCGGGGTTTGGCTCACCGTGTCGGGGCCGGACGTGCTCATGGCGTCGCCGTCCTCAGGTCGAGGACATAGAGGGCCAGCATGCGGATCTGGGCCGTCGACAGGCGGCCCTCCCAGGCGGGCATGGTGCCCTGGCGGCCGTTATAGATCGACTGGCGGATGGTCGAGCGGTCGCCGGCATAGGTCCAGAAGGCGTCGGTAAGGTTTGGCGCGCCCGACTCGACCATGCCTGCAGCGTCTTCGCCGTGGCAGCCGGCGCAGTTGTTGAGGAAGAGGTCATTGGCGGCCAGGCGCTGGTCTTCGGGCAGAGCCGGCCCAGCGCTGATCGATACGAGGTAATCGGCCAGCTGCGAAATTTCTTCGCCGGCCAGCATCTGGTCCTTGCCGAAGGCGAGCATCTGCGCAAAGCGCGTTTCGGGGTGGTTGGCATTGATGCCGACGCGGATGGTTTCGGCGACGGTGTCGGGGTCTGAGCCCCACATCATCGGGGCCTCGGCGATATTGGGATAGCCCACATTGCCAGTGGCCGAGGGGCCGTGGCAGGCGGCGCAATTGTCGACGAAGAGCGCGGGGCCGGCCGAGCGCACGACATTCATGATGGCTTCGTCGGCCTGGAGGGCGGCAAAATCCTCGGTGGCGAGGCGATCAGCCCAGACGGCGCGTTCGGCATTGGCTTCGGCCAGGGTCTGCTGCACGGCCTGGTGCTGGTCGGCACCGAGCAGGCCGCGGAAATAGCCGTTGATGCCCGGCCAGGAGGGCATGAGCACGGTCCAGACCAGGCCGAACAGGGCCATGGTGATGAGGAAGGCCCAGAGCAGTTTTGGAACCGGGGTGTTGAGTTCCTTGATGCCGTTCCATTCGTGGCCGGTGGTCAGCTGGCCCGAAAATTCGTCGCGTTCCTTCAGCGCCATGGCCGATCCTCCTCTTCGAGCACGGGCATTTTTGCCGCTTCATCAAAGCCCTTCTTGTTGGAGGGCCAATAGGTCCAGAGAAGGCAGATGGCGCTGAGGCCGAGGAGGTAGAAGAGACCGAAGGATTTGGCGAAGCCGACAACAGCTTCATGATCGAAAGGCATTATTCCACCTCTGCGGTTTCAGACGTGTGGGCGACGTCGGTGAGGGTGCCGAGCATTTGCAGGTAAGCGACGAGCGCATCCATGTCGGTGAGGGGACCGGTGCGGCCATCGAAGGTGCGGATATTGGTGGCCTCGCCGTAGCGTTCGGCGACGCCTGATGCTTCGGGGCTATCGGGATTGGCCTGGCCGTAGGCGTCCTGGGCGGCGAACTGAATCTGTTCGTCGGTATAGGGCACCCCGACCGCCCGCATGGCGCGGAGGTGATCGCCGAGGTCTTCGGTTTTCAATTGGTCGCGCAGCAACCAGCGATAGGCGGGCATGACGGATTCGGGGACCACGTCGCGCGGATTGTTCATGTGGGTGACGTGCCAGGCGTCGGAGTATTTATTGCCGAGGCGGGCAAGGTCGGGACCGGTACGCTTGGAGCCCCAGAGCTGGGGATGGTCGTAGCTCGACTCGACGGCCAGCGAATAGGGACCGTAGCGATCGACTTCGTCGCGCAGGGTCCGGATCATCTGGCTGTGGCAGGCATAGCACCCTTCGCGCAGGTAGATATTGCGGCCAGCAACTTCGAGCGGGGTGTAGACGCGCATGTCCTCGGCCTTCTCCACCGTCTCGTCGATGGTGAAGAGGGGGGCGATCTCGATGAGGCCGCCGATGGAGGCGACGATGACGATGAAGGCAACGAGGCCGATGGCGCTGCGTTCGAGACGATAGTGGAAACCAAACATCGGATTACTCTCCAGCCTGCATGACGGGTTCGGCGGGCAAGTCACCCTTTGCTTCGGGCGCCGTGCCGACGGCCGGCATGCGGATGGTCATGATGACGTTGAAAAGGGCGGTAAGGGCGCCGAGGAGGAACAGGAGGCCGCCGAAGGCGCGGGCGATGTAATAGGGATGCATGGCCACGAGGCTGTCGATGAACGAGTAGCTCAGCGTTCCCGTCTCGTCATAGGTGCGCCACATCAGGCCCTGGATGACGCCCGAATTCCACATCGCGAAGACGTAGATGACGGTGCCCGAGAGGGCGAGCCAGAAGTGCACTTCCACCAGTTTCTGCGAGTAGATGCGCTCGCGCTTGAACATGGATGGGACCAGCGAATAGAGCGAGCCGAAGGTGATCATGGCGACCCAGCCGAGTGCGCCGGCATGAACGTGGCCCACGGTCCAGTCGGTATAGTGGCTGAGGGAGTTCACCGCGCGGATGGCCATGAAGGAGCCTTCAAATGTGGTGATGCCGTAAAAGATCGCGGCAAGGGCCATGAAGCGCAGGACGGCGTCGTCGCGCACCTTGTGCCAGGCGCCGTTGAGGGTGAGGAGGGCATTGCCGGCCGAGGCCCAGCTTGGCACCAGGAGCACGACCGAGAAGGCCATGCCGAGGGTTTGCACCCAATGGGGGAGGGCGGTGTAGTGCAGGTGGTGCGAGCCCGCCCACATATACATGAAGGTGATGCCCCAGAAGGAGATGATCGACATCCGATAGGAGAAGATCGGGCGGCCGGCGCGCTTGGGGAGGTAATAGTACATCATGCCCAGGAAGCCCGCGGTGAGGAAGAAGGCCACGGCATTGTGGCCGTACCACCATTGGGTCATGGCATCCTGGACGCCGGCAAAGAGCGAATAGGATTTGGCCGAACCGAAGGAGACGGGGACGGCGAGGTTGTTGACGATGTGCAGGATCGCCACGACCAGGATGAAGGCCATATAGTACCAGTTGGCCACGTAGATATGCGGCTCTTTCCGGCGGGCGAGGGTGCGCATGTAGATGAAGAAGTAGACGACCCAGACGACGACCAGCCAGATATCGGCATACCATTCGGGCTCGGCATATTCCTTGGACTGGGTGAGGCCCATGAGGTAGCCGCTGGCGGCGATGATGCAGAAGAGATTGTAGCCGATCAGCACGAACCAGGGGCTCAAGGCATCGGGCAGGCGGGCGCGGGTGGTGCGCTGCAGGACGTGCAGCGAGGTGGCGATGAGGGCATTGCCGCCAAAGCCGAAGATGACGCCCGAGGTGTGGATGGGCCTGAGGCGCCCCCAGCTCAGCCAGGAGACGTCAAAGGTCATTTCGGGCCAGGCGAGGAGGGCGGCGACCCAGAAGCCGGCGCCCATGCCGACGACACCCCAGATCAGCGTCAGGATGAGGCCCGCGCGGGTGGGGGCGTCATAATATTCGGAGAGGCGTTCGGGGGAGGGCTCGGGCAGGTCGAGCTGGCGGATGGCGCCGAAGGTCAAGGCCAAGGAGATGCCGAAGACGATCCAGCCGTGAATGCCGAGGAGGTCGTGGCGACCGGCGATGGCCATGGCGAGGCCGAGCACCACCATGGTTCCCAGAATGACGAGTGCGCCTGTGCGCTCGCCGCGAGTGAAGTCTGCCAGCATTGATTGAAACCCCCAACCGGTTTGCCGCGCGGAAAGCCGCACTCCTGTGCCTAGCGGATGGGCGCGGGGCTTCTTTGATCTGGGTCAAACAAGGGGCGGGAAATCTGCGTAAACCCACCGAGTTTGCGCGGGCGACAAACCCACGGAGTTTGCGCGGCGACAAAGTGCGTGTGGCAGGAGGGGGACTAGGGTCGGACCATGCCGGGGCTCGCCGTCGTCCCGGGACACTGATTTTGTCTGGCGGCGCGGAGAGGCAAATGGGCGAAGAAACCCTTCCCTTCATCGATGTGCGCGAGATCACCCCGCGCGAGCGGCATCCCAGGATCTTTTCCATGGCCAATGGCCTGGCCGTGGGCGACAGCTTCGTGATCATCAACGATCACGATCCGCGCCCGCTGCACTATCAATTGCAGGCCGAATATCCCGGCCAGTTCTCCTGGACCTATCTCGAAACCGGTCCGGAAGTCTGGCGCGTGCAGCTGGGCCGCGCCGAGGCGGCCTGAGGGTCGAATGAGCCGGTCGGTCGAGCGGCCGGCTTCGTTCTCCAGGGAGCGATCAAGATGCAGATGGCGACGATATCGCGGTGGACCCTTGCCTATTTTGGCTGCGCGCTGGTGGCGCTGGTGGCCGCGCTGGCTTTGCTGGTGAGCGGGTTCGGGTTTCCGAGTGATGGCATTGCGGCGCCGCGGACGCTGATCGTGGTGCATCTGCTGGCCATCGGCTGGCTGACGCTGCTGATGCTCGGCGCGCTGTTTCAGTTTTTGCCGGTGCTGGTGGGGCGGGAGCTGGCGCATGCGCGACTGACGCCGCTGGCGCTGGTTCTGGTGGTGTCGGGGCTGTTGTTTCTCCTTTCGGGATTTGCCGGGCTCGATGGGTGGAGTGGTTTTGCCAGCGAAATGCTTCCCGTCGGCGGCTTGCTGCTGATTTCGGGGTTTGGGGTTGCCGCATTTGTGCTGTTTGCGACGCTGCTGCGGGCCGAGACATTGCCGCTGCCGGCGGCGTTCGTGGCCGTAGCGCTGATGAGCGTCCTGGTGACGGCGCTGATCGGGGAAACGCTGGCCGGGGCGCTTGCCGGATTGGTGGGGGGCGAATTCTCGGTGGCGCTGGTGACCCATGGGGTGTCGCTGCATGCCGGGTTCGGGCTTGGTGGCTGGCTGACGCTGGCGGCCATGGGGGTCAGCTATCGGCTGGTGTCGATGTTTCTCATTGCGCCCGAGCGCAAGGGCGCCTGGCCCATGCTGGTCTTCGGTTCGGCATTCGTGGCGCTGGCGGGGCTTTGCATGGCGCTGGGCCTCTTGCTCGCGCTCAACACTTCCTTGCCAATCGTCCTGGTGGTGGCCGGTATTGCGGCTGCGGTGACCGTGGTGGCCTATCTGGGCGATATTGCCGTTCTCTACCGGGCGCGGCGACGCAAGGCGGTTGAGCTGCATATGCTCTCGGCGCTGGGGGCTTTCGGGATGCTGGCGCTGGGTGCGGTGATGCTGGGTTTTGGGCTGTGGCAGGGGACCGAGGCGGCAATCGGGGCGGCGGTCTATGTGCTGGTGCTGGGCTGGCTTACCGGGCTCGGGCTTGCCATGCTCTACAAGATCATTCCGTTTCTCACCTGGCTTGAATGCTTTGCGCCGGTGATGGGACGAAGGCCGACGCCGCGGGTGCAGGATCTGGTGGCCGAGGGGCGGGCGCGGATCTGGTTCGGCGTCTATTTCGCGGCGATCGTCGTCGGTGCGCTGGCGCTCCTGGCGGAAATGCCGCTGGCGACGCGCGCCGCCATGGGGCTGCAATTGGTATCGGTCCTATTCTTGATGGGTCAGTTTTACCGGGCGCGGCGGCTCATCGACCTGCCTTCGCCATGGCAGGGACAGGAAAGGCCGCGCCTCTTCCTGCCCGCACGGGAACCAAGGAGATTTATATGAGCGATGCTCTCGAACTCGATGTCCGGCCGATCCTCAGAAATGGCGGGGAGCCGTTTGGCGCCATCATGGCGGCAGTCAATAGTCTGGCGCCCGGGCAGAGTTTCAAGCTGTTTGCGACCTTCAAGCCGGTGCCGCTGTTTCGGGTGATGGAGACGAAGGGCTTTGGCTATGAGGCAAGTCCGCTTGAGGATGGTGACTGGCAGGTGATTTTTACCCCTGTCGGCGAGGCCGAAAGGGCAGCCTTGTCCTCGCCCGAAAATCCCGACAGCTGGGGCGACCCGACGCACTATCTCGACTGCACCGATCTTGATCCGCCGCAGCCCATGGTCGAAATTCTGGGGCGCCTCGAAACCATGGATGAGGGGCACGTGCTGTTTGCGCTATTGGGACGGGAGCCGGTGTTCCTGTTCCCCGAATTGCAGGCGCGCGGCCATGCATGGGTGGGGGACTTTGACGAGACGGGCGATGCCTATCGGCTGATGGTGCGGGTGGGTGCGCGGAAATGAGTTTTCCCCCAACCATGGAGCTGGAAGCCGACATAAGGGCGGCGCTGCGCACGGTGATCGATCCGGAGCTGGGCCACAATATCGTCGATCTGGGCCTGATCTATGACATCGAGATCAGGCGCGATGGCGTTGTCGAGGTGATCATGACCACGACGACGCGGTTTTGTCCCGCAACGGGGTTCATTCGCGAGGCGGTTGAGGCCTGCGTCAGCGCGGTGCCGGGGGTGAAGGAGGTGAGCGTGGAGCTGACCTATGATCCGCCCTGGGGCGCAGAGCGGATGGCGCCGGAGATTGCGCGGCGGTTTTAGGGGTTTGCCCAGAGGGAAGGCCCCCTCACCCGACGCTAGGCGTCGACCTCTCCCCCAGAGGGAGAGGTGGGCGGTTGCCAAGTCGCGGAGCGACACCTCTTCCTTGGTTTGAATGAGGGGCCTTGAGGTTCATTCCGGCCTTGGCTTGCGCTTGGTCAGCAGGATCGGCGCATATTCCAGCACATAGAGACCGAAGGCGAGCATCCAGCAGAGGCCGCTGAGGGAAACCAGGGCCATGTAGTGCTCTGGAGCAAGCGTTGCCAGCGGGCGCAGGATGGCGCCGAATAGCAGGCAGAGATAGCTGAGCCCGGTCGTCATAGAGGCGGTCAATGGTGTGCCGGTGTGGCCGCGCGTGGCGCGGCTCATCACCGCAAGGGTCATGAGACCGATGCCGCCCACGGTGAAAACGTGTAGAGCCGAGATGGGGTCGAAGAGACCAAAGGGCACGAGGGCGATGATGAAAAAGCCCAGCGGCACGAAGGCATAGGCGAAGTGGAGCACGAGGACCAGGCGCTCGGCTGATGTCTGCCAGCCCTGCCAGCGGGCGAGGCGGATGGTGTTGAGGACGCCGGCGACGAGCGCGGCTGCCGAGGTGGCGGGATGATCGGGGATGGACACCCAAGCAGCAAGGGCGAGGCAGGCGGCGACGAGGCTCAGCGTATCGAAATGATTGTAGGGCGTGGGCAGCGTCTTGGCTTCGCGTTTGGCCAGCCAATTGCGGGTAAAACTCGGGATGATGCGGCCGCCGATAATGCCGATGAGCATGATGAAAGCGGCGACGGCCAGGCGATTGGCAAGGCCTGGATCTTGGGCCTTGAGCACGAGGACGTGGTAGCCGGCATTAGCTGTGGCCAGGGCGGCGACGGCGGCGAGAATTTTGAGGTCGCGCCATTTGCGGCCGGCGATGATTTCTCTTGCGCAGATGACGAGAAGAAGCGGCAGGAAGAGTGCATCGATCGCGACGGCAAGAGTGATGTCGATCATGTCTGGCGCAATGAGCGCGGCGCGGCCGGCGAGCCAGACGGCAAACAGCAGCGCGAGCGGCGCGCCGGAGACGGGCAGACGCCCGGTCCAATTGGGAATGGCGGTGAGGAGAAAGCCTGCAAGGGCGGCGGTGCTATAGCCAAAGAGCATTTCATGGGCGTGCCAGGCCGGACCACCGTAGAGGCCGCCTATGGGCAGGTCGGCCATGAGGGCGAGAATCCAGAGTGCCATGGCCAGGACGGCCCAGATGCCCGCCGCGAGAAAGAAGGGGCGGAAGCCGTAGGAGAGCAGGACCGGGCCGCTATGGGCGAGGCCGCGCGGCACCGGCTTGCGGCGGGGGAGCGTATCTTGGGTCATGAGGCACCTTTTGGGATTGTGCCGGGGGTAACGCGATAGCGCGAGCATGTCCTTGCGGTGGCGCAAGGAGTGTTGGCGGGCTCGACCCGTTGCGTCGAGTTTTCGACAAGATACCCCCACCCTCATTCCCTCCCCACAAGGGGGAGGGAGTTCACTCCGACCACTCATATTTCCACGGTGTCATTCCCGCGAAAGCGGGAATCTCCTTGCACAGAAACAGAGATTCCCGCTTTCGCGGGAATGACACCGTGGAGGTGGGTGCGTGGTAAGGGTGATACTGGATGGCTGCCCCTAGCTCTCTCGCCCAGCCCCTTCGGCCAGGGCCTGCAGGCGTTCCTTGTCGCGGACCAGCAGTTTCTGGCGGCCACCTTTGACGATACCCTGGCTTTCCCAGGCGCTGAAGAGGCGCGAGACGGTGTGGAGCGTGGTGCCGGTCATTTCGGCGACGTCCTGGCGGGTCAGCGGGAAGTCTATGCGGGTGCCTTCTTCCTCGCGGCGGCCGGCCTGTTCGATGAGGCGGAGGACGGCGTGGGCGACGCGGCGTTCGACTTCTTCGGTCGACATTTCGCGGATGCGGGTATGGGCTTCCTGGAGGCGCTGGCCGATGGTGCGCATGGCATTGACGGCCAGATGCGGGTTCTGTTCGACCACGCTCCCCCAGACATCGTTGGGCCAGGAGAGGACGACGCTTTCGGCGGCGGCAATCGGGGTGCCAGGATAGTCATCGCGCTGCAGCGCCTGGGCGAAGCCAAAGATGTCGCCGGGATGGACGACGCGGACGATGATCTGCTGGCCTTCGGAGGTGACCTGGGTGACCTTGAGGCGGCCATGGAGGAGGAGGAAGAACTGGGTCGCTTTCTGGCCCTGTTCGAAGACTGCCTCGCCCACCGGAATGCGCCGCGTGCTGACGCGGGCGAGGAGCTGATCGAGGTCAGTGTCGCTCATGCGCGCAAAGAGCGGCAGCGCGCGCACCAGGCTGCGGTCGACGTCGGCCAAAACCGTTACCCCAATCGTTTTTGCTAGCTTGGCTTTTAGCGCAAAAACGACGGGCTGAATATCCGCCAATCGGCCGCAGGCAGGGTTTCAAAATCCGAGCCGGCCCCAGAAATTTTCGTACCAGGCCGGCCGGCGAACCAGGCGGAAGCCGAGATTGTCGGGGGGCAGGCCGACCGAGCAGCCGCCGCTTTTGGCGTCGCGGATGAAATAGCTCATCGAGGCGCGATGCTTGCCTTCGAGCACGCGGATGGTGCAGGCGGGCTGTTCGCTGAGGATTTTGCCGGCGACATCGACATGGACGCGGCGGTGGCAGGTGTCGGTCCATTCCCAGACATTGCTGCCCATATCGGCCAGGCCATATTCGTTTTCGCCATAGGTGCCCACGGGTTTGGGCGTGGGATCGGCGGCGGCCTGGCGTTCGGCTTCCTTGCGATAGTCGGCGAGCCAGCGCAGGGCGGGGTTGCCGGTATCGTCGATATTGAGGGCGTCATCGGTAAAGCGGCTGCCGGCGGCATAGGCCCATTCGGCATCGGTGGGCAGGGCCCAGGCCTGGCCGGTCTTGTCGCTGAGCCAGGCGGCATAGGCGGTGGCGTCGCCGAAATGGACGCCGGTGACGGGGATATTGCCCTTGCCCGGATTGCGCGGTTCCGCCGCCTCGCAGGCGCCGTCGGCAACGCAGAGGGCGTAGTCGGCTGCGGTTACCTGATATTTCATCATGGTCAGGGGCGCGGGGATAGCTGTGTCGGCCAGGGGGGCATCGACGGGATTGCCGTCGATGAAGAAGTGGCCTTCGACGCGGTAGGTGACCTGGCCCGGCGGCAGGGTGACGGTCTGCGGAGCAATGCTCGCTCCGGCCCAGGGCATGGGCGGCAGGGGCAGGGTCTGAAGGGCAATGGCGCCGAGGGCGAGTGCCAGGAGGGTGGCGGGAAGAGCGATCCCGACCGTGTCTTTTGGCTTGTGGGCGAGGGCAGTCATGTCTGCCTCCGATTAAAGGGTTGCCCAGCGCCTTGTGGCGCCGGCTGCCCTCGGGCTCGACCCGAGGGCCTCTATTCGTGCGCACCGAAGCGGTGGCGGCTCACCGGCTGGCCCTCGGGTCAGGCCCGAGGGCAGCGCAGTGGATTTGACAGTCTTGGCCGATCAGATCGGGCTTGGAGCCAGCACGCCGGTCATCAGGTCGTCGTTCCATTCGCCTTCGACCACGAAGTGGCCGGCGGCGCCGAGTTCGAAGGCCTCGATCAGGTTGTGGTTCACATAGGCGTAGACGCCGGGCTGGTGGAAGGTATAGACCGCCGCGCCTGCCGTGCCGCCGGGGATGAACCACGTTTCCTGATCGACATCAGGCGGGGTGTGGAACTTGCCCGTGGGCCAGACGAAGTCGCCGTGACCGCCGATCAGGTGGGGCCGCGTGTCGCGGTTGGCCTGCGAGTGGACGATCAGAACGGTTTCCCCGACATTGGCCTTGAGGGCATTGTCGCCAGTCAAGGCGCCAACCTTGCCGTTGAAGACCACATGGCTCGGCAGCAGGGTGCGCATGACCTCGAGCGTATCGGCATAGCCATCCCCGATGCTCTCATAGGTCTTGTAGTTGCCGTCTGCGTCCTTGGGGACATAGAAATCCTGCTCGCCGACATAGTAGACCCGGTCATAGGCGATCGGGTTGCCCTTGGGATCCTTGAGGCCCTCGCGCGGCAAGACCATGATGGCGCCGTTCATGCCCGAGGTGACGTGCCAGGGCACCATGCCTTCCGGGGCGCAGTGATAGACGAAGACGCCGGCCTTGGTGGCCTTGAAGCGCAGCACCGCCTTTTCGCCCGGATTGACATTGGTCAGCTTGGCGCCGCCCAGAGCACCGGTTGCCGCGTGGAAGTCGATATTGTGCGGCATGAGGTTGGTGTCGGGGTTGATCAGGGTCAGTTCGACATAGTCGTCCTGATGCACCACCATCAGCGGACCGGGCACCGAGCCATTAAAGGTCATGGCCCAGATTTCGACGCCGTCTTCGACCGCGTGCTTCTTCTCCTCGATCACCATGGTGAATTCGACGATTTTCGGCGCGCCGGGAGCGGTCTGCTCATGGGCATGCACGAAAGGCGGCGTGACGAGTTCGACTTTCACGCGTTCGAGCGCGCTGAGATCGACTGGTGCCACTGCGGCTGCTGCTTCCTGGGCGGTCGCGGCGAGCATGGTCGCCAATTGCGCTGTCGCCCCGACGGTCGCTGCGCCGACAAGTAGAGCGCGCCGCGAAAGAAGGTTTGCTTGAGCCATTTTCTTCTCCTGGACCCGGCACGATTATTTCTGTGCCTTCGTGAAGGAAACTATTCTGGCCTGCGCAAGACTTCCTTGATCTAGAACAAATGGCCGTTGATTTGCAAAAGTATGACTGTTTTGTCATTGTTTGACTTGGCGCAAAGAGGCGGCACTTGCGGCCGGGCCTTGCGCGATGCCCGGCGGGGGCGAAAAGTGCGTTTCCTTTTTTGGACGGAATTGGTCGCGCATGCCTTGGCGCGGCGCGGCTGGCGCTTTAGGAAGCGGGGCCATGAAAATTCCAGCCTTTCTCGCCCGCCTTGTGCCCCATCTCGTTGCCGTCAGTCCGGTTGAACGGCTGCGTGCGGCCGCGGGGGCCTGTCTGGGCATTCTGGTGGTCGGGATCATCGGGCGGCTGGCTCTGCCGGCGTCGGCGGCGCCATTGCTGATTGCGCCGCTCGGGGCCTCGGCCGTGCTGCTTTTTGCGGTGCCGGCGAGTCCCCTGGCGCAGCCCTGGTCGATCATCGGGGGCAATGGGATTGCCGCGGTCGTGGGGGTCCTGGCGGCCATGCTCGTGCCGGACCAGAGTGTTGCGGCCGCATTGGCGCTGGGGGTGAGCATTGGCCTGCTGCTGACGTTCAAGTGCCTGCATCCGCCAAGCGGGGCCGTGGCACTGACCGCCGTTCTGGGTGGGCCGGCGATCCATGACCTGGGATTTTTCTATGTGCTCTGGCCGGTGCTGGCAGGCTCATTTGCACTGCTCGTGGCGGCCATCGGCTACAATCGGCTGACCGGCAAGGTCTATCCGCATCGGGCGCAGGTGCATGCGCCGGTCGCTTCGGCGGGGCAGGCGGGCGGGCTTGGGGTGACGGTCGATGATCTCACCACGGCCATTCGCGAGCGCGATGAGGTGGTGCCGGTCGATCCGGAAGATCTCGAAGAGGTGTTGCAGCGGGCAGAAGTGCTGGCGTTCAACCGCCGTTCGGGCGGGGTGATCGCCTCGGCGGTGATGTCGCAGAATGTCGCCAGTGTCATGCCGGGTACGTCGCTACGGATTGCGCTCAAGCTGCTGCGCACTAATGGCGTCAAAGCGCTGCCGGTGGTGGATGCGGAGCGGCGCGTGGTGGGGATCGTCACGCAGACCGATCTCCTCGACAAGGCGGACTGGGGGCCTTCGGCGACCGGTTCGGGCCTGGGCTGGCGCCTGCGTTCCATCGGCAATTCGGACCGGCCGCTGCGCGGCAAGGTGCGGGACGTGATGACAAGCGACGTGCGCTCGGTGCCGGTGACGACGCCGATTGCGCGGGTGGTGCAGGTGATGGCCGAGACGGGGCATCATCACGTGCCGGTGGTCGATGTTGCGGGCAAGCTTGCCGGCATGGTGACGCAGTCGGACGTCGTGGCAGCGCTGTTCCATGTCAACCAGGCGGAACTGGCGCGTACGGCTTAAGTCTGGCTCTGCGACACTGCGCGCCTTGCTTCTTGGACGAGCAAGGCGTAGCTGAAACCCCATATCGGGGAGACGTCATGCCCAATCGCATGCGCCAGATCGGACGAGAAGTGGGCGCCGCCATTGCGGTTCTGGCGCTCTATATGCTCGTGCTGCTGGCGCCATTGCATCAGTCCTCAGGACTGCAGCGCGAACTGGCGCGGCTCGGCTTTGAATCGAGCGTCTCCTGGTCGGTCTGTACGTCAGTGGCCAATCCGGTTCGTGGCGACAGCGAGACGCCGACGGCGGCAAAATGCCCGCTGACGGGCGCAGGCAAAACCCAATTTGTGGCCGTGTTGCCGCCGGTGGCCCAGCCGCCGCTGGTGCGGGATGCCAATCCCGTTCAGTTTCAGGCCAATGTTCATTCCGGTCTTGCC
Source organism: Devosia sp. LjRoot3 (assembly GCF_964252865.1). Taxonomy (NCBI): domain Bacteria; kingdom Pseudomonadati; phylum Pseudomonadota; class Alphaproteobacteria; order Hyphomicrobiales; family Devosiaceae; genus Devosia; species Devosia sp. LjRoot3. The sequence goes on from NZ_CAXUPK020000002.1 coordinate 448,628, forward strand.
AAGCCGATGGAGCATCCGGGGCAGCCGCGCGGGCCGCCTCGCGCCGCCTGATCCACGGATCTCCTGTTCAGGCCGCCTTGCGGCACCCATCTCCATTGCTTTTCGAGGACACGAAATGACGCTTCGTCTTTCCGCCATCGCCCTTGCCTTCACGGCACTTTTTGCTCCCGCCCTGCCAACTCTCGCGCAGGATGCCCATGCCACGCATCAGGCCGAAGTGATCGTGCTGGGCTCGATCGAAATTACCGGCGCCTTTACCCGCGCCACTTTGCCCAACGCCCCGGTCGGCGGTGGTTTCCTGACCATCACCAACACGGGTGCGGAAGTTGATCGGCTGGTGTCGGTCAGCACCGATATCGCCAAGGAAGCCCAGATCCATGAAATGGCCATGGAAGGCGATGTCATGAAGATGCGGCAGCTCAAGGACGGGCTCGAATTACCGGCCGGCGAAACCGTGGCGCTGGAGCCGGGTGGCCTGCATCTGATGTTCATGGGCCTCTCCGGCGCGATTGCCGAAGGCGATGTGGTTCCGGTGACGCTGACCTTTGAAAAGGCGGGTACCGTGACCGTGGATCTCGTGGCCGGCGCGACAGCGGCCGATGCGCCGGCGCATGGTGCACATGGGGACAAGGCGAGCCATGAGTAATCTCGGACGCCTGCGTGCGGTTCTGTGGGCACTGGTTGCGGTCGCCGGGCTCGGCGCTGCCGGGCTCTACACCTATTCGGCAACGCGCCCCAGCGTGGCGCAAAACCTCGGCGACGGCGACTATCAGCTGACGACAGCGAGCGGGGAAGCGTTCACCCGACAGAGTTTTGCCGGGGCGCCTTCCATGCTGTTCTTCGGCTTTACCCATTGCCCGGAAGTGTGCCCGACTTCCCTTGCCGAAATGACCTCGTGGTACGAGGCGCTGGGCGATGAGGCCAAGGATCTGAAGGCCTATTTCGTGACGGTCGATCCCGAGCGCGATACGGCCGAGATCATTGCCGACTACGTCTCGTGGACGGGGCGCGTCACCGGCATCACCGGCACGCCGGAAGAGATCGAGAAGGCGGCAAAGGCCTGGGCGATCTACTACCAGAAGGTGGCCCTCGAAGACGGAGACTACACGATGGACCATACCGCTTCGATTTTCCTGCTCAATAGCGAGGGGAATTTTGAGGGGACGATTGCCTATCGTGAGGATAGCGCCACGGCCTTGGCCAAGCTGCGGAAGTTGCTGGCTGAGGGGTAGGCTCGGTTGTCGCTGCAACCGGGCTTGTCCCGGTGGTCCCCAGCGGAGGCGAGATGGATTGCCGGGACAGGCCCGGCAATGACGAAGGGGGGTGGGTTTAGTGCCTGGGCCCCCTTGCTCGCTCAGACCGAGATCGTCACCCTCGGGCTTGACCCGAGGGCTCTACACTTGTTGCGCGGTGGCCAAGTGAAGTCTCCTCGGGTCGAGCCCGAGGATGACGTTCTGAGGCTAGGGCGAAACCGCCTCCGTCCTCTCCTGCAGTCCGGCCTTGGCCAGGCCGCCGATGTATTTGTCCAAAAGGTCCGGATGCATGAAGCGCAGGCTGTCGCGGATGGTTGCGAGATCGATGCCGGGGCGGCCGGCGCGGAATTTGTCGAGGGCGGCGGTGGCGGCGGTCATGTCGCCGAGGGCGGCATAGTAGCTGGCGAGATCGCGGAACGGCCAGCTGAGGCCCGGGCGTTCGGCGATGGCTCGGCTCGCGAACTCGACGGCCTCCTGTGGGCGGTCTGCGGCGAAATGGGCCAGCGCCGTTCCGAACAGCATGTTGAAGGCAAAGGGGTCCATGGGGCTGAGGCGGAGCGAGGCCTGGAAGGCCTTTATCGCGTCGTCGGGCCGGCCGAGATAGACGAGGCCATAGCCCTTTCGCAGCCAGGCCCAGGCGTGGTTGGGGTCCAGCACCAGGGCGCGTTCGGCAAGGTCCTTGGCGCGGGCGACATCGCCGCCGGTCTGCATGATGGCCGAGGCCAGGGCGGTCATGGCTGTGGGATTGCCGATGGCGGTTTCCGAGGCGCGTTCGATGGCCTTTTGTGCCTCGCGGCGCTCGCCGGGAATGTCGTCGGTCCAGTTATAGGCGATCTGCTGGCCGTGGGCCCAACCGACCAGCGCGGCGGCAAGGCCGTAATTGGGCTCGAGCGCTAGGGCTTGTTGCAGGAGGACAATGGCCTCGCGATTGGCCGCGGGCTGGTGGGCCCAGAGCTGGGGCATGGCGCGCATGACGAGGTCATAGGCGGCCAGCGTATCGGGGCGCTTGGAGAGGGCTCGCTCGATTTCGGCCTGGCGGATGGAGGGCTGGATGGCGCTGGCGACGAGCGCGGCCATGTTGTCCTGGAGGTCGAAGAGATCTTCGACCGAGCCATTGACCTTGTCGGACCAGATATGATTGCCGCTTTCGGTTTCGACCAATTGGGCTGTGATGCGCACCTTGTCGCCGACGCGGCGCACGCTGCCTTCGACGACATAGCGCACGCCCAGTTCCCGCCCGACCTGACGCACGTCCAGCGCGCGGCCCTTGTAGGAAAAGGCGGAATTGCGGGCGATGACGAAGAAGTCGCGGATGCGCGCCAGGGTGGCGGTGATTTCTTCCACCACGGCATCGGCAAAATAGGTCTGGTCGGCTTCACCCGACAGATTGTCGAAGGGCAGGACGACTACCGATGGCCGGCTCGACGGGGCGACGATGGGCGCCTCGTCTTTCTTGGGCAGGGCTTTTGTCGCCCCGCTCGGGTGCCAGACATAGAGATGCACGGTGCGGGGGATATTCTTGAGGATGGTGGGGCCGATATCGGTGAAGATCAGATCGGTCTGGCCGCCGAGATAGGCGTGCATCCACTTGGTCACGGCCATGCCGCCGGGCGGGGAAATGCCCTGCACCCGGACGGCGAGATTGACGCCATTGCCGAAGAGATCGTCGCCATGGACCAGGACATCGGCCATGACGATGCCGGCGCGCACCTGCAGCACTTCGCCGCCCGGAACCTTGATCTGGCGCTGGTGGAGATCGCGCTGCGCGTCGGCGACCCAATCGAGTGCCGTCAGGGCGCTGCTGAACTCGGCGAGGAAGCCGTCGCCCATGGTTTTGAAGATGGTGCCGCCGCGATCGCCGATGTCCTTGGTGAAGTAGCCATAGGTTTGGCGGACCAGCCGGACGGTCTTGGGTTCATCGTGCTGGACGAGCCGGGAGAAGCCGACGACGTCGACCGAGACTATGGGGACCAGACGACGCTCGGACTTCACCATGAACGTGTGCTTTCGCAGGGACGATCAAATCTAGCAGTTCCTGGCGTTGAGCACGAGATCAAGCTGTTGCCCAAAGTGGTTTTTTGGCGCTCTACTTGAAATGGGCAAGTATAGGGGCGGACGGCGGCATGGGAGCCTATATTCTGGTCATCGACCAGGGCACGACGTCTAGTCGTGCCGTGATTTTCGATGCCGCGCAGAATATCGTGGGCATGGGGCGAATGGATTTCACCCAGCACCAGCCCGCGCCCGGCTGGGTGGAGCATGTGCCCGAGGAAATCTGGGCCACCTGTCTCTGGGCCTGCAAGACGGCCTTGCGCAAGGCCGGGATCACGGCGGCCGATCTTGCCGGGATCAGCATTACCAACCAGCGCGAGACCACCGTGGTCTGGGACCGCAAGACCGGCAAGGCCATCCACAATGCGATCGTCTGGCGGGACATACGGGCGGCTGAAACCTGCCAGCGCCTGCGCGAGAAACGGCCGGAAGCGGACAAGCTGGTGCGGCGCCGGTCGGGGCTGATGCTGGCGCCCTATTTTTCGGCGCCCAAGGTCAAGTGGATCCTCGACCATGTGAAAGGCGCGCGGCAGCGGGCGCGGCGGGGCGAACTGGCCTTTGGTACCGTGGACAGCTGGCTGATCTGGCGGCTGACCGGGGGCAGGGTGCATGCGACCGATGCCACCAATGCCAGCCGGACGCTGTTTTATGATCTCAAGTCCGGCGACTGGCATGAGGATCTCATCGAGCTTTTCGACGTGCCGGCGTCGATGCTGCCGCGCGTCTTGGACAGTGCCGATGATTTCGGCCAGACGGAGCCGAGCGTGCTCGGAGCCGCTGTGCCCATTCATGGGGTTGTGGGGGACCAGCAGGCGGCCCTGATCGGGCAGGGGTGTTTTGCACCGGGCATGGCGAAATCGACCTATGGGACGAGCTGCTTTGCCCTGCTCAATACGGGTAGTATCTGCGTCAAATCCCGGCATCGGCTGCTGACGACGGTGGCTTATCGCCTGGGCGGTAAGACCACCTATGCGCTTGAGGGGGTCATCTTCACCATTGGCGGGGCGCTGCAATGGCTGCGCGATGACCTGGAGATCATTCGGGATTGGCCGGAGGCCGATGCGCTGGCGGCTGTTTCCGACCCCGATGAGGACGTCTATCTCGTGCCGGCCTTTTCAGGGCTGGGGGCGCCGTGGTGGGACAATGAGGCGCGTGGGACGCTCGTCGGCCTGACGCGCAATAGCCGCAGGGCGGAGCTGGTGCGGGCGGCACTGGAGGCGGTGGGGTACCAATCGCGCGACATGTTCGAGGCCATGCGGCGCGATCTCAAACTGGAGCAGGCCATGGTGCTGCGCGTCGATGGCGGCATGGTGGCCTCGGATTGGACCATGCAGTTCCTGGCCGATATTTTGGACCTGCCGGTCGATTGCACGCGCGTGCCCGAAGTGACGGCGCTGGGGGCGGCGTGGCTAACGGCGTGGAAGACCGGGCTTTGGCCCGAGGCGGATAGTTTTGGGGCGCGGCGCGACTTCCATCAGGAGTTTTTGCCGCGGATGGCGCCGGCCCTGCGCAAGCGCAAACTCAGGGGCTGGCGCGGGGCGCTCGACAAGGCGCTTACCGGGGCGGTCGCGTTCGAAAAGGCGCGGCGGCCCTTCGGCTAGGCACCTGGGGAATGGCAACCGATTACTCGGAGGTCGTCTCCTTGCCGTAGTATTTTTCGCCCAGGACGATGCGTTCGCGGCCGGTCGAGACGCGGTGCTCGTTGGTATCGCGCAGCGAATAGACGCAGCCGCAATATTCCTGCTGATAGAATTCTTCGCGCTTGGAAATTTCGATCATGCGGGCGGAGCCGCCACCCTTGCGCCAGTTGTAGTCCCAGTAGGAGAGGCCTTCATAGGGCGCGACGGCGCGTTTGCCGCTCTCGTTGATCTGGGCCATGTTTTTCCAGCGCGAAATGCCGAGCGAACTCGTCATCACCGGAAAACCGTGCTCGTGGGCGTAAAGCGCGGTGCGCTCGAAACGCATGTCGAAGCACATGGTGCAGCGGATGCCGCGCTCGGGCTCGTGCTCCATGCCTTTGGCGCGCGCGAACCAGTTGTCGCGGTCGTAATCGGCGTCGATGAACGGTACGTTGTTCTTCTCGGCAAAGCGGACATTCTCGTCCTTGCGCAGCAGGTATTCGCGCTTGGGGTGAATGTTGGGATTGTAGAAGAAAATCGTATATTCGACGCCCGAGGCCAGCATTGCCTCCATCACCTCGCCCGAACAGGGGGCGCAGCAGGAATGGAGCAGCACTTTCTTCTCGCCGGTGGGGGGCGTCAGGACGGGACGTTCGAATTCTTCGCTCATGAGCGGGTCATTAGCAAAAGCGAAGCGGGATTTCCAGTTTTTCTGACCACGGCGTCATTCCCGCGAAAGCGGGAATCCTGTTCCAGAAGCGAAGATCCCCGCTTTCGCGGGGATGACACGGTGGGAGGGGATGTCAAATGGGCTCCGGCACGATTGTCGCCACGATGGAGGCATCCAGTGCCTCGTAATCGGCGAGGCCAATCGTGGCGTAGAGTTCGGCGCGGGTCTGCATTTCGGGGACCATGGCCTTGGTCGAGCCATCGGCGGCGATAGTGGCGTAGAGCTTTTCCTGCGCCTTGTTGGCGACGCGGAGAGACGAGACCGGCCAGATGACCATGCGGTAGCCCATGTCTTCAAACTCGGAAGCGGTGAAGAAGGGCGTCTTGCCGAATTCGGTCATGTTGGCGAGGAGCGGCACGCCGGGCATGCGGCGGGCGAATTCGCGGAACATTTCGGCCGTGTTCAGCGCCTCGGGGAAGATCGCGTCGGCGCCGGCTTCCATATACATTTTGGCGCGGGCCACGGCGCCGTCGATGCCTTCGCTGGCGGCAGCGTCGGTGCGGGCGATGATGTAGAGGTGGCGGCGGGCTTTTGCGGCCGCGTTGACCTTGGCGGCCATGTCGTGGGCGGTGGCGAGTTTCTTGTCGTTCAGGTGCCCGCACTTCTTGGGCAGCAACTGGTCTTCGAGATGCACGGCGCCGGCGCCGGCCTCTTCGAAGGCGCGGACCATGTGCATGACGTTGAGCGCTTCGCCATAGCCGGTATCGCCATCGACCAGCACCGGCAGGCCCGAGGCGCGGGCCACCTGCTTGATGAAGAAGGAGACTTCATCGACGGTGATGATGCCCAGGTCCGGCAGGCCCATGGAGGCGGTCATGGCAGCGCCCGATAGGTAGAGTGCTTCAAAGCCTGCGGCCTTGGCCTGTAGCGAGGCCATGCCATTGTGGGCGCCGGGCAGGCGCAAAATGCCGCCGCGCTCGATCAGCGACCGGAAGCGCAGGCCAGCGGGTTCGTTCGGCAGGTCCGAGGAGAGAAGATAGGGCATGACGAGAAATCCTTGGGTTTAGCGCTGATCGATCGGCACGAAGCTGAGATCGTCGGGGCCGGTATAGTTGGCCGAAGGGCGGATGATCTTGTTGTCCTGGCGCTGCTCGATGACATGGGCCGACCAGCCCGAAGTACGCGCGATGACGAAGAGCGGGGTAAACATGGCGGTGGGCACGCCCATGACGTGATAGGAGACGGCGCTGAACCAATCGAGATTGGGGAACATCTTTTTCGCATCCATCATCGTGGATTCGATGCGCCCGGCGATATCGTACATCTTGGTCGAGCCGGCTTCTCTGGATAGCTCTTCCGAGACGGTCTTGATGACCTCGTTGCGCGGATCTGACACCGTGTAGACGGGGTGGCCGAAGCCGATGATGACTTCCTTGTTCTCGACGCGCTGGCGAATGTCGGCCTCGGCTTCGTCGGGATTGGCATAGCGCTTCTGGATATCGAAGGCGACTTCATTGGCGCCGCCATGCTTTGGGCCGCGTAGGGCGCCGATTGCGCCGGCAAGGGCGGAGTAAATGTCCGAGCCTGTTCCGGCGATGACGCGGGCGGTGAAGGTGGAAGCGTTGAATTCGTGCTCGGCGTAAAGGATCAGCGAGACATGCATGGCCTTTACATGGCTCGGGCTTGGAGCCTTGCCGTGCAGCAGATGCAGAAAATGGCCGCCGACGGAGTCATCTTCGGTTTCGACCTCGATGCGGCGGCCGTTCTGGGAGAAATGATACCAGTAGAGCAGCATGGAGCCCTGGCTGGCGATCAGCCGATCGGCAATGTCGCGGGCGCCGGAATGGTTGTGGTCGTGGCTTTCGGGGAGGATGCAGCCGAGGGCGGAAACGCCTGAGCGCAGCACATCCATGGGATGGGTGGCGGCGGGTAAAAGTTCGAGCGACTGGCGGACGGCGGCGGGGAGACCGCGGAGCGATTTCAGCTTGGTCTTGTAGGCGGCAAGTTCGGGGCGAGTGGGCAGCGTGCCATGGACGAGGAGATGGGCGACTTCCTCAAATTCGCAATTGCGCGCCAGGTCCAGGATATCGTAGCCGCGATAGTGCAGGTCATTGCCGCTGCGACCGACGGTACAAAGCGCCGTATTGCCGGCGACGACGCCCGACAGGGCCACGGATTTCTTGGGCTTGAATTCGGCCATGCAGAGCTCTCCCGGCAGTTTCTGTCAACAGATTTTTGTATTTTTATCTATCTGCGGGAGACTTTGCCCCAAATGGCATCAATGTGTCGACAGAAAAGTGGAGATGGTGGCTTGCCCATGATCGTAAGATTACTTTTGGTTGTCACCAGCGGGCTTGTCCCGGTGGTCCCCAGCGGAAGCGTGATGGATTGCCGGGACAAGCCCGGCAACGACGACAGGCGGGAGATCGGGGCACGCCCTCGTGCTTCGAGGCTTTGCCGTGCAAAGCACCTCAGCATGAGGGCTACTGGGCGAGAAGCTGGTTGAAACAAAAGAGGCGGCCCGGAGGCCGCCTCTGTAGTTTGGCTTGTCGCTTTAGGCCCGCAGGGCCTTGGCGGCGTTGACGAGGTTGACCAGCGAAGCTTTCACTTCCGGCCAGCCGCGGGTTTTCAGGCCGCAGTCCGGATTAACCCAGAGTTGGTCGGCCGGAATGCCTTCGGCGGCCTTGTGCATCAGGACCTCCATATCGGCCTGATCCGGCACGCGGGGGGAATGGATGTCCCAGACGCCCGGCCCGATTTCGTTGGGGTATTTGAAATCGCGGAAGGCTTCGAGCAGTTCCATGGCCGAGCGCGAGGTTTCGATGGAGATCACGTCGGCATCCATCTCGGCGATGGCGGGCATGATGTCGTTGAATTCGGCATAGCACATATGGGTGTGGATCTGCGTGTCGTCCTCGACGCCTGAAGCGGAGAGGCGGAAGCAGTCGACGGCCCAGCGCAGGTAGGCGTCCCAATCGCGCTGGCGCAGCGGCAGGCCTTCGCGCAAAGCCGGCTCATCGATCTGGATGATGCCGATCCCGGCCTTTTCGAGGTCAACCACTTCATCGCGGATGGCTAGGCCGATCTGGCGGCAGGTTTCCGAACGCGGCTGGTCGACGCGCACAAAACTCCACTGCAGGATTGTCACCGGGCCGGTGAGCATGCCCTTCATCGGCCTGTCGGTGAGCGAGGCGGCAAAAGCCGACCAGCGCACGGTCATGGCCGAAGGACGCGACACGTCGCCGAAGATGACAGGCGGTTTGACGCAGCGCGAGCCATAAGACTGGACCCAGCCGTTCTTGGTGAAGGCAAAACCGTCGAGCTGTTCGCCAAAATACTCGACCATGTCATTGCGTTCGAATTCGCCATGCACGAGCACGTCGAGGCCGATCTCTTCCTGGATACGGATGGTGTTTTCCGTTTCCTTTTCGAGGAAGGCGTCATAGCCGGTGGCGTCGAGCAGGCCCTTCTTAAAGGCGGCGCGGGCCTCGCGGACTTCCTTGGTCTGGGGGAAGGAGCCGATGGTGGTGGTGGGGTAGGAAGGCAGGTTGAAGCGGGCGCGCTGCTTGTCGCGACGGGCGAGGAAGCCCGAGATGCGGTCGAGCTTGATCGCTTCAGCCGAGCGGGCCTTTACCGCTGCCTTGTGGATGCGCGGCGAGGCCTTGTGGGCGGCAGCGGCAGCGGCCGACGCGTCGAAGGCGAGCTTGGCTGCGCCACGGCCCTGCTTCTGGGCGAGAGTCAGGGCGGCGATTTCGTTCAGCTTCTGTTTGGCGAAGGCCAGCCAGGATTTTAGTTCGGCATCGAGATTGGTTTCGCCATCGAGATCGACCGGGCTGTGGAGCAGCGAGCAGGAGGGGGCGATTTCGAGACGATCCGGACCAAGCTTGTCCCAGGCGCGGGCGACAAAGCCGAAGGCCGTGTCGAGATTGGTGCGCCAGATATTGCGGCCATCAACGACGCCGACCGAGAGAACCTTGTCGCCGGGAAGGGCGGCGAGCACGGCATCGAGCTGTTCGGGGGCGCGGACGAGGTCGATATGGAGACCGGCAACCGGCAGGGTGGCGGCGAGTTCGGTATTGTCGAGCAGGGCGCCGAAATAGGTGGTGAGCAGCAGTTTGGGGCCGGCCTTGCCGAGCGCGGCATAAGCCTTCTTGAAGGCAGATTTCTGCTTGTCGGAGAGGTCGAGGACGAGGACGGGCTCGTCGATCTGCACCCACTGGGCGCCGGCAGCGGCGAGCTGACGGAGGAGATCGGCATAGACCGGGATCAGCTGGTCGATCAGGTCGAGCGTGTCGAGGCCTTCGTCCTTGGCCTTGGCAAGGCTGAGGAAGGTGACGGGGCCGACGATAACCGGACGGGTGTCGATGCCGAGGGCCTTGGCTTCATTATAGTGCGCGAGCGGCTTTGCGGCATTGAGCGCAAAGGTCTGGCCTTCATGCAGCTCGGGCACGATGAAGTGGTAATTGGTGTCGAACCACTTGGTCATCTCCATGGCCGGAGCTGCGGCGGTACCGCGGGCCATGCCGAAATAGAGCTGGTCAGGGTCGGTAATATCGACAAAGCGCGGCGGAATGGCGCCGACGAGGATCGACGTGTCGAGGACGTGGTCGTAATAGGCGAAATCGTTCGAGGGGATGACTTCGATGCCGGCGTCCTGCTGCAGCTTCCAGTGACGGGCGCGCAGGTCTTTGGCGACGGCGTGGAGAGCGGCGGCGTCGATATCGCCCTTCCAATAGCTTTCCTGAGCCTTCTTGAGTTCACGGTGGAGGCCGACGCGGGGGAAACCGAGATTGGCTGAACGGGTCATGGTTTGGTCCAATGCGACAGGGGCGCGAGCCGGCGCGTGCATGCACGGCGCGGTTCAGGCGCTGGGATGAGGGATTGCGTCCGGCTTAAGTCAGTGCGGACGGATCGGTTGGTTTGGGGGAGCTGACCTCGCGGTCAGCGTCGCATTCGGAAGTGGTGCGAAAAACTCATCGACATGTCCTCTGACCGATCCACCCGATCGGCTGAAAGCGGAATATTCACGTCCATGGTAGGTCTCCTGGCTCGCGGATCGAACCGGGTGTCCGCCTTCCCAACCCCTTGGGGCCAGTGGACTTTTGAACACCCGTCTCCGCCAACAGTTGCGGGGGCAGCTCCGGACTAGACCAGGGCCACACCGGATTCCCTGTTATCCCCTCGCGGGGACCATGGACAGGATGAGGATGGCGCAGCGGATGACATAAGTCAATAAGGATATAAAGATGTCTTTATATGAATTTTGCGATGTGAGGCGGAAAATTGGGATGGCTTGCTCCGGGCGCCGTGGCGGTGCGGGACCTATCGGGAGCATGCGCAACCTTCAGGTCAGCTTCCTTGCCCGAGAGTTCATGCTGGCGCGCGTTCCTTTCACCTTGGGGCCATCTTGAGGAAAGGTGCAGGGGCCTAGCTTGTCTCTCGTCAACACAACACACGGAGACACCAAATGAAGAAGATTTTTGCCCTGATCCTCGCCACTGTCATGGTTGCCGGCGTTGCCGCCCCGTCCTTCGCCGCCACCCCCGATCACTGCTCGTTCACCGACAAGACGCTCTGCGTGACCGAGTCGCTGTCCCCCACCACTGGCGATTGATCGCAAACCTTTGGGCGCCGTCCTCCGCGGTCCCCGTGTGGTGAGTGCCCCGGGCTTCGGCCTGGGGGCTCATTACCCAACGCCTAAAGAAAAGGGACGCTCAACGGGCGTCCCTTTCTGTGTCTATAGGCAGCCCGTTTTCCTGCTTGTCCGCAAAGGGCGTCGCCCTTACCTGTGCCCGTGGAGGGCAAGGCATGCGGATTGCAGTGACAGGAACGCATGGCGTGGGGAAGACCACGCTGGTGGAAGATTTTGTGGCGGCGCGGCGTGACGCCCTGCTGGTGCCGGAGCCCTATTGGCTCATGGCCGAGGAGGGAGTGCCATTCGCCGACGGCCCAACCAGCGCCGATCTCGAAGTTCAGTTGGAGAGAAGCTGCGCGCTGATCCTGTCGGAGGCTGAGGAGCCGTTGATCGTCTTCGATCGCAGCCCGATCGACTTCCTCGCCTATCTTGAGGTGGTCAGCGAAGCCGAAGGTTTTGAATGGTTTCCCACCGGCAAGCTGCTTACGCGCATCGAAAAGGCCCTGGCGCGGCTCGACTTGCTGGTCTTCGTGCCGCTGATGCAGCCGGACGATATTGCTGTAACGATCGAATATCCGGCGCTGCGCAAGAAGGTTGATGCGCGGCTCAAGTCCATCATTCGCAAGGACGAGCTTGGCCTATTTGCCGATGGGCCACGCGTGCTGGAAATCTCCGGCCCGCGTGACCTGCGTTTGGAGCGCCTAGTGGCGCAAGTCTAGCAAAACCTCAGAAATTCCAGTCTTCGTCTTCGGTGGCGATGGCCTTGCCGATGACATAGCTCGAGCCTGAGCCAGAGAAGAAGTCGTGGTTTTCGTCGGCGTTGGGAGACAAGGCGGAAAGAATGGCCGCGTTGACCTTGCAGGCTTCGGGCGGGAAGAGGGCTTCGTAGCCGAGGTTCATCAGCGCCTTGTTGGCGTTGTAGTGGAGGAACTTCTTGACGTCTTCGGCAAGGCCCACGCCGTCATAGAGGTCTTCGGTGTAGCGCGACTCGTTATCGTAGAGTTCGAGCAGGAAATCGAAGGCAAAGTCCTTGATTTCCTGTTTGCGCGCTTCCGGCAGGCGTTCGATTTCGCGCTGGAATTTGTAGCCGATATAGTAGCCGTGCACGGCCTCGTCCTTGATGATGAGGCGGATGAGATCGGCGGTGTTGGTCAGCTTGGCACGGCTCGACCAGTACATGGGCAGGTAGAAGCCGGAATAGAACAGGAAGCTTTCAAGAAAGACCGAGGCGATCTTCTTCTTGAGGGAATCCCCGCTGTCATACTGCTGCATGATCAGCGTCGCCTTCTGCTGGAGGAAGGTGTTTTCCTCGCTCCAGCGATAGGCGTCGTCGACGTCGGGCGTCGAGCACAGGGTCGAAAAGATCGACGAATAGGAGCGGGCGTGCACCGCTTCCATGAAGGAGATGTTCGAAAGAACCGCTTCTTCGTGGGGCGTTGCCGCATCGGCCATGAGGCGGACGGAGCCGACACCATTCTGGATGGTGTCAAGCAGGGTGAGGCCCGTGAAAACGCGAATGGTCAGCTTCTGCTCGACCGCGTTCAGGGTCGCCCAGGACGGGATGTCATTGCTGAGCGGCACCTTTTCGGGCAGCCAGAAATTGGAGGTCAGGCGGTTCCAGACCTCGAGGTCCTTGTCGTCCTGGATGCGGTTCCAGTTGATGGCGCGCACGCGGTTGAGCGGCCGGAATTGCATATTCATTGGCTTGGCAGCTTTCTTGTCAGAGTGCGCAGGAGACACAGCCTTGTACCTCCGTGCCTTCCAGCGCCATCTGGCGAAGACGAATGTAATAGATGGTCTTGATGCCCTTCTTCCAGGCGTAGATCTGCGCCTTGTTGATATCGCGGGTGGTCGCGGTATCACGGAAGAACAGGGTCAGCGACAGGCCCTGGTCAACGTGCTGGGTGGCCGCCGCATAGGTGTCGATAATCTTTTCGGGACCGATCTCATAGGCATCCTGGTAGTAGTCCAGGTTGTCATTGGTCATGAAGGCGGCCGGATAATAGACGCGGCCGATCTTGCCTTCCTTGCGGATCTCGATCTTGGACACGATCGGGTGGATCGAGGAGGTCGAGTGGTTGATGTAGGAGATCGAGCCGGTCGGCGGCACGGCCTGCAGGTTCTGGTTGTACATGCCATGGACCATGACCAGGTCCTTGAGTTCCAGCCAGTCTTCGCGGGTCGGGATGTGGATGCCGGCCGTGTCGAAGAGGCCCTGGACCTTTTCGGTCGCCGGCTTCCATTCCTGCTGGATGTACTTATCGAAATATTCGCCATTGGCGTATTTCGACTTTTCAAAGCCCTTGAAAGTCTGGCCGCGCTCGGTGGCGATCAGGTTCGATGCACGGATGGCGTGATAGGTCACCGTGTAGAAGTACATATTGGTGAAATCGACGCCTTCTTCCGAGCCGTAGAAGATGCGTTCGCGGGCGAGATAACCGTGCAGGTTCATCGCGCCGAGGCCGATGGCGTGGCTGTCGTCATTGCCCTTGGCGATCGAGGGAACGGACGAGATATTGCTCATGTCCGACACGGCGGTCAGGGCGCGGATGGACGTCTCGATGGTCTTGCCGAAGTCGGTCGAGTCCATGGCAGCAGCGATGTTGAGCGAACCGAGATTGCAGGAAATATCCTTGCCCATCTTGGTGTAGTTCAGGTCTTCGCTGAACTCGCTGGCTTCGCTGACCTGCAGGATTTCCGAGCAGAGGTTGGACATGGTGATGCGGCCGTCGATCGGGTTGGCCTTGTTCACCGTGTCTTCGAACATGATGTAGGGATAGCCGGATTCAAACTGAATCTCGGCGATCACCTGGAAGAATTCGCGGGCCTTGATCTTCTTCTTGCGAATGCGGCCGTCTTCGACCATTTCGCGGTACTTTTCGGTGACCGAGATTTCGCTGAACGGCACGCCATAGACGTTCTGCACATCATAGGGCGAGAACAGGTACATGTCCTCGTTGTTCTTGGCCAATTCGAAGGTGATATCGGGGATCACGACGCCAAGCGAGAGGGTCTTGATGCGGACCTTTTCGTCGGCATTTTCGCGCTTGGTATCGAGGAAGCGCATGATGTCGGGGTGGTGGGCGTTGAGATAGACCGCACCCGCGCCCTGACGTGCGCCGAGCTGGTTGGCATAGGAGAAGGAGTCTTCCAGAAGCTTCATCACCGGGATGACGCCAGAGGACTGGTTCTCGATATGCTTGATGGGCGCGCCCATTTCGCGAAGATTGGTGAGGCTCAGGGCCACGCCGCCGCCGCGCTTGGACAGCTGCAGGGCGGAGTTAATCGAGCGGCCGATCGACTCCATATTGTCTTCGATGCGCAAGAGGAAGCACGAGACGAGCTCGCCGCGCTGGGCCTTGCCGGCATTGAGGAAGGTCGGGGTCGCAGGCTGGAAGCGGCCGGCCATGATTTCGTCGACGAGGTCGCGGGCGAGCTGTTCATTGCCGCGGGCGAGCGTCATCGCCACCATGCAGACGCGATCTTCGTAGCGCTCGAGATAGCGCTTACCGTCGAAGGTTTTTAGCGTGTAGCTGGTGTAATATTTGAACGCGCCCAAAAAGGTCGGGAAGCGGAACTTCTTGTCATAGGCGTGATCGTAGAGATCGCGGATGAAATTGAACGAATACTGATCGAGCACCGTGCGCTCATAGTATCCTTCAACGCTGAGATATTCGAGCTTCTCCCGCAGGTTATGGAAGAAGACCGTGTTCTGGTTGACATGCTGCAGGAAGTACTGGTGTGCAGCCTGCTTGTCCTTGTCGAACTGAATCTTGCCGGCCTCGTCATAGAGGTTCAGCATCGCGTTAAGCGCGTGATAGTCCAGGCTCTGGTCCTGGACCTGACCCTTGGAGGCGGGGCGATCTTCCGTGCGGTCTAGTGTGAGCGTGTCCAAAACCGTTCGAGTCCTTGTTTGACGTTTTCTACGTCCTCTTCCGTGCCGAGAAGCTCGAAGCGGTAGAGGAGAGGCACGGCGCATTTCTGGCTGACGATCGTGCCCGCCTCGCCATAAGCTGCGCCAAAATTGGTGTTTCCGGCCGCAATCACACCGCGGATGAGATTGCGATTGGCCGGATTGTTCAAAAAGTGGATGACAGGCTTGGGTACGGCACCCTTGCCGCCACCGCCGCCATAGGTGGGAACCACGAGAACAAAGGGTTCATCCACTTGCGGCGGCTCGCTGCCGGCATCAACCGGCAGCCTTACGCTTGAAAGCCCCAGTTTCTTGACGAAACGGTGGGTGTTTTCCGAGGTGCTGGAATAATAGACTAGTCGGCCCATGTCCGCATCCTCGTTGGTCGCGCGGGGGAACCGCGCGACGTCTTCGCTCAGGCGAGGCTGCCGATCATGTCGGGGCGGAAACCAGCCCAGTGCTGATCACCGGCGACCACGACCGGCACCTGGCGGTAGCCCATTTCCTCGACGCGCGCATAGGCGTCGGCGTCTTCGGAAATATCGACCACCGTATAATCAATGCCCTTTCGGTCGAGCGCACGCGTGGTTGCGGTGCACTGGACGCAGGCAGGCTTGGAATAGACGGTGATAGTCATCGGATCCTCACGAGGGATGGTTCTAAAAACGGGGTTCAACGCTTTAAAACTACTGCAAACGCGCGCCGGTCTGTCGCCAGATATAACGGTTTCGACCGGCCTTGGGCTCCATCCCATTCTTTCGAATCGAACAAGCCCTGAACGCTATATGTAGTATGCGGCACCAATCCTTACTGCAAGGTATATGGTTTGTGTCAGGTCTGTCATCAATGCTTGACAGACCAATTGTGATCAAAAAATGCCGGAATTTAGCGTTTTTTAAGCCTGTCAGATTCGCCCGGCTTTCCGCACGCCCTCGTTGTCAGAAATCGTTCAAATTTGCCTCTTGTGGAAAATGCTGGGGACGTTCTCCGGCCCGCAAAGGGATTCGTCGTGGAGATATAGGGGGATAGGCCGGGGAGGTGCTTTGTCCCCATCAAACACACTTTCTTAACCGCGCCCGCCGGTGCGTTCGCAACCATGCTTTTTGCAAACCATTCCTACTTGCAACTTTTTCGCGTGCCGCTACATTGAGTGAAAATGCAAATCATTCGCAACAAGGATTACTCGATGCTTTTCGGTACACGGCGTCAGGCCCTTTCGACGCTTCTGGTTATGGGCCTTTCGATCGCGCTTCCCTCTCTTCCCGCCGCTGCCCAGGACAAGTTCAAGGCCGTCACCAGTTTTACCGTCATCGCCGATATCGCGCAGAATGTTGCGGGTGACGCTGCCGTGGTTGAATCCATTACCAAGGCCGGCGCGGAGATACACAATTACCAGCCGACCCCGGGCGATATTCAGCGCGCCCAGGGCGCCGATCTCGTTCTTTATAATGGGCTCAACCTCGAACTCTGGTTCGAGCGCTTCTTTGCCAATCTGCGCGATGTGCCCAGCGCCGTGGTTTCCGACGGCATCGACCCGATGGGGATTGCCGAGGGGCCGTATCAGGGCAAGCCCAATCCCCATGCCTGGATGTCGCCGAGTATCGCCATGATCTATGTCGACAACATCCGCGACGCTTTTGTCGAGCACGACCCGGCCAATGCGGAAACCTACAAGGCCAATGCCGAGGCCTATAAAGCCAAGATTTCGGCCATGATCGAACCGATCCAGGCTGAGCTGGCCGCCGTGCCCGAGGACAAGCGCTGGCTCGTCACTTCGGAAGGCGCTTTTTCATATCTTGCCCGCGATTTCGGCCTGAAAGAGCTTTACCTCTGGCCGATCAATGCCGACCAGCAGGGCACGCCGCAGCAAGTGCGAAAAGTGATCGACGCCATGCGCGAAAACCAGATTGGCGTCATCTTCTCGGAAAGCACCATTTCCCCCGCCCCGGCCGAACAGGTCGCGCGCGAGACCGGCGCCAAATATGGCGGCGTGCTCTATGTGGACTCCTTGACGGAGGCCGATGGCCCGGTGCCAACTTATATCGACCTGCTTCGCGTCACCTCCGAAACCATCGCCAAAGGCCTTACGGAATGAATGCCCCACTTCGCCATGCCGAGGTTGAGACCGGCACTGGCATCGCCGTGTCAGGCGCCACGGTCACCTATCGCAACGGCCTGACCGCCATTCGCGATGCGAGCTTTGCCATTCCCACCGGCACCATTGCGGCGCTGGTGGGGGTCAATGGCTCGGGCAAGTCGACGCTGTTCAAGGCCATTATGGGTTTTGTGCGCCTGGCTCGCGGCGAGATTTCCGTGCTCGGCATGCCGGTGGCGCAGGCGCTGAAGAAAAACCTCGTCGCCTATGTGCCGCAGTCCGAAGAGGTCGACTGGAATTTTCCGGTTCTGGTCGAAGACGTCGTGATGATGGGCCGCTATGGGCATATGGGCATGCTGCGCATCCCGAAGAAAGCCGACCACGATGCGGTCGACGCGGCACTCAAGCGCGTCAATATGAGCGAATTCCGCAAGCGCCAGATCGGCGAGCTTTCGGGCGGGCAGAAGAAGCGCGTCTTTCTAGCTCGCGCTTTGGCGCAGGATGGGCGGGTTATTCTCCTCGATGAGCCGTTTACCGGCGTCGATGTGAAGACCGAGGACCAGATCATCGCGCTTCTCCGCGAGTTGCGGGACGAGGGCAGGGTGATGCTGGTTTCCACCCACAATCTCGGCTCCGTCCCCGAATTCTGCGACCGCACCATTCTGATCAAGGGCACGGTGCTGGCCTATGGGCCGACCGAAGAGACCTTTACGCAGGACAATCTCGAAAAGGCCTTTGGTGGCGTGCTCAGGCACTTTGTGATCAATCACGCGCCCAATGGCGAGCATTCCGGCGTCGGCGTCTTCACCGATGATGAGCGTCCGCTGCTGTTCGAGGGGGGCAAGGCGCGACGCCATCCGCCAGACGAGAGACAAGAGGAGCAGCAGTAATGGAGCTGCTGCTCGAACCCTTTTCCTATGGCTATATGACCAATGCCATGTGGGTCTCGGCCCTGGTCGGCGGGGTCTGCGCCTTTCTCTCCTGCTATCTGATGCTCAAGGGCTGGTCGCTGATCGGCGACGCGCTGAGCCATTCCATCGTTCCCGGCGTGGCCGGCGCCTATATGCTGGGCCTGCCTTTTGCGCTCGGCGCCTTCTTCTCCGGCGGTCTCGCCGCGGCGGCCATGCTGTTTCTCAATCAGCGCACCAAATTGAAGGAAGACGCCATTATTGGGCTGATTTTTTCGGCCTTCTTCGGGCTAGGGCTGTTCATGGTGTCCGTGTCGCCGGTCTCGGTGAATATCCAGACCATTGTGTTGGGCAACATTCTCGCCATCACGCCCGAGGACACGCTGCAGCTTGCCATTATCGGCTTCGTGTCGCTGGCGATCCTGCTCGCCAAGTGGAAGGACCTGATGGTCACTTTCTTTGACGAGAACCATGCTCGCTCCATCGGGTTGAAGCCGACGGTACTGCGCGCCGTGTTCTTCGTGCTGCTTTCGGCTTCGACGGTTGCCGCGATGCAGACGGTCGGCGCCTTCCTCGTCATCTGCCTCGTCGTTACCCCGGGCGCCACGGCTTATCTCCTTACGGACCGTTTTCCGCGACTGCTGACGATCGCGGTTGCCATCGGTTCGATCACCAGCTTTGTCGGCGCCTATGTCAGCTATTTCCTCGATGGCGCGACGGGCGGCATCATCGTCGTGTTGCAGACGGCGCTCTTCCTTCTCGCCTTCTTCTTTGCGCCCAAGCATGGCCTGCTGGCTGCCCGCCGTCGCGCGGCTGAAGCCCTGGAGGCAACGGAATGAACCTCTGGGATTTCCTCATCCTCCCCTTCCAGTTCGAGTTCATGAACAATGCGCTCATCATCTCGGCCTTGGTGGCCGTGCCGATGGCGCTGCTCTCATGCTTTCTGGTGCTGAAAGGCTGGTCGCTGATGGGTGACGCCATTTCCCATGCTGTGTTTCCCGGCGTGGTCATCGCCTACATGGTGGGCATTCCCCTCGCCGTGGGTGCCTTCATTGCCGGGATGTTTTCTGCCATCGCCACCGGGTTCCTGAAGGACAATAGCCGCATCAAGCAGGACACGGTGATGGGCGTGGTGTTTTCCGGCATGTTCGGGCTGGGGTTGGTGCTTTACGTCAAGATCCAGTCCGACGTGCATCTCGACCACATCCTTTTTGGCGACATGCTCGGCGTGGGCATGGGAGATATTATCCAAGCGCTGGTGATCGCTGTGGTCATCGGCGGGATTATCGGGATCAAGTGGAAAGACTTCCTGTTGCATGCGTTCGATCCCGGACAGGCGCGGGCGGTGGGGCTGCGGGTCAATCTGCTGCACTATGGGCTTTTGGCGATGATCTCCCTGACCATTGTCGGTGCCTTGCAGGCGGTCGGGATCATCCTCTCCATTGCCATGCTGATCGCCCCCGGGGCCATTGCCTTCCTCCTCACAAGGCGGTTTTCGACCATGCTGGTGCTGGCGACGGTGATTGCGCTCGTGGGCTCGCTGCTCGGGGTCTATCTGTCCTTCTTCATGGACAGTGCGCCGGCGCCGACGATTGTGCTGCTGCTGACGATCGTGTTCGTCGTGGCGTTTATCTACTCGACCGGGAAAGCCGCGCGAGTAGAGAGCCAGGAGATGGCGGGGTAGGGCGCTTCCCTAACTACATCCTCAGGTGTCATCCCGGCCTTCGCCGGGGTGACAATCGAACGTGGTGGTGTTTCAGCTAGGGAGAGACGGCGACCTAGTCTATCGCCTCGATGCCCAGCTTCCGCATGCGCTCCACCCCATCCTTCATCGCCTGAAGCTGCTCGGGCGGGTGGCCCACCCAGTCCTCGACCTCGCCGGCAATCCGCAATGGCTGCTGGCTGCGATAGGATTTGGTCGGATTGCCCGGAAATTTCTTGTCGGTGAGATTGGGATCGTCGACGAACTCGCCCGTTGGCTCGACGATATAGATGCGCTGCCGGCCTTCGCCCGCGGCGAGCTCGGCGCCCCAGATGGCGGCGTCGAGTGTGGCGGCAAAGTAGATCCAGGAGGCAGGCTTGCCCTGCCCGAAATTGGAGTTGTAGCCGGGCGAGAGAAGATCGCCGGTTTTGAGGTCGGCGCGGGTGCCGTGGTAGTAGATCATCGCAAGCTCCCTTGGCTCGGTGGGAGTGCTGGTATAGTGCAGCGCACCGGGCTTGAAGCAAGCCCCTTGCGCTCCATATCTAAGAGGTGCGGGGCGGCCTTACTCCCCGTGGAACCTGCATTTCCCGTGATCGGCCAGAATGTCGATGACCTTGCAGGTCTCGACGCGCCCATGCGAGCAGCCTTCAACCATCCGCTCCAGTTCATGCTGCAAGGCCGTCAGGCTCGCGATCTTCTGCTTCACATCGGCAAGATGTTTGCTCGCGATGGCGTCGGCATCTTCGCAGGAGACGTTGGGCTGGTCCTGCAATGAGAGCAGCGTGCGGATTTCGTCGATCTCGAAACCGAGCTCGCGCGAGTGGCGGATAAAGGTCAGCCGTTCGAGATCGCCTTCGTCATAGCTGCGGCGATTGCCCTCGGTGCGCGGCGGGGAGGGCAGGAGGCCGATCTGTTCGTAGTAGCGAATGGTGGGCACTTTCACCCCGCTCGCCTGCGACACATTGCCAATGGTGATGCCCTGCTGCATTTTGTGCTTGCTCCTCTAGTCACTAGAGGATGTACGCCGGTCCCGACAAAAATCAAGGAGCCGAAAGATGAACGCCCAGGAGACAAGCACACGCTTCCGTGTCGAAGGCATGGACTGTGCAGGCTGTGCCAGCAAGATCGACACTGCCGTGCGGCGTCTGCCTGGCGTCGAGGAGGTCTCCGTCTCTGTGGTCGCCGGCACCATGACCGTTGGCCACAAGGGCGCCGATCTCGCCCAGGTGCAGCAGAAGGTGACAGATCTCGGCTATCGCATCGCGCCCTTGACTAGCGGCGCGCCGAAAGAAGACGATGCGCTTGAAGGCATGCACGGGCATGATCATGGTCACCATGATGGCCCCTGGTGGCAGACGGCCAAGGCGCAGCTGACCATTCTCTGCGGCCTCGCTGTTGCTGCCGCCTTCGCGCTCGAAGCTTTCATCCCGGCCTGGCACGATGAGCTCTTCATTCTCGCCATGCTGGTGGGTCTGATCCCCATCGGGCGCCGCGCCATGCAGGGCGCTCGGAACGGCAGCCCTTTTTCCATCGAAACGCTGATGACAGTGGCAGCCGTCGGGGCCGTCTTCATCAATGCGGTGGAAGAGGCCGCCATCGTGGTGTTGCTCTTCCTCATTGGCGAACTGCTCGAAGGCATCGCCACTGGCCGCGCCCGCGCCAGTATCAAGGCGCTTGCCGATCTCGTACCGCGCCGGGCGCAGCGTGAGATCGAGGGCAAGATCAGTGAGGTCGATGCGGCCGACCTTGCCGTCGGCGACATTGTGCTCGTTCGTCCCGGAGACCGGATTCCGGCCGATGGCGTGGTGCTGTCCGGCGAAGGCGCGGTGGACGAAGCACCGGTCACCGGGGAGTCCGTGCCGAAGCACAAGGGACCGGAAGACCAGGTCTATGCTGGTACCGTCAATCAGGATGGCGCCCTGCGTGTCCGCGTCACCGCCGCTGCGGCCGACAATACTATTGCCCGCATCGTCTCGCTGGTCGAAGAGGCGCAGGAGTCAAAGGCTCCTACCGAGCGCTTCATCGACCGTTTCTCAAAATACTACACGCCGGGCGTGCTGCTGGTCGGCGCTCTCGTCGCCATCCTGCCGCCACTCGTGACCGGCGCTTCCTGGGATGAATGGATCTACAAGGGTCTCGCAATTCTCCTCATCGGCTGCCCCTGCGCGCTGGTTATTTCAACGCCGGCCGCCATCGCTGCGGCGCTTTCGGCTGGCGCTCGCCAAGGCCTGCTCATGAAGGGCGGCGTGGTTTTGGAGCAGTTGGGCAAGATCAACATGGTCGCGCTCGACAAGACCGGCACGTTGACCGAGGGGCGTCCGCAGGTGACCGACATCGTTGCCGTGGACCGGAGCGAAGCCGAAGTGCTGCGTCTCGCAGCCGCGCTTGAGGTTGGCTCCAGCCATCCGCTGGCCAAGGCCATCCTCGCCAGGGCGAAAGAAGCCGGCATCGAGCCCATCGCCTCCAGCAATGCCGGCGCCCTTGGCGGCAAGGGCATTATCGGTACGCTCGATGGCACGCTGCTCTTCCTCGGCTCGCCCAAAGCCGCCGCGGCGCGGACACCGCTTGGCGAAGAGCTGACCGCGCGGATTGGTGGGCTCAATGACGAGGGCAAGACCGTCTCGGTTCTCATCGCCGGCGGCAAGGTTGCTGGTGCCATCGCCATGCGCGATGAACCCCGCGACGACGCGCGAGCCGGCCTTGCTGCGCTAAAGGCGCTTGGTGCTGATATCGTCATGCTCACGGGCGACAATGTCCGCACCGCAAAGGCCATAGGCGCCGATCTCGGCATCAAGGTGAATGCCGAACTGCTGCCTGAGGACAAACAGCGCATCGTCACCGGTCTGAAGGCCGACGGGAAGGTGGTCGCCAAGGTTGGTGATGGCATCAACGATGCGCCGGCCCTCGCCGCTGCCGATATCGGCATTGCCATGGGTGGTGGTACCGATGTGGCGCTGGAGACGGCCGATGCGGCGGTGCTGCATGGACGGGTGATGGACGTCGCCAATCTGATCCGCATCTCGCGGGCGGCGATGTCGAACATCTGGCAGAACATCACCATCGCGCTGGGCCTGAAGGCGGTGTTTCTGGTGACGACCATTTTGGGCGTTACCGGATTGTGGCCGGCCATTCTCGCTGACACGGGGGCGACGCTGTTGGTGACTGCCAATGCGCTGCGGTTGCTGGCGTGGAAGGGGCAGAAGCGCTAGGCCTCCGTAGTCCTCACCCTGAGGTGCTCGCCAAAGGCGAGCCTCGAAGGGCGAGGACGTGCCCGGATGTCCGGTGCCACGCCCCCGTGGTTCGAGGCTTCGCTTCGCTGCGCACCTCACCATGAGGGCTACTGCGCTATCCTGCCCTGTAGCGCACCTTGCCCTCGCCTGCGGGGGCTTCGACAATGGCAAAGCCGTTGGGCCCCAGCGTCAGTGCCTTGCCTTCGAGATTGGCATTGTGGCTGACCGGTTCGAGTGTGGTTTCGGTCTTGCTGAGCGTGACCACCAGTTCTTCGGCCGAAAGATTGAAGACGCAGATGAGGTCCTTGTTTCCCGCCGAGCGGCGGAAGGCGAGGACGGGTTCGTCGGTCTTGAAGAAGTCGATCGAGCCGGTCAGCAGCGCCGGATGCGATTTGCGCCAGGCGATGAATTTGCGGAAGAAATTCAGCGACGATTCCGGATCGGCATTTTGGGCATCGACGCTGAGAGCGAGATGCGCGGGCTTTACCGGCAGCCAGGGCGTCGTGGTCGAGAAACCGGCATAGGGTAGATTGGCCTGCCAGGGCATGGGGGTGCGGCAGCCGTCGCGGCCCTTGTCTTCGGGCCAGAAGCGCATGCCGCGCGGATCGGTCAGTTCTTCAAAGAGAATATCGGCTTCGGGCAGGCCCAGCTCTTCGCCCTGATAGAGGCCGACCGAACCCTTTATCGTCATGACCAAAGCTGCCGCCTGGCGCGAGAGATCGGCCGGCGAGGCGCTGAAGCTGGCCCAGCGGGTCATGGGGCGGATGACGTCGTGGTTGGAAAAGCTCCAGCAGGGCCAGCCGGTTTCATCTTCCGAGAAGAAGCGCGCGACTTTTGAGCGGAAATGCTCGGCGCTGAATTTGGGGCCAAGGAAATCGAAGGAATAGCACATGTGCAGCAGGTCCTTGCCGGACGTGTACTGCTTCATGAGTTCGAGGCCGCGCTCGTCGTCGCCCACTTCGCCAACGGTGGTGGCGCCGGGATAGGCGTCCATCATCTTGCGCACGCGCTTGAGCCAGGTCACGTTTTCCGGCTGGCTCTTGGAGAACTTGTGGCTCTGCATGTCGTAGGGGTTCACAGCCGGCTTGCCCTTGAGGGATTTTAGCGGCGGGTTCGAGCGCAGCTGCGCGTCGTGGAAATAGTAATTGACCGTGTCGAGGCGGAAGCCGTCGAGCCCACGATCGAGCCAGAAGCGCATGACCTCGAGCACGGCTTCCTGCACCGCTGGATTATGAAAATTGAGGTCCGGCTGCGAGGTGAGGAAATTGTGGAGGTAATATTGCTTGCGGGCGGTGTGCCACTCCCAGGCCGAGCCGCCGAAGACGGACAGCCAGTTGTTCGGCGGGGACCCATCGGGCTTGGCATCGGCCCAGACGTACCAATCGGCCTTGGAATTGTCGCGGGAGAAGCAGGATTCGCGGAACCAGGGATGCTGGTCGGAGGTATGGCTGACGACCTGGTCCATGATGACTTTTAGGCCCAGCGCATGGGCCCGTTCCATCAGCTGGTCAAAATCCTGCAGCGAGCCAAATAGCGGATCGACCTGCATATAGTCCGAGACGTCATAACCCATATCGGCCTGGGGCGACTGGGTGATGGGGGAAAGCCAGATGCAATCGACGCCGAGGCTGGCAATATGGTCGAGCCGGTCCAGAATGCCGGGCAGGTCGCCGACGCCATCTCCATTGCTGTCCTGAAACGAACGCGGATAGACCTGATAGATCACTCCGCCGCGCCACCATTCGGTCATCGTCTTGCTCCTTGCGAGGCCTGGGGGCCAAATCAATCTGAGGCTATCGGGTTCTGGTGAAACTGTTAATCGGGGTCTCATGCAGTTTGGTGCAAGGCGGACATGCCTGGAGGGATTATGAGCATAGTTATCACTGGCCTGCTCATCGATCATGACGAGGTGCTGAGCGGTCTCGTCGATCTCTTCGAGAGCCAGTGGGCCGATTGGTACAATCCGCGCGGCGCTTCGGCGCGGGCGGACCTAACCGAGCGGCTGGAGCGGAACCGGCTGCCGCTGGGGATCGTGGCCTTTGTCGATGGGACGCTGGCGGGGACATGTGCCCTGACGGTCAGTTCGGGCGGGCTGACGGAGCGGTCGCCCTGGCTGGGCGGGCTGCTGGTGGAGCCAAAATTGCGGCGACAGGGTGTTGGATTGGCATTGCTGGAGCGGGCAAAAGTCGAGGCGCGACGGCTGGGGTTTGCGCGGCTGCATGCGCTGACGGCGGAGGCGCGGGAGCTGTTCGAGCGTGCGGGCTGGCGGTTGGCGGAGAATGTCGAGGTGTGCGGGGTGTGGCACGGGATTTATGTGACGGCGCTCTGAGAAGTGAGGAAAGGGGTGCGGGGGCGCTTTCTCCTGTCGAACTTCCCGGTCGCCGTTCGTCGCCATGGCAACACGAGGAGATTGTCATGACCTATGTTTTGCGCGCTGCCGATCGGCCGGCTTCGCCTAGCCGGACTATCCGCTTTGAAGGCGGCAGCTATGGCACGCCGATTTCCTTCTTTTCGGTCGACAACGAGCCGGGGCAGGGGCCGGGGCTGCATATCCATCCCTATCCCGAGACCTGGATCGTCAAGCGCGGGCGGGCGCTGGTGGTGGCTGGGGAGGAGACGTTTGAGCTCGGCGCGGGCGATATCGCCATCGCGCCGGCCAACGTGCCGCACAAGTTTACCAATATGGGGCCCGATCGCCTGGAGATCGTCTGCATCCATGCCGCGGGGGAGATGGTGCAGGAGGATTTGGAGTAGGGGGCTCTTCACCTCTCCCCCAAGGGGACAGGTGAAGAAAGATCAGACCACCGCCGAGATCAGCGGTTCGCCGGCAAAATGCCGTTCGAGATTGGCTACCAGAAGCGCGCCCATGGCGTCGCGGGTCTGGTTGGTGGCGCTGCCCTGGTGGGGGGAAAGGACCACATTGTCGAGGCCGAGAAGGGCTTCGGGGACTTGCGGTTCTTTCTCGAACACGTCCAAAGCCGCGCCGCCGAGGCCGCCGTTTTGCAGGAGTTCGACCATGGCGGGTTCGTCGACCAGGGTGCCGCGGGCGACGTTGACCAGCATGCCCTGGGGGCCGAGTGCTTCGAGGACCTTTTTCGAGACGATCCGCTCGGTGCCCTTGCCGCCGGGGGCGATGATGACGAGCCAGTCGCTGTCGCGGGCCATGTCTTCGAGATTGTTGTAGTAGATATAGGGCACAGACGGTTGCTGATGGCGGCCGTAATAGACGACGCGCATCTTCATCGCCTGGGCGCGGGTGGCGATTTCCTTGCCGATGCGGCCGAGGCCGAGAATGCCGACGGTCTTGCCGGTCAGTTCGGAGAAGAGGCCGAAATTATTGCCCGGCCATTTGCCCTGACGCACGAACTGGTCGCCCTGCGGAATGCGGCGGGCGAGGGAAATCATCAAGCCGATAGTGATCTCAGCGACCGCATCGTTGAGCACATCGGGCGTATTGGTGACGCGGATGTTTCGGGCCTTGGCCGTCGCCGTGTCGATATTGTCGTAGCCGACGCCAAAGCTGGCGATGATTTCGAGATTGGGCAGCTTTTCCATCAGCAGCTTCTGGACGCCTGAGCCGGCATGGGCGCGGATGCGGGCGCCATTGGCGGCGAGCCAGGCGTCCTTGTCGGCAATCTCGTGCAGCTTGTGGACGGTGTAGCGCTCGGCAAGGGCTTTTTCGCAGGAGGCCAGCAGGGGCCCGGTCTGCAGAATCTCGATGGTCATGGCGAACTCACAGAAACTTATGTGGAAACACAATATGGATGAGCCGCCCGGAGGCAAGCCCCGTAGCGAAGAGCACGCTTGCATCCGGTACCAAAAGGGCTCGGTTTGACCGTGATATCAGGCTTCGCTCTTTGCTGGACGAGGGTGTGAACATGGATGAAGAATACAAAAAGCTCCGCGCCGGCTGGATGGAAGGGGAGCGTGACCGTGAAGGCGCGCTTAGGTTGCTGTTTCTTTCCTGGATGCACTGGGCCGATCCGCCCGCTGTCACCGACATGGAGGACGCTCCCGAGGCTGCCAATTTGTGGCACGCCATCTTTGCCCACTTCGATGGCGAGGCCTCGTCCGATCCGGAATTTCTGTACGTCGCCTCAATCATGGCAATTGTTGCGGGCTGGGGCCTCGGCGACGAAGATGAGTGGACAGCCGCCGCAGAACGCCTACGGGCAAGATCGCGTCAAATAAGACCGGAGGGCTTCACGCCGGACGCGTTCAAGGGGCGTGGCGACTACGGCCGGTATTTCGCTCATCACGCAGCGTCACCCGCGAACTGATCGAGCACAAATCGTCCCGCGCGAATGAGAGCATTTTGTGCGGGCTTTGCGCAAGGCTGACCTGCACTAAAAAGCGGCAAGTCGCGGCTTTGACCGTCTGGACGGCAACGACCAATTGTGTAGCAATGGTTTGGCGATGGGAAAGCCGTATCAAACCTGCGAAGAGTAATGGGCGAAAACACGCCGTTTGACGAAATGTACAATGCGGATGGATCTGTCCGCGAACCTTACCGCGCCCTCAGCGAATGGCTGGCGGAACAGCCCGAAAAGGGGCTGGCGCTGATGCAGGCGGACGCGGAAGCGATCTTCCGAAAGCTCGGCATCACCTTTGCCGTCTATGGTTCGGAAGAGGGCACCGAGAAGGTCATTCCCTTCGATGTCATTCCGCGCATCATTGCCGCCAATGAATGGCGCAAGCTGTCGCGGGGGATCGAGCAGCGGGTCAAGGCGCTCAACGCTTTCCTCTACGACATCTATCACCGCCAGGAGATTTTGAAGGCCGGGCGGATTCCGGAAAAGCTCATTCTCAACAATGCGGCCTTCTGTCCGCAGATGATGGGGCTGGAGCCGGCACGGGGTGTTTACGCGCACATTATCGGCGTCGATATTGTCCGCGTTGGGCCGGATGAGTTTTACGTGCTGGAGGACAATCTCCGCACGCCGTCGGGCGTCTCCTATATGCTGGAAGATCGCGAGGCGATGATGATGCTGGCGCCGGACCTGTTCCAGCGTTCCAAGGTCGCGCCGGTTGAAACTTATCCCGAAAACCTGCGGCGGACGCTCGAAAGCGTGGCGCCGGCGGGGGCGGGGCGCAATCCGGTGATCGCGGTGCTGACGCCGGGCATCTACAATTCGGCTTATTTCGAGCACTCGTTCCTGGCCGACCAGATGGGCGCGCAGCTTTGCGAGGGGCAGGATCTCTTCGTCGATGGCGGCAAGGTCTATATGCGGACGACGACGGGACCGGAGCGGGTCGACGTCATCTATCGCCGCATCGATGATGATTATCTCGATCCCCTGACCTTCAGGCCGGATTCCATGCTGGGCGTGCCGGGCATTTTCGATGCCTATCGGGCGGGGAATGTCACGCTGGTCAATGCGCCGGGTACGGGCATTGCCGACGACAAGGCCGTTTATACCTATGTGCCTGAAATCATCGAGTTCTATCTCGGCGAAAAGGCGCTGCTGAATAACGTGCCGACCTATAACTGTACCGACGAGGACCAGCGGGCCTGGGTGCTCGAAAACATCGGCGATCTCGTGGTCAAGGAAGTCCATGGTTCGGGCGGCTATGGCATGATGGTCGGGCCGACCTCGACCAAGGCGCAGCACGAGGAATTCAAGAAGAAGATCATCGCGCGGCCGGACAATTACATCGTGCAGCCGACATTGGCGCTCTCAACCTGTCCTACGCATATCAACAACGATGTGGCGCCGCGCCATGTGGATTTGCGGCCCTATGTGCTGGTGGGCGACGAGGTGCGGATCACGCCCGGCGGGCTGACGCGCGTGGCATTGAAGAAGGGGTCTTTGGTCGTGAACTCGTCGCAGGGCGGCGGGACCAAGGATACCTGGGTGCTGGAAGACTAGTCATGAGAATGCTGGGACGTACCGCACAAAACCTTTTCTGGCTTTCACGCTATGTGGAGCGCGCCGAGAACATGGCGCGCCTGCTTGAGGTCGGCTACCGCATGTCGCTCACCAGCCGTCGCGAGGGCGGGGCGAGCGAGCATCTGATTTCCATGCTGCAGGCAGCGGAAATGGATGAGGCTTTCGCCGAAAGGCACGAGGTCGCCGATGTCGACACCGTCGCCTATTTCATGATGTTCGATCCGGCCAATCCGTCATCGGTCTATTCGTGCCTGCAGGCCGCACGCACCAATGCGCGTTCGGTCCGCACCGCGATCACCACGGATATGTGGGAGAGCATGAACGGGGCCTGGCTCGAATTTTCGCAGATCAAGCCGCGCGATGTGCGCGGGGCGAAACTGCTGGGTCTGCTGCAATGGGTGCGGCAGCGCAGCCATGAATTCCGCGGGGCGCTGCTCGGCACCATTTTGCGTGACGACGGTTTTGCGTTTTTGCAGGCGGGCAATTTCGTCGAGCGGGCCGACAATACGGCGCGTATTCTCGACATGAAATACTATGTGCTGCTGCCTCGATCGAGCCTGGTTGGCGGGGAAATTGACATCCAGCAATGGACGCTGATTTTGAGGGCGGCTTCGGCGCACCGGTCTTACGGGCATGTCTATCATGACCGCTACAAGGCCCATAACATCGCCGATTTTCTGATCCTTCGGACGGAAATGCCGCGCTCGCTGATCTATTGCGCGCATTTCGTGCGCGACAATCTCAACCTGCTCGCCAAGCTTTATGGGCGGCGCGAGGCGTGTCACGACGCGATGGATGACCTGCTGAAGCTCGTCGAGGGGACGAACATGGATCAGATTTTTACCCATGGCCTCCACGAATTTCTCAACGACTTCATCGACGGCAACAATCGGGTGACCGACACCTTGTCGGCCAGCTACAATTTCTACTGAGCTCACTCCATGCGGATTGCCATTGACCATCGATTGAGCCTGACCCTGCCGGAAGGCACGGGGCAGGCTGTTTTCCACCTGCTTCTGACCCCACCGAGCGGGCCGACGCAGACGGTGGAAAGCTGGAGCGTTGAGGGGCCGGGCATCGGCAATGCCGGACGCTTCACAGATGGCTTTGGGAATGCGGCGCACCTGGTCAACCAGTTGCGGCCCGAAGGCGAGATCATCATCCATGTGCGCGGCGAGGTGACGACGCGTGATAGTCATGGCGTGCTTGGGCGACCTGCCGGTGAACCGGTGTCGGCGCTCTATCGGCGGCTCACGGAGGCGGCCAAGGCGCCGGAGGCGCTTTATGAGCCGTTTCGCCACAGCAGGGAAAACCGGCTGAGCATTTGTCATGCCCTGATGGCGCGCGTTGGAGAAGAGCTGGGGCTGCCCGAAGAGCCGAAGGAGCCCCAGCAGATGCAGGCGGATGGCGGGCAGGCGCAGGTGCAGGAGGTTGCCGAAGCAGGCGAGCCACGGCCGCCCGCGGCGGACTATGCGCAGCTTTTCATTGGTGCGGCGCGGGCACTCGATATTCCGGCACGCTACGTTGTCGGCTATCGGCTTGTGGATGGAGAAGATGGGCTCCATGCTTGGGCCGAGGCTTTTGATGAAGGCCTTGGATGGGTGGGCTTTGATCCCTACGCGCAGATCTGTCCGACAGAGCGCTATGTGCGCCTCGCCATCGGGCTCGATGCGGAGACCGCCCCGACGCTGCGTACGGTGCCGCTGGCCGAGGTCGTGCAGGTGGCAAAGGTTTCGGCCCTCTAGCGCCAAATCTGCAGCGGTTTGCGGACTGGAAATGTAGTAGCGTGTCGCTGCTACATTTTGGACCGATCGGGATCATGGCCGAAAACGCTGCTTCGCCTCCCTTGGACAGGCTCTCCGCGCGTCTGCGCAGCAGGGCGACGAAGCTGTCGCCGAAGCTGCGCAAGGCGGCGGCCTTCTTCGATGAAAATCGTGGGGATGTGCTGGAGTTGAGCGCGCTGGAGATCGGCGGGCTGATCGGCGTTTCGGACGCGACGGTGGTGCGCGCGGCAAGGGCGCTTGGCTTTTCGGGCCTGACTGAACTCAAGAAGGCGATTGCCGGAACGCTGGGCGCGGCCCCGACCCATGTTCGGAACCTGCAACGTGCTCTGGCATCGGTCGACCAGGATGTCGATGGTGCCATCGATCTCGTTCTGGATCACGAGGCACAGTTGATCGCGAACCTGGCGGAAGGCGAAGCACGCCGGGCCATTCCTGTTGCGGTTGATCTCCTGCACAAGGCCCAGCGCGTCGTGGTGTTTGGCACCGGCACATCGGGGCTGATTGCGGCCTATGCCGTGCGTATGTTGGCCCGCCATGGCAAGCCGGTTCTGCTGCTCGATGCCACCGGCTTTGATCTTGCCGAACAGATGTTGACCCTGCGCGAGGGCGATGCTGTGCTCATGCTGTTTTTCGGCCGCGCCTATCCCGAGGTGGAGGTGCTGATGGAGGAGGCGCGTAACCGGGGCCTGCCCATGGTCGTTGTGACCGAGAGCGCGGAAAAGCCGATCCTCAAGGCAGCTAGTGCGGTGCTCGAAATCCGGCGCAGTGGTCCGGATGGGGCGCCGCTGCATGGTGCGACGCTGGTCTGTCTTGAGGCGATCATCATGGGTGTCGCCGCCATGGAGCAACAGGCTTCGCTCGATAGCCTGGAGCGGCTGCAATTGCTGCGCGCCCGCATCGTGCAGCGTCGAACCAGCGGGCGGCGGGCTCGCAGGGACCGTTGATCAGATAATTTGACTACTACATTCATGTTTCATAGCGCCTATGGCAGAAGATCACTGCGCCATCCGCGAGGACATGATGAAAAAGACCAGACCAATCCTTCCCGCCCTTGTCTTAGCCACGTTGATTGCTACGGGGGCGGCGCAGGCCCGTGACGTCACCCATGCCATGGGCGTAACGACCGTGCCCGACGCGCCGCAGCGGGTCGTGATCCTAACCAATGAAGGCACCGAGGCCCTTCTCGATCTGGGGGTGACGCCAATCGCGGCGGTGCGCTCGACAGTCGGAGAGCCCTGGTATCCTCATATCGCTGACGCCTTGGTCGAGGTGACCGAGATCGGCGCCGAGGATGCGCCGAACCTTGAAGCCATTGCGGCGCTCGAACCGGACCTGATCCTTGGCATCAAGGTGCGCCATGAAGGTATTTACGAGCAGCTTTCCGCCATGGCGCCAACCGTGATGGCCGATGTCTTTGATGGAAAATGGCTCGAAAACTATCAGCTCTATGCCGAAGCGCTCGGCCTTGAGGCCGAGGGCGAGGCTGGGGTGAAAGCGTTCGAAGAGCGCATTGCCGCGTTGAAGGTCGCTCTGGGCGACAAGGTCTCGGAAGAGATTTCGCTGGTCCGCTTCCGCGGCGGCGGGCGCACGAGCCTGCGTGCCCCCGACACGTTTGCCGGCGATATCCTGCGACGCATCGGTTTTGCCCGTCCGGCTATCCAGGCCGCACTGACTGACAATCAGGAAATCACCATGGAGCGTATTCCGGAAATGGATGGCGATCGCATCTTCTATTTTACGCGCGATAGTGGTGACGGCGAGGGGTTGGCGGTCGAAACCGAATGGACGGCGAGCCCGCTTTGGCTTGGCCTCGGCGCGGTCAAGGCCGGTGCAATCCACCGGGTCGACGACGCTGTCTGGAACATTGCCGGCGGGATATTGGCGGCCAATCTCGTGCTCGATGACATTGCCCAGGCCTATGGCGTGGAGGCGCCGCGCCAGTAGCAAGCGCGGCCTGGAAAGCGAAATAAGATGCGCGCCTTTGCGCGGTGCGATAAGCCGAAGCCTGTTGGTGTCAATCGGCCGATCAACGGCGCGCGTCGAAGTTTACAATGGCGAAATTGCAGAAATTGCCGCCGCTCAATGCGCTTGTCGTCTTCGAAGCGGCATCGCGCCTCGGCAGTTTTTCGCGCGCGGGCCTCGAACTGGGGCTGACGCAGAGTGCGGTCAGCCGGCAGATCGGCAAGCTCGAAGCTTTTATCGGCTCAAAACTCTTCACCCGCGCCGTGCATGGCGTGCATCTGACACATGTCGGCGAGGCCTATGCTGCCGATATTTCGCGCGTGCTCGGCGAAGTTGCGGCGGTCACCGAGGGTGTGCGCAGCTGGGCCGGACCGCGCCAGGTCACCATTGCCTGTTCACGCGGCATTGCCGATCAGTGGTTCATGCCGCTGCTCAAGCGCATGCAGCTTGAAATTCCGGGGCTTGAGCTGCGGCTCAAGGTGACCGACGACATCGTGCATTTGCGCCTCGATGAATTCGATCTTGCAGTTTTCTATCGCAGCGAGCGGCCGGCCGGGGTCAACCTGATCGTGCTGGGGCGCGAGGAAATCGTGCCGGTGGCCTCGCCGGGCCTGCCGCCTCTCATGGACGTGCAGGATCCGGTGATTATCGGCATCGAGGACACGATGCGCGAATGGCAGGACTGGCCGCAATGGTGGCAGAGCGCCGGGCTGACGCCGCCGGAAGGACAGCGCCGGTGGCTGCTGGGTGACTATGGGCTCTGCGTTGCAGCAGCGATGCAGGGCGGGGGCTATGTGCTGGGCTGGACCTGGTTGATCCGCGAGCAGCTCGAAGCCGGGACGCTGGTGCCCGTGCATGATCACATGATGCAGTCCGAGGGGCGCTTCTATCTCATGCGTCCGGCAGACCGGCATCAGCGCCGGATCGTGCGTGAAGTCAGCGATTGGCTGATCGCGCACAATGCCAACAATGACAGCTGATTGGGCCTACTGGTTGGCGGCACCCGCCTTGCTGCGCCGGTGGCGGCTATGGACATAGCCGACGACCGTGAAGATCAACCAGGCGACCTGGGTCAGGAAGGAGCCAAGGTTGAAATTCCAGAGCAGGGAATAGATCAGGGCCAGGCCACCGAGGATATTCAGTGCCGCATAGCGGCCGTCATCGATGGTGAGCACGCGCATCTGGATCAAGGCGTAGCCGGCCAGATAGGCCACTGCGCCGATGAGCCCTATGGCAGTCGCAAGCTCCATCTCAAATGCTCCCGAACGCGCCGCGGGGGCGCTGCAATATAGTCAAGAAACGGGGCAGTCGCGCAGCTCTGGGCATGCGCTGTTCCACCCAATAAGCGCCATCTATTCATGGTAGCGACGAAATCCTGCACGATGGATTCTGATAGGGGTATGAGAATAAATCATGCCGGGCATCGCCATTTGCCCACTAGTATTTCGGCCATGGGGACACCTGCTCCTGCGCGTGCGCAGAGGGCGGTAAGTCAAAAAACAAGGTAGGAATATGTCGCAGAACAAGTCGTCATTCGACCTGAGCCGCCGCCAGTTCATCGCTGGTGCAGCAGGGCTCGGTCTCACCACTCTCGCCAGCGGCCTTATCGTGCCGTCCGCCTTCGCGCAGGAAGCAACGCCCAAGCGCGGCGGTGTCCTGAAGCTCGGTATCGGCGGCGGTTCCACCACCGACAATTTCGACGTGCGCGTCCTCAATGACTGGGTGCCCGTCAACCAGGCCTATATGACCTTCAACGGCCTTGTCGAAATCGACAAGGACAACATGGTCCAGCCCGAGCTGTTCGAAAGCTGGGAGCCTTCGGCCGATGCCAAGGAATGGACCTTCAAGATCCGTCAGGGCGTCACCTTCCACAATGGCAAGACGCTGACCGCCGAAGACATCCTCTATTCGCTGAACCTGCACCGCGGCGAGGCTTCGACCTCGGCAGCGCGTTCGACGGCCAGCCAGTTCACCGATGTGGTCAAGGTTTCGGATACCGAGATCAAGATCGTGCTCGACAGCGGCAATGCCGATCTTCCCTATATTCTTTCCGACTATCACTTCCTCATCGTGCCGGAAGGTTTTGAGGACTGGACCAAGCCGATCGGCACCGGTCCCTTCGTGCTCGAAAGCTACGAACCGGGCGTGCGTGCGCGCTTTGTCCGCAACGAAAGCTACTGGAAGCCGAATACGGCCTGGGTCGATGCGGTCGAAGTCATCGTCATCAACGATATCGCAGCCCGTACCAATGCGATGATGAGCGGCCAGGTGCACGCCATCAACCAGCTCGACTTCAAGACCGTGGATCTGCTCAAGCGCAACCCCAACCTTGAAGTGGTGCAGTCGGCCGGTGGCCAGCACTTCACTTTCCTCATGGATTGCACCCAGGGCGTCTACGTTGACAACAATGTCCGCATGGCCATCAAGTATGCGATCGATCGTGAACAGCTGCTGACCACGGCCCTGCGCGGTTACGGCAAGATCGGCAACGATCACCCGATCCCGGTAACCGACCCGTTCTATGCCGCAGACCTGCCGCAGCGCGCTTATGATCCGGAAAAGTCCAAGTTCTATTTGAAGGAAGCCGGTCTCGACTCTCTCAACATCGAGCTGTCGGCTTCGGATGCAGCCTTCTCGGGCGCGGTTGACGCTGCCGCCATCTTCCAGGGCACGGCTGCTGCCTCGGGCATCACGCTGTCGATCAAGCGCGAGCCGAGCGATGGCTACTGGTCCAATGTCTGGATGAAGGCGCCGTTCTCGATGGGTTACTGGGGTGGCCGTCCAACGGCTGACCAGATGCTCACCATCGCTTACTCGTCGACTTCCGCACAGAACGACACGCACTGGAAGAACGAAGCGTTTGACGCCAAGCTCATCGAGGCCCGTGCGCTGCTCGACAATGCCAAACGTGGGGAAATCTACGCTGAACTGCAGCAGATGATTTCCGATGACGGTGGTGCGATGATCCCGATGTTCGGCGATTATCTCGACGCTGTGTCGACAAAACTCGGCGGCGTGACCACCCATCCGATGTTCAACTTCATGGGCGCACGCCTGGCCGAAAAGGTCTGGCTGGAAGCATAATGATCAAACTCATCCTTAAGCGTGTCGCGCTTGGGATCCTGACGCTCCTGCTGGTGTCCGCGTTGATTTTCGCGGGCACTCAGCTCCTGCCGGGCGACGTCGCCTCGGCAATTCTCGGACAGAATGCAACGCCGGAATCGCTGGCTGCTCTCCGACAGGATCTCGGCCTCGATCTTCCCGCCTGGCAGCGTTACCTGACCTGGCTCCATGGTTTCGTGACCGGCGATCTCGGCATGTCGCTCGCCAATCGTCAGCCCGTTGCAGATCTTCTCTGGCCGCGTTTCGGCAATACCATGGCGCTCGCCGCCTATGCCGCAATCGTCTCCGTGCCGATTGCCGTGCTGCTTGGCCTTGCCGCAGCCGTGCGTCGTGGTGGCATGTTCGATCGTGGCATCAACATCGTGGCGCTGGCCTTCGTGTCGCTGCCCGAATATTTCCTCGGGCTGCTGCTGATCCTGTTCCTCTCGGTGCAGTTCAACCTGCTGCCCAGCCTTGCCGATACCTATGCGGGCATGAATTTTGGCGACTGGCTGCGGGCGACCACCCTGCCGGCCCTGACGCTGGTGCTCGTCACCGTGGCGCAGATGATGCGCATGACGCGCACTGCCGTGCTCTCGGTCATGGACCAGGCCTATGTGGAAACGGCATTCCTGAAGGGGTTGCGGACCAAGCGTGTCGTCTTGCGTCATGCGCTGCCCAACGCTGCGGCGCCCATCGTCAATGTAGTGGCGTTCAATATCGCCTACCTCATTACTGGCGTGGTGCTGGTGGAAGCCATCTTCAACTATAACGGGCTCGGGCGCTTCATGGTCGATGCCGTCGCCAAGCGCGACCTGCCGCTGGTGCAGGCTGCCGCCATGGTTTTCGGGGCGGCTTACGTCATCCTCAATTCCATCGCCGATATCGCCGCCATCGCCCTCAATCCCCGTCTGAGGCATCCGCGATGACCAGCAAGCTCAAGGCAATTCCCATTTCCGCGTGGCTCGGGCTCACCATCGTGACGCTCAACCTGCTGGTCTTCGTCTTCGGACCGATGCTGGCGCCCTATGGCATGAACGAGATCGTCGGCGCGCCCTTCGATCCGCCGTCGAGCCAGTTCTGGTTCGGTCTCGACCAGAATGGCCGCGACATGTTCTCGCGGCTTCTGGCCGGTGCGCAGATGTCGATCGGCGTGTCGCTGGCGGCTTCGCTGATTTCGTTTTCCATCGGCATTCCGCTCGGGTTCGTTGCGGCGCTGTTTGGCGGCTGGGTCGATACTGTGCTCTCGCGTATCGTCGATACAGTCATGTGCATTCCGGTGCTGATTTCAGCGCTGGTGGTTTTGCAGGCGCTAGGCTCCTCGGTGCCGGTGCTGATCTTCACCATCGCGCTCCTCGACAGCACCCGCGTGTTCCGTCTGGCACGCGTCGTGGCGCAGGGCATTTCGGTGCTCGAATATGCCGAGACGGCGCGTCTGCGCGGTGAAAGCCTTGGCTGGCTGATCACCCGCGAAATCCTGCCCAACGCGCTGCCGCCGCTGATCGCTGAATTCGGCATGCGCTTCTGCTTTACCTTCCTCTTCGTCGCCGGCCTTTCCTTCCTCGGCCTCGGCATCCAGCCGCCGTTTGCGGATTGGGGTGGGATGGTGAAGGACAACCAGCAGGCAATTCTCTACGGCCTCTACGCGCCGCTCTTCCCGGCTGCCGCGATTGCGCTGCTGACTATCGGGGTCAATCTCGTGGTCGACTGGCTGCTCAATTCCGGTGCCGCAGTGCAGGGAGCCGATCGATGAGCAATGTTCTCACTATTCGCGGCCTCAAGGTCGCGGCGCCAAATGGCAATCTGCTGGTCGACGGCATCGATCTCGATCTCGCGCCCGGCGAAGTGCTGGGGCTGATCGGCGAATCCGGCGCCGGCAAGTCGACCATCGGGCTTGCTGCCATGGGCTATGGCCGTGGTGGTTGCCGCATCGTCGGCGGCACCATCGATATCGGCGGTGTCTCGCTGATGGAAGGCAATCGCGCCACCCGCGAAAACATGCGCGGCGCCCGGATTGCCTATGTAGCCCAATCGGCTGCGGCGGCGTTCAATCCGGCCATCCGCATCGGCGAGCAGATCGTCGAAGGCGCGCTCTATCATGGCAAGATGACCCGGCCCGAAGCGGAAGCCTGGAAGCTGGAGCTGCTGAAAACCTTGCAGCTACCGAACCCCGAAACCTTTGGCGAGCGCTATCCGCATCAGGTTTCCGGTGGCCAGCTGCAGCGCGCCATGGTTGCCATGGCCATGTCCTGCCGGCCCGATATCATCGTCCTCGACGAGCCCACCACGGCGCTCGACGTGACGACGCAGATCGAAGTGCTGGCGCTGCTGCGTAGCCTGATCCAGCGCTACAATACCTCGGCCCTCTACATCACCCATGACCTTGCGGTCGTGGCCCAGATCGCCAATCGCATCATGGTGCTGCGTCACGGCAAGCTGGTGGAAGAGGGAACGGCGGAGCAGGTGCTGGAAGCGCCGCGCCAGGAATACACCCGCATGCTCGTCGCTGAGCGGCAGGGCAATCTCGTTGGCGAGACCGCGGACCGCAAGATCGGCGATGTGCTGCTCGATGTCAGCGGCGTCCACGCCCATTACGGCAAGACGCCGGTGCTCGACGACATCTCGTGCAATCTGCGTCGGGGCGAGACGCTGGCTGTGGTCGGCGAATCCGGTTCGGGCAAATCGACCCTTGCCCGCGCCATTGCCGGTCTTCTGCCAACGTCGGCGGGCATGATCAGCTTTGACGGGCGCCGGCTTGATCGCTCCTACAAGAACCGCAGCCGCGAGGAATTGCGGCGTATTCAGCTCGTTTATCAGCTGCCTGACGTTGCATTGAACCCGCGCCAGACGGTTGGAGAAATTATCGGGCGTCCGATGAAATTCTACTTCGGCATGCATGATGTGCCCAAGGAGAAGGAAGTCACCCGCCTCCTCGATCTCATCGGCCTGCCGCAGGATTTTGCGACGCGTCTGCCGGGTGCGCTTTCGGGTGGCCAGAAACAGCGCGTCTGCATTGCTCGTGCGCTCGCGGCCAAGCCTGACCTCATCATTTGCGACGAGGTTACGTCGGCGCTCGATCCGCTGGTGGCCGAGGACATCCTGAAGCTGCTCAAAAGCCTGCAGCAGGAGCTGGGTCTGTCCTACCTCTTCATTACCCATGATCTCGGTGTCGTTCGGCGCCTTGCCGACCGCACACTTGTGATGCAGCGCGGCAAGATCGTGGAGCAGGGGCCGACGGTGGAAATCTTCCAGCCGCCATTCCACCCCTATACCGAAGAGTTGGTGACCTCGGTGCCTGAGCTGCGCCGCGACTGGCTCGATACCGTGCTGGCCAAGCGCCAGCAGGCGACCGCCTAGAACTGGACTATCCCATGTCGATCCGCATCGAAGAACATATCTGGATTCCCATGAGCGACGGCACGCGCCTCGGCGCGCGGCTGTTCCTGCCCGAGGACGAGGCGAAAGTCCCGGCCGTCCTCGAATATATCCCCTATCGCAAGCGCGACGGGACGCGCGGCCGCGACGAGCCTATGCACGGCTTCTTCGCGCAGAATGGCTATGCCGCCATTCGCGTCGACATGCGCGGCACGGGCGAGAGCGATGGCCATATGGCCGACGAATATCTCAAGCAGGAACAGGACGATGCTCTCGAAGTCATCGCTTGGATTGCCGCCCAGCCCTGGTGCGACGGCAATGTCGGCATGATGGGCAAGAGCTGGGGCGGCTTCAACGGCTTGCAGGTTGCTGCGCGCCGCCCGCCGGCCCTGAAAGCCATCATCACGGCCTATTCGACCGACAATCGCTATACCGACGACATCCACTATATGGGCGGCCTGCTGCTCAACGATAATCTCTGGTGGGGCACGATCATGCTGGCCTATCAGAGCCGGCCGCTCGACCCCGAGATCGTCGGGGAAGGCTGGCGGGAGGCTTGGCTCAAGCGCGTGGAAAACCTGCCGTTCTTCCCCGCGCTCTGGCTCGAACACCAGCGCTATGACGACTATTGGAAGCACGGTTCGGTCTGCGAAGATTTCTCGGACATCGAAGTGCCCGTGCTCGCCATTGGCGGCTGGGGCGACAGCTATACCAATGCCGTGCCGCGTCTGCTCGAAGGGCTCAAGACGCCGCGCAAGGCCATCATTGGCCCCTGGGGCCATGTCTATCCGCAGGACGGTGTTCCCGGTCCGGCCATCGGCTTCCTCCAGGAAGCCGTGCGCTGGTGGGACCATTGGCTCAAGGGCAAGGACACCGGCGTCATGAACGAGCCGGATCTTCGCGCCTATATCAATGACAGTGTCGCCCCCACCGGCACCCGCACCGATGCACCCGGTCGCTGGGTCGGCGAGGCGAACTGGCCGTCTGCGTCCATTGCCCCGAAACTTTTCCAGCTCGGCGGTGACCATGGCCTTTATATCGGTAGCGCTCCTGCCGGCATGCTGGCCATTTGCTCACCGCAGAGCCACGGCAAGGCCGGCGGCGAATGGATGGGCACCGGCTGTGTCGGCGAACACCCGACCGACCAGCGTCTCGATGACGGCGGCGCTCTCGTCTTTGACACGCCTGTGCAGACTGAGAGTTTCGAGATCCTCGGCGCGCCGGTGCTGAAACTCCGTGTGGCTTCGGACAAGCCAGTGACGCAGGTCTCGGTCCGTCTCTCAGACGTGCGGCCCGATGGTACGGTCACGCGTGTCAGCTATCAGGTGCTCAACCTGACGCATCGCGACAGCCATGAGCAGCCGGAAGCGCTGGTGCCGGGCCAGTTCTATGACGTGGTTGTAAAACTCAACGATTGCGGCCATCGCTTTGCCGCGGGTCACGCTATCCGCGTCGCTATCGGCACATCCTATTGGCCGATGGTCTGGCCGTCGCCCGAGCTGGCAACGCTTACCATCGATACGGCGAACAGCTCGCTGTCGCTGCCGGTGCGCAAGGCTGATGCCGGTGAAGTGAAACTGCCGCCGCCGGCCCATGGCCCGGCGACGCCGATCACCCAGCTTGATCCTGGCACGGTGCGCCGCTGGACCAGCCAGGATCATGTCGCGGGAACCACCACCTATGTCACCGAAGGCATAGGCGGTCTCTTCGGCGAAGGCATTTTGCGCTTCGACGATATCGGTACGGAGCTCAGCCACAGCCTCAAGCGCGAGCTGACCATTGCCGACAATGATCCGACCTCGGCCGAGTACGTTCTTACCCAGAGCTACGAGATGGGCCGCGATGGCTGGCGCATTCGGATCGACACGGTCACCAAGATGCGGTCTGACCGGGATACGTTCTACCTGACGGGCGAACTGTCGGTGGAAGAGAACGGCCTCGTCCGTGCCGAGCGGAACTGGGACCAGTCCTTCCCGCGCGACCTGATGTAAGCAAACGACTTTCGGCCTCGCCTGTTCTGGCGAGGCCGAAAACTGGACGGCCAATTATTCGGCGGCAACTGGCTGCGGATCGATCCTGAGGGTCAGGCGTGTCAGGACGAAGGCGATGGCGGCACAGGCGGCGATGCCGATGACCATGGGTTGAGCTGTGCCATCGAAAAAGCTGCCCACTACAGCCATGACCACAGCCGCCGTAACGAGCTGCAAGGTGCCCATCAGGGCCGAGGCGGTGCCGGCGATTTCGCCGTGACCATCGAGCGCCAGCACGGCGGTGGTGGGGATGACGAGGCCGAGGAAGCCGTAGCCGACAAAGAGCAGGGTCGCGAGCACGGGCAACTGGTTGAAGCCGGCGAGATAGATCACGACCAGAGCCAGCATGGTGACGACATAACCGGTCACTGCCGTGCGCACGATGGCGTTGAGGCCATAGCGTCGGGTGAGGACGCCGGTGAGCTGGGAGACGCCGATGAAGGACACGGCATTGATCGAGAACATCACGCTGTAGAGCGTGGGGTTGAGCCCATAGTGCTCGATGAGCACGAAGGAGGAATTGGCGAGATAGGCCATGAAGCTCGACATGCCGAAGGCGCCGATCATGGAAAGGCCGATGAAATTCCAATCGCGCAGCAGGAGGCCATAGCCGCGCAGGGCCGAGCCAACGCTGCTATCGAGCCGCAAATGCTTGGGGCGGGTTTCCTTGAGAGTGAAACCAACCAGCAGGAGACCGAGCACGCCGATGCCGGCGATGGCCCAGAAAATATCGCGCCAGCCGCCGAATTCGACGATCAGGCTGCCGGCGAGCGGGGCCAGAATCGGGGAAACCGAAAAGACCAGCATGAGCAGGCTCTGCAATTGGGCGGCATCGGCACCGGTATAGCCATCGCGCACGATGGCGCGGGGCAGGGCCATGGCGGCACAGGCGCCGACGCCCTGGAGGAAGCGGGCAGCAACGAGCCACTCGATGGAAGGCGCGAAGGCGCAGCCGACGGCGCCGATGGCAAAGAGCGCCATGCCGAAATAGAGCGGCGGCTTGCGGCCGACCATGTCGCTGATCGGGCCATAAAAGAGCTGGCAGACGGCGATGGCGGCCATAAAAGCCATGAGGCTCATTTGGACGCCGGCCGTGTCGGCGCCGAGATCGGCGCCGATGGCGGGCAGGGCCGGTAGATACATATCGATGGCGAAGGGGCCGATGGCCGATAGCAGGCCGAGCACCAGCGCGGCGCGCAGGATGGTGGGGTTCATTTGGCAATACCTCTCCGACCCGCGTCAAGGGCGGGCGGTCAGCGTGTTTTCGAGCAAGATTCGGGGCGGCAGGGAGGCGCCGCGACACCTTGATTTGGACACAAGTGTAAAAATTGGTCAAGATGTCGTGTCCAAAATTTTGGACACTGTTGTCTAATTTTTTCGAATGGGCTATGGTTTCTGCATGTCCACGATCGACCTCGCCCCGCCGCCTTTTGCCCCGCAGGCTACTGGAAAGCTGCGTGCCATTCTCGACGCGGCCAAGCGCGCCGTGGTGCGCGACGGGCTCAATGCCATCAGCATCGACGCCATTGCGGCCGATGCAGGGGTTTCGCGCCAGACGGTCTACAACCATCTGGGCGACAAGGAACAATTGGTCATCGCCGTTATCCGCGACGTGACGGCGCGTTCCAGTGCCTCGCTGATGGCAGCAGTGGCGACGTTTCCCGATCGTCCCGACGATGTCGAGGCGGCGCTGACCGAATTTGCGGTGCGGCTCCTGGATCCGTGCATGTGCGATATCGATGGCCGCGCGCTGCGCTGGCTGCTTGAACGCGAATCGGGGCGATATCCGGAATTGCTGCAGACCTGGCAGGCCTATGGGCCGGGGCAGGACTGGCCTATTATTGCGGGCTGCTTTGCCCGTCTCGCCGCCAATGGCTATCTTGAGATTGACGATGCGAGTGTCGCAGCCCGGCATTTTGTGGCGTTGATTTCGGCGGATCTGCCGACGGCCCCCTGTACGCGTCCGCCGCGAGAAGCCGTGCAGAAGGCCGCCTCGACCGGTGTGCGCACC
This sequence comes from Devosia sp. LjRoot3, assembly GCF_964252865.1. Lineage (NCBI taxonomy): Bacteria > Pseudomonadati > Pseudomonadota > Alphaproteobacteria > Hyphomicrobiales > Devosiaceae > Devosia > Devosia sp. LjRoot3. Next base: position 491,860 of record NZ_CAXUPK020000002.1, read on the forward strand.
TTTTTGCGGGCATTTGCGTCAAGGCAGAGATAGGCACTGGTGACGTAGGAGTTGGAAAGCCGCCCTTTGAGGGGCGGCTTTGTTTTGTCAGCGCTTGGGCTGGAGCAGGGCCAAAACCAGCGTGAGCCCTGCCAAAAGCGCCGTGACCATGAGATTGGTTACCGCCGAATAGGTGTCGACGATATAGCCGCCGACCAGGGCGCCGGTCATGATGGCGACCTGGAAGGAGACCACCATCAGGCTGCCCGAGCTTTCGAGGGCGTCGGTGGCCGAGCGGGAGAGATTGGCCTGCAGGGCAACAGGCGCCATGCCGAAGGCAAAGCCCCAGAGCGCGACGAAGGTGAAGGCGGCAGCGATCTGGCTGCCCCAAAGCACCAGAGCGATCGCGGCCAGAGCCATGATGCCGCCGGTGGTGGCGAGCGCGCGGCCGGCGTCGATATCGGCCAGCTTGCCGCCGGCAATCGTGCCCAGCACGGCGGCGGCACCGAAGCCGGCGAGCACCAGGGCGATCATGCCGGTTTCAAGGCCAGTGACCTGTTCGAGGAAGGGTCGGACATAGACCGAACCTGTCATGTGGCCAGCCATGAGCAGGATGATGGCAAGCATGCCCAGCTGCACGCCGCGGCGTTTTAGGAGACGCACCATGTCGCCCATGCTATTGCCGTCCGAGGCAGGCATGCTGGGCAGGCCGACGAGCTGCAGGACGATAGCAAGGCCGGAGAGGGCGGCGGTGAGGCCCATGGCGCTGCGCCAGCCGAGCCAATCGCCGATCAGGGCGCCCATGGAGGGAGCGGCGATGGTGGCGAGGGAAACGCCGAGACTGACCATGGCCGTGCCGCGCCCGATGGCGCCCGTGCCGACGAGCCGTGCGACCACGGCCACGGAAAGGGCCCAGAAGGCGCTGAGCGCGATGCCGAGACCGGCGCGGCCAATCAGCAGTACCCAGAAATCGGTGGCGAAAGTGGCCAGCAGATTGGAAGCGATGGCGAGGGCGCTGAGCCCGACCAGCACCGTCTTGCGGTTGATCCGGCCGATGAGGACATTGCTGAAGAGGGCGGCAAGGGCGCCGACAAGGGCAGTCACCGTGACCACCTGGCCCGCCATGCCTTCGCTGATACCGAGGTCGCGGGCCATGGGGGTGAGAAGCCCTGCTGGCAGGAATTCCGCCGATACCAGCGCGAAGCTCGTGGCAAGCATGCCGAGCATGGCAAGCCACGTCTTGGCGCTCCAGCCGGTCGAGACAGATGTGTCGGCAGCGAGGCCCGCGGAAATTGAAGTGTCAGTCATGAAGAGGTCTCCAGATCGGGAGACGTTCATAGACAGGATCCAAAAGACGATATGTGTCCTAAAATCCGAATTCCATATCAATTCGTCCGGAAGCGCTGCGGCGAACCGCGCCGGGCGAGGCGCTGGTGACGCGCTTGAAGGCGCGGGCAAAGCTGGCTTCGGATTCGTAGCCGAGTTTGGACGCCACTTCGGCGACGGGCATGCCGCTCTGGCCCAGCCATTCCTGCGCCAATTGCATGCGGAGACGGGTGAGATAGCGCGCGGCGCCTTCGCCAAGAATGGCACTAAAACGCTCGGCGAAGATGGAGCGCGATTGCCCGGCGGTGCCGGCAAGAGTTTCCAGCGTCCAATTGGCGCCGGGGTCGCGGTGCATGGCGACGAGGGCGCGGCCGATATGGGGATCGCGGATGGCGGCGAGCCAGCCGGTGGCGGAGGTGTCGTGGCTTTTCACCCAGCAACGGATGAGCCGGGCGGTGAGCAGGTCGGCCATGCGCGAGAGGATGGTGGCGCTGCCCATGCGCGGTTGACTGGCTTCAATGGCCATGGCTTCGAGCAGGGGATTGACCATGGGGTCGTGGGTCGCGACATCGCAGCCCCGGATGATCGATGGCATGAGGCTGATCAGCGGATGCAGCGCATAGGCGCCGAGCGCCATGGAGCCGCAGAAGATCATGCTGATATCGCCATCGCCCTGTTGCACCACCTCGCAGACATTGCCGCCATGGCCGGTTACCTGACACGCCGAGAGGGAGTTTTCGGTGACGCTGGGGGAGCTGGCGAGGCGATGCTCGACGCCCTGTGGCAAGAGGATCAGGTCGCCCGCGCCCAGTTCCTGCCAGCCCTCGGCCTCCGTATGCACCCAGCAGGGGCCTTTGCTCACGAAATGGAAGCGCAGCAGCGGCTGCTTGGGAAAGCTGATACTCCAGGGATGGCGCAGTTCGCAGCGGCCATAATTGACGCCGCTCAAGCGAAAATCCTGCAGGACTTCGCTCAGCGCATCGATGGTGGCGGACGAATTGTAATTCATGCGCAAAGTTTACAGTCAATTCGTCCGGCGAGCAAGCCGCGGAGCTACTCCGCGGCCTCGGCTTTTGCTGCGCGCAGGGCGAGCAGGCGACGCGCATTGCCGCCCGCGACCAGGCGCTGTTCGGCATCGTTGAGCCCGGCTTCGGCAAGGCTCGTGGCAAGACTCTCGGCCTGCAGCGCCGGCAGGATCGGCCAGTCGGTGCCGGCCAGCACGCGGTCGGCGCCGAAGAAGCCGGTCAGCGTGCGGACGATGGCGGGATCGGCGCCCATGGTGTCGAAGTAGATGTTGGGACGCGGCCGCTTCTGGCGCTCGGTGCGACCGTAAATGCCCCCGCGCGCCGCCTGCACGATGCCGCCGAGACCAAGCGTTGCAAAGATCAGGTGCAGGTCCGGCAGTTCTTCGAGAATGCTGGACTGAATGATGGAGAGGAAGGCGACGCCGTTCATCAGGCCGCGGCCAAGCGAATTGCCGAGCATGCCAGCGCCGGCGATGAGCACCTCGGAATTGGGATGGGCGACCGGATGGACGAAGACGGGGATCCGATGGCGGGCGGCGACTTCGAGGGTTGGTCGGGCCGATGGATCGGCGAGGAATTTGCCATTTCGCGAGGAGTCGATGACGAGGCCTGAAAGGCCGAGGTCCACGATAGCGCGTTCGGCTTCCTCTGCGCCTTCTTCGCCTGCAAAAACGTCGGTGACGGCGAAAGCGGCCAGTGATGGCTCGGCGGCGACAAGGCTTGCCAACCAGTCATTGGCTTCGGCAATGCCGGTAAAATCCACCGGGCCTTCGGCGCCGAAAAGGCTTTCCACCGTGGCGGTGACCACAGCGAGCGAAACGCCGGCGGATTTGAACTCATCGACCAGCGCTGATGGGGTCGTGATCTTGCGATAGATTTCGGGCGAGAACCCACCGGCAGGTTTGGCGAATTTGCCGCCCGGACCCCAGGCGGGCGGCCAAAGATGGGTGTGGATGTCGACGATATCGAGGGGAGCGCTCATTCTGCTGCTACCTTGCGGGCTTCGCGTTCGGCAATCCCGGCCTTGACCAGCGGCACGACATCGCGGCCATAGGTGACGGTGTCGGCGGTGGGGTAGAAGCCGCGGACGAGGAAATTGGAAATGCCGGCGTCGTAATAGTCGAGAATGGCCTCGGCGACCTGTTCGGGCGTGCCGACCAGCGCGGTGGAATTGCCGCCGGCGCCACTGGCTTCGGCCACTTCCGTCCAGAGCCGTTTGTCGAGCACTTTGCCGCGCTTGGCAGCCTCACGGAGGCGCACCGAGCCGACATTGCTCGGCAGCTTTTCGCCGTTGCCGCCGGCCTGCCGCGCCACGCCAGCCTTCACCTTTTCAAGGATGTCGGCGGCATTGGACCAGGCCTCGTCCTCGGTATCGGCAACGATGGTGCGGAAGGCCAAAGTGAAGCGGATTTCCGAGGGATCGCGGCCATTGGCAATGGCAGCGGCGCGCACCTTGGCAATGGTTTCGCGCGTGCCATCGAGCGGCTCGCCCCAGAGCGCGTAGATGTCGGCATGCTTGCCGGCGACGGCAACTGCCGCATCCGAGGAGCCGCCGAAGGAAATCGGAATGCGCGGCTTCTGGAATGGCTTTACCTGGCTGAAGGCGCCCTTGAACTTGTAGAAGCGCCCCTCGTGGTCGAAGGGCGCGTCGCTTTCCCAGACCTTCTTGAGCACTTCGATATATTCATCGGTGCGGGCATAGCGGGTGTCGTGATCCTCGAAATCGCCATCGCGCGCCTGGTCAGCATCGGAGCCGCCGGTGATGATGTGGACCCAGACGCGGCCTTCGGAAAACTGGTCGAGCGTCGCCAATTGCCGCGCGCCGAGCGTCGGCGCCATCAGGCCGGGGCGGTGGGCGAGGAGAGCGCCAATGCGTTCGGTCTGGCCGAACACGTAGGCGGCGATCTGGTTATTGTCCGGCCACTGCGCGAACTGGCCGATCAGCAGGCGATCGATACCCGCTGCCTCGGCTGCCTGTACGTGGTTGCGAATATAGGTCTTGTCGATGACGGGACCCGTCGTGGGGACGATGTCGGACCCCTCACGATTGGAGGTGTGACCGATGAATTCCGCTGCCATCCAAAACTCCTGGAGACTGGCTCAGCCGCTGATGAGGCCGAAGGCGATGCCGAGTGAGAAGAGGAACGCCACGCTCGCAGCCGCAAGCACGAGCCACTCGACCGCGCGCCGATGGAAGGCAGAGCGGGCGCTGGTGAGAATTCGGGGATTACCGGTCTCGATGGCAGCCATGGGATCACCTCGGTTTGAGAGATAAAACCCTAGTCAATTTATAGACATTGTCGATTGCGTTTTCAGCGCGGAATCCGCAGCCGCTTTTCGGCAATGAAGGAGGATGGAGAAAATCCTTCGCCATCCTCCAGCGGCAAGCCAGCGCTAGTGGGAGGGGTGCATGGCGTCGTTGAGATACATGCAGGTGAGGAGGGTGAAGACATAGGCCTGGATCACCGACATCAGCAGTTCCAGCGCGGTAATGGCCACGGTCATGATCATGGGCGCGACGGCCAGAGCAATGCCGAAGGGGCCGAGTGCCGACAGGTCGACGACGAAGCCGGCGAATACTTTTAGCGTGATGTGGCCAGCCAGCATGACCGCGAAAAGACGCACGGAATGGCTGATGGGGCGGGAGATATAGGAGATGATCTCGATGGGGACGATGACCGGCGCCAGATAGAGCGGCAGGCCGCTGGGCATGAAGAGGCCGAAGAATTTTGGGCCATGTTTCACAAGGCCATAGAGGGTGACGACAGCAAAGACGAAAAGGGCGAGGGCGGCCGTCACCACGATCTGTGCGGTAACGGTAAAGGCATAGGGGAACATGCCGATCATGTTGGCGACGAGGATGAAGCTGAAGAGCGAGAAGACGAGCGGGAAAAACCGCATTCCCTCCCTGCCGATGATCGAGATGACGAGGCTTTCGATGGCCTTGTAAAGCATCTCGCCGGCCACCTGCAGGCGGCCAGGCAGCAATGCCTTCTTGTGCCCCGCCAGCACCATGAAGCCGCCGGCGACCGCTACGGTGAGCAGCATATAGGCCGATGCATTGGTGAAGCTGAAATCGTGTCCGGCGATAGGGCTCAGCGGGAAGATCGGCTCGACGACGAACTGATGGATGGGGTCATTGGCCATGGCATATCCTCGGATAGTGGTTATTTGGTCAGCCGCAGCGCCACGAGGCCCACGGCGAGGCCGAAGGCGGAGGGCAGGAGGCTGGTGATGATTGAGCCGGCTGTGCCTTGGGCGGCGCCCATGCCGGTAAGAATGTCGGCGGCGAGATAGCCGATGAGGCAGCCGATAAGCACGATGACGTTGAGCGGGTTTGACATGGGACACCTCAAAAAGGGGTCGTCCCCGCTTAGCCCCATGCCATCAGGTCGTCCTGATGGCGGGCGTCGGCTCTACTAGGTCAGGAACAGCAACACGCCGTAGACGGCGAAAAGCGTCAGGTGCAGCGTGCCCTGCAATGCCGAGGCGCGCTGGCCGAGAAAGGTCAGGGTGGTGAGGCCAATGGTGAGCAGCAGCAGCACGGTTTCGGTCGGCGTCACGCCCATGATCACCGTCTTGCCGGTGAAGAGGCCGACAAAGAGCACGGCAGGCACGGTGAGCCCAACCGTCGAGACAAAGGCACCGAGGCAGAGATTGATGGAACGCTGCAACTGATTGTCGACGGCAGCCCGGATGGCGGTGATCGATTCTGGCGTGAAGACGATGATGGCGATCAGCACGCCGCCAAGGGCGACCGGGGCGCCCACTGCGCCAATGCCAAAATCGATGACCAGAGCCAGGTCATGGGCCAGCAGCACGATGGGCAGCATCAGCGCGACCAACAGGATCGAGCGGATAACGATGGCGCGCTTGTCGAGACTCGACACCGACCCCGCTGGAGCGTTGGTACCGGTCGAACGAAGCGGAACAACCAGTTGCCCGATGTCGGGCTGAATAAAGTAGCGCTTGTAGCCGCGGGTCTGCATCAGCAAGAACGCGCCATAGAGCACGGTCGTGAGAATGGCAAAGGCGGCGGCCTGCATTGGCCAGAAGGTGCCATTTCCCGTGCTGAGCGTATTGGGAAGGATGAGGCCGATACCGGCCAGAAGCAGGGTCATCGACACATAGGCCATGGCGCCTTGTGAATTATATTCCTGCTCGCCGAAGCGGCGTCCGCCCAGGATCAGGCAGATGCCCATGACGAGATTGAGAATGATCATCATCACCGCGAAAATGGAATCGCGGCCGATGGTCGGGTTCTCGCCCGGCCCCAGAAGCACCGCGGCGATGAGGATGACCTCGATCATGACGATGGACAGCGTCAGGATGAGCGTGCCGTAGGGTTCGCCCAATTGATGGGCGAGATAGTCCGCTTCGTGCACCACGCCGAAGGCGGCAAGCAGGATGGTCGAGAAGATCACGACGAAGCAGACCACGGCGATCAGCGGGGCGATCGGTTCGTGCAGCCAGGTCGGGCCGAAGATGAGGAAAACGATCACGACGCCCCAAGCGACAAGCAGCTTGGCGATGGTGCCGTTGGGGATGTATTCGCGGAGCGTGGACACGGTTGCTATCTCCTCAGGGTCGTCCCCGATCAATAGAACCGATTTTCAGGGCCGTCCCTGTCGGTGACGGTTCCACAACCGTCGATACCGCATTTAGACGATCCGGTTTTCGTTGTCCATGGCCGCAAATCAGAAACTTAGCCATTGAGCTAAGCTTTGTGACGTGATACTTAGCCTTATGGATCAGTATTCACTCGATACGCTCTTTCAGGCACTGGCCGATCCGACGCGCCGGGCCGTTATTGGCCGGTTGGGCAAAGGCGCTGCAAGCGTGGGCGACCTGGCGGCGCCGTTCGATATGGCGCTGCCCTCGTTCATGAAGCATGTGCACATGCTCGAAGTGGCGGGGCTGATCCACACGCGCAAGGAAGGCCGGGTGCGCTATTGCGAAATCGACGAGGCGCGGCTGGCTGCGGTCGGCTCTTGGCTCGACGAGCAGCGCGCCATCTGGGAGAGCCGCACCGATCGGCTCGAGCGATTTGTTGCTGAAAGACAGAAGGAACAGGAACGATGAATTTTCGTCCCGAAACGGATCTGGAAATCACCCGCGTCATCAAGGCGCCGCGCAGTGCCGTCTGGCAGGCCTGGACCAATCCGGACCAGTTTGCGCAGTGGTGGATTCCGGCGCCGGCGCTGTGCCGCGTCGTCCAAATGGATGTGCGGCCGGGCGGCGCGCTGCTCACGGAAATGAGCGAAGACGGCGGCGCTTTCGGGCCGCATATGGATGCCTGCTACCTTGCAGTGGAGGAGGGGCGGAAAATCGTCCTCACCAATGCGCTGAGCGGCGGCTGGCGGCCGGCCCCCAGCCCGTTCATGACCGCCGTCATCACGCTGGACGATCATGATCAGGGCACGGCCTATCGAGCCCATGTGCTGCACAAGGACGCGGAAACGCGCGCCTGGCACGAGGAAATGGGCTTTTTTGACGGCTGGGGCACCGTCGCCGCGCAATTGGCGGCGCTGGTCGAGCGCTAGTAGACCGGACGGTAGGTGCCGGGTTCGAAGAACTGCATTTCTTCGCCGCCCCCGGGCTTACGAACGAAGGCGCGGATGCACCCGTTCCAGCGTTCGACACGGGTCGCATCGACGCCCATGCGGCGCAGCTCCATCATGTCGAAGTCATTGCGCTCCTGCTCGGTATACTTGCCGCCGATCGAGAAGCCGAAGGTCACGCGCCCGCTGTCGAAGGCGCCGTCACAAAATGGCGCCGCGACGCTGCTTCCAGTCAGCAGAGCAATAAAGCCGAGGGCGGGCATTAAGTGGCGGGTCATTTCGAATCTCCAGAGTCAGGGGACTATCTAGGCCTCAATTATGGCGTTGCTGCGCCGAGCGGCGCTCCTGCCAGCGAATTATCACGACGACAGCCGGGATGGCAAAACTGAGCATGAGCAGGCGTATAACATGATGCGCCGCAATGAAGGCAGTGTCATAGCCAAGGGCAATACCGAGGGCGCCCATGCCCTCAAGAGCACCGGGTGAGAGACCGAGCCAGATCTGGCCAAAAGGCATGTCGACCAGTTGCGCGACAGCCAGCGTCATTAGTGTGACGATGCCGACGGTCATGGCGGTCGCAATGAGCCCGCCCTTGGCGGCGGCCATAAATTCCTGCCGGGTGATGCCGACGAAACGGGCGCCGATCATGGCGCCGGTCAGGACGAAGGTGATGATCACAAGCGGCGTCGGCATGGCTTCGGAATAGAGCCCGCCGAGTTTGGCGGCGGTGGCCGCGGCCATGGCGCCGAGCACCATGCCCGCCGGAATGCGCAGCCGGTCGAAAATCCAGCCGACCGCGACGCAGCCGAGCGCTAGAAGCATCAGTTGCAGGGGCGAGAGGAAGGCGCTCGCCGTTGCCACCTCGAAATGATCGATGGGCAGGAAGGTCGCGCCGATCGGCACGGCGATGGTGAGCATCAGGATGCGGATGACCTGGATGATGACGATCTGCCGGGAATTTCCGACCCCGGTCGCGGCTATGCCCATGACGAAGGAGAGATGACCGGGAAAGGAGCTGAGATAGGCCGTGCCCGCATCGAGCCCGAAGACGCGGCTCAGCATCCAGCCTGTGGTGGCGACGATGATGACCAGTTCGATGGCAAGGGCGGCAAGGCTGATCGGCCAACTGGCGAGAAGCGCAAGACTATCCGGCGCCACGCTGGCACCCATGGACATGCCGATGAGGACGAAAATTACGTTGCGCAGCCAATCGGGCAGCACCACCGGAACGCCCGCCATGGCGGCAATGGTCACGGCGAGGGCGCCGCCCATCAGCCAGCCGGCCGGGAGCCCCAGCAGCGTAGCGAGGCCTCCACCCGCAGCAGAAATGGCCAGCGTCAGGAGCAGGACGAAAAAATTCTTCGGCTGGGGCAGGGGCATAGCGGAAGGGTAGCAGGCGGGAAGGATGTTACCCGCCTATAGGTTCCGCACCGCTTTGTCACCCGCCTCGGCGCCTGGCGCGATCACATCAGTGGGTCGCGGAGCGCCAGACCTCGCCAAAAGTCTTCCAGACGATTTTTGCATCCAGCCAGAGCGAGAAATTCTGCACATAGGCAAAGTCGTGGCCGATACGCTTCAGCGCCTTGATCTGATCCGTGGTGGGGCCACGCAGGCCCTGGCATTGGGCCCAGCCCGTCAGGCCCGGCCGCATGGACTGGCGAAAGACATAGTGTGGCACGAGGTCGTCGTAGTCCATGCCCGCCGCCTGCATGCCCGGTACATGTGGGCGAGGGCCGACGAGCGACATGTCCCCGACAAGGACATTGAGCAATTGGGGTAGCTCATCCACGCTGGTCCGACGGATGAAGGCGCCGATACGGGTGACGCGATTGTCGTTGGCGGTGGCCTGGTGGATGCCCGCCGCATCGCAGCGATCGGCATACATCGAGCGGAATTTGAGAAGCGCGAAAACCTTTCCGTCGCGGCCGAGGCGCCATTGCCGGAAGAAGACCGGCCCATTGTCGGTTCGCTTGATCCAGAGGGCAATCAGCAGGAAGAGCGGCGAGAGGAGGAGCAGGCCGAACGCCGAGGCGAGAATATCTATGGATCGCTTGACCGTCAGCGAGATCGATCGAGACCGGGTGGCTTCGGGCGGTACCGCGCGGCCGTTGTGCCAATGCACGGTAAGGCCACTCTGAGGGCGGGTCAGCGTGCGGGGGGCATAGGCGGTCCGCACGAAGTCATGACGGGCCGACGTGCGGACAAAATTCGCCGCCGCGGTCCGGCTGGTCTTGCGATCAACTCGATTTGCCGTCCGCTTCATTGAAGCCGCCCAGTGTTATTGATCTGCTTAACGTCTCATTAACCATGATCAACAGTTGGCCGGCATTCTGTCCAGCGCCTAACACTGGTTATGCGCATGGATTTGGTGGTGGTGCCCCTTCGAATGACGATTGCCAAGGTTTGATAAATGTAATTCTATTTTCGGAGGGCTGGGGAGGTTGTTCTGATCATTCCGCGCGCCGAGGCCGAGGCCTTTCTTGGTGTATTGGTGCGCCATGGCCGGCTCATCGTTTTCGTCGTTTTGGTCACGATACTGGGTGCGCTGTTTGCCGTGAGCGTGCTGCGACCCATTTACACGGCGACCGCGCTGCTTGTCGTTGAACCCGCTGGCAATCTGCTAAGCCCCGGTGGCACGCCGCGGGCGGATACCCCAAACAATGGCGCGATCGATGGCATCGTCGAGATCATGCGCTCCGATCCGGTGCTGACGCGTGCCATGGAACTGGTGGATCCCTTCGCGCTGGCCGATTTTTCCTCGGGGTTTGATCTGCAGCCGATGTTTCTGGGCTTTTTTCGCATCGATGCCGAGCCGTTGGCGGCGGGAGAGGCGGGACGGGCGCAGGTGCTTAAGTTGGTGCACAATTCCGTCTCGATCAATCGCCGTGGCCTGACCCCGGTGATTGCCATCCGTGCCAATGCCACCTCGCCGGAATTTGCGGCCCGCCTCGCCAATGCCGTCGGCGAGGCGCATATAGAACTCGAGGTGGCGGCCAAGTCCGATGGCCTGCGAAAGGCACGCGCCCTGATTGAAGAACAGGTCGATGGCGGGCGCCGGCAGGTGCTGGCGCTGGGCGAGACCCTGGCAAGCCTGAAAGCCGCAAGCGCGGCCGAACCGAACGGGCTATCGGCGAGCTTTCAGCCGCAGATCGCCTCCACCATGCATAGCCTCGATCTGGCGCGGGACCAGTATCAGCGTCTGTTGCTAAGATCGGCGGAGCTTGAAGAGCAGGCCCAGCTGCAACTGCCCGATGCACGTCTTGTAGCACCGGCATCTCCACCGTCAGATGCCGGATTTCCAGATATCAGGACGACGCTGGCCGTCGCCGCTCTCCTGGGGCTCGCCGTTGCCCTCGCCTTGGCCTTCACCTTCGATGGGTTGGCGAGCGGGGTGCGCAGCACGGACGAACTGGCCGAGGCCATTGGCGTGCCTGCGGCCGTCGCCATGCCGCGGCTGCATGCGAGCCGTTTCGACGGCACCAGCCATGCCGATCAGGTCGTCACCGCGCCACTCTCGGCATTCTCGGAAGGCATGCGGACGTTGCAGGTCAATCTGCAGCGAAGCCTGCTATCGGGAGCAGGCGGGCAGGTGGTTTTCGTGCTCTCGCCCGGCGATGGGGAGGGCAAGACGACAACGGCGCTCGGGCTTGCCCGCGCCTTCGATGCGGCGGGGCGGCGCGTCTTGCTGCTCGATGCCGATGTTCGTTCGGCAGCGTTGCATCGGCATGTCGATGTGCCCCTGGCGGGCGGGTTTGAACAGGTTCTGGCCGGAGACGTGGACATTCGCCAGCTTGCGAGCATGGTGCGCAAAGATCCGCTCTCAAAGCTGTCCGTGCTGGTCAATTCCGGCCGCAGCGTGGTGCCGGCGGAAGTGCTTTTTGGCGGTCCTACCTTCGCCAATGTGCTCAGGGGCGTAAGGGCCAGCTACGACATCACCATTGTAGACATGCCTTCGCTGCATTGGTCGGCGGAAGCGGCCTATATCCTGCCTCATGCCGATGCCGTGGTCCTCGTGGCGAGTTGGGGGCGGACGGAGCGGGCCAAGCTGCGCGAGGCGCTGGTTGCCATAAGGCAGGCCCATCCCCTGCCGGTGCCGCTCGTTCCGGTTCTGGCGCTGCAGCCAAAGGTCATCAGATGGCCCACCCCGCGCTACGAGCCGGGCTATTCGTCGCGCTAGGATCGTCCGTAGTAGCTGAAATACCAGTCGACGAAGGCGGAGACGCCGGCTTTGACACTGGTCCTGGGCGCAAAGCCGGTGAGGGCCATCAGCAAGGCCGGCGCAGCATGGGTTTGCTGAACATCGCCCTGCTGCATGGGCAGCAGGTTTCGCCGGGCCTTTTTGCCCAAAGCTGCCTCGACCGTGTCGATGAACGGCAAGAGGCCGACGGGTTGCCCGCCGCCGATATTGACGCTGCGCCATGGCGCGACCGGGGAGAGGGAATCCATGCCGCCCGGCACCTCGATGGGCTGACCTCTTGCCGGCGCCAGCGGGATCAGCCGGGTGAGCGCTTCGACGAGATCGTCGATATAGGTAAAATCGCGCTGCATATGGCCTTCGCCATAGACATCGATGGGCTCATCGCGCCCGATGGCCGAGACGAACTTGAAGAGCGCCATATCCGGCCGGCCCCAGGGGCCATAGACGGTGAAGAAGCGAAAGCAGGTGGTCGGCAGACCGAAGAGGTGGGCATAGGCGTGGCTCATCGCTTCGCCGGCCTTCTTGGTCGCGGCATAGAGCGAGATGGGGAAATCGGTGCGGTCGGTTTCGCCGAAGGGTACGGTCTCGTTGCCGCCATAGACCGAGGAGGTCGAGGCGAAGAGCAGGTGCTGCGTGCCGGTCCGGCGCAGTACTTCGAGAAGGTTGAAGGTGCCGGTGAGATTGGAGTCGTGATAGGTCCGCGGCGCCTCGATGCTGTATCGGACCCCGGCCTGGGCAGCGAGGTGGATGACGACATCCGGAGCAAAATCGGCAATGGCCGTCTCGAGGGCGGCGCGATCTTCGAGCATTGCCTCGGTGAAGGAAAAGCTGTTCGACGGCGTCAGAAGCGCGAGACGCGCCCGCTTGAGCGACACGTCGTAATAGGCCGTAATCCCATCATAGCCGTGCACGCGATGACCGTCTTCGAGCAGACGCCTGGACAGGTGATAGCCGATGAATCCGGCCGAGCCGGTTATGAAGATCTTCATTTTATCCCCGCGCGTGCTTGCCATCCGATAGCGCAAAACTCCTGAAAATGCCGTTATTTATGCCGGTCGGCTAATTGCCGTGGCCGATTTGTCCCCGCTCTCTGTCGCGCACCTAGACTTGAGGCTCCTCTCTCAGCGGAGCCGATCATGGCCGACATATTCTCTTCGCATAATATCGACGTGGCGGCACCAGCCGCCGGCGCCTTTGCCATCACGCCCAGCGATGGCACCATTTTCGACCAGCCGACGCGGGCCCTTTATGTCGGCGCCGCCGGCACCGTCCAGGTCGAAATGCTCTGGGGCGGCACCGTCACCTTCGAAGGCGTACCCGGCGGCTCCATGCTGCCAATCCGCGTGCGCCGCGTGCTCAGCGGCACCTCGGCCGGCTTTCTCGTCGGGCTTTACTGATGAGCGGCCGTGCGGGGCCCGCGCTCGGGCTTGGTTATTTTCCCGGCACCATGCCGGCCGAAGCGGGCGGCGCATGGCTCGATGCCGACTTTGCCCATGGCCGCTTTCGCTTCGCCGGCCGGACGCTGGCCACTGAAAGCCAGTTCCGGCTGGCGGTCGGCGGAACCGTGCCGGCCAGCGGCCAATTGGTCATCGGGCCGCATGTCGCCGAGACAGCGCCGGAGCTTTTGTCCGATGGCAATTTTGCCGGCGGCAGTGCCGGCGATTGGTCCAGCGTCGGCAGTGCGGTGGCCGTCGCGTCCGGGGCGCTGCGGGTGACAGGCAGCGGTGGCAATGGCTCGGGCGCCTATCGCACCATTGCCGGGTTGATCCAGAGTGCCGGCCGGGCCTATCGCCTTGTCGGCGAGGTGTGGCGCGAAACCTCGTCCAATGTGACGCTGGGTTTTGGTGCCGGGGGCGGGGGCACGGCCAACTATGCGCAGACGGCTAATCTCACCGTCACGACGCCGAGCCAGTCGGTACTTTATTGCGGCGGGTTCAACCCCTCGACCGCTTCAATTGCGCTGCGCAACCTGACCAATCCATCCACCGGCATTTATTGGGCGGACAATCTCTCGCTGCGCGAGGCCTTGCCCTGCGCCGGGTTTCGGCCAGGCGCCCTGTGCGGACTGGTCGAGGCGACGACGCCTGCCAGCGGTGGTGCCGGCGGCGTGGTGTTCCAGGCCGATGACAATGCCGATTTCAACGGCAACTGGTTCGAGCGCAATTTCATCCGCCTCATCTGGGATGCGAGCCAACGCCTGCGTTTCATCGTGTCCTTCGGTGGCAGCGGCACGCAGGTAGAGCAGGTCAATCTCGATCTTGGCGTGGTCCCGGCCGGTAGTGCCTTCGCCGTGGGATTTTCGGCGACGGATGGCGAATATCGTGCGGCCCTTATGGGGCAGCCGGTGCAGCAAGCGCTTTCTGGCACCTTTCCGGGGCTGGCGGCGCTGCGGCTTGGCCGTGGGCGCTCAAGCGTTTCCGGTCTCTGGACCGGCAGCATCGAGCGGGTGCGGCTTTTTTCCGAGCCCATGGGCGAAGAGCAGTTTGCAGCGCTCGTGGCCGGTACCGGCATTGTCGCCTGGGGCGATAGCCTGACGGCCAGCGCAGGAGCAACCGGCGGCAGCACCGGCAGCGCGACCTATCCGGCGGTGGCGCAAACGCTGTTCTCGCCGCGCCGGGCCGTTGTGCGGCAGGGAGCCGGCGGGCAGACCTCGACGCAGATTGCGGCGCGGATGAATGCCGTGCCCATTCTTGTGACCGTGTCTGGCGGCGCCATTCCGGCGTCCGGCTCGGTGGCCGTCACCGACAAATCGGTCAATGTGCTGGTCGGCACGGGCGGCTATGTCGGGAGCTTGAAGGGCTGGCTGGCGGGCGTTGAAGGTGCGATGTCGACGGACGGTTCGGGCAATTGGAGTTTTGCCCGGAGTGCGACGGGCGCAAGCGTGCCGGTGGCCGCCAATGCGCGCTTCACCTGTGCCTGGGGGCAATATCTGCGTGGGCATACGGCCTGGCTATGGCTGGGGCGCAACGGGGCGCAGGCCGGGCATAGCGTGCTGGGCGATATTGCGGCCGCGGTCGCCTCGCTCGGTCATGGCCGCTATCTCATCGGCGGCATCCTGCCGAGCACGGCCGATAGCGGGGCCGGACTGACGCAATTGGCCGCACTCAATGGACAATTGGTCAGCACCTATGGAGCCCGCTTCGTGAACCTGCTTTCCGTCCTGTCGGCTGCAGCGAACGGAACTGCGGAAGATACCAGCGATGTGGCGGCTGGTTTCGTGCCACGTTCCCTGCGCTCCGACCATCTGCATCTCAACGATGCCGGCTATGCCATTGTGGCGCAGGCATTTCATGCGGCGCATATGGCGAAGGGTTTTTGAGGCCCGGCTGACGCATGCGCAGAAAATGGGCGGGGTTGCCGATGTGGATGGCCCGATCGGGTATGTCTGAAAAGGCAACGGCGCCCGCCCCGAGAACTGCACCTGTGCCCAGTGTCACGCCCGGACCGACAATGGCCCGGGCGGCGACCCAGGCCTCGGGCCCGATATGGATAGGCCGGGCTACAAGCGCAAAGTCCGGCGCATCGACGTCGTGTGTGCCGGCTAGCAGATGGGCATACTGGGAGACGATGGCATTTTGGCCCAGGTGTATCGGGGCTTGGCAGTAGATCACGCTCTGCCAGCCGATGACCGCGCCATCTTCGAGAGAGAGATGGGGCGGGTACCAGATTTTGGCGCTGCCATAGACACGTACACCACGCCCCACCTTGGCGCCGAAAAGGCGCAGAATGGCGCAGCGCCAGTCATGCAAAGGTGGCGGCGTCCAGGCGGCGAGCAGTGTCCAGCAAATGCTCCACAGCGCGCGGTAGAGGCGATTGCTCAGGGAAAAATGCCGATCTGCGAGGCGCTTCATGATCGTGGCCCATCGAGAATGCGCGCATAGTGGTTGAGCATCGAACGGGCGATATCGCGCCAGAAGAACGGCCGGGCCGCCTCCCGGGCGCGTGCGGAGCGCACAGTCTTCTCCTTGTCGCCCATCGCCTCCATTCGGGCGAGGAGGGCAGGAAAGTCGGAAAAATCCAGTTCCATACGCAGCGCCACGTCGGCCGCGAAAAGCTGCGGCAGGTGACAGGCTTCGGTCAGGATCGGAATGCAGCCATGGCTGATAGCTTCAAGCGCCGCCATGGGCAGACCCTCGCTCAGCGAGGGGAGAATGAAAAAGCTGGCCGCCGACAAAGCCTGGGCCTTGCTCTCGCCGCCAAGCGCGCCGACGAAGCGAACGCGCTTTTGCCCTTTGCAGCGGGCAGCGACCTCCGCTTCGTAAGCGGGCTCGCCCCAGCCTGCTATGCTCAGCACCGTCCGCTTCGAGTGCTGCTCCCAGGCGTCAACAAGCGGAAGAACCTGCTTCTTCTCATGCAGTCGGCCGAGATAGAGCGCGCCGGAGCGTTTTTGCGGTTCGGTCGCTGGGGCTGGTTCGACGCCGTTGGGCAAGGTGAAAATGCGGTTGGCAAGACCGGGCATATAGGCGAGTGCGGTCGCGGCCTCGTGCTCGGAGAGGGCATGGAGGTGGGCGCGAGTGAGCATGGGGCGCTCGAACAGCGCCGCATGGGGCCGCTTGAGCCATGGCTTTCGCGCCAATATCCAGGGATCGAGCATGCCGCGCGGCGATACGACGACCTTGGTTCCGCTCGGGGCGAACCGGCCATGAATGGAGCCGGCCGACCAGATGCCATGGACGTGGAGAATATCGGGCTTTAGCTGCGCGATCTCGGCCTGCATGGCGAGAGAAAAGCCATAGCGGCTGTGGCCGAGAGGATGAGTAAGAAGCGGTAGCTTGCCCCAGACATGTTTTTCATCCCCAAAACCACTTTCGTGGCCGCCCGCTACCATTACCTCCGCTCCGAGATTGGCCATGGCCCGGGCAAGGCCCGAGACCGAGTGATAGAGTCCGCCGGCAGAGCGCCCAAGACGCGTCGAATAGTGGACGATCCTCATGGACGACCGCCTGCCTGGGGTGCGCGGGTGTCTTGGTTGGCCTGGAGCCAGAGCAGCAAGACAGCGCCATAGCCGAGCGTTTCAAAGGCAACAAATACAAGTGGAGATGCCTGGGCCAAAGCCAGCGCCAGACCCGCGACGCCGAGAACGCAGACATTCACCAGGCCTGCCAGCGCGAGGCGGTGCCGGCCCTGAAGCTGGAAGGCATAAATGCCGGTGGACGAGAGCTTTTCAAGACTCTGCCAGGCAATGAGCACCAGAACCAGACCGTGCGGAACTCCCAGCCCTGGGGCAGCCAGTGCCACCAGGATGCCGGCCACCAGCGCGACGGCGGCTTGGCCGGTCAGGCTGAGCCCCATGCTCGTCCGGTGCCGCGCCAGTTCAACCCGCCGCAGGTAGGTAACGAGCAGGCCTGCTGCGTTAAAAGCCTGCTTGGCATAGATGATCAGCGCCGGCAGGGGCCCGGAAAAACTTGCGCCGAGCACGAAGAGAACGGCGCGACCATAGAGTTGGCCAATGCCCTGCGCACCCATGATGGTGATGATTTCCATCAGCGCCGGGCCAAAGTCCGCCTTTGCCGAGAAACGATCGGCGCGTACGAGGAGCACATGCGCTGCCGCCAGGATGACGGTGCTCCAGAGCGCTGCATGCCCCGCCGTTTCGGCGGTGATGTCCCCGGCGAGAACGGCACCGAGGCAAAGCGGCAGCATCCAGCCGTTTTGCAGCAGCATGGCCCAGTGCTGAAACCCGCGCCGGTCGAGGTCAGCGTCGAGGAGAGAAAATCGCAGTAGCAGCGCGATGGCCAGGAAGGGCAGGAGCGTAGCGGTGTCGGCTGGGGCGAATTGCCAAAGGACCGGAAGCGCCGCAACAAGCAGTGCCGCGACGCCCGCGCGATAAACGAGATAGGCAGATCGCAGCGCACCATCGCTGTGCCGCAGCCGGAGCATGGCCGGGATAAGTCCCGAGCTGCCATCGAAGGCGAAGAAGACGAGCCCCAAAAGCCCGCCATACTTGGCGAGGGACAGGACGGCATCAGTTTGTCCTGTGGCGACAAGCCAGGTCTGGGCAAGAAACAAGGCGCCGGGCGGCGCCGCGGCCAATGCGAGGCCCGCCATGTGCCGTGCGGCCGTCATGGCAATGTCCTTTGGACGCGCGCTGGGGTGCCGAAGGCTATGGCGCGCGCGGGGATGTCGTGATTGACCAGACTATGCGCGCCAATCACCGCGCCATCGCCGATGGTCACCCCCGGCAGGATGGTGGCGTGGCGGCCGATCCAGACATTGGTGCCGATGGTCACAGGCCGGATGACAAAACCGCTTTCGAGAACCGGCACGGCCGGATCGATCCTGTGGTCGCTGTCGCGGATGGAGCAGTTCTCTCCGATGCGCGTGCCGTCGCCAATCGCAACGGCCTGGCGTGCGGAGAGGATCGTACCCTGATTGACCGACACCTCGCGACCAAGCCGCAGGGTGCCGCCTTCGGCGACGGCAAGGCTGATATTGGGGCCCAGAAAAGTTCGGTCGCCGACCTCTATTGTTCCGGTAACGCCGGCACAGCGGATCGGGCCGGCAAAGGTAATATGCCGGCCGAAGTCGACCCAGGCGAGGTAGATATAGCAATACCAGAGGCTACGCGCCGCGCGTGCCGTGAGGTCGACAGCCTTGGTCACATAGCGCGAAGCGTTGTGCCGGGTCATGACACCACCCTTGGGAGACGCGGCACGTGGGTGGCGCGCCAAAGGCAGCCAATGGCCGCGGCGAGAAGGAGAATGGCCAGCCGGTAGATCGCCGTGTCGAAGCCGCCGCGCAGTGCAAAAATGGCGAGCAGGGGGATCAGGCTGACGATGAGCGCCTGCATAAGCGGTTGCAGTCGGGTGAGGGCGCGATAGGCATTGTCGAGCAGGGCCAGCGCGCCACCGAAGGCGATGCCAATTGCCGCGACGCAGATGAGGCCACCTGCAGCAAAAGCCTCGCCGGCAAGACCCGGTGTCAGGCCGCCGAGCCCGTCGCGCGCTTCCATCAGGCGCAGTGCGCGGCTCAGTTGCATCGGTTTTTCGGGGAAGAGCGCGCGCGGAAACAGCTGTTGCAGCACCTGCCAATAGTGCGCGCCTTGATAACCGGCTTCTTCGGTGAAACGAGCCGCCAGGGCATAGCTTTCGAGAAGCGAGAGTTGCGACACGGTCAGCCGTAGGGCGCTAGCAATATCTGTCGCCTCGCCCTGCAAAGTGAGGCGGAGGCTGAGCGTGAGCGTGGCCAAGAAAGCCGCGACCATGGCTGGCAACAAAAGGCCGCGCAGCCGAACGCGCCGATGGGCGAGGAAGACGAGGCCGAAGGCCATGGCGGTGATGACAAACTGGGTTCGTCCACCAAGGAGCCAGAAGGTCAACAGCACCGCACCCATCGAAAACCACGGCGGTGCCGACCGGTTTGCGGCCGAATAGACGCAGAGAATAGCCGTCGTGAAAGCCGCGAGGCAGGCAAGGGCATAGGTCAGCGAAAACAGGAAACTGTCGACGGGCAGGCGCAGGAAGCCGGTCTGGGCGAAGCCGAAGAGGCCTCCGGGCGCAGCGGTGATCAGGCCAAGTAGTGCAATCAGCACCAGAGTGTGGAACCGCCTTGGTGCCGCGGAGACGGCGACTTCCGTCAGCGAAACGCCTGCAGCCGGAGACCGCGCAAACAGCCAATAGCCGGTGTACCAGGCGAGGCTTGTGAGCCCGGTAATGGTCGTCGCGGTACCGATCTGGGCTCGCAAGGTTGCGGAGATGGTGTCGGGGTCGAGCCAAACCAGCGGCAGGGCGTGGAACAGCAGGATGGCCAGGCTCAGAAGCATCAGGCCGGGCCGCCCATGGCTCAGCGCAAGAAGCAGGCCCACGCTGCCGGCTGTGATGAGTGCGAGCGTCATTGGCGCGGGCTTTCGGCAGCAAGGGCGCGATCGCCGCTCTCGTGCGCCGCCTCAATCGCAAAAGCGAAGTGCCCCAAAATAGTTTCGCGGTGCCAGCGCCGCTCCGCCCGGCGCCGTGCCGCCTCTCCAAGGCCTTGGGACAGTGCCGGATCATCGCAGAGTCGTTCGATCGCTCTGCCAAGCGCGACTGCGTCGCCCGGTTCGACGGCGAGGCCGCAACCTTCGATCTCGTCGAAAATGCCAGTGCCCTTTGCCGCCGTCGCAATGACGGGACGACCGGAGGCCAGCATGTTGGCGAGCTTGCCGGGCAGGACGAGATCGGCAGCGCCGGCAATCTGGGGCAGCAGGTGTACGGTCGCGAGCCCCAAAAGCTCGCTCAGCTGTTCGCGCGGTTGCAGATCGAAGAAGCGGACATTGTGTAAACCTGCCGCCATGGCTTCGAGTTCGGCCCGATATGGACCATTGCCGCGGATGACGAAGGTGATGTCGTCGCGGTGTGTAAGGCATCGCGCGGCTTTTATGATGAGGTCGAGCCCCTGCTTGCGCCCCAAAGCGCCGGAATAGAGCGCGACGTGAGTCGTTGTGATCCCAAATTTCTGCCGAAAAAGAGATGGCCGGGCGAGAGGCGACACCTCGGCGAGATCGCCCCAATTCCGGTGTTCGGCCACGCGTTCGCGCAAAACCCCTTTCTCGGCTAGCCGGCGGCACATGGCGGGGGAGATGGTGCTGACCCGCCCAAATCCCCGCAATATCCACCGTTCCACTGCGCCGAGCAGTTTTGCGGTGCCGCGGTTTTTCGAAACAAGGCCGGTCGCCACAGCCGCTTCGAACTCAAAATCCTGGAGATGCAACCAGGCGCTTGCGCCGCAGAGCCGAGCGGCAAGCAGCGCCAAGGGTGCGGCCATGAGGCTCGGAGCAATCGCGATCACCCGGTCGGGGCGCCAGAACATGGCCTCGCTGAGCAAAATGGGTGCGGCAGCAAGGGCAAAGCTGAATTGATGCAGCAGGCGCATCGCGCCGCTGGGGCGGGCGGGGATGAAGTGCGGCACGCGGCAGATACGAACGCTGCCCAAGTCTTCCCGGCTCCAGCCGCGATGGCCGGGGCGTGGACGCCACTCGGGATAGTAGGGTTGGCCAACGACGGCGCGCACCTCGTGGCCGCGCTCGGCTAGGGCTTCGACGAGCCCTGCTGTATAGGGGCCAGTGCCGATGAGTTCGGGCGCATAATTGAGGCCCAGCAGCAGGATTTTCATGCCGCCGCCTCGCGCGCCAATTGCGCCCGGTACCAGGCATAGGTCTCCGCCAACCCTTCGGAGAGCGCAATCTTGGGTCGCCATCCCATCTGCTGCAGGCGGCTGGTATCGAGGAGTTTTCGCGGCGTGCCGTCGGGCTTGCTGGGGTCGAGCGCAATGGCGCCGTCATAACCCACCGTCCGGCAGACCAAATGCGCAAGATCGATCAGCGCGATGTCCTCGCCATAGCCGACGTTCACCGGGTTGGCGCCGGAATAGGTTTTGAGCAGCAGCACCAGCGCATCGGCGCAGTCGTCGACATGGAGAAATTCCCGCCTTGCCGTGCCGGTACCCCACAGTTCGAGTTGTCGCGCGCCGCGGCTTTTGGCTTCATGCGCCTTGCGCAGTAGGGCGGGGAGCACGTGTCCCGCCTCAAGGTCAAAATTGTCGCCAGGGCCATAAAGATTGGTCGGCATGGCGGCGATGTAGTTGCGGCCGAACTGCTGGCGATAGGCCTCCGCCAGTTTCAGCGCCGTAATCTTGGCGAGCGCGTACCACTGGTTGGTCGTTTCGAGCGGCCCTGTAAGAAGGGCCTCTTCGCTGATCGGCTGCGGCGCCAATTTGGGATAGATGCAGCTTGAGCCAAGGAACAGAACACGATCGATATCGGCCTGATGCGCCGCCCTGGCGATGTTCAGATTGATGGCGAGATTGTCGGTCAGGAAACCGACCGGGTCCTGCATATTGGCCAGAATACCGCCGACCCTTGCGGCAGCAATAATGATGGCATCGGGTTTTGCTTCCCTGACAAAGCCTTCCACTTCCGCCTGACGCGTCAGGTCCAGCTCGCGCCGGTCGAGGGTGAGCAACGTGCAGGCTTCGCCCTTGAGCCGCCGCAGCAGGGCCTGCCCGACCATGCCTCTGTGGCCGGCAATCCAGATGGTTTTGCGCGCGATCGAGAAGCCTGGTTTTGCCGTTTCTGCCGTGTGGTGGTCCGGGTGCGCCTGTGCCAAAGGCAAGGCTTCGCCCTCATGCTCTTCCGACATTTTCGTGGCCCCCGTAGCCTGAAGAGAGCTCAAGTCTTCGGCCGAACCGGCTTGGGGTCAATGCGGATTAATTAACGCGCTGTGGGGGTATTTACGGATTTTTTACGATAGGCCGGCCGGATTTGGGGGCGTAGGGTTGCACAGCACCAGAGTGTGCCTGTGCTGGCCTTCCAAATGCCCATCCGGACAAGAAAACGGCGCCACTCGGGTGAGGGCGCCGTCTTGTCTTGCGGTTTTTCTGGTCGAAACGATCAGAACTCGTCCCAGTCGTTCGCCACGGCAGCACTGCCCTGGCTCACATATTGGCCTTGGGCCGGTTTGGTCCTGATGGACGGCGCCGGCGCCGCACGGCGCGGCTGCGGCTTTTCGATGACCTGCAGGCCCTGAGCGATGTGGAAGACATCGACAATGGTGTCGAGTTCGTTGGCGCGGGCTTCGGTCTGCTCAATGGCCGCGTTGGTTTCTTCCACCAGCGCCGCATTGTGCTGGGTCATTTCGTCCATCTGGCGCACGGCGACATTGATCTCGTCGATCGCCTGGGCCTGCTGGCTGCTCTCGCGGGCAATCTCGGCCATCATGGCGCTATTGCCGCGCATGGCTTCCAGCATGGAGCCGAGTTTTCCAGCCGCGTCGGATACGAGCTTGGCGCCGCCATCGACTTCCCTGGCGCTTTCCTCGATCAGTGCCTTGACGTCCGAAGAGGCTTCGGCCGCCGATTGGGCGAGACGCCGCACTTCAACGGCAACCACGGCAAAGCCCTTGCCTGCTTCGCCAGCCCGCGCCGCTTCCACCGATGCGTTGAGGGCAAGCAGGTTGGTCTGGAAAGCGATGTCGTCGATCATGCCGATGATGTTGGAGATCTTTTCCGAGGCCGTGGTGATGCGGCCCATGGCGGCCGTCGCCTGATCCATCACCGCGCCGCTTTGTACGGCCGATTGCGTCACCGCTTCCGCGGTGGCGCTGCCGCGCTGGGCGCGTTTGGCGTTTTCGGTCACGGCGGCGGCGAGCTGTTCCATCGTGGCGGAGGTTTCCTCGATGGTTGCGGCCTGGCGTGTCGTGCGTTCGCTGAGGTCATTGGCGCCCGCGAGGATTTCGCCGGTCGCGACCTTGACGCCGCGCGAGGTGGTGCGCAGCCGCGTGACGACGTCAGTCAGCGTGTCGGCCACCCGGTTCATGTCCGTCTGCAGCTCTAGGAAAGCACCCTGATGCGAACCGGTCATGCGCTGGGTCAGGTCGGTATCGGCAAGGGCAGCAAGCACCGAGCCGGCATCGGCAAGGCCCACGCGGACGCTCGACACCATGGCGTTGAAATTGCGGGCGATGCGGGTGATGTCGTCGTCGTCGAACTGGGTGGTGATCGCACGGCTGAAGTCGCCGGCCATGGCAGCTTCGACCACGTCGTCGAATTCGCCCTGGAAGGTTTCCATGGTGCGCGTTCGCGCGGCAGCGCGCAGGGCGGCCGCCTGTTCTTCGGCCGTCATGGAGGCCATCTTGATGCCGTTGTCCTTGAAGACCTGCACGGCTTCGGCCATTTCGCCGATTTCGTCGGCGCGGTTGAGCCCGGGCACTTCGGTTTCGAACTTGCCTTCGGACAGGTCGCGCATGGCCAGGGTCAGGTTGCCGATCGGGCGGCCGAGCTGGGCGGTGCCAAGGTAGATTGCTGCGGCCGTGCCAGCCAGAATGCCGAGACCGGCGGTAGCCAACAGCAGGGTCCGCATCGTGCCCTGAAAGCCGACGATTTCGGCCTGGATAACCTTGTAGCCCTCAAGGTCGGCGGCGACGATCGTGTCGATCTCGGCCTGGAAAGCCTTGCGATTGGCGCGGTTGGTGTCGTTATTGCCCTGCACATTGGCCTCTGCCGGGTCGACATCGCGACCAAGGCGGGCGATTTCAGTGCGGAAATCTTTGAACTCCGCAGCACGGGCCACCATGGTGTCGAAGGTGGCAAGCTCGCTGGCTTCAACGAGCGGACGCCAGGTGGCGATGACTTCGTCGATCCTGCCGAGTTGGGTGATGATGCCTTCGGCGAAAGGGGCGGCCTTTTCGGTATTGGCGGCAGCATAGATGCCGCGCGATTCCATGACCACGGCCGTAACCAGCCGGTTCATGGTTTCACCATAGAGGGCGCGTTTGGAGGAGTCGTCGAGCCGTTGGATCTGGTGATCATATTCGGCCACGACGTAGAGGCCGATGCCGGTGATCAGAGCGGCGACGACGCCCATGATGCCGACGATAGACAATACCTTGCCGCGAATGCGCATGCGACAATACCTTTTCAGTCTACGCCGTGGGGGCACGGCCGAGGTTTCGCCGCCGCTTTATTTCATTTTCGTGACAATGCACGTTCTGATCGCGAAGCTGGCGGTCTATTCCGGCAATGTAATTGTTTTCCTCTTAATGTATGGTGAAGCACTTATGAATTGCCCAAATCATAGGCAGCTCAAAGACTTGCAGAAGCGGCTTTTGCTTGGCGAACAGCAGTTTTGAGGGCAGTAACGCTGATACCGTCGGTCTGCCGCCGGCCGGGACTGACAAAACCGAGCCGTTTTGCCGGGGCGCTGTCGCCCTCGATTGGAGCCGAACAGGAGCCGTGAATGGCCCCCAGCGGAGCCGCAGCAAGGATGGTGCCGACATTGCCGGCATTGATCCCGGCGCCCGCCATGATGGTGATGCGTCCGGCCGCAACGCGCCGGGCCAGAACCAGGTCATCGAGCCCGGCCAGAGCGGAGGTGGCGCGGCCCGAGGTCAGGATCGTATCAAAACCAAGGGCCAAGGCCTGTTCGACCGCTTCAGTGATATCGGGGACGAGATCGAAGGCGCGGTGCAGCGTCTTCTTGAGCCCTTGGCTTTCCGCTACCAGGGCCCTGAGCATATCCAGATCGAGGCTGCCATCGGGCCGATTGGCGCCGAGCACGACGCCCTCAAGGCCGAGGGCGCGAACCGCGCGGATGTCGGCGCGCATCATGTCGAGATCGTCGCCCGTGAAGACGAAATCGCCGGCACGGGGGCGGATCATGACGCGGGCGGTGACGCCCATTTCCGCCGCCAGTGCCATCAGGCCGGCCGTCGGGGTCGTTCCGCCCAGTTCAAGGGCCGCGCAGAGTTCGATGCGATCGGCACCGCCCGCATGGGCGGCGCGCAAACCGGCGGCAGTATCGACGCAGATTTCGAGCAGAGTCATGCCGCGCCTCCCGCCAAGCCAAGCGCCGCCGCGCCGATCAGCCCGGCATCGGCGGTCAGTTGCGCCGGCACGACCAGCGGCCGGTCGATCTTGCGCAGGATGCGCGGGCGCACCGCAGCATCGAGCCGGGCGATCAGTTCGTGACTGTTTCCGAGCCCGCCGCCCACGGCGATGATGTCGGGGCCGACGATGTTCACCACCAGCGCCAGAGGCTGGGCCACAAGTTCGATAAAGAGATCGACCGTGCCCGCGGCCTTGGCGTCACCTGCCAGCCATTCCGAGACAATGGCAGTGCTGGCAAGATCAGCGCCATGCAAATGCCGGTGCAGCTTTTCGATACCGCGTGCTCCGCCGACGGTGTCGAGACAGCCCGAAAGCCCGCAGCCGCAGGGAAAGTGCGGCAGGTCATAGGGCGGCACGCTGACTTTGGTAGCGACGATTGTCCCATGGCCCCATTCGCCGCCAAGTCCTGCGGCGCCGGGATGGAGCCGCTTGTCCACGACGATGCCGCCACCCACGCCGGTGCCCATGATGGCCCCAAAGACCACGCGGTGCTCGCGTCCCGCGCCGGCCGTCGCCTCGGCGAGAACAAAACAATCAGCGTCATTGGCAACGAAGACTTTCCGGCCCAAATGGCCCTCAAGCTCCTGCGCCAGATGGCGCCCGTCGATACAGGGAATATTGGCGCAGGTGACATGGCCGCTCGCGGGATCGACCACCCCGGTCACCGAGATTGCCACCGGACTGCCATCAGCAGCACCGCCCTTTTCAACCAGCCCGGCAATGGCCTCGACAAAGGCGGGAAAATCATCCCGCGGCGTCGGTACGCGGCCGAGCGGGGTCAGGTTATCAGGCGCAGTGGCGGTGGCGCCCTTGATCGTCGTGCCGCCAATATCGAAGCAGGTGATCATGGAAGGTCTTGTTCTCTAAACTTGGGCCGACACTAGCGGCTCCCCGCGGACGGGGCCAGCGGCGGGCTGCGGCTTTCCCACATGCGCTCACCTTGCGCCGGCCCCGCGAAACTGGCTAAGGATCGCCCTTCTTATCTGGAAGGACAAAGCGTGAGCCAGGTGGCGATCATTGGTGGCGGACCCGCCGGCCTGATGGCAGCGGAAGTGCTGGCCGATGCCGGCCTCTCCGTTACGCTCTTCGAAGCCATGCCGACCGTGGGGCGAAAGCTGCTGATGGCCGGCAAATCCGGCCTCAACATCACTCACGCGGAGGATCACGCGAGCCTCCTCGCGCGCTATGGCACAGCACTTCCGCGTCTCCAAAAGGCGCTCGATGCTTTTACGAGTGAAGACCTGCGCAACTGGTGTTTGGGCCTCGGCATCGAAACCTTTGTCGGCTCCTCCGGCCGCGTCTTTCCCAAGGAAATGAAGGCCTCGCCTTTGCTCCGAGCCTGGCTCGGTCGGCTGAATGAGAAGGGTGTTACCATCCACACCCGCCATCGCTGGGCTGGGTTCGACGACACAAAACTGCGTTTCGAAACGCCCGACGGCGAAAAGCTCCTTGCCTTCGATGCCATCCTCCTCGCCCTCGGAGGTGCCAGCTGGCCCAAGCTCGGCTCGGACGCAGCCTGGGTGCCATGGGTGGGCGACAAGGGCGTTTCCGTCACCCCATTCCTTCCCGCCAATTGCGGCTTCGATGTCGATTGGAGCACTGGTTTCACCGAGCGCTTCGCCGGCTCGCCGCTCAAGTCGGTCACCGCCACCAGCACCACCGGCACAATCCCCGGCGAGTTCGTCGTCAACCGCTGGGGCATTGAAGGCAGCCTCGTCTACGCCCATTCCGCTGCCCTGCGCGATGCCCTTCTCGCCGGAGAGCCCGCAGTGCTGGACGTGGACCTGGTGCCCGGCCGCTCACGCGAACGGCTTGCGAAGGACCTTGCCCGGCAGCCTACGAAGCTGAGCTTTTCCAATCGCCTGCGCAAAGGCGCGGGGCTTGATCCGGTCAAGGTGGCCCTGCTGCGCGAATGCCGAACGGACGCCAACACCCTCGATCCCGATGCACTGGCTGCCGCGATCAAATCTGTGCCGATCCGGCCGCAACGCCCCCGGCCCATAGCCGAAGTCATTTCCTCGGCCGGCGGCGTCGCCTTCTCCGGCCTCGACGAACACTTCATGCTCAACGCTTTGCCCGGCGTCTTCGCCGCGGGCGAGATGCTCGATTGGGAAGCACCCACAGGCGGCTATCTGCTCACCGCCTCGTTCGCCACCGGCCGCGCCGCAGCCGAGGGCCTCATGGACTATCTCAAAGCTCAGCGATAGCCGGCAGCCTGCAGCTCAAAGAGCTCCGCATAGCGCCCGCTCTTGGCCAGCAATTCCTCGTGCGTGCCCGCTTCGAGAATAGCCCCGTGTTCCAGCACCAGAATGCGGTCGGCCATGCGCACCGTCGAAAAGCGGTGCGAGATGATCACGGCCGTCTTGCCGCTCGCGAGCCCCTTGAAGCGCGCAAAAACCTCGGCCTCCGCCTTGGCGTCGAGCGCTGCGGTCGGTTCGTCGAGAATGATCAATTCGGCATCGCGCATATAGGAGCGGGCAATGGCGACCTTCTGCCATTCGCCCCCCGATAGGTCGCGCCCCTGCTTGAACAACCGCCCAAGCTGCTGGTCATATCCCTTGGGCAATTTCGAAATGACGGCATCGGCAAGGCTCTGTTCGGCCGCCGCATCGATACGGAGCTGGTTGTTTTTCTCCTCGACCCGGCCGACCCCGATATTGTCGCGCGCCGTAAAACTGTAGCGGATGAAATCCTGAAAAATGACGCCCAGATGCGCGTGGATTTCGGCCGGCGCCATATCCTTGAGATCGACACCATCGACGCTGATGCGTCCTTCGCTCGGGTCATAAAGCCGCGCCAGGAGTTTGACGATCGTGGTCTTGCCCGCCCCATTCTCGCCCACCAGCGCCAGCGTTTCGCCGGCCCTAAGCGTGAAGGAGAGGTTGCGGATCACCCAGTTCTCGCTTTCGGGATAGCGAAAACCGACATTTTCGAACCGAACCCCCTCGCGGATCGGCACCGGAAAGGGTTTGGGATGGGCCGGCGGCAGCACGGTCGGCTCGATCTCGAAGAAGGAAAAGAGGTCGTCAAGGAACATGGATTGCCCGGCAATCTGGGTAAAGCCGAGCAGGATTTTTTGAAACAAGCCATTGAGCCGCAGGAATGAGCCCGAGAGAAAGGCGAGATCGCCGATGGAAAAGTCCCCGATAATGGTGCGCCAGACGATGAAGGCATAGGCGGCATAATAGGCGAGGGTGGAGATGGTGGCGAACACCGTGCCCCAGCCAGCGCGCAGGATCGAAATGCGGCGGTTCTCGATGAAGATGCCATGAGCCAGCGTCTTGAACCGCTCGATCAGGAAGTTGCCCAGCCCAAAGAGTTTTATCTCCTTGGCGGTCTCGGCGCTGGCGCCGATATAGCGCAGATATTCCAGCTCCCGCCGTTCCGGCGTGCGCCAGCGGCTCACCATATAGGCCATGGTGTTGAAGCGCGTTTCGCCCCAGATCGAGGGGATGAAACTCAATGGCAGCAGCAGGATCAGCCAGGGCGCAAAGACAAAAAGACCCGCTGCCAGCGTCAGGACCGTGATGATGTCCTGCGCCTGGCCAAAAAGCTGGCTCAAGAGCGCATTGCGTCCCGCCGCCTGTCGCCGGGCGCGTTCCAGCCGATCCTGATATTCGGCCGATTCAAAATGCATCAGGTCGAGCCGGGCGGCATGCGCCATCAGTTCGGTGCTGACCTGGTTGGAATGGAGTTCGGAAAGGATGGAATCGACAAGGCCCGTCGCCCGGCCGATCGCGTCGTTGGCCAGAACCAGCACCATTTCCAGCAGCAGATAGCCAAGCACGGGTGTCAGCAGGCCGGCATTCCACCAGTCGAGGGGGCTGGGGCCGGGCGAGGCGACGGTGGTGAGATGCACCACTTCGTCAACGATCAGTTTTGCCGCGTAGAGTACGGCAATGGGCTGCAGCGCCGCAATCAGCCGCAGGCCGATACTGGCCGCAGTCATGGGGCGGCTGGTGCGCCAGATCTGCGCGATCAATCGTCCGAGGTGACGGAGATTGTCGAGGCGCTGTTTTAGGGTCGGGGACTTGTCGGGAATGGGCGGGGGCATCCGCCCCGGAAGGTCGGTCATGCGCTAAGCATAGCGCCGCCCGAGGGCGGCGCAAATATAAGACTTGGTAATGTTTTGCGCTTCAGCCCGTGCTGGCGAGAACGCCTGCCACATCGGGTGGCGTCCATCCCTCGGGCTTCAGCACCTTGCCGTCGGCGCGCTTGATGACCTTGCCCGTTTGCGGATCGACCTTGGCCATGTTCGAGCGATGCACCTCGGCCCAGACGCGGTCGAGCGGAATGCCGAATTCGAGCGCAGCGCCCACGGCGACATAGATCACGTCCGCGAGGCCATCGGCGATCTTCTCCATGTCGCCCCGTTCGAGGGCCTCCACGGTTTCCTGGCACTCTTCGGCGAGCAGGGCGGAGCGGAGGGCTGCACGCTCCGGCACGAATTGGGGTTTTGCGAGCACTGGAAGATCACAGGCGTGATGGAAGCCGGCGACGTCGGCGAGGAGGGTTTTCATGTTGTGGTGTCCAACTGGCATCCGACGTATTTTTAGTGCTGCGCGTGTTCGATTGGAATCGTCCACATGCCTTCTTCCCCACGATGTCATTCCCGCGAAAGCGGGAATCCCTGTTTCAGAAACGGAGATCCCCGCTTTCGCGGGGATGACACGGAGCAGTGAGGTGGTGTCGTGGCCTCGGCACGTTTACTTCAAATTGCGCAGAAACCCCGCGAGGTCCCCAGTCACATGATGCACATGCGGCCCGGTCGATTGCCCCAGTTCCCAGGCTTCCACCTGATCATGAGCAAAACCCTCGCCAGCCACTACCTGCACCGTCGACATGCCGATCTCGTGCGGCACGACGAGGTTCTTTTCGAGATCGTCGAACATCACCGCCTTTGCGGGATCAATCCCGTGACGATTGAGAAAGCCGTCATAGGCCTCCCGATGCGGCTTTGGCACATAGGTCATGGCGCGGATGTCATAGACATCTTCAAATAGATCGGGGTCGCCGAGCCGGCCGAGCACCGATCGCGCATGGCCGACATCGCCATTGGTCAGGATGAATTTCCGGCCGGGCAGGGCGCGAATGGTGTCGATCAATACCGGATGCGGGTCGACAGGCGTGTAGTCGATGGCATGCACGGTATTGAGAAAATGGTCGGGGTCGATCGCGTGCCGGTTCATCAGCCCGTTCAGCGTGGTGCCGAAGTCGCGATAATAGCTCTTCTGCAGCGTGCGGGCCGCGTCGAAATCGAGCTGGGTGACATCCATCACATAGTGAGTGATGCGCACATCGATCTGCGCGAAGAGATTGCACTCGCGCGGATAGAGCGTGTTGTCGAGGTCAAAAACCCAGTCGGTGATGTGGTTGAGGTCTTTTGGGGCAGCGGAGGTCATTGCTGCAGTGTGCCACAGAGTGATTGAAACTTCATGTGGGATGCGAGCCTCCCAGGGGAGGCTCGCAAAAGCGTGTTATTCGGCAGCTGCCTGGTTGGCCGTGACGGCCAGGCCCAGGGCGGAGATCAGGCCGGCCGGGTTGGCGGCAGCGGCGCTGAGAACGAGCAGCGTCGTCGGGGTTGCGGGACGCACGGCGACTTCGATGCTCTGGGGATCATCGAGGAAGGCATTGGCAGCCGGCACAACGAGATCGGTCAGCGGCGGAATGCCGGCCTGGCCGACCAGCTGGGGCACCATGGCCTTGAGGCCTTCAACGAAGGTGGCGCGATCGGCACCCGACTGGGCGGCGAACATGTCGAGCAGTTTTGGTGTAAGGCCGGCATCGTCATAGCGCAGGCTCGAACCGGTCAGGGTCAGGGCCTGGAGCAGTTCCATGCCAACCATCATCTGCTGGGCCTGGGCTTCTTCCGGCGTCGAGCCGGACGAGGCGGCGTCCATGGCATAGATCTTTTCGAGCACAGCCGGGGTCAGGCCGGAAATGTCGGCCTTGAAGTTGATGGCGCCGATATCGGCGAAATCGAAGAGGAAGTCGTCGATCACCAGGTGACCATCGGTCATGCCCCAGGTCATGGACTGGCTGATATTGCCGTTGATCTCGGTCAGGCCGAGAGCCGCGATCACCGCACCGGCTTCCGCATCTTCTTCGGAGACGGTCGAGAGATCGGCCCAGATGCCATTGACGGAGAAGGTCGAGGCAATGTCGGTCAGCGCATTGGCATCGTCATAGGAGAATTCGTTCAGGGCCTCGATGGACTCGTAGGAAATCACCTCGGTGCCATCGCGGGTCACCGACAGCGGGCCGGTCGTCAGGCTGCCGACGGATTCGAGAAGGGCGGTGACATTCACCTTGTCTTCGGGCGGCAGGTAGAGATCGGTAGCCGAGATATCGACCAGCGACACGCGACCGACCGGGTCCTGGGCGAATTCGGTGTCGATATCGGGAATGGTCAGGGCATCGGCGGTGAAGCTGCCATCGTCGCCTTCGACAACGCCGGTAAAGGTGAGGGTCGTGTCGATGGTCCAGGGTTCCTCGACCCCGGTCACACCAACGGTCGCGCCATCGACGGTGATGGTATCGCCATCGAGCGTCGCAGCGCCGAACTGGATGTCATAGCCGCCAATCTTGTAGACCGCAGCGATACGATCGACGAACGTCTGTGCGTCGAGCGCCATGGCCGGCTGCATCAGTGCAAGCGTGGCCATGCCAGATGCCAGCATCAGGCCCTGGATCTTGTTGATTTTCATCATGGTCTGCGTCTTCCTCGATGTTGTGAAGGGCGCGGTGGTAACTGTCCAACCCCCGCGCTGTCCCCCGGTTTGATTGCCCCTTGGGCAGTGAATTGCAGTCGATGTGCGGCGGAATTGCGTCAACGCTTATAGTGACGCTTTATTTCGCCTGCATGTCGAACTCGTCTTACGGAAATCGGTTCAATTTGTTTCAAGAAATTGCCGATAGGCGGGATTTTCTGTTTCGTTCCAATAGGGAAAGCCGATTGCGTCGATATGGGCATAAAAGTCCTCGCGCGTGTCGACGGGCACCTGAACCCCCACCAGCACCCTGCCATAATCGGCGCCATGATTGCGGTAGTGGAAGAGGGAAATGTTCCAGGCGTCGTTGAGCCCTTCGAGGAAGGTCAGGAGAGCGCCGGGCCGTTCGGGGAACTGGAAGCGGAAGAGCATTTCATCGCTAAGCCCCGCGACGCGCCCACCCACCATGTAGCGCACATGCAGCTTTGCCACCTCATTGTCGGTCATGTCGGTGACGCCGAGCCCGTCGGCGGTGAGAAGATCGATGATCTCGCGCTTTTCCTTGTCGCCCTGCGACAGCTTTACGCCGACAAAGATGTGCGCGGCGCTGGCATGGGCATAGCGATAGTTGAATTCGGTGATGGCGCGCCGACCAAGGAGGCGCATGAAGGCGCGATAGCTGCCCGGTACTTCGGGAATGGTCACCGCCAGCAAGGCCTCGCCCCGCTCGCCAATCTCGGCGCGTTCGGAGACATAGCGCAGCCGGTCGAAATTGACATTGGCACCCGAATTGATGGCGATCAACGCACCCTTGGGCGTGGCGCCCATTTCGATATGGCGACGCAGACCCGCAAGGGCCAGCGCGCCTGCCGGTTCGGCAATGGCGCGCATGTCGTCAAAGATGTCCTTGATGGCGGCACAGATTTCGTCATTGCTGACGGTGATGATGTCATCAAGCAGATCCCGGCAGAGCCGGAACGTCTCGTCGCCCACCTGCCGCACGGCCACGCCATCGGCAAAGAGCCCCACCTGATCGAGCGCCACCGGCCCGCCCGCGGCGATCGCCGCCTTCATGCTGGCCGCTTCTTCCGGCTCGACGCCGATCACCTTGATCTCGGGCCGCAGGAATTTGACGAAGGCCGCGATACCCGCCGCGAGGCCACCCCCGCCGATGGGCACATAGATGGCGCCGATCTCGCCCGGATGCTGGCGCAGCAATTCCATGCCGATCGTGCCCTGTCCGGCGATGACATCGGGATCGTCGAACGGATGCACGAACACATAGCCATGCCGTTCGGCCAGCCCCGAGGCATGGGCTCGCGCCGCATCAAAGCCATCGCCGAACAGCACGACTTCGCCGCCGAGCCGACGCACGGCATCGACCTTGATCCCCGGCGTCGTCGTCGGCATGACGATGATGGCGCGCACGCCGAGCCGCGTCGCCGACAGCGCCACGCCCTGCGCATGATTGCCGGCCGAAGCACAGATCACGCCCCGCGCGCGTTCCTCCGCCGTCAGCTGGCTCATACGATTATGCGCGCCGCGGATCTTGAACGAAAAGACCGGCTGCAAATCCTCGCGCTTGAGCAAAATCTCCTGGCCCAACTTGGCCGAGAGCAGGCGCATCGGATCGAGCGCGGTCTCTTCGGCAACCTCGTAAACCGCTGAAGTCAGGATTTTTCGCACATAATCGGTCATGGCACGGCTTCCCAGAATATGGGGGTGAAGGACGCCTGCTGACAGCAAATGTCAACGCCCGGCCATAGCAATGCTGCATGCGTTTCAGGCATGGCACGTTTTCTCAATCAAATGATTGATTGATAATTTCGCCGGATGTATTGAAGCGCCGTCCAATCCAGAATCCGAACCTCCCATGTGTCCCGAACAGACCCAGATTCCCAGGCGCGAAAGCGGCGACGAGCGGCGCATTGCCATTGCCCATGCCGCCCGCGCCCTCATCATCGAGAAGGGTCTTGAGGGCCTCCGCACGCGCGATATCGCCGAGCGCGTCGGCATCAATATCGCCACGCTCCACTATCACGTGCCGAGCAAGGAGGCGCTGGTGACCCTGGTCGCGGCGTCCCTCCGCGATGATTTCAAGGCCCAGGCGCTCCGTCACCCCAAGGAGGGCCTCAATGGCGGCGAACAGCTCCGCCAGGAGTTCAACGAGTTCCGCGAGATCGTCGCCGAGACGCCCGAGCTGATCGGGGTGCTCAGCGAACTCGTCGACCTCTCCCGCCGCGATCCGTCCATTGCCGAGATCATCCTGCCCATGCAGGCGTTCTGGACCGGCCAGTTCACCAAAATCTTCCGCACCGGCATCGACGATGGCTCCTTCCGCCGCGACATCGACCCGGCCGCCGCGGCCATCATGGTCACCGCCGCCCTTTCCGATTGCTGGCGCCCCCATCGCCGCGCTTCGCTCGAACCGGTCATTGCCGAGCTTGAGCGCGCCTTCTTTCTCCCCGTTTCCGTACAAGGCTAGAATCCATGTCTTCTCCTCACGCCCATGCGGCTGATGCGCCACCCGATCCACGCCGCTGGATCGGCCTTTTCGTGCTGCTGATCGCCAATTTCATGAATCTGATCGACGTCACCATCGTCAATGTGGCGCTCCCCTCCATGCGCGAAAACCTCGGCGCCACCGACAACCAGATCGAATGGGTCGTCGCCGCCTATGTCCTCGCCTTTGCCCTTGGCTTGCTGCCCTTCGGCCGCCTCGGCGACATCCTTGGCCGAACCCGCCTCTTCCTCTGGGGCGTTGCTGCGTTTACCGCTGCCTCGGCGCTCTGCGGCATGGCCAGCTCCATCGAAATGCTGATCGTCGCCCGCGTCATCCAGGGCCTTGCCGGCGCGATGATGACCCCGCAGGTCCTGGCGATCGCCACCGTCACCTTCCCGCCGCATGAACGCGGCCAGGCCTTTTCGCTGTTCGGCCTCACCGCCGGCCTCGCCTCGGTCTGCGGCCCGATCCTTGGAGGTCTCCTCATCGAAGCCCACATCTTCGGCCTCGATTGGGAACCGATCTTCCTCGTCAACGTGCCCGTCGGCATTGCCGCCGTGGTCGCCGGCTGGTTCCTCATTCCGCGCCTCCCCGGCCATCCGGACCTCAAGAACGATTTCATCGGCATTGGCCTCTTCGGCCTCGGCATTGTCGCGGTGGTCTTTCCCATCGTCGAAGGCCGCGCCTATGGCTGGCCGCTCTGGGCTTTTGGGCTCATCGCCGCGGGTCTGGTGCTGATCAGCCTCTTCGTCCTCTGGACCAAGCGCCGCGCCGATGCGGGCCTGCCGCAGCTCCTGAACTACGACCTCCTCAAGAACCGCGACTTCATGTTCGGCGCCTTTGTCGTGACCATCTATGCCTCGGGCATTCCGGGCATGTTCATGATCATCTCGCTCCTGCTGCAGAGCGGCTTCGGCATGACGCCGCTGGAATCGGGCCTCACCAATACGCCCTTCTCGGTGGGCGTGCTGATCGCTTCGCTGATCGCCGGCCGCTTCGGCTCGAACTATCTGCGCGCGCGTCTCGGCGTTGCCGGTCTCATGCTGGCGGGTGGCATCGGCTCGCTGCACTTCATCATCGGTGCTGCCGGCGACACCATCAATAGCTGGAGCTTCTTCGTGCCGCTGCTGATCGCCGGCATTGGCCTTGGCACAGGCTTCTCCTCGCTGTTCCAGCTCGTGCTTCGCAATGTGCCGCCGCGTGATGCCGGTGCCGGTTCGGGCGCCCTCCAGGCCTTCCAGCAGGTCGGTGGCGCGCTCGGCGTGGCGATCATCGGCGAAATCTTCTTCACCCATCTCGGCGGCGCCTTTGCCGGCGGCAGCACGCCCGCGGCAGCCTTCGGCAGTGCCGCCTCGCTGGCGCTCTGGTATCAGGTGGTCAGCTTTGGCCTCGTCTTCTTCCTCGCCTTCGCCTTCAAGCGCTCGGGCGGTCAGAAGCCGGGCAGTGCACCGCAGCCGGTATTGGTGGAAGCGTAATAGGAAGGGGCCGCGCAATGCGCGGCCCCTTTTTCATGCGGCCTTGAACAATAGTTCCCAGGTCTGGTAGCCGGCCAGGGCCACGACCAGCGTGCCCACCAGCAGCATCAGCCGCTTTGCCGGCAAGATGCGAACCACAAAGCCGGCCAGAGGTGCGGCGAGAATGCCGCCGGCCACCAGCCCCGCGACCGACCACAAATGCGGGCCGATCCCCTCGGCATCGGCCCAATGCCCGGTCATGAGCGCGGTGATAAAGGCCATGGAAATGGCCGTGGTGACAAAAAACTCGACAGTATTGACCGTGCCCACCACATAGCGCGGCGCGCCGCCCGAGCCGATCAGGCTCGAGGTGACCACTGCACCCCATCCGCCGCCGCCTGCCGCATCGACAAAGCCGCCGGCAACCCCGAGCGGCAGAACCACCTGGGTCTTGGGCTCGTGATAGGGTTTGCTGGAGCGGAAGGCGCGGTAGAGGATGTAGACGCCCAAAAGCCCGAGATAGACCGTGATGAACGGGCGGAGCATCGCGCCATCAATGGATGTCAGCACGTAGGCTCCGAGCACGCCCCCCACAATGCCGGCGGGCGCCAGTCGCCAGAACAGGCGCCAGTTCACATTGCGGTGGCGCACATGGCTCGTGGCTGAGGCGGCAGTGGTGAACATTTCGGCGGCGTGCACGCTGGCCGAAGCGGCGGCCGGTGGCACGCCGAAGGACAGCAGCATGGTCGAGCTGACAGCGCCATAGGCCATGCCCAATGCGCCATCGACGATCTGGGCGAGAAACCCCACCAGCGCGAAAACAAAGAACTCAGTGCCCAAGGTGCCTCACAAGCCAGCACGCAAAAGGCCGAAACACCGTTGGCTGTGAACGGGTTCCGGCCTTTTGACAGAGCATGGGGCGATGCCGATCAGCGAACGATCAGCGTGCCGGCACCGAATTCGGTGAACAGCTCGACCAGAACCACGTGGGGCATCTTGCCGTTGAGGATCACGACGCCTTCGACGCCGCTATCGAGGGCTTCAAGGCAGGTTTCGACCTTGGGGATCATGCCGCCCGAAATCGTGCCGTCGGCGATCAG
The DNA here is from genome assembly GCF_964252865.1 of Devosia sp. LjRoot3. NCBI lineage: Bacteria > Pseudomonadati > Pseudomonadota > Alphaproteobacteria > Hyphomicrobiales > Devosiaceae > Devosia > Devosia sp. LjRoot3. The sequence continues at coordinate 529,072 of NZ_CAXUPK020000002.1, forward strand.
CGCCTTGGCATCGGCGACGCTGAGTTCCGGAATGAGCTTGCCATTCTTGTCGAGCACGCCCGGCACGTCAGTCAGGAACAAGAGGCGCTTGGCGCCGAGCGAGCCGGCAATGGCGCCGGCAAAGGTATCGGCATTGATATTGTAGGTATTGCCATCGCGACCCGGAGCGACCGGGGCGATGACCGGAATCATTTCCGAGCGGGCGAGAAGGTCGAGGAGGGTGCGGTCGACTTCGACGGGTTCGCCGACGAAACCAAGATCGAGCACACGCTCGATATTGGAGCCGGGGTCTTTCACCTTCTTCTCCGCCTTGCGGGCGAAGACCATGTTGCCGTCCTTGCCGCAGAGGCCGATGGCCCATTCGCCTTCGGCATTGATCAGCGCGACGATTTCCTTGTTGATCGAGCCGGCCAGGACCATCTCGACCACTTCCATGGTCCGCGCATCGGTGACGCGAAGGCCGCCTTCGAACTTGGATTCGATGCCGAGATTCTTCAGCATCGAGGCAATCTGCGGCCCGCCGCCATGCACGACGATGGGGTTGACCTTGGACTGCTTCAGGAGCGCGATATCGCGGGCAAAGGCCTGGCCGAGCTTCAGGTCGCCCATGGCATGGCCACCATATTTCACGACGACAGTCTTGCCTTCATAGCGCTGCATATAGGGCAGGGCCTGGGCGAGGATGCCGGCATCGTGGCTGAAGCGGTCGGTCGTCGTATCTTGGTCAGACATGGGCGGTGTGGTTTCCTCAAGAAGACCTGCGGACGGGCAAAGGGTCTAGTGCATTTTGCGCCGTCTATAAATGACCTGCGGCGACAAAATCATGGCCGTTGATCCGTTTCTCCCCGATTTGCGTAGCAGGAATGGCGGACATAGGGGAATATGTCGGCAAGAGGGGGTATTAGACCCATGTCAATGCACGCGGACACAGCCGAAATTGCGGACCTGATCGTCCGTTGCGCCCTGCGTGACCGCGGCGCCTTTCGGCAGCTCTACACAAGGACCAGCGCGAAACTTTTCGGAGTGGCCCTCCGTATCTTGAGGGACAGAGCCGAAACCGAGGAAGCGATCCAGGAAATCTACATCAAGATCTGGCAGAAAGCCGACCGCTATGTGGCCGGTCAGTACAGCCCGATCAGTTGGCTTGTTGCGGTGGCCCGCAATCATGCACTCGACAGGGTGCGGGTTAGAAGGCCCATCAGCGAAGACATCGATGCAGCCCTCGATATTGCCGATCTGGGTCCCAGTCCCGAGCGACAGGTCGAGCAGGCCGAAGACAGCGCACGGATCGCGAATTGTCTCGGCACGCTGGAGCCTGATCGTGCCGAGGCGGTGCGCGGGGCCTATCTCGACGGTTTCAGCTACGAAGAATTGGCCCAGCGCCATGCTGTTCCGCTCAATACCATGCGGACCTGGCTGCGGCGAAGCCTAATGAAGTTGAAAGAGTGCCTGACGTCATGAGCGCACAAGACAAACACGAGGGGGATGACGGCCGCGCGACAGTTGCGGAATATGTCCTCGGCCTGCTCGATGCCTCTGCGCATGAGGCCGTTGGCCGGCGCATTGCCGATGATCCGCAGCTGCAGCGCGAACATGATTTCTGGGCCAGCCACTTTGCCGGGCTCGACGAACAGTTCGAGCCCGCTGCGCCGCCCGCTTACATCCTTCCAAGAATCGAAACTCGGTTGTTCGGAGAAGAAAAGCGCGGGTCCTGGTGGGATAGTCTTGCCCTCTGGCGCTCAGTGGCGGCTGGGGCCCTCGCCGTTGCCGCCGTCGCAGTCGGCTTCTCGGTTCTGCAGCCGCGGCCCGACTCATCGGCGCTCGCCAATCAGCTGGTGGCAGCACTACGGGCCGAAGGCAGCGACGTGCAGTTCCTCGCGCTTTACGATGGCTCGGGTGCGGTTCGCTTGACCGCCCTTTCGGGCGAGGCGCTGCCGAACAATGATTACGAGCTCTGGGCCATCCAGGGCGGTGGCTCTCCCATCTCCATGGGCGTCGTGCCGATCAATGCGCGCAGCACGGTGGAACTCTCGGACGCGGTGCGCGCCGGTTGGGGCGAAGGCTCGGTCCTGGCCATCACCCTCGAACCCAAGGGCGGTGCACCCGCGGGCGTACCAACCGGCCCGGTCGTGGCACAGGGCGCGGTCACGAAGATTTAGGTCTGCTCTCTTACGAAGCGCCTGCCGTCACCGCACAGGTCGTCACCCTCGGGCTTGACCCGAGGGCCCCCTACTTTTGCCCTGCATCGCGAAGTGTCCTCGGGTCAAGCCCGAGGATGACGTTCGGTGGTTGAGAGCGTTGCCGCCCGCGCATACGAAACTTCCCCCCAAACAGTTTCAGAATTCGCGAAAAATATACCGCCCAAAATCCTGAAACTCCCCCGGCTACCCCTCCGTACCTCCCTGTGACCCGAAAATGATCGGGCAAGAAATAAAACAGGAAGGAACTCCCAAATGACCATTTCCCTGCGCGCCGTATCCGTCGCGGCAATTCTGTCCTTTGGCGCTCTCAGCGGCTCCGTCTTTGCCCAGGACAATCCGATGGTCGGCGGCGCTGCCATGTTCGCCGACAAGAACATCGTCGAAAACGCCGTCAATTCGGCTGATCACACGACGCTGGTTGCTGCCGTCCAGGCTGCCGGCCTTGTTGAAACGCTTTCGGGCCCTGGCCCCTTCACCGTTCTCGCCCCGACCAATGAGGCTTTCGCCGCTCTGCCCGCCGGCACCGTCGAAAATCTGCTGAAGCCCGAAAACAAGGACATGCTGACCAAGATTCTGACCTGTCATGTCATCGCGGCCAAGGCGCTCTCCACCGACATCGTGGGCATGGTCGAAGCCGATGGTGGCGAGCATATCGCCGACACGGTCGGTGGCTGCAAGCTGACCCTCAAGGCTGCTGACGGCAAGGTGACGATCACCGATGAAAACGGCACCGTGGCCAATGTCACCATTGCCGACGTGATCCAGTCCAACGGCGTCATCCATGTCATCGACGCGGTGCTGACCCCGAAGATGTAACCTTCTTCGGCATCCCGCCGAATGAGGTCATGAGGCTCCGCTTCCCCCGGGCGGGGCCTCTCGCTTTCTTGAGGAAAGTTCACTCCGGATTGGTCTATGCTGGGGGCAGGGAGACAATGAAAATGCAGCTTACCCGACGCGCAGTTCTCTTGGGCGGTACGGCCGTGGCCGCGCTCTCGGTCTTCTCCCTCTGGCGCTCGGCAAGCCAACCGCGTGCTGCCGAGGGTGACTTCCCGTTCAAGCTCACAGACGAAGAATGGAAGGCAAAGCTCGATCCGGCGGCGTATGACGTCCTTCGTCACGAAGCCACCGAACGCCCATTCACCTCGCCGCTCAATGACGAGCATCGGGCCGGAAAATTCCATTGCGCCGGCTGCGACCAGATCCTCTTCGAATCCGAAAAGAAGTTCGACAGCGGCACCGGCTGGCCCAGCTTCTGGGACTTTGTTCCCGGCGCCATCGGCTCGACCGAGGACAATACTCTGGGCATGGTTCGCACCGAGGTCCATTGCAGCAATTGCGGTGGCCATCAGGGGCATGTCTTCAACGACGGACCGGCCCCGACCGGGCTTCGGTACTGCATCAATGGCCTGGCGCTGCGTTTTGAGCCGACCGCCTGAAGGGGCGGCATGGCTGGGTTGAGGTGATACGGTGTTGATCTCCAGCCCCGAACCTCGCTAGGTGTGGCCAAGCTCCAAAACACCAAAAAACCAGATGCGCCTCACCATCATCCAGACCGGGGATGTCCCCGAACCGCTTCGCAATAATTTCGGTCCCTACCATTCCATGTTCGAACGCATGTTCGACAGCACCGAAAATGGCTTTAGCTACGAGGTGGTGACCGCATATGACAACAGTCTGCTACCCGATCCCTCACGCATAGAGGGCATTGTCATCACCGGTTCGCCGGCCGGTGTCTATGAGGACCATGACTGGTTGCCGCCGCTGCGCGAATTCATCCGCCGCGCCTATTCGGCCAAGACGCCCATGCTTGGCATCTGCTTCGGCCACCAGATCATGGCCGATGCGCTGGGCGGAGATGTCCGAAAGTCCGAGAAAGGCTGGGGTCTCGGCCGCCATGCCTATCGCGTCGCGAGCCGCCCCGATTTCATGGCCGGCGCCCCGGAAACCTTGGCCATCGCCTGTTCGCATCAGGACCAGGTGATCGTGCCGCCGGCCGAAGCCGAGGTGATCCTCGCCTCGGACTTCACGCCCAATGCCGGCCTTTTCTACAAGTCCGGCAAGGCTTTAAGTTTTCAGCCGCATCCTGAATTCCTCGATGACTATGCCCTGGCTTTGGTCGAATTGCGCCGTGGCCGCGCGCCCGACGAGGTTGTCGAGCAGGGTGTCGCATCTTTTGCGCAAAGCTCGGACAGCGCTCGAACGGCCGACTATATCGGCAAGTTCTTTCGCGGAAACGCCGCGTAAGCTGCTGGAATCAAGGCGGCATTAACCAAGATCGGTGAGGCTGGGGGCAATAAATCCTGCCCCAGGTCTCATCCAATGTTCCGCTTCAGCCGGTTCTCGATCACCAAAAAACTTGTCATCGTCTTTCTCGGTTTCGGTGTCGTCGTCGCGGCACTCGGCGGCCTCGCGCTGCTCGCCGCCAAATCCCTCGGGGATCGCGGCAACGAGGTCGGCGCGCTCCTCTCGCCGCACGTCAAGGCGGCCATGGAGATCAAGCTCAACGCGACGTCTGCCCATCTCTATTTCGAAGAAATCATGATGGGCGATGCCGGCGAAGACGTCGCCAATGTCTGGGCCTATCTCGACACGGCCGAAGCCTATCTCGCGGCGATCGAACAGGGCGACGATATTGCCGGCGCCGTTTATTTTGCTTCGGAAGATCCTGCCGTCCAGGCGGCCGGTCCCAAGGTCTTGCAATCGCTCGTTGATTTCAGAACGGCTGCCGAACAGCGCTATGCCAATCTCGGCAAGGGCGATGAAGGCGCAGGGTCTGCCGCCGACGCCGCGTTCGACGCCGCTTATGACAGCGTCATTGTCGAAGCGACGGCGCTTGAAAAGTCGGTCTTTGAAGACATGCAGGAAGGGCTCACGCGGTTGGCGGGTGCCCAGAGCTTTGCCATCATCACGCTGATCCTCGCCGGTGTCGGCGCGGCGTCAGGCTGTTTCACCGTATTCCTCTTCTTCCGCAAGGTGGTTTCGGCGCGCCTCGATCAGCTGGTTACGATCACCGGCGAATTGGCGAAGGGCAATACCGAGGTCGATATTCCGGTCCAGAAGGTGCAGGACGAACTCACCGTCATGTTCGACGCCTTCACCAGCTTCCGTGGCGCGCTGATCGAACAGGCGGCGCTTGAAAACGCCGACAAGCAGCGCAATGCCGAGAGCGGTCAGCGCCGCCGTGCATCGGATCGGCTGACCGACGATCTCAAGGACACGATCCACGCCGTCATGGCTGGCGAACTGAGCCGTCGTGTTGCGGCCGACTATTCTCAGGAAGAACTCAAGAGCCTCGCCGCCGAGGTCAATGCGCTGCTTGACGCGGTCGACAAGGGCCTGACGGATACAGGGCACGTGCTTTCGGCCCTGGCCAAAGCCGATCTCAGCCAGCGAGTGACCGGCAAATTCCAGGGTGCTTTTGCCGAGTTGCAGGACAATACCAACGCGGTGGCCGATCGGCTGACTGATGTGATGGGGCGCCTGCAGGAAACCTCGCATCGCCTCAAGACCGCCACCGGTGAAATCCTGGCCGGCTCCAACGATCTCGCCGAGCGCACCAGCCGCCAGGCGGCCATGGTGCAGCAGACGACTTCGACGGTTTCGAGCCTTTCCAGCACCGTCACCGAGAACGCTCATCGCGCCCAGGAAGCCGACCGTTCGGTGGGCAATGCCTCGCGCATCGCCGTTGAGAGCGGTTCGGCCATGGAGGCGGCCAACAAGGCCATGGAACAGATTTCCACGTCCTCGTCGAAGATTTCCAATATCATCGGCATGATCGATGACATCGCCTTCCAGACCAACCTGCTTGCCCTCAACGCCTCGGTGGAAGCCGCGCGTGCCGGCGAAGCTGGCAAGGGCTTTGCCGTGGTCGCGGTTGAAGTGCGGCGTCTGGCTCAGTCGGCGGCCGAAGCCTCGGCCGAGATCAAGCAGCTGATCGAGATTTCCGCTGGCGAAGTGCAGGCCGGCACGCAGGTTGTCATGCAGATCGCGGGGCAAATTTCGACGCTCAACCTCTCGGTGCGCGAGAGTGCGAAGCTTATCGGGGAGATCGCTGAGGCCAGCCGTTCGCAGGCTATCGCCATTGGGGAAGTCAGCACCGCCGTACGGCAGATGGACGAAATCACCCAGCACAATGCGGCACTGGTGGAAGAAACCAATGCCGCCATCGAACAGACGGAAAACCAGGCCGCTGAGCTCGACGAGATTGTTGCGGTGTTCGAATTGGGCGCCGCCAGAGTGCAGGCGCGTTACGCTGCCTGATCGGAACGAATAGAAACAAAAGAGGCGCATCCGAGAGGATGCGCCTTTTTCTTGTCTTATACGCCGCTGCTGGCGAGCAGCATGGCGATTTCGGTCCGCAAGTCCTTAATGCCCGTGCCCTTCTCGCTGGAGGTGAGCAGGACATGGGGGTGGGAGGCGGGACGCTTGGCAATGGCCCAGCGGGTGGCCGCCAATGCCTTTTCGACATCCTCCGAATTGGGCTTGTCGGCCTTGGTCAGCACGACCTGATAGCTCACGGCCGCGTGGTCCAGTTCGTTCATGACGCTGATGTCATTGTCCTTGGGGCCGTGGCGGCTGTCGATAAGGACATAGACGCGGCGCAGGGTAGCGCGGCCCACCAGGTACTGATGGACCAGCTTGGTCCAGGCTTTCACCTTCGGCTCCGGCGCCTTGGCATAGCCATAGCCGGGCATGTCGACGATGCGCAGGTTTTCGCTCTGGCTCTCAAAAATGTTGAGTTCCTGCGTACGGCCCGGCGTGTTGGAGGTGCGCGCCAGATTGGACGTGCCGCAGAGCGCGTTGATCAGGCTCGACTTGCCAACATTGGAACGGCCGGCAAAGGCGATCTCAACGCGATCCATGGGCGGCAGGTCGGCCAGGCTGACGCAGCCCTTGGTGAACAGAATCGGGCGCGCAAACATCAGGCGGCCGCGTTCGATGAGGTCGGTGGGATAATTGATTTCTGTCATGTGGTCCTCGGCCTCAAAGACAAGGCCCGCTGGGTTTTCCAGCGGGCCCCGAATGGTGCGGGAATGTCGTCAGCTCTTTGAATTTTCTGCCGGCTTGGGCTTCTTGCGGAAGCTGTCCAGGATATTGCCGAACAGGTTCACCTCGGCACCGTGGCGCTTCATGATGAACCACTGCTGGGTCACCGACAGCGTATTGTTCCAGGCCCAGTAGATCACGAGGCCGGCCGGGAAGGCGCCGAGCATGAAGGTGAAGATGATCGGCATCCAGTTGAAGATCATCGCCTGGGTCGGATCCGGCGGCGGCGGGTTGAGCTTCATCTGCACCCACATGGTGATGCCCATGATCACCGGCCAGATGCCGAGATGCAGGAACGAGCCGATGAAGGGCAGGGCAGTCGGGGTCCACGGGATCAGGCCGAACAGGGTGAAGATGTTGGTCGGATCGGGCGCGGCAAGATCCTGAATCCAGCCAAAGAACGGCGCGTGGCGCATCTCGATGGAGATGAAGATAACCGTATAGAGCGCGAAGAAGACCGGGATCTGAATAAGGATCGGCCAGCAACCCGAGAGCGGATTGATCTTTTCCTTCTTGTACAGCTCCATCATGGCCTGCTGCTGGGCCGGACGATCGTCCTTGAGACGTTCCTGGATTGCCTTCATTTCCGGCTGCACGCGGCGCATGGCGGCCATGGACGCATAGGAGCGGTTGGCGAGCGGGAAGAAGAGCGCCTTGACGATCACGGTCACGGCAAGGATGGCGAGACCGAAATTGCCGAGAAGACCGTAGAGCGTCACCAGCAGCCAGTGCATCGGCTTGGTGAGGAAGTGGAACCAGCCCCAGTCGATCAGCAGTTCGAGACGGTCAAAGCCATGCTCGGTCTGGTAGGCGGAGATGACTGCATCTTCCTTGGCGCCAGCAAAAACATAGCTTTCGCTCGTTGCCGTGCCTCCGGCCGGAACGACAACCGGCTGGGTCTCGACATAGTTGGACTGGTAGATGGGCAGGGTGCCCTGGCTCGAATAGGCAAAGCGCGCATTGATGGCGGCGTCGGGCTTGGGCAGCACGGCGGTCGCCCAATATTTGTCGGCAATGCCGAGCCAGCCGGTGGTCGAGGAGAAGTCGACCTGACGCTCGTTCTGGAGGTCGTGGTACTTGCGCGCGACATAGTTATAGGTGCCCAGAACGCCGATGGGGCCTTCATGCTGGATGAAGAAATTCTGCACGGCGGGCGTGCCCTGGCGCACGACGCGGGCATAGGGGAAGAGCGCAACATCGCCCGTGCCGGCATTTTCAACCGACTGGGTGATGGTGAAGAGGTAGCGATCATCGACCGCAATAGTGCGGCGGAAAATCAGGCCCTGGCCATTGTCGTAGCGCAGCGCCACCGGGGTGGCGGCGGTCAGCGTGGTGGCGTCGCCTTCCAGCGTCCATACGGTGTTGGCGTCGGGCAGGGTGACCGTGGCGCCGGCGGCCGGAGCCCAGCCGTGCTCGATATAGTATCCGCCCGGCGCCCCCGAGGGGCTCAGGAGCGTGATGATCGGAGAATCGGGGTCGACGGTTTCGCGATATTTTTCAAGGCGCAGGTCGTCGATGCGGGCGCCGGTCAGGTTGATCGAGCCTGAAAGGTCCTCGGTGTCGATCGCGACGCGCGTGGAGGCGGCGATGGCACTCTGGCGGTCGGCAAAGGTCTGCGAGGAAAGCGGCTGGTCGGTGGCGGCCACCTGCGTGCCATCGGCGCTGGTCGCGGGCACAGCGAGAGCGGCCTGTTCAGCCTGCTGCTGGGCGGCAATTTCATTTTGCCGCTGCTGGCGTTCCATCTGCGGTCCGGCAACGAAGAACTGCCAGCCGAACAGCACGAGCATGCTCAGCACGACGGCAAGAATCACATTGCGATTATCAGAATTCATGGTGTCGCGTTCCGTGGGCCACGCCCGGTCCCTGTCCGATTATCATCCGCCTTTGTGTCACGCACATTTGTGTCATGGACTTTGGCGATGAGACCGTTGAGGTCTTTGATCATTTTGGCAAAGGGCGAGCTCAGGGCCTCGCGCCTTGCCAACAGCACATAGTCATGGCCGGGCCGAAAGTCATCGGCACACGCTGCCGCAGCAGCCCTTAGACGGCGCTTCATGCGGTTGCGCTCTGGCGAATTGCCCACCTTCTTGGTGACGGTGAAGCCCACGCCGGGCAATTCGTCTTCGGCTGCAATAACCTGCAGCCCAAACGCAGAGCGCCCGGCGCGATTGCCCCGGGCTGCCCTCAAAAACTGCGAGCGCCGCCGGAGACGGCGCAATGTCGCGACCTTTTGCGCGTCGGCCGTCATCCGGCCAACAGCCTTAGGCCGAGAGCTTCTTGCGGCCGTCGCGACGACGACGGTTCAGAATCGCACGACCGTCCTTGGTGGCCATACGGGCGCGGAAACCGTGACGGCGAGCACGCACGAGCTTGCTGGGCTGATAAGTACGCTTCATGACTTTCAACCGCGCTTAAGCACGGTTCCTCTATATCTGGCGCATATGCGCATAAACTTGTCCGGCCGACGGGCAGGGCGCGCCAGCTTTGTTCGTGGCGTCTATAGGGAAAAGCATAGGCCAAGTCAACGCGCGATGGGCCCAAACCTTGTGCTTTCCAGCCTGTTGTCAGGCTCCTTATATGACCGCATAAGTGGGCCATTGTTTAGCCCGCCGCGGAATCTGGCTCGTGTCCACATCTCCTGACCTTTGCATAATTGGTGCCGGGACGCTCGGTGTCGATCTGGCCCTTTATGCGCGGCGTCTTGGCGCCAGCGTCGTTCTTGCCGATCGAGACCGGCCTGAGCAGGGCGATGCTGCGCAGCAGGCGCTACGCATGGCTTCGCTCGTGCAAAGCGCCAAACGGGCCCAGGACATGCGGCGCGCGCCGGAATTGGGCGTGGGTGCGTCCGAATTCAAGCTTTCTGCCAAGCAGGTGGCCGAGCGCGCGACGCGGCTGGTTGAGAATCGCATCCGGGCGACCTCGCCCGAGATTCTTACCGCGCAGGGCGTCACGGTGATGCGGGGCGCGGTCAGCTTCGTCGATGGGCGATCGGTACTTGTGGGTGATATCACCATCAAGCCGGGCAAGATCGTTATCGCCATCGGTGGAGCGCCTGCCATTCCCGATATTCCGGGGCTTGGCGATATTGACGTCTTCACGCTGGATTCGATCCTCGAAAACCAGCGCAAGCTCACGCACCTCGTCATAATCGGCTCGGATGCCGCCGCGGTCGAGCAGGCTCAATTGCAGCGCCGGTTTGGCGCGGCAGTGACGCTTGTGCCGCATGGGCCGCTTTTGCCCGACTTCGATCCCGAAGCGGTTTCGTTGCTGCTGGCGGCATTTGCCGATGAAGGCATATCGGTTCGGACGGGCGCGCGCGTCGTAGCGATCAACAAGCGCTCGCAGGGCATCGGCATCGAGATCGAGGCGGAAGGCGGTGTTCGCGAAACGCTCGATGCCTCCCATGTGCTGGTATCGGCGGGCCGAAAGGTTGACCTCGGCGAACTCGACATTGCCAAGGCGCGCTTGAGACCGGGCGCCAATTCGTCCCGGACCATTCGCCCCGTCGGCATTGCTGCTGGCCAGGAAGACTGGAGTGCAGCGCGTGCGCATGGGCGCGCCGCGGTCGACGCCCTGCTGGGGCGGCGCCGAAGCAATGTGGATTTCCCTGTTCCGCGCCTGGTCGAAACTGAACCTGGCATCGCCCAGATCGGGCCGCTCGCGCCGCGGGCCGGCAAGGCTCGCGCCGGAGACACGATCCTGCGGGAAAACATGGCGGAAAACGATCGCGCGGCGGCCATGGGCAATGACCGCGGTCTCGTCAAGCTGACGCTCGACGGCAAGGGCCAGATCCAGCGCGCCTGCGTGGTCGATCCCTTTGCGGCTGAATTGGCCGGAACTCTGGCTCTGGCCATGAGCCGCAAGATCGGGCTTGCCGGCCTGGCCGATCTGCCGCTGCCGCGTCCCAGTCTTTTCGAGGTTTTTTCGCGTCTTGGAGAGAACTATCTCGCCGCCCGAAACGTATCGACTAAAGGGCAGGGTGGTCGGACGCTACGGCGCTGGCTGGGGCTTTAGGCCGAGGGGCTGACGCCCGGGCCTGTCATCTCCTATGATCGAGTCGCGATGACAGACGAATCCAATGTCACACCGGGCCGGTTTTCCGGTCTTTCGAACAAGCTGATCGCCGCCATCATCGCGGTGATTCTGCTCGTCGAAGTCATCGTCTACCTGCCCTCGCTGGCCACCTTTCGCGCCTCCTGGCTCGATGACCGGCTGCGTGTCGGCATTGTGGCGGCGCGGGTGCTCGATGCCGTGCCTGACGTCATGGCCTTGCCGCGCAGCCTGACAGATCGCCTGCTGACCTCCGCCGGCGCCTACGCGATCGTCTATCGCCGCGCCGGCCAAAGCCAGCTCATCGAGCTTGCCGAGCCGGTGACGCCGGAAAGTGTCGTTACCGCCGACATGCGCCAGCGTGACTTGCCGAGCCTGATCATCGGCGCGCTTGATACGCTCTTTGCCGGGCCGGGGCGAACCCTGCGCATCGTGGGTGAGGGCGACCTCGACGAGAGCCTTGTTGAAATCCTCATGTCCGAGCAGCCGCTACGCCGCGACATGATCGACTACTCCCGAAATATCGTCCTGGCTTCGCTTGGCATTGCTGCGGTTACGGCTTTTGCCCTCTATATGCTGGTGAGCCGGCTCTTCATCCTGCCGGTGCAAAGGCTCACCACCAATATCCTCAAATTCCGCAAAGCGCCGGAGAACGCCACGCTGATTCTGGCGCCGACGCAGCGCGCCGACGAAATCGGAACGCTTGAGCGCGAGCTTTCGGCCATGGAAAGCGAGCTGTTCGCCATGCTGCGCCAGCAGCGGCATCTGGCCGATCTCGGGCTTGCGGTCGCCAAAATCAATCATGACCTGAGAAACACGCTGACCTCGGCGCAATTGCTCTCCGACCAGGTGGCGACGCTCGATGACCCAAAAGTGCAGCGCCTGGCGCCACGCCTCGTGACGACGCTCGACCGGGCCATCGGCTTTGCCCAATCGGTGCTCGACTATGGGCGCGAGGCCGCCAGCGTACCGCAACCCACGCCGGTCAGCCTCAAGTCACTCGTCGAGGATGCCGCTTTTGAAGCTCATATCGCGGGCCATCCGACGATCACCTTTTCGAGCGCGGTACCCGATGATCTCGTCGTCTTTGTCGATGCGGGGCAAATGACGCGCGTTTTTGTCAACCTACTCAAGAATGCCCGCGAAGCGCTGGAGGCCAGCCAGAAGCCAGGCGAATATCGCATCGATGTGGTCGCAGATGCAGAAGACGCCATTGCGAACGTCAGCGTGACCGACAATGGGCCTGGCCTGCCGCCGCGTGCGCGGGAGTATCTTTTCGTTGCTTTTGAAGGGTCTGCCCGAGCTGGCGGTACGGGTCTTGGGCTCGCCATTGCCCGCGAATTGACCGAGGCCAATGGCGGCACGCTGCAACATGTGGATATGGACGAGCCGGGCACGCGCTTTGTGCTGACGTTGCCGAAAGATATTCACAGCCTTTGAGTGCAAACGCAAAAAGCTTTTGTCACACGCTTGCAATGCGCGGAACACCGCTATATGGGTTGCCTCGCTTCGGAAGAGCGAGCCGCTCAACACCGAATGCCCGCCGCGTTTTTAGCGGTATGCGCGCCCGTAGCTCAGCTGGATAGAGCACCAGACTACGAATCTGGGGGTCAGGAGTTCGAATCTCTTCGGGCGCGCCATTCCATCTCATTGATGGAGCTAACAAGCTGCGTTTGCTGGACTTTTACCTGCCGAGGTTGCGATCTCGGCGGTGGTCATCTGCAATATCACTATGCTGGGCTTGGACGTTGCGTCTGTGCGGCTACCCAATGGACGTCCCTCGCCATCGCTTCGGCTTGTTGCAACCATGCTGCCCTTTGATCGGGTGAGCTGGTTGCCACGACGCCGAACAGGGCGCGGCTGACCTCTTGGACGCCGCAAAAGTCCAGGATGCAGCGCCGCCAGATCCGATCAAGGGGATCACCAAAATGGTTCTGCTCTCGTTCCAGAACGGTGTTGCCGGTGTTAAGCACAAGTGCAGCGCGCATTTTCAGCAGCCCGATCGACTCATCTCCTTGGTCAGCACCTTTGGCAAAGGTGTAGGCAGCTTCTGGCGCGAAGACGCGATCAATCCAGCCCTTCATCATCGCGGGCGGTGCTCCCCAGCAATTGGGGTGTACGACGGCGAGAAGGTCGCTTTCGCGCAGCTGGGCGATATGTGCTTGTACAAGGGGATCAAACGAGGGAGCCCCTCGCGCCTCTTTGGCTGTTAGAAGGGGCTGGAACTGCTCCAGATAGAGATCATGGAAAGCCACATCACATCCAAAGGAAGTCCATGTCCTTCGCACCGCGTCCGCCAGCGCGTGGTTGAAGCTCTCTGGAGAGGGGTGGGAGACAACGACGAGTGCTTTCATAGCTAGGTCCCGCTGCTGGTCGTCGGGCCGTCGAAATCGCGAGTTAGAGCGATTTTCCAAGGCTAGTTTGGGACGACGCCGATGCGTAGGGTAGCCTGCCCGCTCCCTGCCCTCAACGGCTGAGAAGGGCGCTTGCTGGGCTAGCCGCTTCAGGCATGATGCGGAGGCGCGCTGGTGCTGACGAGAGGATGATGAACAGCTGCAAGCAAAAGCACAGGGCGGATGCGGCCAGACAAGCTTCCATGCCAGCAACGCTTGCAATTATGACGCCAAGCCCGGCTCCCAATGGCCGCGCCCCCGACGTCGCCAGGGTTAGCAGTGCAGACACCCGCCCCAGCATGGCGGAAGGCGTTACGACCTGGCGAAGGGACGTGGTGTTGATCGACCACAGGATCGGACCGAAGCCGAAGCAGAACATGGCGGCGCCGATCAGCAGCAGGCTGGGTGCTGCGACCGTCAACAGAACGAGCACCGAGCCGAGACACCCTCCCAATGGTCCGATCGCAATCAGTGTTCCCAGACTGAAAATGCGAGAGAGCGGTGCGGCCGCCACTGCGCCGACAATCATGCCCACGCCATAGAAGCCAAACAGCAGGCCGACCATGCCCGGGTTTGATCCCAGGTGATCGATCAGAAAGACAACAAATACGGCCTGGAGCACGAACCAGCCAATGTTGAACAGCATCGCTGTTGCGGCAATCGGCAGGAGCAGATGGTGGTGCATAACGAACTGGCAGCCCTCCACCAGTTCAGGCCAGATGCGGCGCTTTGTCGGCGAGACCCTCTGGGGTTCGTGGAGCGGGCTCAAGAGCAGAATGGCAAGAATGGATGCGGTCATGGCCGCAGCAAAGGCCAATGGCGCTCCGGTCCATCCAACCAAGGCTCCGCCAAGGGGAGGGCCGGCGACGAAGGCGGCGCTGCGCGCCAGTTCCAGTCTGCGGTTCATTGGCGAAAGCTCGCCGGGCGCAACGATTGAGGGGAGTAGTGCCGGACTGGCGATGCTGAAAGTCAGAGTGCCGATGGCGCCGACAAAACCCAGTATCGCCAGAAGCGGAACGCTCAAAACGTTTAGGGCGAGCGCGATGATGATCGCGAATGCGGTGGCTGCCCGCACCAGTTCGGACATGATCATCAAGTTCTTGCGCGAAGCGCGATCGACCAGCACGCCGATCGGCAGAGCTAGAAGCAAGAATGGCAGGGTCTGGACCATCTGCAAGATGCCGGTCTCTGCCACCCCGCCGCCAAGGACGACAACTACCACGAGCGGGCCTGCGGCAAGAGCAATCTGTTCGGAACTCTGAGCTGCAAGGGTAGACCAGACCAGGTTGGTCGAAGGGGAACGCTTTTTCATGATGCTTTCGTCGTCTGGAAAGTGCGGCAGGAGCTTTTGCAGAGGGAGGCCCAGTTCGGCCACCCGCTTTTGGCGAGCGTTCGCGTGAACGATGTACCGGCTATCTAACGAGTGACTGAACGAGGATGCTCCGTCAGCCGAGCAACGCCTCCCGCTCTCGTCGGGACGCGGCCATGCGGGCCCTGGCGGCGTCAACAATTGAACGCGGAGCCGTCGCCGGTGTGCCGGAGTCAAAGGGTGGCGCCGGAGCATATTCGAGTGAAAGCTGGATCGTTTGGGCCTCGTCGTTGCCCATCCTAGGCCGAAGTCGATGCCCGCAGTCACGCCGCCAGCGGTGATGACGGATCCATCCTTGACGACGCGCTCCTCGACTGGTGTTGCGCCCAGGCGGGGCAGAAAATCCATCGAATTCCAGTGAGTGGTCGCGCGTCGCGCCGTCAGCAACCCGGCCCGTCCCAAGACAAGTGATCCGGTGCAGACGGCGGTCACAAAGCGTGCCGCTGCTGCCTTTTCGCGGACAAAGGAAAGCACCTCCTCATCGTGCAGAAGTGCGTTGACGCCACGGCCGCCGGGTACGCACAGAACGTCGAAGGACGGGGCATCAGCAAATGTTGTGTCCGGCATGAGCACTGGTCCGGTCGCCGAGCGGATAGGTTCGAGATCCTTCCAGACGAGATGGACCGTCGCATTCCGCGCGGAAGCGAACACCTCGTATGGGCCGGTCAGGTCGAGCTGCTGGACACCGGGAAAGCAAAGAATGCCGAAATGAAAAGTCATGGCGCGTTCCTCTATTGACGCCAGGACACTATCGCGAGACGAATTGGCCATAATGCCAACCATCGCTCATTTCATGCCAATCTTACCCAGACTTGCCCATCGCGTAGAAATCCTCACCTTTGACAAGGGGCAGATTCTGGACGTGACCGGGCCCGCCCAGGTCTTTGCTACCGCCAACGACCTGACGCCGCCCGGAAAGCCCAAGCCTTATGAGATAGCCCTTGTGTCGCTTGAGCCTGAGGTCGTGACCAGCTCGGGCATAGGTCTGAAAACGAACGATGCGCGATCGTGCACTGGTACACTTGGGACCCTTATCGTTTCCGGCGGATACGGTGTGGATACGGCACGCCAGAATGGCGAACTGATCGACTGGATACGCCGACGCGCTCCGCTCGCAATGCGAACAGCCTCGGTATGCAGCGGGGCTATTCTCCTTGCTGAAACCGGCTTGCTGGACGGACGAAAGGCTGTGACGCATTGGCAGCGTTGTGCCGAGTTCAAAGTCCGATACCCAGCGGTTTTGCTCGATCCGGACCCCATCTTCGTGCGGGACGGTGCGATTTGGACATCGGCCGGCGTCACCGCAGGAATCGACCTTGCCCTGGCAATGGTGGAGGCGGACCACGGCCAACCGCTGGCGCTGGCGGTAGCGCGCCAGCTTGTCGTTTTCCTCAAGCGCCCAGGCGGGCAGGGACAATTCAGCACTACGCTTGCCCTGCAGTCTGCCGATGAGACTTTTGAGGCACTGCACGGCTGGATTGCGGCACATCTCGACCGTGATTTGTCGCTGCAGACGCTGGCCGACAAGGCCGGCATGAGCGTTCGCACGCTCTGCCGACGCTACCGGCAGGGGACAGGTCGTACCCCCGCCGAAGGTGTCCAGTTGATCAGGATGGAGAATGCTCGCAGATGTCTGGAGGAAGGGGCGAGCGTTACCAAAACTGCCGTCCGATGCGGCTTCGGTTCGACAGAGACCATGCGCCGAGCCTTTCTTCAGCATCTCGGCGTCGCACCACAGGCCTATCGAGACCGTTTTCACGGATCAAGTGCCGGATAAGGCGCGGCATCTGTCGTGGATTTGGAGCCGTCTTGGTCCTGCCACGAGGGTGAGGTCGAACAGAAAATTCGGACGCGAATGAAGCGACCCATTGACTCATGCGCTGGCGAATATAATAGTTCGTCCACAGACCGAACTAATGGATTGCGCCTTGAGTAACCCACTCCACATTGCCCGCCAGTTCTCCTTGCGATCTGTCGTGGAAGCCATTGTGCAAAATGGCCCCATCTCGCGAGCGTCCATAGCCAAGCAAACGGGCCTCTCCAAGCAGACCATTTCCGAAGTGATGCGGCAGCTTGAGGACGAGGGTTGGGTTCGAGAAACTGGCCGGACGAGTGGGCATGTGGGGCGCACCGCCGTCACTTACGAGGTCATCCCTTCGGCCGCCTATGTTGGTGCTGTCGATCTTGGCGGCACCAAGGTGCGCGTTGCGATCTGTGATCTTGCTTGCCGCGTCATCGCCGAAATGATGGAGCCGACGCACCATGAGGGCGGTGAGACCATCATTTCCCAGATTGGTCGTCTCATGAGGGCAGTCGCTGAACAGGGCGGCGTCCCGATGAACAAGCTGCGCATTGCCGTGGTGGGCGTGCCCGGCGCGCCGCAGGCCAAGACCGGCAGGGTGCTGTTGGCGCCCAATATTGCCGGGTTCGACAAGATGGACGTGGCCTCGGCGCTGGAAAAAGTGCTGGGCTGCGATGTCATGCTCGAGAACGACGTCAACCTGGCCGTGTTGGGCGAAAGCTGGCTCGGCGTGGGGCAGGGGCTCGATAACCTGGCCTATATCGCGCTGGGCACTGGCGTTGGTAGCGGGCTGATGGTCAATGGCCAATTGGTGCGCGGCGCGGGTAATGCGGCCGGCGAACTTGGCTTTTTGCCCTTCGGCGCCGATCCCTTCGAACCGGAATCCCTGCGTGCCGGCGCCTTCGAGCGGTTGACGGCGTCCTATGGCATCGTCGCTCGTTATCGTGCGCTCGCCGGCCTCGACTCCACCGTACCCGCGATCTTTGAGATGGCGAATGCGCGTGATGCGAATGCCGTCGAGGTACTCGATGAAACAGCGCGGCTTCTGGCGCGTGGCATCGGCGCCATCGCCGCCATCACCAATCCCGACAAGGTCATTCTCGGCGGCTCGATCGGTAGCCGCAAGGAACTGGTGGCGCGGGTGATTGGCGTCCTGCCTGCCTGTTTCCCCTATCCCGTCGTGGTCGAAGCCAGCGAGCTGGGCGACCACGCAGCCCTGGTGGGGGCGACGGCCATTGGCCTCAGCCATCTGCACAATACGCTCTTTGGCGCTGATGCACCGGAATCCCGCATTTCCCTGCCGCCGGCCAATGCCGTTTCCATGCGCGAGGCCCTCAAATGAGTGTCCTGGCCAATCAACTGCGCGCGGCGCTCGATCAGGATGACGCCATCGCGCTTCTGCGCGGCGCCATTGGCCGGGAGAGTGTCACCGGCAATGAAGCCAATTTCGTTTCCTACCTCGCCGAGCAGATGCGGGCGCGCGGCATCGGCAACGTTGAAACCGCCGACTTCCTCCCCGGCCGCCCCAATGTCTGGGGCACGCGCAAAGGCAGCGGCTCGGGAAAGCGCCTGCTCTTTATCGGTCACACCGACACCGTTCATGTCGAAGGGTGGCGCGAGCACTGGGCCGGCGACCAGCGGGAAGACCCGTTCGGTGCCCCGCTCATCGATGGTGAAATCTGGGGCCGTGGCTCCGGCGATCTCAAGGCCGGCATCTGCACCAGCCTTGCCGCGCTGAGCCTCCTCGATCGGGTCGGAATAAAACTCAAGGGCGATGTCGACTTCGCCTTTGTCGGCGACGAGGAAAGTGGCGAGCCGGGAACCGGCATTTCTGCCGGGGTCAAGGCTCATGCCGCCCGCATCGCCTCGGGCGAGCTGCCAAGGCCCGATTTCGTCGTCTATACCGAGCCGACCAAGCTCGCGGTCTATGCCGCGCAGATCGGCTTTTTCATCGCCGACATTACTATCACAGGCAAATCGGCCTATTTCGGCGTGCCCGAACTTGGCCGCGACGCCCTCAAGGCGAGCCACGCCGTCATGTCCGCGCTCTGGGCCCATTCCGACGCCATTTCGGCGCGTGCAGAGCATCCGCTTGTCGGCCGTGGCTTTCTGCTCATCACCACGCTCAATGGCGGCGGCTTCATCGCGGTGCCCGAGCGCTGTAATCTGTCGCTGATCCGCAAGCTGCTGCCCGGCGAAAGCCTCGACGCGGCGGCGGCCGAACTCGAAGCCGTCATTCGCGGCGCCATTGCCGATCCCGAAATTTCAGTCGACATCGCCTATCCCGCCGGTCGCGATCACGCGCTAGGCGGCACGGCAGCGGAGATCGACCCGAACCATCCTGCCCTCGCCATGCTGGGCGATGCGGTGGGCCAAGCCATGCCCGGCCGGGGCGGCGCCGAGGGGGCGCCCTTCTGGTCGGAGACGCCGTTCTTCGTGAATGGCCTCAATATCCCGGCGGTCTATTGCGCGCCGGGCGACATCAGCAATTGCCACACTTTTGAAGAGCGCGTCAGCGTCGAGGAATATCTCGCTGGCGTCGTGGCCTTTGCCGATTTCATGACCCGCTTTTGCGGGGTGGAAGGGAACTAGGATTTTCATCAAGGGAGAATGAGATGAAGACCACAACTATGGCGGCTGCCCTGCTCGCCAGTACGCTTATCGCATCACCCGCCTTGGCCCAGACCATCGGGCCCAATGGCGAAACCGCTACGCCGAGCTCGGAAGTCGTCCTCACCGAGGCTGACATCGCCGCGCTCCAGGGCAAGGGCTATAAGGCGGCCCTCCTCTGGCATACCTCGTCCGATTTCATCAATGCCGTCGCCGCTGGCGCCAATGATGAATTCGCCCGCGCAGGTGTCGATGTCGTCGTCACCACCGATGCCGGTTTCGACGCCGCTAAGCAGCGCTCGGACATTGAAACTGCGCTGGCCGCCTCGCCCAATGTCATCCTGTCGCTACCGCTCGATCCGGTCACCTCGGCCGAAGCCTTCCGCGGTGCCGTGGATGCCGGCGCGGAACTGGTCTTCCTCTCCAACCTGCCCGCCGGCTATGTCCACGGCGCCGACTATGCGGCCATCGTCACCGACGATCTCTTCCAGATGGGCAAGCAGGCGGCTGATGTCCTCGCAGCAGCCATTGGCGGTGAAGGCAAGGTCGGCTGGATTTTCCACGACGCCGACTATTATGTGACCAATCAGCGCGACAACGCCTTCAAGACCACGATCGAGGCTGATTTTCCCGGCATCGAAATCGTCGCCGAACAGGGCATTTCCGATCCGGCA
This sequence comes from Devosia sp. LjRoot3, assembly GCF_964252865.1. Lineage (NCBI taxonomy): Bacteria > Pseudomonadati > Pseudomonadota > Alphaproteobacteria > Hyphomicrobiales > Devosiaceae > Devosia > Devosia sp. LjRoot3. Next base: position 549,216 of record NZ_CAXUPK020000002.1, read on the forward strand.
CGCGCCGAAGAGCTGGCCAATGCCATGCTGCTGCAAAACCCCGATCTCGACGGCATCTATGTCACCTGGGCCGAACCGGCCGATGGTGTGCTCGCGGCTCTGCGCAGCGCCGGCAATACCACGACCAAGATTGTTACACTGGATCTCTCCGAGCCGGTCGCGCTCGATATGGTCAAGGGCGGCAATGTCGTCGGTCTCGTCGCCGACGAAGCCTATGAGCTTGGTCGCGCCATGGCCGCTGCCGGTCTCAAGGGCCTGCTCGGCGAAGAGGTGCCGGCTTTCGTGGTTGCCCCGGCTCTGACGGTCACCGCCGACAATGTCGCCGAGGGCTGGCAACAGTCCCTGCATCGCGATGCGCCCGCTTCGGTGTTGAGCGCAAAGTAATATTTTGGCTCGGCCGGGCAGTCCGCTGCCCGGCCACCCATGCAAGGAAATCTCGCCATGTCCGCGTCCAATCCGGCCGCCCCGGCAAGTCCTGTCCGATCCCTGCTCGCGCGGATCAATCTCCAGCAATATGTCGTCTATGTCGGGTTTCTCGCCATATTCCTGTTCTTTGCCGTAATGCTGCGCGATAGCGGGTTTCTGACCCAGCGCAACCTCGTCAACATCATCCTGCAAACGGCGCCCGCGACGATCATGGCCATTGGTCTCGTCTTCGTGTTGTCGGCGGGCGATATAGACCTGTCGTTCGGCTCGACCGTTGCTGTTTCTGCCCTCTGCGCCGCCATGGCCATGGCGGCCATGCCCGATGTCGTTCTTCCTGTCGGCATTCTTGCTGGGCTTGGTGCGGGTCTCCTCGTCGGCGCCATCAATGGTGTGCTCATCGCCTGGCTGCGCCTACCGTCCTTCCTCGTGACCCTCGCCACAATGGGCCTCGTTGCCGGCATTGGTCGCTCGCTCACCCAGTTGCGTTCCATCCCAGTTACCGACCCGCTCTTTACCGGCATTTTCGGCTCAGGCTCGCTCTTCGGCGTTCCCTCTCTCGTCATCTGGACCGTGGTTGCCGTTGCCATCGGCCATGTCGTCTATCGTCAGACTCGCTTTGGTGCCCATGTTCTCGCCACCGGCGACAATGCCCGCGCCGCGCAGGTCACAGGCATAAAAGTTTCGCGCATCCGCCTTTGGGTTTTCATGATCAGCGGTGGCTTGGCTGGTCTTGCCGGCCTGCTCTACGCCGGCCGCCTCCAGGCCGCCAAATATACGCTGGGCGAAACCGACCTGATGACGGTCATCGCTGCGGTCATCGTCGGCGGCACGCTGCTCAACGGCGGCAAGGGCTCCGTTATCGGCGCGCTAGTTGGCTCGCTTCTCATGGGCATGCTCAACAATGGCCTCATCCTCATGGGGCTTTCTGTTTCCGATCAGATGATCGTTCGCGGTCTCATCATTCTCGTCGCAGTCGCCGTGTCGCTGCGCGAAAAGACTCGCTGAGGTACAACAATGTTTCTCGACGTTCTCCGCCGCCGCAATCCGCGCTTCATCGAAGCAGCCATGGCGCTGCACCAGTCCGGCCAGATCCCGGCCAATTCCTACGTGCTCGATCTCGACACGGTCGAAGCCAATGCCCGCACGCTCAAGAGCGAAGCGGACAAGAACGGGCTCAAGATTTTCGCCATGACCAAGCAGGTCGGCCGCGCTTCGAGTTTTTGTCACGCCGTACAACGCGGCGGCATCGAGAAGTCTGTTGCCGTTGATATGGCCTGTGCCCGCGCTACCCACCGCGCCGGCATCAGGGTCGGTCATCTTGGGCATCTCTCGCAAGTCGCTCGCGCCGAAGCGGATGCCGCAGCGCGCACGTTCAGGCCCGACTATTGGACAGTGTTCAACGCCGAGAAGGCCCATGAAGCTGGCCGCGCCGCACACAAGGCGGGCTATCGCCAAAACCTCCTCGCGCGCATCAAGGCCGATGGCGACACGTTCTATCGCGGCCACGAAGGGGGGTTCGACGCTGCCGATATTGCGGACGTGGCCAATGGCTTTGACCGCATCGAGGGCGGCCGCTTTGCCGGCATCACCACTTTCCCAGCGCTGCTTTTCGATCACGAGAGCCGGAAGGTTAAACCGACACCGAACCTGACCACGCTCTCCCGCGCAGCCGAAGCCCTCCGTCGTGCTGGGCGGCGCGACATCGAAATCAACGCTCCCGGCACCACCTCTTCGGTGCTGCTGAAAGGCCTCGCCGAAGCCGGCGCCACCCAGTGCGAACCGGGCAATGGCATTCACGGCACCACGGCCCTGCATGTGGTGGAAGACCTGCCCGAGCTGCCGGCAGTGCTTTATCTCACGGAAGTGTCCCACCTCTCCGGCGGAAAAGCCTATTGCTTCGGTGGCGGTTTTTACATCGACCCGATCTTCGCCGATTATCCGGTCAAAGCCCTGGTCTCGCCCGAACCTACCACCGACGCTGCTGCTCTCCTCGAAGTCGAAATCCCGCCCCCCTCGGCCATCGATTATTATGCCATGATCGACGCCACGACCGCCCGCACGCCGCGCCCCGGCGACACGGCTGTCTTCGGCTTTCGTGGACAGGCTTTTGTCACCCGCGCCTATGTGGTCGGCGTGTCAGGCATCGCCTCGGGCAATCCGAAGGTGGAAAGCATCGAAAACGGGTTTGGCGAGCCCGAAAGCTGGCCGGTTTAGGAGGGAACGATGCTCGATACCGCAAGCGCTCCCGTGCTGGAGCTGAGCAATATCCGCAAGGCCTTTGGCGGCATTGTCGCCATCGAGGATTTTTCCCTCGATGTGAGGGCGGGCGAAGTCGTGGCCCTTGTCGGCGACAACGGCGCCGGCAAGTCGACGCTGATCAAGATCATCTCGGGGGTCTATGCCCCGACTTCGGGCGCCATCCGCATCGACGGCCAGGAAGTCTCCATGCCCAACGCTACCAAGGCACGCGAGCATGGCATCGAGGTCGTCTATCAGGACCTCGCTTTGGTTGATCAACAGCCGGTCTATATGAACCTGTTCCTCGGTCGCGAATTGACCAAGGGCCCGCTCCGCGTGCTCGACAGACGGCAGATGATCGCCGAAACCGAACGCCTCGTGACCGAACTCGACGTGCGCATTCCCTCGGCCCATGCCACGATCAGCGATCTCTCCGGCGGCCAGCGCCAGGGCATTGCCATCGCCCGCGCCACCCATTGGGCGCGCAAACTGGTTCTGCTCGACGAGCCGACCGCCGCGCTGGGCGTCGCGGAAACCGCCAAGGTCGAAAAGACGGTAGCGGCGCTCAAATCGCGAAATATCGGCGTGCTGATTATCAGCCACAGCCTCGATCAGGTTTTCCGCCTCTCCGACCGCATCTGCGTGTTGCGCCGCGGCAAACAGATCGGGGTTCGCGAGACAGCCAAGACCGACAAGAACGAGATCGTATCGATGATTACTGGCGTTTGATCTGTGTTTTGGGCGCGTGGATCCGTGGCGCGAAATAGCGCACCACGGCCAGCAAATGACGGCTTCTGGTGCCGGTAAGGGGCCGGATCATTCGCTGTTGCGGGACGGTGTCCCGTTGCGGTGCGCCGCCGGAGGGCAGGCATAGGCGCTCGGTGTCTCCTGCTGCGAGTGGCAAATCGCGATGCATCTGCCTGAGTGCCAATCCCGCACGGAAATTGGGCGCATGCTCGACATTTTGTCCCGAACGGTAGAAAGCTGCCATGGGCGCGTCGTCAGGATGGACGATGCTCACAATGTAACCGAGCTGTTTTCGCGTTTCAGCTCGATGTCCGGTTGAACGCAATGCAGCACAAGCTTGCCCTGCCCAAATCCGTTGCCACGGTTCTTGATGCCTTCAATTCGCTGGGCGAGAGTTTCAAGGGGGCCATCACCGTCGACGCCGAGGCGCGGATCAGCTGGATTGACGATCGCTATCGCGAGCTGCTGGGCCTTCCGGTCGAAGCCGAAATCGTCGGCCAGCCCGTCGAACAGGTCATTCCGCATTCCCTCTTGCGGCGCGTCGTCGAGACCGGGCGTCCGATTCTCATCGACATCATGGCCTTTGACGACAAGCAGTTCGTCGTTTGCCGTCTGCCATTGCGCAACGAGCATGGCGAAATCCAGGGTGCTGTCGGTTTCGTCTTCTACGAGGAAATAGATTATCTGGCGCCGATCCTCGAAAAATTCGAGGCCATGCAGCACCAGCTCAGTCGCGCACAGGCGGCCCTGACTCGCGAGCGACAAACCAAGTATTCTCTGTCGAGTTTCGTTGGGACGTCCGAGACCGTGCGCGAGCTCAAGACCGTGGTGCGCCGCTATGCCCTGCGTGATGGCGCGGCCCTCATCCTGGGGGAAACCGGCACCGGCAAGGAGCTTTTGGCTCATGCCATCCACCAGCAGTCCGACCGCGCCGATGGTCCGTTTGTGGCGGTCAATGTGGCGGCCATTCCGGAGGCGCTGCTGGAGGCCGAGTTTTTTGGCGTCGCCCCCGGAGCTTTTACCGGCGCGGACCGCAAGCCCAGGAAAGGCAAGTTTGAGTTGGCCCATGGCGGCACGCTGTTTCTCGATGAAATCGGCGATATGCCCGCCGCGCTGCAGGCCAAGCTCTTGCGCGCCTTGCAGGAAGGGGAGTTCGAACCGCTTGGTTCCAATACGGTCAAGAACGTTGACGTCCGTATCATCGCGGCGACATCCCAGCCGCTCGAACAGAAGCTGGAAGACAAGAGCTTTCGCGCCGACCTCTATTATCGCATCGCCGTGCTGGCCATTCACGTGCCGCCCTTGCGCGACAGGTTGGACGATATCGGGCTGATCGCCGAGGCTCTGCTCGATACCATTCCGCGTCCGCGCGACCAGCGCGGCTGGCTGCTGACCCCGGAGGCGATTACCCAACTCACGCGATATCGCTGGCCCGGCAATGTGCGCGAGCTGCGCAACGTGCTGGAACGGGCGGCCGCCATGGCCCCGTCCGAGGTTATAGATCTCGGCCTTGTCACCAAGGCCCTGCCGGCCAATGCTGCGCTCGTTGCGGCGCCCGCTCCGCCCATCGCGGGAAGTCTCTCGGATCGTCTGGCCGCCGCCGAGAAGGTAGCGCTGCTCGACGCGCTTGATGCCGAGCATGGTTCCAAGAGTGCCGCGGCGCAGCGGCTCGGTGTGTCGCGCTCCCAATTCTACGAAAAGCTCAAACGCCACAGCCTGGATTAGGTTGTCCGGGTATTCGGACATTCGGCTCGCCAACTGTCCGCCTGTCCGGACATAACTCTTGAAATCCGTTTAGCTCGCTGCGGCAAAAGTCCCGGAAATCCGAGACTGGCACGCTTCATGCAAAGCTGTTCCACACAATAAGGCCAAAAGGCCGACGTCAGGGTGGAGGCAAGGGATCGTGTCAGAGCGCGTAGCGCTGGTGACGGGATCGACGAGCGGTATTGGGCTCGCGATCGCGCATAAATTTGCACAGTTGAACTATTCCGTGGCGCTCAACAGCTTCGAGCCTGCTGATAGCGTTGCTGGCCTGGTCGCTGAGCTCAACGCGTTGGGCTCGGGCGAGGTCACCTACTTCCAGGCCGATCTTGCCGATGCTGCAGCCAGTCGGGCGCTAACCGAAGAGGTCATCAGCCATTTTGGGCGGCTCGATGTTCTGGTCAATAATGCCGGGGTGCAGAAAGTTGCGCCGATCGAAAAATTCGAGGACGGGGACTGGCATCGCATCGTCGCGGTCAGCCTCGATTCCGCGTTTCACTCCATCCGCACGGCCTTGCCTGGCATGGCGGACAGGGGCTGGGGGCGTATCATCAACATTGCTTCGGCCCATGGCCTGCGCGCTTCGCCCTTCAAGTCGGCCTATGTCGCGACCAAGCATGCGGTGGTTGGCCTCACCAAGACCGTCGCGTTGGAAGCCGCCGAGAAGGGCATCACCGTAAACGCCATCTGCCCCGGCTATGTCTGGACGCCTCTGGTCGCCCGGCAGGTTGCAGACCAGGCTCGGGTGCATGGGCTCTCGGAAGAGGAAGTCATCCGGCAGGTGATCCTGGCGCCACAGCCAACCAAGCAGTTCGTGCAACCCGAAGAGATCGCCGAAATGGCAGCCTATCTCTGCTCTGACTGGGCCCGCTCGATCACCGGCTCCACCATTTCCATCGACGGAGGCTGGACCGCCAAATGAGCGCACCTGACATCATTCTTTCGGCTCGCCAGCTCACCAAGCGCTTCTCCGGCTTCATTGCCGTCAATGGCGTCGATCTGGATGTCGAGCGCGGCTCCATTCATGCGCTGATTGGGCCCAATGGTGCGGGCAAGACCACTTGTTTCAACCTGCTCACCAAATTTCTGCAACCCACCTCTGGCACCATCAGCTTCAACGGCCGCGACATTACGGGACTAGCATCCGCCGATATTGCGCGGCTGGGCGTCGTGCGTTCGTTTCAGATCTCGGCTGTCTTTCCGCGTATGAGCGTCTTGGAAAATGTTCGTATCGCGCTGCAGCGACGTCGCGGCGACAGCTTCGATTTCTGGCGCAATCAGAAGGTCCTTCACGCGTATGACGAGGAGGCCCGGGCGCGCGTGGACGAGGTTGGGTTGACCGAGTTCATCGGGGAGACGGCGGGCGAACTGAGCTATGGCCGCAAGCGCGCCCTCGAGATCGCCACTACCTTGGCGCTCGAGCCAGAAATGCTGCTGCTCGACGAGCCCATGGCCGGCATGGCGCAAGAGGATGTCAGCCGCATCTCGGCGCTGATCCGCCGCATCTCCGCCAAGCGCACCATCCTCATGGTGGAGCACAATCTGTCGGTCGTCGCCGATCTTTCGGACAAGATCACCGTGCTGGCTCGGGGCGAAGTGCTGGCCGAGGGGCCCTATGAAACCGTCTCCAAGGACCCGCGCGTCGTTGAAGCCTATATCGGAGCCGGTCATGCCTGAAGCCGCCCGCAAACTTGAATCCGCAACCAGCGCCCTCGCCGTGCGCGACCTTCAGGCTTGGTATGACGAGAGCCATATCCTGCACGGCATCAACTTCGATGTCGCGCCGGGCGAAGTAGTAACGCTCCTCGGTCGCAATGGGGCGGGCAAGACCACGACGCTACGCGCCATCATGGGCCTTATCGCCAAACGTACTGGCTCGGTGCAGTTTGAGGGGCGCGAGCTGATTGGGTTGCCCGCGCGCGAAATCGCCAAGGCAGGCATCGCCTTCTGCCCGGAGGAGCGCGGCATCTTCGCTTCGCTCTCGGTGGACGAGAACCTCATGCTGCCCCCGGTCATCCGGCCGGGCGGGCTCAGTCGCGACGATGTGCTGACCATGTTTCCCAATCTGCGCGAGCGGCTCTCCAGCCAGGGCACAAAGCTCTCCGGCGGCGAGCAGCAAATGCTGGCGATCGCCCGCATCCTGCGCACCGGCTCTAAATTCCTGCTGCTTGACGAGCCCACCGAAGGCCTCGCCCCGGTGATCGTGCAGCAGATCGGCCGCACACTGGCCACCCTCAAGAACCAGGGTTTTACCATCGTCCTGGTGGAACAGAACTTTCATTTCGCCGCCTCGGTCGCTGACCGCCACTACGTGGTGGAACAGGGCCGGGTCATCGACATGATCCCCAATACTGAGATCCAGAACAATCTGGGCAAGCTTCACGCCTATCTGGGCGTGTGAGGAAACCGGTCCGGGAGAGGGCCACCAAGGAGGAGAACAAAATGAACATCAAGTCTGCAACTCTGGGATCGCTTGCCGCCATGCTGATGGCCAGTTCGGCCATGGCAGTCGACATCAAGCTCGGTGTGCTCAACGACCGCTCGGGCATCTATGCGGATCTTTCGGGCGAAGGCTCGGTGGTCGCCGCGCGCATGGCTATCGAGGATTTCGAGGCGGCCGCCAAGGGTATCAATGTCGAGGTGATCTCTGCCGATCACCAGAACAAGCCCGACGTTGCCTCCACCATTGCCCGCCAGTGGTATGACGAAGAGGGCGTTGACCTGATCGTGGACGTGCCCACCTCGTCGGCCGCGCTGGCGGTCAATGAAATCACCCGTGAAAAGGGCAAGATCTTCCTCAATTCCGGCGCAGCATCCACTGACCTGACCGGCGCTCAGTGTGCGCCGGGTACCGGCCACTGGACCTATGACACCTATGCTCTCGCCAACGGCACGGGCAAGGCCATGGTCGAAAGCGGCAACAAGAACTGGTATTTCCTGACGGCAGATTACGCCTTCGGCCATTCGCTTGAGGAAAACACCACCAAGGTGGTCGAGGCCGCCGGCGGCACGGTCATGGGATCGGTCCGCCACCCCTTCCCGGGAACCGATTTTTCTTCCTTCCTGCTGCAGGCTCAGGCCTCTGGTGCGGACGTGATCGGCCTCGCCAATGCGGGCGGCGATACCGTCAACTCGATCAAGCAGGCCGCCGAGTTCGGCATCACGCAGGCCGGACAGGCCCTTGCTGGCCTGCTGATCTTCATCACGGACGTGCATGCTCTGGGTCTTGAAACTGCGCAGGGTTTGGTGCTGACCGAGGCCTTCTACTGGGATCTCAATGACGATACCCGTGCCTGGTCGGAGCGTTTCTCGACGGAAATGGGCGGTTCCAAGCCGACCATGGTGCATGCCGGCGTCTATTCGGCCGTCACCCACTACCTCAAGGGCGTAGAAGCAGCCGGCAGCAAGGAAACCGAAGTCGTCATGGACTGGATGAAGTCCAACCCGTCACAGGACCCAGTGTTTGGCGCCGGTGAATTGCGGGCCGACGGCCGGCACATCCACGACATGTACCTGTTCCAGGTCAAGTCGCCGGCCGAATCCACTGGTGCGTGGGACTACTACAAGCTCCTTGCCACCATCCCTGCCGCAACCGCCTTCCGCCCGCTCGAAGACGGTGGCTGCGCTCTCGTCGAGTAACCTTCCCGGGCGCTCCGGCCTTTGCCGGGGCGCCTTCCTAATCGGTAGGCAAGAGACCAGAAAAATGTTCGAGCTACTGGGAATTCCTCCACAGGCCCTGTTTGGCCAGCTGCTCCTGGGGCTGATCAACGGCTCCTTCTATGCCCTGCTCAGCCTGGGGCTGGCCGTGATCTTCGGGCTGCTCAACATCATCAATTTCAGCCATGGGGCCCAATATATGATGGGCGCCTTCGTGGCGTGGATGGGGCTGACCTATCTTGGCATTCCCTATTGGGGCGCCTTGGTCATCGTACCGCTGGCCGTTGGCGCAACAGGTGTTCTGATCGAGCGCCTGATGATCAGCCGGCTCTACCACCTGGACCATCTCTACGGTCTCTTGCTGACTTTTGGCCTGGCATTGATCATCCAGGGCCTGTTCCGCAACAGCTTCGGCGTTTCGGGTCTGCCCTATTCAATTCCTCCGCAACTGAGCGGTGGGCAGAACCTGGGCTTCATGTTCCTGCCCAACTATCGCGCCTGGGTTGTGCTCGCCTCGCTGATCGTCTGCTTCGGCACCTGGTTTGCCATCGAGCGGACGCGTCTGGGCGCCTATCTGCGTGCCGCGACCGAAAACCCGACCCTGGTGGGTGCCTTCGGCATCAACGTGCCGCGCATGATCACCCTGACCTACGGTTTCGGCGTCGCGCTGGCCGCCTTTGCCGGTGTGCTTGCTGCCCCGATCTACTCGGTCAATCCCAACATGGGCGCTGATCTCATCATCGTGGTCTTTGCGGTGGTGGTCATCGGCGGCATGGGGTCCATCCTCGGCGCCATTCTCACAGGTTTTGGCCTTGGTATCGTCGAGGGCCTGACCAAGGTCTTCTATCCCGAGGCATCGTCTGTCGCGATCTTCGTCATCATGGCCATCGTCCTGTTGTTCAAGCCGGCCGGCCTCTTCGGAAGGACAGCATAATGAGCGTCTCCACCGAAACTGCCTATTCGAGCGCTGCTGCCGCCATGCCTGTCGGTACCCCACGCCACCACATCATCATCTTCACCGGCCTTCTCGTCCTGCTGCTGATCGCGCCGTTCGTGCTCTATCCGGTCTTCATCATGAAGATCCTGTGTTTTGCGCTCTTTGCCTCGGCATTGAACCTGTTGCTCGGTTTTGGCGGTCTCCTCTCCTTCGGCCACGCGGCCTTCTTCGGCTCGGCCAGCTATGTCGCTGCCCATGCCGCCAAGGTCTGGGGTCTGACGCCGGAAGTGGCGATCCTGCTCGGTACTCTGGCTGCCGCCTTTTTGGGGCTGATCATCGGGGCATTGGCTATCCGGCGCCAAGGCATCTACTTCGCCATGGTGACGCTGGCCTTTGCCCAGATGGTGTTCTTCCTTGCCCTGCAGGCGCCCTTTACCGGTGGTGAGGACGGCATCCAGGCCGTGCCACGTGGCAATCTCTTCGGCCTTTTGTCCCTCGCAGACGACCGCACTCTCTATTTCGTCGTCCTGCTCATCGTGTTTGGCGGCCTGCTGGCAATCTATCGCATCATTCACTCGCCCTTCGGGCAGGTGCTGAAAGCCATCCGCGACAACGAGGCCCGCTCGATCTCGCTGGGCTACAAGGTCAACCGCTACAAGCTCGCCGTGTTCGTCATGTCGGCCGCCCTGGCTGGCATGGCCGGCGCCACCAAGGCACTGGTCTTCCAGCTGGCCTCGTTGACTGATGTCTACTGGTCCATGTCGGGCGAGGTGGTGCTCATGACCCTGCTCGGTGGCATGGGCACCATTTTCGGACCACTGGTGGGCGCAGCCGTCATCGTCACCATGCAGAACTATTTCGCCAGTTTCGGCGCTTGGGTCACCATCCTGCAGGGGTCCATTTTCGTGGTGAGCGTCTTGCTGTTCCGCGAAGGCATTGTTGGCGTGCTGGCGCGCTGGCTCAAGAAACCGCTTTAGGAGAGCGCGATGCGCAAGGTCAAATCTAGCGTCGCCGAGGCGCTGGCCGATGTTCTGGCCGACGGCATGACCATCATGTCCGGTGGCTTCGGCCTCTGTGGCATTCCCGAAGCGCTGATTGAAGGCATCGAAGCCTCGGGCGCCAAAGGCCTGACCGTGATTTCCAATAATGCGGGGGTCGACGGGATCGGCCTCGGGCGGCTGCTGGCAACGCGGCAGATTCGGAAAATGGTCTCGTCCTATGTCGGGGAGAACAAGCTCTTTGCCGAGCAATACCTCTCGGGAGAGCTGGAACTCGAGTTCAACCCGCAGGGCACCCTTGCCGAACGCATCCGCGCGGGAGGGGCAGGGATCCCGGCCTTTTTCACCAAGACCGGCGTTGGGACGCTGATTGCCGAGGGCAAGGAAGTGCGTCGCTTTGGCCAAGACGACTACGTGATGGAAACCGGGCTTGTAGCTGACGTATCGGTCGTCCACGCCTGGCAGGGCGATCACGAAGGCAATCTGGTCTACCGGATGACCGCCCGAAACTTCAATCCGATCATGGCGACGGCCGGTAAGGTGACGATCGCGGAAGTGGAGGAACTGGTCGAAACCGGCACTTTCGATCCCGACCATATCCACACGCCCGGCATTTTCGTTGACCGCCTCGTGCTGGTGCCCGAACCCAGGAAACACATTGAGCAGCGCACCGTGCGCCAGCGTCACGAGGAGGTCGCATAATGGCCTGGACCCGCGATCAGATGGCGGCCCGCGCCGCCCGTGAATTTGAGGACGGTTTCTACGTCAACCTGGGCATCGGGATTCCGACGCTGGTGGCAAACTACATTCCCGACGGGATGGATGTCCGCCTGCAAAGCGAGAATGGCATGCTGGGCATGGGGCCGTTTCCCTTTGAGGGCGAGGAGGATGCGGACCTCATCAATGCCGGCAAGCAGACGATTACCGCTCTTCCCGAGAGCAGCTTTTTTTCGAGCGCCGACAGTTTCGGCATGATCCGCGGCGGTCACATCGACCTGTCCATCCTGGGCGCGATGCAGGTGTCCGAGGCGGGAGATATCGCCAACTGGATGATCCCCGGCAAGATGGTCAAAGGCATGGGCGGCGCCATGGACTTGGTGGCCGGGGTCAAGCGTGTCGTCGTCGTCATGGAACACGAAGCCAAGGGTCAGGCCAAGCTGCTCAGACAGTGCACATTGCCCCTCACGGGCCAGCGCGTCGCCGACCTTGTCATTACCGATCTCGGCGTGTTCTCCATTGCCCGCCGTGGCGACACGGACATGCGGCTGATTGAGCTGGCTGACGGTGTCACCGTCGATGAAATCTTTGCCAAGACCGAAGCTCGGTTCAGCGTGGCCGTTGGGGAGAAGGTGGCATGAGCAATGTCGTCATCGTCAGTGCTGCACGAACCCCGGTCGGTAGCTTCCTGGGTCCCCTGAGCACGGTTCCAGCACATGAACTCGGCGCAACAGCCATCAGCGCAGCCCTCGGTAGGGCCGCCATGGCGCCGGAAGAAGTCGACGAAGTCATTCTAGGGCAAGTCCTGACAGCCGGGGCCGGACAGAATCCGGCCCGCCGGGCCGCTGTGGCGGCCAGCATTCCCATGTCCGCCACAGCTTTTGGCATCAATCAGGTTTGTGGCTCTGGGCTGCGCGCAGTGGCGCTGGGCATGCAGCAGATATTGTGTGGCGATGCCGATGTCGTTGTGGCGGGAGGACAGGAATCGATGTCTTTGTCGCCTCATTGCCAGTCCCTGCGCACAGGCGCCAAGATGGGTAATGTGAGCCTTGTCGACACCATGGTCATCGACGGGCTGACGGACGCTTTTGGTGGCTATCACATGGGGATCACAGCGGAAAACGTTGCCCGTGAGTTTGGCATTTCTCGCGAACGGCAGGATGCATTCGCGCTGTCCAGCCAGCGCAAGGCTGCGGCGGCGCAGATTGCAGGATATTTTAGGGACGAAATCGTCCCGGTCAGTGTCGAGACGCGCAAAGGGAACACGGTCGTCGACAAAGACGATCACCTGCGTCCCGACACTAACGCCGAAGCACTGGCCAAACTCCGTCCGGCCTTCGACAAAAGCGGCAGCGTAACCGCCGGCAATGCCTCCGGCCTCAACGATGGCGCGGCAGCGGTTGTGCTGATGCATGAGGAAGAGGCCGCCCGGCGTGGCCTTGTCCCGTTGGCCCGAATTGCCAGTTGGGCAACAGCCGGGGTCAATCCATCGATCATGGGCACAGGCCCCATCCCGGCGTCTCGAAAAGCGCTGGCGAAAGCCGGCTGGACGACAAACGATCTCGATCGGGTGGAAGCCAACGAGGCTTTTGCCGCCCAGGCCTGCGCCGTCAATGACGGCATGGGCTGGAACCCTGATATCGTCAATGTCAGCGGCGGCGCGATCGCACTGGGTCACCCGATCGGCGCGTCGGGTGCGCGTATCCTGGTTACGCTGCTCCACGACCTTCAGCGCAATAACCTCAAGCGAGGTCTGGCTACGCTGTGCATCGGCGGTGGCATGGGCATAGCCCTTTGCGTCGAGCGATAGGCGAAGCCCTCAACTGTATCCCGTTGACACCCCACGCGATTACTTATGGATGATTGTGCCAAGCGGCGATTCAATTCTTGGAATCTTCCGCCTACACGCGCATTTCAACTAGTGATATGCTCGGAGCTGGTTGATGATATGCTCGAGTACGGGCGTGGCAGCTATGCGAATGCGTGGTGTGGTCGGTTTCATCTGTCTGCTCGTTGGCGGCGTCGCGGGGCCGGCGCTAGGCCAGTCGCAATTTGCCGGACAATGGACTGGCACATATCACTGCGACAGCCAGCCCGAAGCGACGATGTCGCTGCAGATCGAGCCTTCCGATAGCCCCTTGCACGACGGCGTCTTTAGCTTCGATGTTGCTGGAGCCAAGGGCAGCTATGCTGTCATGGGCCGAATGCAGGACAATGGGCAGTTCACCATCATTGCCAGGGACTGGATCGACAAACCGGCCGGGTTCAGCGCGCTTGGTCTGAGCGGTCGGATCGGTGCTGACGGGCAATCAATGAATGGGTTGCTAAGTGGTTGCTCAGGTGGTTTTGCGGCTACCCGTCCGCCATCGGCGGAGGAGCTTGCGGCGGCCGCGCAGCCGATGCGCCTTCCCGAAGGGGACGCTACACCTCCGGAAGCGTTTGGCGGGGCCATCGGTGGCGCCTTGGCTACAGCCGTCTCGGCGGAGGCTCAATGTCGTGCCCTGGGGAACTGGTATGCGCCTTCCATCGGGCCCGGCGGTTTCGATGGCATGGCGTCGGACCAGATCCTTGAAGCCATCGCCCCACTTTTTCTCGATGCAGCCTTCGAACCGGTCTTCGGTGTTCCCTATGCGCTTCTTGACCAGCAAGAGGGGGGCGCCATCGGATATTTTGTTGCTCAAGTCTGCTACGGGCCCCTCGGAATGGAGCCTTATCGGAATGTTTTCAGTGACGTGTTCCGCTCGCCGATCTTTGCAGAACGCATCGCCGCGCTAAACGAGCGAGCGGCAGAGGCCGAGCAATGGTCCATCACGACGCGTGAAGAACTGGCAGCGATCCGCGCTGCCGGACCCGAGGCGCTCGGGCGGTTGAGTGCGATCGAAGCCGACATTGCGCTGTCGCGCTTGCCGGTCGAAGTCACCGAGGTGCTGAGCACCGAAGTGGCCGCCTTGCGGGCTGAACTCGAAGTGGCGGCTCGCGACAGTGCTGCGGCGCAGTTCCTTGCGGACCTCGAAACAGTGGGCGACGATTTCGACCAGGGGCATCTGGGCACGGCGCTCCGCGTAGCAGATGAGGCTCAGGTATCGGATATGAGCGCCGATCAGGTCGCACGGGTTGTCCAGGCGGCGCAGCGCAAGGCCGAAGCTATTCTGCAACCGCCGCTGACAGAGGCTGCAGCAATGGCATCAGACCTTCCGGCAGGTCTGGAGGGCCTGAGGCGAGCCCATGCGGCGTTGAACCGGTTCGAACAATATCGGGAAAGCATGGAGCGCACCTTTGGCTCGATCGATCCCGGCGGCATCCTCATGCCGCTTTATGACCGGCTGACCGAACTGGAAGCAGACCCTGTGGTGCTAGCGGAGCTGAAAGCGGCACTTGCGACAGCGGTGCAAGGTGAGCGCCCGCGCGAGGCGGTAGAGATTTTGGCTTCGCAAGTATCCGGCCGCGATGGCATGAGCCCAGACATTGCTGCGCTCGTTGGTGATGCCCTCGACCAAGCCGAAATTGCTGCCATTGTAATCGAGGACCGATCGACCGGTTCCGACGCTTCCGAACCAACTGCGCACGATATCGCGGCCTTCGCGCTGCAGAGGGTGCGGGAGGCGTCGGCACGGATGGCGGAGATGGACCGCGCCTGCACATCGGGGGAGATCAGCGACCCTGTGGCGGCGCTGGCTTGCCTGACCAACCCCGCCGTCTGGACTGGCGAGACCGGATCGGGCGTATCACTGCTTGGCATTACCAAGCTCGGCTGCGTGCCGGAGGCTGGCGCAACCCAGTTTCTCTGCACATTCGTGCAGGAAATCCGTATCGACATCGCGGGTGCGGAAATGTTTGGGGCAGACCGCTGGGGCGACCTCACGCAGAACTTGACGAGTGGCGAAGCCGTCGACGCTCTTTTCATCCGAGCATCGGATGGCGGTTGGAGTGTGATCACTGGAGACTTGCGCTAGCCAAGCGTCCTCCGGGGGCGTCCGCTTTCCGCACGCCCTACCGTCTCGGTTCGTAGCGTAGCACCACGGCGCCTGAGCTGAGCTCCTTCCGGTCGATAAGCTTCAATTCGACGTACCTTGCGAGCCCCGCGAACAAGGTGGGCCCATGACCAGCGAGTATAGGTTGCACTACGAATTCGTACTCGTCGATCAGGTCTAGTTCCGCCAGCGCCAGGGGCAGTTTTACGCCGCCCGTGAAGAGTGGACCGCCCGGCTGCTGCTTGAGCTTGCTCACCGCTTCGCCCAGATCTCCGTTCACGAGCTCAGAGTTCCAGTCGACCCGGTCAAGCGTGCTCGAAACGACGTACTTCTTCATCGCATCGATTGTCCGCGCAAAGGGCTCGGTCCAGTCGGGTGGCGTTGATGTCCGCGTATCCAGTCGCCATGCTCCTTCCATCATCTGGTAGGTAACCCGACCGAACAGCAGGGCATCGGCCCGGCCGAGGCTTTCGGTGGCGTGGCGATGTGTTGCACGCAGCATCTCCTGCTGCCGCGCCTCGTCAGCCGGAATGGCGTTGTGATGGACGCAGCCATCGAGCGTTACGTTGATGGAATAGAGAAGAGGTCGCATTACGTTGGCTGCTCCTTTGCCGCCCGTGCCGCCACGGCCAGGTCAAATCGTTGTACTTGGCTTGTCAGTCCAATGATGGCGCCGCGTGTCATCTCCGGGTCGGGGTGGCGATCGGCCGTCAAGACCATCCGAACGCGCTCGCCCTCGGCGTGAAGCTCGACTATCATATCGTAGGGGTAGGGTTCGACGCCGGGGACGAAGTCCATATCGAAGCGAATGCGTAGCCGCCGGTGGTGAACCATCTCCACGAATTGGCCGCTCACGCGCGCGGTCAGCGACATGTCGAGGTTCTCCAGGTAAGCGACTTGCTCGGCGCCCACCGCGGTCAACACGTGATCGAAGGCACCGCCCACCCGCGGCTCAAGGGCCAACACTTCAAAATGCATACCCTCCGGCGCATACCAGGCCTCGAGCCCTTCTTTCGTGGTCCAGAGTGCCCAGACATCCTCGATCGATGCATCGTAAACCCGCTCGAATCTGAGGGTGCTCTCACCCAATTGGCTGGCCTGCGGCATTACTTCCTCTCCTCGGATTTCCGCGCTAGCGCCGCGTCGAAGCGATCGAGCCGGCCCTCCCAAAGCTTGCGGTAGCTCGCAACCCAATCGTCGATCGCCTGGAACGGTTCAGGCCGGAGGGAATAGAGCCGCCGCGCCCCCTCGGGCCGCATCACGACGAAGCCAGCCTCGCCCAGGATCCGCAGGTGCCGCGACACGCCGGACTGATCGATGTCCACGGCACGAACCAGGTCACCCACGGCCTGCTCGCCATCGACCAGAGCCTCGACGATGCGAAACCGTGTTGGGTCCGCCAACATATTAAACACGTTTTGTTGCATCATGATGCATATGTATGTGTATGCATATTTAGAGTCAAGAACCCTGGCAAAGACGGGTTGCGGGAAATGCGTGTCGTGTTCCGTGAGGCTGACTATGTTGCTGGGAGCGATGGCCCGCCACGGCGCGTCAATCCGCTGCCGACGTCATGGGCGGTGGCTGGGCCGGCCTGCGTAAAATCTGGCGCTCCCTGAGTGGGCTAGGAGCAAAGTTGGCCCGTGATGCAGCAGGTCTAGCCGGGGTCAGTTAAATCTGATTATGATAATCATCTTTGTTGACACGGTGATAATGTGATCATAGTAATCCGATTTAGGAACGCTTGGGTTCCCTAATACAAGAATCGGATCACCAACATGCATCGAACGATGGTTCGGGCAGCGTGTGCCTCTGCGCTCGCCCTGTGCCTTGTCGCGTCGCCGCTCGCGCATGACGCTTCACTTCATGCCAATCCCGAAGCTGGCAATGGTAGCCCCCACACGGCCGCCGGTCTCCTGAGCGCGGTCAACAATGACGGGCCAAAGTCCGCGGACCATCTGCGCATCGGTATCTGGAACACAGCCGCCAATATCACCACCTACACCATCGGCAATTCGTGGAACGATTGGGTGCTCTATCTGGCGCTCGACAAGCTGCTGGAGCCCTCGCCATACCTCTCCAAGGGCCGCTCGTGGCTGGCGACGGAAGTGGTCCAGGTCAGCGAAGACGCGCGCGTCTGGGAGGCGGAAATCCGCCAGGGCGTGAAGTGGCATGATGGCACCGAGCTGACCGCTGAAGACGTGGTCTTCACCTACAATCTCTACCTCAACGGCCCGGCCAATCGCTGGACGCACCACGTTTCTGACGTGCCGCGTATCGAGCTCATCGAGCAGGTCGGTCCCAATCGCGTGCGCTTCACCGCCCCGCGTCCGATGCCGAATTTCGACCTCGTGACCGCGCCGGAAATGCCGATCCTGCAGAAGAAGCAGTGGGAAGGCATTGAAGACCCGCGCACGCTTGAAGAGCCAGTGATCGGCACCGGTCCCTATAAGCTCGTCGACTTCAAGGCGGACGAATATTACCACTTCGTCGCCCACGAAGAGTTCTGGGGCGGCGCGCCGCTGGTCAAGGAACTGACGCTGGTCATGATCAAGGACCCGCAGACCATGTTCTCGGCCCTGAAATCGGGCGAGATCGATGGCGCGGCCCGCGCCCTGCCGCCCGAACTCGTCGAAGAGTGGAAGAACGATCCGGCCATCGAGATTGCTCAGGCACCCAGCCTCTGGGGCACCTGGATGAACATGAATCTCAACGATCCGATCTTCAACAATCGCGACCTGCGCTATGCGCTTTCGCTGGCCATCGATGCCGACGAAATGGTCGAGCGCGTCATGCTGGGCCGCGCCCAGTCGGGCAAGCATGGCTGGCCGCATCTCGATAGCACCTGGACCAAGCCGGGCATGGAAGTGCCTTACGACGAAGCGTTGGCCAAGACCGGACTTGATGCCGTGGGCTTTGTCGACAAGGACGGCGACGGTTTCCGCGATCTGCCTGACGGCACGCCGTTCGATTGGCGCATCGTGGTCTCGACCAATCAGCCGCTCTATGTGCGGGCTGCCGAAATCATGGTCGAACAGCTCGCCACCGTAGGCATCAAGACGCATGTGGAAGCGGTAGACGCTGCTACTTTCAACAGCCTGACCACCGACGGCAATTACGAGTTCTCGATTTCCGAGATCACCCCGCATGGCCTTGCCGACCAGGACCAGTATGTGCAGTTCTATTCGGGCGCACAGATGAAGGCCCTGCTTGAAAGCGAACCGGAGCGCAAGGCACTCTACGACACCTGGTGGGAAGCCGATACGCGCGACGCGCGCCTCGAAGCCAGCTTTGCCCTGCAGGAATACGAGAACAAGTATCCGAGCCGCTTCATGCTTTGGTACCCCGATGGGCTCTTTGCCTATCGCTGGCAGTCCTATGACAATTACGTCTCGTCCTTCGGCTACGGCATCTACAACAAGTACTCGTTCCTGCCCGAAGCCGGCCGCATCGGCACCTCCGATTCCATCGATCATCTGATCGAAGAATAGGCCGCAATTCGCTTCCGTCATGCGCGGTATCGGCCGCGCATGACCACCCGGGGCCCGGACGTTTCATGTATTACCTGCGCACTGTGCTGCAATATGCGCTGACCCTCTTGGTCGCGCTGGCAGTCAACTTTTTTCTGCCACGGCTGGCGCCGGGCAACCCGATCAACTCGCTCCTGGGCGCCGATGTGGTTGAGACCATGACGGCCGAGCAGGTGGCGCAGGTGGCCGCGGAACTGGGCATTCACGACCCGCTTCATATCCAGTTCTGGAACTATCTCACCGGCATTTTCTCGACCGATTTCGGCAATTCCATCCTTCTCGGCATGCCTGTATGGGATGCTTTGATGCAGCGCCTGCCCTGGACGCTGCTGCTTATGGGCGTTGCCCTCCTTTTCTCCACGCTCATCGGTACCGTGCTCGGCGTCCTCTCCGCCTGGAAGCGCGGCGAAATCACCGACATCGTCACCATGGGCGGCGTGCTCTTCATCGGCTCCCTGCCGCCGTTCTGGCTGGCCATGATGCTGATTATTTTGTTTTCGACGACGCTGGGCTGGCTGCCGTCTTTCGGCGCCTATCAGCTCGGCACCTCCTTTCCGCGGCCCGACTGGTTCCTTGGCGTTGGCAAGCGCCTGATCATGCCGGCACTGGCGCTCGGCGTTGTGCAGGCGGCCAGTGTGCTGCTGATTTCGCGCGCCTCGATGATGGCGGCGCTCGATCAGGACTACATCATGTTCGCCCGCGCCAAGGGTGTCTCCGAGCGGGTCATCTTCTTCAAGCACGCTTTCCGCAATGCGCTGCTGCCGCTCTACACCCATGTGATGATGGGGCTCGGCTCACTGGTTGGCGGGGCGCTGGTTATTGAATCGGTCTTTGCCTATCCCGGTCTCGGCAGTCTCGTCGTCATGGGCGTCAATTCACGCGACTATCCCCTGTTGCAGGGCCTGTTCGTCATCGCGACCATTTCCATTATCCTCGCCAATCTCGTCACCGACATTTTCTATCCGCTGATCGACCCGCGTACACGGCGGGCGAGGTAAGGCCATGTCCGAGCGCTACACCAACACCCGCAGCTTCATCGCCCCCATTTCCACCGCCACCGGCAAGGTGCAATGGCTTGGTATAGCCATGCTCGCGATCATCGCGCTGCTCGCCATTCTGGCGCCGATCTTTGCCGGCTATGGTCCCCGCGAAATCGCTTGTGCACCTTTCGAAAAGCCCAATCCCGCCCATTGGCTCGGCTGCGACGATGCCGGCTATGACATCTGGGCCCAATTGCTGTTCGGCGCCCGCGTCTCGCTCGCCGTCGGGCTTTCGGTGGCGCTGGTCTCAACCATTGTCGCCACTTCTGTTGCCATCTTGGTGGGCTTTTATGGTGGCTGGGTCGATCGGCTGATCATGCGCTTCATTGATGTGGTGCTGGCACTGCCCTTCCTGCCGCTGGTCATCGTGCTCGGCGTCTATTTCGGCGCCTCCATCCAGACGCAGGTCACGGTCATTGCGCTGGTCATGTGGGCCAATCCGGTGCGCGAATTGCGCGCGCAAATCCTCGCCATTCGCTCGGCCGGCTTTGTTGAAGCGTCCATTGCCATGGGGGCAGGGGGCTGGTTCGTCGGCCTCAAACATATCCTCCCCGAACTCGCGCCATTGGTGGTGCCGCAATTCGTGCGCATCGCCCATGCCGCCATCATGGTCGAAACCTCGCTGAGTTTCCTGGGCTTGGGCGATCCGCTGCAGAACAGCTGGGGCTCCATCCTCTTCCACGCCAATGCCCGCGCCGCCTTTCTCACGGGCTCCTGGGTCTATTGGATCTTGCCGCCGGGTGTTGCGGTGTCGCTGACCGTGCTGGCCCTGGCCTTTATCGGTTTTGGCTACGACGCCTCCCTCGCGCCGCGCATCAAAACGAAGAAGGCTACGCTGCCGAAGCGCCCAGAGGGCGCTGCGCCCGAACCTAATGCGGCGCTGACCGCAAGGGCGTTGCGCGTCGTCTACGATGCCGAGTTCGGAAGCAGTGAAGCGGTCAAAGGCGTCGATATCACCCTCAACAAGGGCGAGCTGATCGGCCTTGTTGGTGAGTCCGGCTCGGGCAAGACTACTGTATCCCTCGCTATCCTGAAACTCCTGCGCCAGCCTGCGCGGGTCACCGAGGGCGCGGTCTGGATCGGAGAAGACGACGTTCTCGCCATGTCCCCCGAAACCGTCCGTGCCCTGCGCGGCCGTCGCTTTGCCCTGATCCCTCAAAGCGCCATGAATGCGCTCAATCCCGTGCTCTCGATCGGTGCCCAGCTCGAAGAAGCGCTGGACCGCGGCGAGCCGCTCGATGGGGCGAGGAAACAGGAGCTCGTCGCTGAATGGCTCGAAAAGGTCGGTTTAAGCCCTGCTCATGCCAAAAGCTTCCCGCATGAGCTGTCCGGCGGCATGCGCCAGCGCGCGGTCATTGCCATCGCACTTTGCAATACACCCGAAGTGGTGATTGCCGACGAACCGACGACCGGGCTCGATGTGCTGGTGCAGGAAGACATCATGGCGCTGCTGCTCTCGCTGCGACAGAGCCTCAATCTCTCTATTCTCTTCGTCACCCACAATCTGCCACTCATTGCCCGCCATGCCGATCGGCTCATGGTGATGTACAAGGGCGAATTGGTGGAAGAAGGCTTTCCCGCCGATCTCAAGGCCCATGCGACACATGCCCATACAAGGGCGCTTTTCGACAACCTACCCGAGATCGACGACGAAAAGCTCTGGTCCGCCGCCACGCCGGGCGATGCCGCCACAGTCATCGAACTCAGGAACGTCTCGAAGACTTTCTATCCCAACGGCTTTCTCGGCCTTGGTTGGGGTACGGCGCATCATGCGCTCAAGCATGTGTCGTTGGCCCTGCGCCCGGGTGAAAAGGTTGGGCTCGTGGGCGGGAGCGGCGCCGGCAAGTCGACCCTTGCTCGTCTTGTCATGGGCATGATCGCGCCGGATGGCGGCGAGGTGCTCTACAATGGCAAGCCCCTTGCCGCGCTCGGCCGCAATGGCCGGAAAATCATGGCCAGCGCCGTGCACATGGTGTTCCAGGACCCCTATCAGAGCCTGCGCAACGGCATGCCGATCCGCGAGATCGTGGCCGAGCCGCTGCGCATCCATGGCGAGCGCGACGAGGCGGTGATCGATGCCAAGGTGAAAAAGGCGCTCGAAGCAACGCGCCTGCCTTCAGACGGGCATTTTTTGTCGCGTCGGCCCGTGCAGTTGTCCGGCGGCCAGCGGCAGCGCGTCGCCTTTGCCCGGGCCGTGGTCACCGAGCCAAAAGTCATCATCGCGGATGAACCGACCTCCATGCTCGACCAGTCGGTACGCATGGAAATCATGGAACTGATGGAAGACCTGCGGATACGCTTCGGCACCGCCTTCCTTTTCATTACCCATGACATCGCCCTGGCCCGCCACTTCTGCGATCGGCTGGTGGTGCTCAATCATGGCGAAATCATCGAACAGGGCCCTGCCGACAGCGTCGTGCAGCAGCCAACCGAAGATTATACGCGGCGCCTCATCGCCGCAGCTTGACGACGTCTGGGGAGACGGAAATGACAGGACGATTTCTCTACGTGCAGAACGCCTATGGCGGGCCACCACCGGCTCTCACCAAGGTTTCGGGTCACACGATCCACTTCTATCAGCAATACGATACCGAGAGGCTCGATTGGAGCACCTATGACGCCGTGCTCCTCTCCATGAGCGCCGATCAGGTGCATCTCAATGAGATCAGCCCGAAATTGCAGGCTTATCTCAATGGTGGTGGCACGCTGCTGATCAACGGCCACGTCGCCCGG
The DNA here is from genome assembly GCF_964252865.1 of Devosia sp. LjRoot3. NCBI lineage: Bacteria > Pseudomonadati > Pseudomonadota > Alphaproteobacteria > Hyphomicrobiales > Devosiaceae > Devosia > Devosia sp. LjRoot3. Next base: position 571,971 of record NZ_CAXUPK020000002.1, read on the forward strand.
CCCTTCCTGCCCGAACTTAGCCGCTACGAGCCGATGGAAAAGCGCGGTCTCAAGGAACTCGTCATCCATCGCGAGAATGAGCATCCGCTGTTCCAGCACATTTCGGCTGAAAGCCTCACCCTGCGTAAGGGCGTCGCCGGCTTTTATGGCCGCGGGACCAATCCGCCGCCCGCAGGCGCGTTGGTCATCCACTCGGTCGGCCCCGACCACGTCGCAGTCGACTGGCTCTACGACCGGCCGGAGGGCGGACGCATTTTCGTTCATTCCGGCGTCGAACTCTGGGCCGTTCTGATGCTTGAGGGGCCGCAGGGACTGCCCGTCATCCAGGGCTTTTTCGATTGGCTTTCCCAGACATCGAAGGTGGCAGCATGAGCCAGAAACCCATTGTAGCCATCATCGACGGTGGTCAGCACTACCACCATGACAGCATCACCCGCGAGCCCTTCAAGGACTTCTTTGACCACGTCATCTACCTGCGCGATGTGGCCAAGATCGACCTGTCGGCTTTCGATATCCTCATCATTCCGTGCCGCACCAATGCCTATTATCTCGCCCCCCTCAGCGGCCAGTTACAGGCCTTCATGCGCGCCGGAGGCACGCTCGTCGCTATGGGCGAAACTTTTCCGGATACCTGGTTGCCCGATATCGGCTTCCGCTCCATGCCCACGAATTTCTGGTGGTGGCTGACTCCGGGCGCTGATCTTGGCCTGCGCATGAGCGATCCAAATCACGCCGTCTGCCGATACCTCGGCAAGGACGATGTCACCTTCCACCTCCATGGCGCCTTCGAGCCGCTGCATCCGAATCAGAAGAGTCTCGTCGAAACCTCGGAAGGCGAATGCCAGATGTTCGAGGATGTCATTTCCTACGCGCCCGGAAGGCTGGTGGCGACGACGCTCGACCCCTTCTTCCACCACGGTGCCTTCTTCATGCCGGCCACGACCCGCATGCTGGCAGGCATGTTGCCCTGGCTCATCGACACCGAGGCCGCGCGCAAATCGGCACCGGCGGCATGATGCCTTTGGCCAACGATAACACCGAGCAGCAGGTTCGGCGCCAAGGGTTCCTTGATGCCATGGCCCAGGCTGCCAGTTCGGTGAGCATCGTCGCGACCGATGGCCCGGCGGGTCGCGACGGTGTCGTCGTGTCGGCGCTAACCTCGGTCTCGGCCGATACGCCATTGCCGACTCTGCTCATCTGTCTTCATCAGGCGGGCAGGGTGCCAGGCAAGTTGCTCACGAATGGCGTCTTCAGCGTCAATCTCCTGGCCGACGACCACCACGATCTCGCCCAGCGTTTTGCCGGCCGCTCTTCTCTGCCGCGTGAAGACTGGTTCGGGTCGGAATGGACCGGCCGAGACAGTCAGTCGCCCGTTCTGGCTTCCGCGCTTGCCGGCTTCGATTGTGTCGTGAACGCCTCCCAGCTCGTCGGCACGCATCACGTCATCTTCGGGGCCGTTCGCGCCGTGCATATTCGCGCCTCAGGCCGCCCACTCATCCACGCTCAACGGCAATACCACCGTCTGAGCAGTCTTTTCGACCCAAACCTATTCAGGACTAGCCATGCCCAATGCCCCAGCAACGAGCGGCGCCTTGCTGCTCATCCATTCCCACTATGGCGAGCCCCCCGGCCTTTTCACACTCGCCCTCGAGCGCGGCGATGCCGTCATCGTGCGCGAGCGAGATCTGACGCCAGCCCATTTCACTGCCGCCCGTGGACTTATCACCACGAGCCATCTCGACCAGCTCGGGCTTATGCACTTCGCCGACGACCTTGAAGCCTTCATGGCGCGCGGTGGTCGCTGGTTCTTCAACGGCCACATCCTCCGCCCCTTCCTCAAGGGGCTGGGCATCTATGAGCCGATCGCCAAGGCCAAGCGCGCTGATCTCGTGCTGACGCGCCTCAACGAACATCCGATCTTCGCCGGTATCGACCAGCCATCCTTCGAGGAAAACCGGGGCGTCGCCGGCTTTTATGGCCGTGGCCACAATCCTTTGCCGGAAGGCGCCCTCGCCATCAACGGCATCGGTCCACAAAACCTGCCGATCGACTGGGAATGGACCCTGCCTTCGGGCGGAAAGATGTTCTCGCATGCCGGCAATGACGTCGGTGGCATGGGAGGACCCAATCCCAACCATGCCCTCGTGGCGCCCCGCATTCTGGCCTGGACCATGGGAGAATTTTGATGAGCATCCTCGTCATCCACCCCGGCGCCTACTACCACATCGAAAGTTTTGAAGGCCCGCGCTATGCGCACTACTTCGACAAACTCGTGCGCCCCGAAGAGCTCGCCGACGTGCGCCTCGAAGACTTCAACGTCGTCCTCATTCCCTGCCGCGCCCCGGCCGACCGCATGGAGCCGCACAAGGCGCGCCTGCGCGCTTATCTCGACCAGGGCGGTACGATCATCGCCACGGGTGAAAGCGACTCCCAGCTCTTCCTGCCCGGTATCACTTTTACCCCCCAGCCGACCAATTTCTGGTGGTGGCTGACCCCTGGCGCCGATCTCGGCGTACGCATCGCCAAGCCCGAGCACAGCCTATTCAGGCATCTAGCGGAAAAGGATGTCACCTGGCATCTGCATGGCTGGTTCGACGTTCCCGAGGGTTCCGAGGTGCTGGCCACAGGCGACACCGGCAACCCTATCCTCTACATCGACGAGGTCACCACCGGGGGGCGGATGATCATCACCAGCCTCGATCCCTTCTACCATCATGGCAGCCATTTCATGCCGGCGACGACACGGTTCCTCGACGGTTTCCTGCCCTGGATGCGAGCCGAACTCGACAAGGAGCACACAGCATGAGCCAAACCACACTCACCGTTCTCGAAGCTGGCAAGCCGCTCACCTACACCTATGCCGAGCTGATGCACTTTCACGGCTTCGGTTTCCCCGGCGGGGTGGCCCATGCCTTCAAGGTCATGGAGCGTGCCCTGCCGCTTCTCGCCAAGGGCGAGGTGCCCGAACGGCGCGAAATCGCCATCCGCACGCCGTTCAAGGGACCGGGCGCCCGCGACGCCTTCGAAATGGTGACGCGCAGCCTCACCGAGGGCCGCTATATGGTCAATCCGGAGCTGGCCCAACCCGAGCGGGGCGAAACGCTCAAGGGTTATGTCTTCATCCTCTCCTATCGCGGCACGGACGTGCGACTGCGCATTCGCGACGGTATCGTACGGGATGAGTTCATCGCCCTTGGACGCAAGCTCGATCGTACGGCGGAGGAGGATCACCGTCTCGAATGGCTCAAGCGGGACATGGCTGACCGCCTGCTTTCGCTCCCGGCCGACGAGATCTACGATCTCTTCTAGTCGCAACCGCAAGACTATAGGGTGGCCGCTTCGCAGAATCGGAAATGGCCCCCTCAAAATGTCCGATATTCCCGAAAAGCCCGGTCGAGGACCGGGCAGACCGCCCGCGCTGCCGCCCGACGAACGGCGTCAGGTAATCCTTGTTGCGGCCGAGCGGGTGTTCTCGGCCCGCGGCTATCCCGGCGCCGCGATGGCCGACATAGCGCGCACCGCCGGAATGTCCAAGAAAACGCTCTACGCGGCGTTCTCGAACAAGCGAGCATTGTTCGAGGCGTTGGCCCAGGACGCCGAAGCATTCGCCAGCGTTCTTGACCCGGTAGATGATTTGCCGCCTCTGGAAGCACTGCGGAAGGGTCTGCTGAGCTCGATCCTTTTCGCCTTGTCGCCTCGGCAGATACTCGCAACGCGAATTCTGATTTCGGCGGGTGGCTCGGAAAGCGAACTGGCGAGCAGTTTCCATGGGAGGGTCATAGCCAGGGCACAACGTCGCCATGCCGAACTCCTGTCCGCGCTTGCTGAGGACCAAGGGAATTCCCTCGATGATCCAGAGCTGATGGCGAAGCAGCTCTTTGGCCTCGCTATGGGCGATTTACATATTCTGGCTCTCGTAGGGGTTCGCGCGGCCGATATCCAACAGCAGCTCGAAAGTCAGATCGACAACGCCATGTCGCTGGCGTTGCTCTGGATCTCCCACTCACGAGCAAAAGAGCCTGCGCCCGCCCCGCTGACCGGCTGACCTGCGAAGGACAACGCATATCCCGGGCCTTGGAGATCAGCCATTGGCACTCTTGCAGAGCCTAAGGTCGTACGTTCCTGCGCCAAGTCGGTCACTGTGTTCCTTCGACAGCCATCCCGGTGGCAACTCGATGACCGCGGCGCAGTTCGGCGGAATTGAGACCCTCCATTCAACTGTGTCCCCGTGCATCACCCAATGACTGGAGACGATGCCCGTATGCGCCCTGTAGCTCGCGCGGCAATGACCGATGCGGCTGTCGAAGAGCGGCCTTAGGCGTAGTTCGCGATAACCCGGACCCTGCTCGCACCAGTCTATTCCGGCGATACGTGACCAGATCCATTCGCCCACGGCGCCATAGGCGTAATGGTTGAAGGAGTTCATGTTGACGCTCTGGAAGCCCTTGTCGGGAGTCCAGCCGTCCCAGCGCTCCCAAATCGTCGTGGCGCCCTGGCGAATCGAAAAGCCCCAGCTGGGATAGGTGTCCTTGAGGAGGAGGTCGACGGCGAGATCAGCCGCACCGTTTTCGGAGAGGACTGGGCAGATATGACGGACGCCCAGAAAGCCGGTTTGGAGGTGCCCGCCTGCAGCGTCGATCAACTCAACGAGGCGTTTTGTGGCGGCGGGGCGCATAGCCTCGGGCAGGAGGTTGAAGTCTAGCGCGAGGAGGTAGGCAGTTTGCGTGTCGCCAGTCAGGCGGCCACTCTGGTCGAGATATTCGGCGCAAAACGCCCTGGCGATGGAACGGGCGAGCTGGTTGTAGGCCGCCGAATCTGTCGCGTGGCCGAGGGCGTTGGCCATGCGGGCCATGAGATCGGCAACGCGGTGCCAATAGGCGGTCGCGACCAGTGTTCGGTCGGATGCGGGGCCCACGCTCAGCCAGTCGCCGTAGTTGTTGTAGACCGCGTTGCGGCGGATGAAATCGGGATTGGGGCGGCCGATGTGCTCCATCCAGGCCTGGAAGGAGGGATAGAAGCGGACGAGAAAATCGCGGTCCCCATAGCGCAGCCAATGGTCCCAGGCCATGATGATAGGCGCATCGCCCCAGGCGGGCGCACCGGGCTGCGGGGTCAGGCGATAGGGGTTCAAAGGCTTGGTCGGCGCCACATCGGGGAAGGCTCCATCCGGCGATTGGCCGTCTTCGAGGTCGAGCATCCATTTGGTGAGGAAGGCCGAAACATCTGCGAAATAGCCGGCGGTCTTCCAAAAAACCTGCGCGTCGGCGGACCAGCCATAACGCTCGTCGCGCTGCGGGCAATCGGTCGGCACCGAGAGGAAATTGTCGCGCTGGCTCCAGAAAATATTGGACAGAAGCTGGTTGACGAGAGGGTGGCCGGTTTCGATCTCGCCTGTTATCGGCGTATCGGTCTGGATGGCGATGCCGGTTAGCGTGATCGCTTCAGGCGAAACTCCTTCGGGCAAGGTCAGCTCGACATAGCGAAAGCCGTGGAAGGTGAAGCGCGGCTTGAATGTCTCCTCGCCGTTCCCGGCGGCAATGAAAATATCTGTTGCGACGGCGTGGCGGAGATTGGCGACATAGAGTTCGCCGTCCCCATCGAGCACTTCCCCGTGGCGCAGGGTGAAGCGGGCGCCGGCACTGGCTTCCACAGTCAGCTCGCAATAGCCGGCGATGTTTTGCCCGAGGTCGAAAATCGCCGCGCCGTTGGTTGCGAGGTGTGAGAATTGTGCGGGGAGACGCGCCACTTCGCGAGCCGGCTGCGCGCGTGCGGCATCGAGTTTTGGCGCGCGCGGGTCGGGGGTGAAAACCTCGGCAGGTTGCCAGCCCACTTGCACGCCCGGTGCCGTTGCCCAATCCTGCAGTTCGAGACGGGCATCGTACATCTCGCCCATCAAGAAGTCGGAATAGCAAATCGGACCCTGCCGGGTTTGCCAGTGCTCGTCCGAGGCGACGATCATGTTGCTGCCGTCGGCATAGTGCAGATGGAGCTGGCAGAAAAGGGCGGGGCGGCCACCATAGTGATTGCCGGCGCGGCGCTGGTTGTGCCCGACGCGCCCGGAATACCACCCCTCGCCCAAAATGGCGCCGAGGACGTTGTCGCCTGCCTGTACAAGCGCCGTCACGTCGTGGACCTGATACTCGACGCGTCGGTGATAGTCGGTCCAGCCCGGCGCGATGACGTGATCGCCAATGCGCTGGCCGTTGAGATATGCCTCATAGAGGCCGAGCGCCGTCACATAAAGCGTCGCCCGCACCGGCGAGTCAGCGCTTGCAAAGCTCCGGCGCAGATAGTCCGCAGGTCGCGCCTGCCAACGGTTGTCATAGGCATTGTCGGCGGGCACTTCGCGGCCGGCCGGCAGCACGAAATAGCGGGCGATCCATTCGGCCTGCCAGTCGTCGGATTTCAGCCCCGTAAAGATGCGCGCCGGGCTGGCCGTGGCCCCTAACCGGTCGGCCTCGTCCCAGACCTGCACGGTCCAATCCAGCACCGCGTCACTCGACAGCGGTTCGCCAGCATAGGGAACAAGCTGCGTGTTGTTGGATAGAATTTTGCCAGAATCCCAAAAGATTCGGCCATTCCCGGTCTCGGCGACCACGATCCGATAGGCCGTCTGGCGCTGGTTTTGCCCGTCGCCCTCGAGGCCCCAGCCGAAGCGGGGGATTGGCGAATTGAGCCCATGCGCCGTGGCGAGGTGCTCGCAGCGAAGGTCAATGGGCCGCAATTGGGGCATTGGAAAACCTACTAGAGTTCGAGAGCGCGCTCTCGGGCGTTCATCATGTGCCGGTCCATCGCGTCAATAGCGGCATGGGCGTCGCGCGAACGGATGGCGGCGATGATCGCCAGGTGGTCGGCAAAGGCGGCCGGCAAAACGCCGGCTGACAGCGTCACCCGGTCGAGCTTGATCAGCCTGATGCGGATGGCATTGACCGCATAGGCCTGGGCAAGAAGATCATTCTGCGTCGTTGCGATAAGGAGCGCATGGAAGCCGTCATCGACCTGCTGGCCCCGCTCAAAAAGATCGGGGCTGGGATTGGTCATCACTTCATCAACGATGGCCCGATGAAGCGCTTCCTGCTCGTCAAGCACTGCGTCGTCGAGCTTCCGCACCGCTGTAAGAACGGCTTCGCGCTCGAGCGCCATGCGCATCTGAAAAGCTTGCCGGATCATCGGCAGGTCGATCTGGGTGATCTGGATGCCGCGTTGCGGCATGACGCGCAGCAGACCTTCCAGTTCGAGCCGCGGCAGCAGTTCGCGAAGCGCGCCGATCGAAAGCCCGAGGAGAGCGACCAGTTCGCGTTGGGACACGAACTGGCCGGGCCGCAGGCGCCCATCGAACAGCGCCTGCCGGAACTTTTCATAAGCCGCGCTTTTGACGGAGGCCCGTTCGGCTGGGGCTTCGGCTGAGGCGCTGTCGCTGACCGACATGATTCCCAAGTCCTTTTTGTGCTCTTGCCGAACTATTACCCTGTCTGGCGCAAGACAACATCAGGCTGCGGCGTCGAAACCGCTTTGCGCAAAGGTCTGCAACAGGTCCGTGCGGCCTTGGCCTTCGAGCGGTTTCAGCGGCGGCAGCACGCGGGCATAATTTTCGTCGCCACTATATTGGGCAAGTGCGGCCTTCAGCGCCACAAGCGAACCGCCCTTGTCCACGGCGAGAATGCGCGTCGTCTGCTTGGCGAGGAGATCGGAGTTCTTCGGATCATTGTAGAGCGCCACGAGGTCTTTCGCGAAAACATTGGGCATGCCGCCGATCATGCCGGCCCCCCCATTGGCGAGCAGAGTGGGCAAAACGCGGTCATCGCCGGTGAAGATCGAGAGGTCGGGGAAAGTTTTCGCCAGCATCACGCCGTTGTCGGCATCGCCAGTGGAATCCTTGATGCCAACAATGCGCGAGGCGTGCTTGGAAAGGATCAGTTTCACCAAGTCAGCGGTGAAGCGAATGCGGCTCAGCTGCGGGATATTGTAGAGCAGGATGTCGATCTGGGTGGCCGATTTCGTGCGCTCGATCAGGGCATCGTACCAGCCGGCGATGCCGGCTTCGCTCGTGCCATAGTAGTAGGGCGGCAATACGAGGGCCGCCCGGCAGCCGGCATTGGCAATGCCGACGATCATTTCGGCCGCATCGTCCAGCGTCGGCGTCATGACGCCGGGAACCTGACGCGACATGTCGGCACCGCTGGCCTTGATGGCGTTGAGGGCCGCAACCTTTTCGCGGGTCGAAAGCGAAGCGCCTTCGCCGGTCGTGCCAAAGGTGGAAACAAAGCTGCAGCCGGCCGCAAGCAGGTTTGCCGAGTGGGCGGCGAGTCGCTTCACGTCCACGCTGAAATCGTCGGCGAAGGGGGTGATCGACGCGGTGATAACGCCTCTAAGGTCTGCGGCAGCCACTAGAAATCTCCTCATTGCGCAACTGATACAATCAGTCAGCACATCAATTGATAAATCACTGTTTACATGAGTATGGCGTTTATGCAAGGTACTACCATTCAAGTGCGCCAGTGGTCTGGGAGGCTAGGGCGCCAGTCGGTCGATTACACCCTTGGAGGAGGGATCCATGACCCGTCTTACCTCGCTTGCCCTTGCGGCAGTCTCCGTTCTCGCGCTTACCGGGGCCACTCTCGGCCAAGACAAGCTCGAGCTGAAATATACCGTGCCGAGCGTCCCCACGGACCTCCACACCCAGGCCATGAAGGTTTTTGCCGACAAGCTCGAAGAGCTTTCGCCGGGCCGATACGATATCCAGCTCTATGACTCGGGCTCGCTGTTTGCACAGGGCGCCGACCTTGACGCACTGCAGCGCGGCAATGCCGAAATGACCTATGTGTCTTTCCAGCTCATCGCCGACGCCATTCCCGAGTTCGGCCTGCTCACCGCTGGCTACCTGTTCCAGAGCCCTGAGCACTACCGCGCCTTTTTCGCCAGCGATATCGGTACCGAATTCAAGCAGCGCGTTTCTGACGAGATGGGCATCCAGCTCCTCGACACCTGCTATCTCGGCACTCGCCAGGTGAACTTGCGTGAAGCCCGCGAAGTCGCAACGCCCGCCGATCTGGCCGGCATAAAGCTGCGCATGCCATCGTCCGACGCGTGGCTGTTCCTGGGCCAGGCTCTTGGCGCCAACCCGACGCCGCTTCCGTTTGGCGAAGTCTATCTTGGCCTGCAGGCCGGCACGATCGACGGTCAGGACAATCCCCTCCCGTCCGTAGAGGCTGCAAAGTTCTACGAAGTCACCAAGCAGATCGTCCTCACCAGCCACCTCGTCGACGGCATCAATGTTGCCGTCAACAACCAGACGTGGGAGCAGCTGACTGACGAGGAAAAGGCGGCAATGACCGAGGCGGCCGTTGCTTCATGCGACTGGAACAATACCGAGCGTCTCGCCAATGAAGAACGCCTAGTGTCGTTTTTCGAGGAAAAGGGTCTGACGATCACCACACCCGACGTCGATGCCTTCCGTACCCACGTTCAGGATTTCTATCTCACCTCCGACCGTGCGGCCTCCTGGCCAGAAGGCTGGGTCGAGAAGATCAACGCCCTTGCCGCCGAGTAAATCATGACCGACTACACCGCATCCGTGAGGCGGATGCCGACATGGCTGCGGGTACTCAAGGAGGGCGCCGACCTTGTCGGCGTCCTTCTCTTCACCACCGCCTTCCTCGGCTTCATCGTCCAGATTTTCTTCCGCTATGTCGTCAACCGTCCGATCCTGTGGACGGAAGAAGTGACGATGATTGCCTTCGTCTGGACCGTGTTCTGGGCGGCGGCATTCATGGTCAATATCCGTGAGCACGTCGCATTCGACGTCGTCTATGAGGTCATGACGCCGCGGGTAAAGCGCATCATGGCCATCTTCTCGATGGTCGTCCTCATCGCCACTTTCCTGCTGCTGATTCCCGCCACCTGGGACTATCTCGAATTCCTGCTGCGCAAGCGCAGTCCGGTGCTGCGGATCTCCATGACCTGGATTTACGGCTGCTACCTGCTGTTCGTGGTCAATTTCACCATCCAGGCCGCAGTGCGGCTATGGCGCCTGTTCACGCCCGATTGGGGCAAGCAGATCTAGCGCCGCGCGAGGTTCATTATGCTGGCTGAATACGCCCTTCCCATCATGCTCGTGGTTCTCGTCGCGACCACGATCGCCGGCCTGCCCATGGGCATCGCCATGATCGCCTCGAGCGTTCTCTATCTCTTCATTTCCGGCCGCGACGTTGGTCTCGGCGCCGAAATGGTGCTCAACGGCATTTTCGGCAATTTCGCCGCCGTCGCCGTGCCGCTCTTCATCTTTGCCGCCAATATCATGGACGCCGGCAAGATATCCGACCGACTACTGCAATTCTGTTTGGCCCTTGTCGGCCGCAGCCCCGGCGGCATGGCGCAGGTGAACATCCTCACCAGCCTCATCTTCTCGGGCATGAGCGGCAGCGCCATTTCCGACGCCGCAGGCGTGGGCAAGGTCGTCAACGACATGATGATGCGCGAAAATCGGTATCCGCCCGGCTATGCCGGCGCGCTGACTGCGGCAACGGCCGTGGTCGGGCCGATTTTCCCGCCCTCCATTCCCATGGTCTACTATGCCCTGGTGTCGTCGGCCTCGATCGGCGCGCTGTTCCTCGGCGGCGTGGTCCCCGCATTGCTGATCGTCGGCTTCCAGATGGTCGCAGCTTATTTCACTGCCAAGAGGCGTGGCTTCCCGGTTGAAGACGCCATCCCCTTCCGTCAATTCCCGATGATCTTTCTCAGGGCCTTTCCCGCCCTGCTGATGCCGGTCATCCTGCTCGGTGGCATCTATACCGGCGTCTTCACGCCCACCGAAGCTGCTGCCGTCTCCGCCTTCTATGCTCTGCTTCTAGCCCTCTTTGCCTATCGCACCCTGGGCCCGAAGAGCTTCGCCGCGGTGGTCTATGCCACGGTCAAGACCACGGCCGTTGTCTCTGTCGTTCTCTGCGGTGCCTTCATCTTCAACTATGTCATTGCCGTCGAGCGCATCCCGCAGATGGTCTATGAGTTCTTCGCCTACTACCAGATGGAAGCCTGGCTGTTCCTGCTCTTGCTGAACATCCTCTTCCTGATCCTTGGCTGCTTCCTTGACGTCTCGACCATCCAGCTCGTCATCGTGCCTTTGTTCATCCCGACCGCTCTCGCGCTCGGCATCGATCTTGTGCATCTCGGCGTCGTGCTGGTGCTCAACATGATGATCGGCCTCATCACCCCACCCATGGGCATGCTGCTCTTCGTCATCAAGGCGGTGAACGGCATACCGATCAGCGCCATGATAAAGGAGCTGTGGCCGCACCTGCTGCTGCTGATTGTGGTGCTGTTCATGATCACCTACATCCCCGACCTGGTGCTGTGGCTGCCGCGACAGGCAGGGGCGATGCAGTAGGTTTGGCCTGTCTCTGAAGCGATATGCGAGGCGGTTTGCTCCCACCCCTTCCGGGGTGGGAGCACTTTTCTTTGATGAAGGGCAATGCGCCGCCGCTTAGGGGCGGCCGCCGTGGAATGTGCAACAGCTCAGGCGACTTCCCGGGGCGCGCAGTGCACACGGGCAGTTTCGCCTCGGCCTGAGCGCCCGCGATCGTTCAAACCAAAATCGCCGAGAAGCTGCCACGATGCTGCTGCGCTCAAATACTGAGCCTCGGTTGCGTCAGCTTTTGTTCCGGGGTGTTTTTCTCGGCTTGCCTGTTGAATTATCTTCAACGCCAGCCTGATCGAACAATGCCTTGGTTTCGATTTTTTTCAAAATTCGACCATTGATTGTCGATTTTTTGCGAAACCGCAGAAATCGATAGTGACATGCGCAAGAAAATCTGCAAACTCTTCCATACAAGATGATGGTTTTGACTAAAGCTTGTCCGGCCGCAAGTGACCCTGCGGTTGTGCGATGGCGTGCGCTTGCTCAAAATTATGCTGAAATTTGAGTTGGTTAGCGCGCCGTAACTGGAAGCTGATGGTTCCAGGAGCGAGCTGATCCTGACGTTCAATGCCTGTTGATGAGGAGAAATAGGTATGTCTTTGAATCGTAGAACTCTTTTGCAACTGGGTGGTGCTGCCCTTACTCTCTCTGCACTTCCTGCATTCGCGCAGGAACGTCGGTTGCGTGCCATGTGGTGGGGCGGGCAAGATCGCCTGAACCGCACAGTGAAGGCCATCGAAGACTTCATGGCCGCCGAGCCCGGTGTGGTTGTTGAGACGGAAACCGTGGGCTCAACAGCGGACTATTTTGTGAGCCTCGCCACCAAGATCGCTGGCGGCAATCCACCCGACCTCATGCAGCTGGGATACAGCCAGATCGCGGAATACGCGCAGCGCGGCGTACTCGAGCCGCTGGATGATTATGTCGGCAATGAACTCGACATCAGCGACTGGCCCGCGTCTTCCGTCGATGCTCTTCGGGTCGATGGGAAACTCTACGGCGTCAACCTCGGCAACAACACCACAGCGCTCTTCTACGACAAGGATGCGTTTGCAGCAGTCGGTGCCACCGACATAGCGCTCGATACGTCCTGGAGCGAATGGTTCGACCTGGCCGAGCAGGTCACGAAAGCCAATGACGGCAAATATTACGGGATGAGCGACGGTAGCGGAAACGCACTGGTCTACGAGAATTTCGTCCGTCAGAAAGGTTTCCAGTCCTACGGTGATGGTGGCGTGGGAGCCCCCGCGGAAGCCGCCGCCGAGTGGTTCGACATGTGGGCTCAGGCACGCGCTCGCGGCGCCATTCCGCCCGCCGACGTTGCGGCGCTAGACGTGGAAACGATCAGCGAAAATCTACTGATCCAAGGCCAGGCTGCCACGAATTTTGGGCATTCCAACCAGATCGTCGCGCTGCAGGGAGCAACGCCGAAAAAGCTCGGCATGGCAATGTATCCGCAAGGGGCCGGCGACCTGATCGGTCAATTCATGCGTCCGGCGCAGCACTTCTCGATCTTTTCCGGATCGCAGTTCAAGTCGGACGCCGTCAAGCTCGCGAATTTCCTCGTGATGAACCCGATTGGCGTGAAATCGCTTGGCGTCGAGCGCGGCGTTCCGGCATCGCCTTCCATGCAGGAGGTCCTTGCACCAGAGCTCGACGAACTGCCGCGCGCGTCCCTCGAATTCGTTGCAGCGGTCACGCCCGTGGCAACGCCCATTCCGCCTCCGCCCCCGAGAGGCGCCACCGAAGTCGAAACGATGTTCCGCGAGCTTAGTCAGCAGGTTTCCTTCGGCCAGATCGACGCTGAACAGGCGGGCAAAACCTTCGTCGAGCAGGCCAACGCGATCCTCGCCCGCGCCTGACTGATCGACCGGCGGGCTCATCTCCGCCGGTCACTCCAACCAACCCGTCACGGGCGATTGCCGCCCGTTATGCAAAATAGCGCTCGCCCCCTTTGGTCGGCGACGAGGATCATTATGTCGAAAATAGCCATTTCCACTGCCGAAGCCACGCTCTGGGCTCCCTTGGAACTCTCGCTTTCCGGGCCCGCCGAGGGTAACCCCTACCTTGAAGTGACGCTCTCGGCGACTTTCTCCAATGGCGACCTGACCCTCGTGGTACCAGGGTTCTACGACGGTGACGGAACCTATCGCATTCGCTTTTTGCCGACGCGGGAGGGGCACTGGCAGTATCGCACCGCCAGCAATGCCAGCGAAATGCATGACCTGGCTGGTGTGTTGACCGTCGGGCTGGCGCGGGCAGGGGATCATGGTCCTGTCAGGGTCGCCGAGAAGTTCCATTTCAGCTACGCCGACGGCAGCCGCTACCTCAATATCGGCACCACGGCTTACGCTTGGAATGTTCAAGGCGACGCCATGGAAGAGAAGACGCTGGCGACGTTGAAACGGGCGCCCTTCACCAAGATCCGTATGTGCGTCTTCCCCAAGCACTATCGCTATAATCAGAACGAGCCCGATCGCTATCCTTTCGCCTTGCTCAAGCAGGGCGAGAGCAAGTGGCCCGCCACTGTCGAGGACTCTGGCTGGCAGTTCGACTTCGACCGACCGAACCCTGCCTATTTTCAGCATATCGAGATGCGGATCCGGCAGCTCGGCGAGATCGGCGTCGAGGCGGATCTGATCCTGCTGCACCCCTATGATCGCTGGGGCTTTTCGCGGATGAGCGCGGAGCAGGACGATCGCTATCTTCGCTACATTGTTGCGCGCCTCGCTGGCCTGCCCAATGTGTGGTGGTCGATGGCTAACGAGTACGACTTCATGGAGAACAAGTCGCTCGCCGACTGGAACCGGATGATCGACGTCGTCGCCGACACCGACCCGTACGGTCACCTTCTCTCGATCCACAACGCCTTCCCGCTCTTTGACTGGCACCATCCCAAGATCACACATGTCAGCATCCAACGGCCGGAAACCGAGCATTCTCTTCTCTGGCGTGAGCGCTATGGAAAGCCTGTCTCGGTGGACGAGTGCTGCTACGAGGGCGACATCGCCGAGCAGTGGGGGAACATCAGCGGCCGCGACATGATCCACAAGTTCTGGCTGGGTGTCGTCAATGGCGGCCACGTCACCCATGGCGAGACGTACTACAACGACGAGGAAGTGCTCTGGTGGGCCAAGGGCGGTGAACTCACCGGCGACAGCGTTTCGCGTATCGCGTTTCTGCGTTATGTTCTGGAAGAAGCGCCAGGCGTCCTGGAGCCCATGCTCGACAATCGCAATCACCGGATCATGAAGTTCGGCGCCGACAATGTAACCGGTCCCGAAATGTCAAAGCCCGCCGCAGGCGAAGAAACTTGGTCCAAGGTCCGTTTTCCGTACCCGATTGCCAGCAATCCCCACAGCTACTACGTGGCCTATCTTGGTCACCGTCAGCCTCGGGAGATCGTGGTGCCGACGCCACCGGATGAGCACTACAGCGCTGCTGTCCTTGACACCTGGGACATGACCGAGACACCAGTTGCCGACAGCGTCACCCGTGGTGATCTGATCTACGTCGAACCAAAGCCCAATCTGGCCCTCGTCCTGCGCAGAGTGGCTTCAACGCAATGACGCCGACCTCATCGGAGGTTGAAAAGCGGGAGAGGGCTGCCGCTTCTTGTCGACTGACCGCAACAGATGTGGTCAGTTCCCGACCCCGCAATGGTCACTGCGGCGAGGCCCCCGAAAGCGAGCCAGGCGCCTTGCCTGATGACCGCGAGGCAATCAACGTCTTAGGGTTAGCGGGTACTCCTGAGCAGGGAGCTCATCAGATTCTAGTTCCACGTACTCTCGGGCTGCCATGGCCACCTCGACGCGGTTGCGCGCCTTGAGCTTCGCCATCAGGGCGCTCATGTAGCTTTTTACTGTACGTTCAGAAATATGGAGAGCTTCAGCTATCTCCCGATTGGTGCGGGCCTCAGCCAGAAGGCGCGCAATCTGACGTTCGCGAGGACTAAGCCTAATTTTGCCTTTTGAGCTATCGCGCTTCGCTCGCTCACGGAGGCCGTTCATTACCTGCAAGGCATATTGCTTGGTAATGTACATTTCGCCTGCGCTCACGGTCGAAACCGCGTCGAAAAGTTCCTCGCTGTCGCTGTCCTTCAACACAAAGCCAACTGCCCCCGCCTCCAATGCCTTGAGGGCGGCGTCGATGCTCGAATACGCCGTGAAAATCACAATTCGCGTGGGGAACTGTGCCGCCATTTCCGAGATCGTCTGGAAAATGTCGCCCGGCATGCTCAAGTCCATGACGACCACGTCGGGTACGTGACGTCGAACGAGATCGAGCGCGGTGTTCGCACAATCGGCCTTGCCGACCACACTGTATGCGGGATCGTCCTCGAACAAGTTCATGATCCCTCTCAGCAAGAGCGGGTGGTCATCGGCAAAGGCTATGGTCAAAGGACTAGCCATTCGGAGCCTCACGGAACTAAGGCGATTAGACTACGCTCAAAGAGGAGGACCGTAAATAATCAGCGGGGAGGACGGCTAACGCCGTCACTGGGTCGCGTCCATGGGCAAGACGGCAACTACGATTGTCCCCTTCACCGCATCGGTGGTGACCGACACGCTTCCCTTCAGTGCGCCGACTCTATTCCGCATCGCTGTAAGGCCTAGCTTCTGGCGCCCCACGCCACCTGCCACGGGTGTGGAAGACTTCGCACCGCTATCCCTCACCTCTATGGTCAAAACGTCCTTGTCAGCGAAGGCCACGACTGATTTCGCCGATTCCTTGGCGTGTTTGTACGCGTTGTTCAGACCTTCCTGGATGACGCGATAGGCGCATATCTTTGTCGCCTCACTGATGTGCGGCGGTAGTTCTCCGAAAGTTACCGTTACCCGGTCGCCGGTGATGTCTTCGTGGTGAGACACAGCCGACCGCATGGCATCTCTGAGCGTAAGGTCGCCGATTTCGGGCAAGCTTAGTCCAGTAGAGAGGTTCCGCAGCTCGGTAATCGCCTCACCCGCTATATTTCTAAGACTACCGACCAGCGGCGTAAGTTCTTCAGGAACCTCCCTAAAGTGCTTTGCGATGTTTCGGTTGGAGAGCTTTAGAGTGAGGAGGGTGAGGAGCTGGATGGGGCCATCGTGCAAATCCGAGCCAATCCGGTCGAGAAGCTGTTCGTTTGCCTCGCTCGCGTCCAATCTTGCCTTCTCCGCCACCAGCCGCAGCTCTTCGTTCTGATGAGCGAGCTGGCGCGCCTCCTGGACGTGCTGACGCAGCTCAGATCTCTGGGCCACGATCGTCATGTCGCCCCGTCGGACGATGAAATAGAGCACGGCCAACATCAGCATGGTGGTCAGGCAAACGACGATCCAGGTTCGCAGGCGACTGACATAAAGCTCAGCCGCTAGGGCATCGGCATTTTCATAGATTTCGCCGACAGCAAGAACTTCGTCGGTTCCCTGTCGATAGAGGGGGCCATAAACCTCTATCAGGGCTACATCCAGGGACTGCTCATGGGCGCTCTCTTGGCTGACGAGGTCTTCGTATTCGGCAATGATCTCGCCAGAAGCAGCCCTGGTGACGTCAGTTGAGACGAATTGCTGGCCAATCAAATCCTTGTTGGTGCTGTAGATGACGGTTCCGTCGGCGCGCCAGATCTTTATCGAAACCACGCTGTCGCCTACGGGCGTGCCGATAAAGCGGGCATCCAGCGTGCGATGAGCTTCCTCAGATAGCTCCCCGCCGACCTGCAGCTCCTGCACGTGAGGCTCGAGGAACCCTGCCATAAACTGGCCGCCCTGTGCGCCCGAGGTCTCAAGAACGCTTTGCTTGATCTGTTCAGTGATCCAGGTGCCCAAGACAGCCATCGCGACAAACAGGACCAGCGCGGCAGCGATCAGAAACTGGCTTGAAAAGCTCAGAGCACTCCATCGCCATTGGCGACGAACTTCAGACCTTGGTCTTACGATATCACCATCCAAAGTAGTTACTCCGGCTACCAAATAAAGTGTCGAAAATGGCTCGACTATTGCAGGTACGTCGCGAGCCCAATTCATACAACACTGTCCTCGAACATTCACCCGCAATTGGACTGTTGGTTCAATCGGGAGGGCGATACATGCCCGTGCTTGGGAGGACAGAATGGCCGTCAAACTCAATCAGCATGATCTGGAATTCGTTCTGAAGCAGATCAAGATCGCCGAGGCGCATGCCAGCGGCATTCCACTGAATGAAATCCGCGTTGACGAGAACGGGGTCTATGGCACCGAGGGCATGCTGGCGATCAGCCAGCCGCATCTGCCCTATGGTCTGCGGACGGTGGATGGCACCTATAACAATATCATCCCTGGTCGCGAACTCTGGGGCGCCGCCGACCAGACCATGCCACGCATGTTCGACCCGAACTGGCGGAACGAGAACGATGGTGACACATTCGACACGAACGGCTCACAACCGGGCGGCGAAGTCACCAATGGCGACTACAATACCGGCGGAGAGACGGCTGGCAATGGCGGTAATGTGGCCGATGCCGATCCGCGCATCATTTCGAATTTGATCGTCGACCAGACGCCGAACAACCCGGCGGCGCTGATCGCCGCCTTGCGGTACGCGGGCCATGAGGGCGATCTCACGGCAAAGATGGCTTCGATCAGCGGCCCGTTTGCGCTGATCCATGCCGCTAAGATTGCCCAAGGTCGCGTGGACAGTTGGCAGAAGATGGCGGACGATCTGTCGGCCGTGATAGCGACCAATCCGCCAAACGCGGCGGTGCTTCAGGGCCTACTTACGGGCGTTGTGGAGCCCGCTCTGGGGGTGGCACAAGCAGCGGCCGAGACCGCTCAGACCGCAGTGAACGACTTCAGCATCCTGGTGCCTGACGGCGAGGATGCAGGTACGGACCCCGATCTCATTACCGGAGCCCAGACCGCTCTCGATCATGTTGCGGCCGAATTGGGCCTAGAATTCGAGGTTGATGGCACCTCGCTGAAGCTCCCGAACGTCGCGCCCGACGAAGGCCTCTCCGCGCCCTTCAATGGCTGGATGACGTTCTTCGGCCAGTTCTTCGACCATGGCCTCGATCTGATCTCGAAGGGCGGCGACGGTACGATCTATGTTCCGCTGCAGCCCGACGATCCGCTCTACGTGCCGGGTGGTTTCACCAATTTTATGGTGCTGACGCGCGCGACGCAGGTCCCTGGCACCGGCGCCGACGGCGTGCTGGGCACGGCCGACGATACCCAGCGCGAGGCAATCAACGTCACCACCCCATTTGTGGACCAGAACCAGACCTATACCTCGCATCCGTCGCATCAGGTTTTCCTGCGCGAGTACAAGCTGGTCGATGGTAAGCCGGTAGCGACAGGGCACATGCTCGATGGCGCTGACGGTGGCCTGCCGACCTGGAAGGACGTCAAGCAGAACGCCCTGGATTTCCTCGGCATCGAACTGACGGACCGCGACGTTTTCAATATTCCACTGCTCAGAACCGACCTCTACGGCCAATTCATTCGCGATCCGGTCACGGGCTTTGCGCAGGTTATCATAGACATCGGTGCTGACGGGATTCCGAACACGTCGGACGATGTCACCATGAGCGGCACACCGGGCCCGCTGGGGGCGGTCAAACTCAATCCTGCACTGATAGGCGGCACGGAGCCGGTCCGTACCTCGCATTCGTTCCTCGACGACATTGCGCACAACGCGGTTCCGGTGCTGACGACGCAAGGCATTCTGGTCACCGATGGCAATAACGTCGCTGGGGTCGATCCTGCTGGCAATGCTGTCCAGTTCAATCCTCTGACCGGTCGCAATACCGAGTACGACAACGAACTGCTCGACAAGCACTTCGTCACCGGCGACGGCCGGGGCAACGAAAATATTGGCCTCACCGCCGTCCACCACGTCTTCCATTCCGAGCACAACCGCCAGGTGGATGTGCAGAAGCTGGAAATCCTGAAATCCAAGGATGTCGACTTCATCAACGAGTGGCTCAGTGTCGATCTCGCACAACTCACACCGGCCCAACTGCATGCCATTCAGTCCGGGGGCGTCGCCTTGTCCCTGCTTGCAGGAATAATCACGGCTGCCGAGCTCAACCCGGCGCAGCTCGCTGCTCTTTCGGCCGCCGGTGTCGATCCAGCTGCGCTTGGGCCTGCACTCTCCTGGGACGGGGAGCGTCTGTTCCAGGCTGCGCGCTTTGCCACCGAGATGCAGTACCAGCACCTGGTGTTCGAAGAATTCGGCCGCAAGGTGCAGCCGATGATCGACGTGTTCGTGTTCAACACGATCACCGACATCGATCCGGCGATCTTTGCCGAGTTTGCGCATGTCGTCTACCGCTTCGGTCACTCCATGCTGACCGAAGAAATCAAGCGCATGTTCCTCGACGATCAGGGGAACCCGGTCCGCTACGAGCTTGTCCAGGATAGGGATGAGGCCGGCGCACTCATTTTCGACGAGAATGGCGACCCCGTCATGGTGACGGTGGAGACAGCACTGACGCCCGCCCAATTGGCCACCTGGGGCCAGGACATCGGTCTGATTGAAGCCTTCCTCAACCCGATGGAATACGACATGGACGGCGCGATCAGCCACGACCAGGCTGCCGGCGCAATCTTCCGTGGCATGACGCTGGTGCACGGCAACGAGATCGACGAATTCGTTGTCGACGCGCTGCGCACCAACCTGCTTGGCCTGCCGCTCGACCTTGCCGCGATCAACATTGCCCGCGGTCGCGACACGGGCATGCCAACCCTCAATCAGGCACGTGAACAGCTCTATGCAGCCAGCAATTCGACCTTCGTAAAACCCTACGAAAGCTGGTCGGAGTTCGCCACCAATCTCAAAAATCCGGCTTCGGTGGTCAACTTCATCGCTGCCTATGGCACGCACAACAGCATCGAAGCCGAGCAGAGTGTCGAAGGCAAACGGGCAGCAGCGACGGCCCTTGTCATGGGTGTACAGGTGGTCGTCACGATCAATGGCGTTGTCAGAACGTTTGACCCGCCCTCCGATCGGGGGGCCTTCCTGAATGGCGGTTGGAGCGAGCTCGTTGGCCCCTCCGGCAGCCAAGTCGTCAGCACCGAAACCGGCCTCAACCTGATCGATCTGTGGATCGGCGGTCTCGCCGAAAAGAAGATGCCGTTCGGTGGCATGCTCGGCTCTACTTTCAATGCCGTGTTCGAAGCACAGATGGAGATGCTGCAGGACCTCGACCGGTTCTACTACCTGACGCGCACACAGGGGCTGAATCTGCTCAACGAACTGGAGAACAATGCCTTCTCCAAACTTGTCGCCATCAATTCCGACATGGTCGATCCCGGCCTCGACGGCGTTCGCGGCACCGAGGACGATATTGAGAGCGTGTTCCGGACAGGCGTCGATCCGTTCGCCAAGCACGACTATGTGCTCAACATAGATCGCGACAAACAGGTCGAGGCGGACCCAGAACATGACGATGCAGCGCTCAACGCCATCGGTATGACCAAGGTGCAGCGCGACAACCTGCTGACCGCTGTCGATGAGACGCCGCTGAAGAACTACATTCGCTTCATCGGCGGCGAGCATACCGTCATCGGGGGCTCGGAAGGCAATGACACCATCATTTCCGACTTCGGTGACGACGCCATCTGGGGCGGAGGCGGCGACGACCGGATTGAATCCGGCGCCGGCGTGGACTTCGTTATCGGCGGTGCCGGCAACGACATCATCACTGACAGCGGCGATACCGGTGACTTCATCAAGGGTGAGGACGGCGACGACATCATCGCCAATTCCAATGGCCTCGATGTGCTGATGGGCGGCGACGGCAAGGACGTGTTCTTTGTTGGCGTCGATGGCACGGAAGTGTTCGCGGGCGAAGGCGACGACTTCATCCTGGGCGGTGCCGATATCGACTTCCTCATGGGCAATGAGGGCAATGACTGGATCGAGGGCGGCGATGGTTTCGACACCATTGCCGGCGAGAACTCCGAACTGTTCTTCAATTCCACCATCATCGGCCACGATGTGGCCTTCGCTGGCGAGAACGAGAACGACTTCGACATGGAGTCCGGCGACGACATCATGGTTCAAGGCGAATCCGTGATGCGCAATGAAGGCATGTACGGTTTCGACTGGGCCATCCACAAGGGCAACCGCGTGGCCGCCGATTCCGACATGCGCATTCCGATCTTCACCACGGTCGCCGACAATATCCTGCGCGATCGCTTTGATCAGACCGAGGCGCTATCGGGCTGGAAGCACAATGACGTCCTACGGGGTGACGACCGCGGCAGCAGGGAGGAGATCGAAACCGAGCTCGATATGACAAATCACGAGCTCAGTTGGGCTGGCGTCGACCGTATCCATGGGCTCGAAGCGCTGCTCAACAAGGTGCTGCTGGAGCGGCCGGGAAATGCCCCGGATCTGGAGAAGGCTATCGCTTTCGCCTCGGGTAACGTCCTGATCGGTGGCGACGGCAACGATACTTTTGAAGGCCGCGGCGGCGACGACTTCATCCATGGCGATGCCTGGCTGAACGTGCGCATCCGCATTACCGAGCCCGTGCTCTCGCCCACGACGGGCCGCCCAACGGGAGCCCTGCCGAATGACGCTGCGGGTGCCAACGAGATCGCCACGGTCGATACGCTCAAACATGTCTTTACCCAGCAGCAGGTGACCGGCTGGGTCGCAGCACTGGGTGTCAATCCGCCCACGGCGCTCGTGGCCAACATGATGTCCTGGGTCGGCAAATCCATGTTCGATCTGATGATGGATCGAACCATCCTGCCAAGCCAGATGCATATCCACCGCGAAATTCTCTACGACGAGGACGCGAGCGACAATGTCGATACCGCCATCTATGCGGGCAACAAGGACTGGTACGAGATCACTGAGTTTGAGGACGGCAGCGTGCGCATTGCCCGTCGCGAAATGGAGGAGGTCGATCCGCAGATCGACGAAGGTGTCGATACCCTGGTGGGCATCGAGCGCCTTCAGTTCTCGGACCAGACCGTGGTTCTCCAGCAGTCTGGCAACCATGAGCCGGTCGGCCGGCTGACCATTCTTGGCCTGCCGGCCACCGAAGGCCAGGTGCTTTCAGTTCACGCAGGCAGCGTCTACGACGCCAACAATCCCGGCCCGGTCGGCAGCGGCAACGTACCCAACATGACCTTCCGCTGGCAGATCGAACGCAACGACGGCACTGGTGACTACATCAATATTCCGGGCGCCTTCGGGACGACCTTCACGCCCGGCGACGAGCACACCGGCCTGCGCATCCGCGTCGTCGGCACCTATGTCGACGCCGGCGGGGTCACCGAGACCGTGATGTCGCTGACCACCGATCTGGTCGTCGGCACCAATGATCAACCCGTCGGCCCGCTCCTCATCAGCGATATGTCGCCGACCGAGGGCCAGACGCTGACCATGACGGTCGCCTTCACCGACGCGGATGGCATCACCGATGCCTTCGAGGAGGGGCTGATTGCCTATCAGTGGCAGTGGTCGAACTCACCGGCCGGCCCCTGGACGAACGTCGCCGACGCGACCGGGCTGAGCTGGACCATTCCCACGACCGGCAGTGGCACCACCGACTTCGGCGGGCGCTATATTCGGGCCCAGGTGATCTACACGGACGATCTCGGCAACGAGCATACCGTCTATTCGACAGCGACGGACGTCGTGGGCGAACTGATATCCGGGACCGACGGCGGCAACACGCTGAACGGCAGCGCCGGCGGCGACACGATCAATGGCAATGGGGGCAACGACACGCTGAACGGCCTGGTCGGCAACGACATCCTTAACGGCGGCACCGGCAACGACACGCTGAACGGCGATGCCGGCAACGACCAGCTCGATGGAGGTACCGGCAACGACGCCTATAACGGCGGCGACGGCGACGATACGTTCATCTACCACAATGGCGAGGGGAATGACGCCTTCCAGGGCGGCGCCGGCGCCGACACGCTGAGCTTCATCGGAGACAATGACGACGATACGCTCGATGTCACCTTCAACGGCACGACGATCACCGCCCTCGAAACCTCGACGATGATAAGCGGCGTCGAACACTTCGATGCCGACATGCTCGACCATGCCACCGAAGGGGCCGGCGACACGCTCAACTATCAGTCGGCGACCAGCGTCGGCGTCCAGGTCAACCTCTTGACCGGCGAGGCCTCGGGCTTCTCCTGGATCCGCAACATCGAGAATGTCGAGGGTGCCAATCACGACGACACCCTGATCGGCAACAACGAGGCCAACAGGCTGTTCGGCGACGGCGGAGCCGACGTCTTGCGGGGCGGCTTCGGCAACGACGATCTGGAAGGCGGCGCCGGCAACGACCTGCTCTATGGCGATGCTGGGGACGACCTGCTCGAGGGCGGTGTCGGCAACGACCGCCTCGACGGGGGCGATGGCAACGATACTGCGACCTATGCTTCGGCAACTGCGGGTGTGACCGTTACCCTTGCTTCAACAGCCACGACGCTGGCCGTTGCCATGGCCGCCGGCGCCGAAGATCTGCTGGTCAGCATCGAAAACCTTACCGGCAGCGGTCACAATGACGTCCTCACCGGCAATGCGGGCAACAACATTCTCGATGGCGGTGCTGGTGCGGACCTGTTGACCGGTGGCGCCGGCGACGACACCTACGTCGTCGACGATGTTTCCGGCAGCGGTGTCACCGGTTTCGACAACGTCGTCGAACTGGCAGGTGGTGGCGTCGATACGGTGCGTAGCAGCGTCAGCTACACGCTGGCCGCCGAAGTCGAGAACCTCGTGCTCATCGGCAGCAGCAACATCAACGGCACTGGCAACGCACTCGCCAACCGGATCACCGGCAATTCGGGCAACAATGTTATCGACGGCGGTGATAGCATCGATACTGCGGTGATGGCGGGCCAGCTGTCCAACACGGCCTTCGACTTCAGTTCAGGCGGCGACCTGCGCATGACCACGGCAGGCAACGACATCCTGAGGAATATTGAGCGGATCGAGGTCGGCGGCATCGACTACAATGTCGTAACCGGCAATGACGACCCCAACACTCTCAACGGGACGACCGGACGGGACATCCTTCTCGGCATCGACGGAAACGACACGCTGAACGGTGGCGATGGGGATGACCTTCTGGTGGGCGGCTTGGGCGCCGATGCGATGAACGGTGGGGCCGGCAACGACACCTACTACGTCGATGATACCTCATCAGGCCCTGTCGATACGGTCACCGAAGCCGCCAATGGCGGGAGCGATACCGTCGTCCTCTCTGCATCGGGCAACTACACGCTGGGCAGCAACGTCGAGAACCTGGCGGTTGCTGGTGGCGGCAATCGGACCCTTACCGGCAACGGACTTGCCAACGATATCACCGGCGGCACCGGCAACGACACGATCAATGGCAATGACGGGGCCGATACTCTGCGCGGCGGTGCTGGCAACGACGACCTGAATGGTGGCGCAGGCGATGACATCCTCATCGGCGGCGCCGGCAACGACGATCTTATCGGTGGAGCGGGTACGGACACAGCGGTTTTCACTGGCCCTGCCAGCGGCTACGCCATCGTCTTCAACGGCTCGACGCTGACGATTAACGATATCGACGCCTCGAATGGCGACGAAGACGATTCTCAGCTCGAGCAGATGGGCACGGCGAACGGCATCGAGCGCATCCAGTTCGCCGACAAGACCTTCGTGGTCACCACGGGGACCGCCGCCGACAATACCATCACGGTGCCCGGTGTCGTCGGCCAGATCATCTTCGGCCTTGCCGGCAATGACGAGATCAGGGGCAGCGAAGGCGACGACATCATCATTGGCGGTGCCGGAGATGATGCGCTGTTCGGCAGCAATCTCCCCGAGGGGGACAATGCCACCACCGGCGCGACCGACAACGACACGTTCATCTGGAGTGTCGGCGACGGCAGCGACGCGATTAACGGCGGCTTTGAAGGTGCAGGTGGCGATACGCTGGTCGTCAGCGGCAACGACGAGGATGAGACCTATCGCATCTACACCATCGACGAAGCGATTGCCCGGATCGCATTTGAAGATGGCGATGTCGGCGGCGATTTCGAAGCCGAGATCGTGATTACGCGCCAGGTCGGCGGCGGTGCCGAGGTCGTCATTGCCGCGATGACGGATATCGAGGAGATCGTCGTCAATCCCGGCGGCGGCGACAACAGCGTGCAGATGTTCGGCGATTTCAGCCTGACCAGCCTGCGGCCGGACACAATCACGGTGACGGGCGGCTCCGGCGACGACACGGTGGATATCACCTCGCTCCTTTCGGCGCACCGCATCGTGTTCAAGACTGGCGGCGGCAATGACGTCATCATCGGGACGCTACGTCCTCAGGATGTCATCGAGTTGCCGGAAGGAAGCGCTGGCGGCGACTACACCGTGGTCCAGAACGGTAACGGCACGACCACGGTGACGAGCGGCACGCATTCGGTGACCTTCCATAGCCCGAATGGCCTGCCACAGCTCGGCCTCGTCGAGCATGACGAGGAAACCCCGACCAATCCTGATCCCACCGATCCCGAGCCTACGGACCCGGACGACGATCACGAAGATGACGACGACTGCGACGACGATGACGATGATGATGTCGCGTCTGCCGGTGGTCCTGTACTTGGGACGCCTCAGGATGATGTGTTGCTGGGAACGTCCGGTGGGGACCTGGTGTTCGGCTTTGCCGGGACGGACTACATCATCGCCAATGCCGGAGTGGACGTGATCCGGGCCGGTGCCGGTGATGACTTCGTCGATGCCGGGGCGGGCCGCGATGTGGTCTTTGCCGATGATGGTGACGACGATGTCTTCGGCGGCGATGACGATGACCTGCTCTATGGCGAGGCGGGTGACGATCGCCTCTTCGGTGGCTCGGGCAATGACCTCATCGATGCCGGGGCAGATGACGACACCGTCTTTGGCGGCGCCGGCAACGACCTCTTCGTCGGTTCGCTCAACGATGGCAATGACACCTATTATGGTGGCGAGATCTCGGGTGATGCCGGCAATGACACGCTGGACCTGGCCTTCCTGACCGCCGATGCCACGGTGGACCTGGGCACCGGGGTGGGTGGCCGCGGCAGCGCGGTCTCGAGCCAGAGTGGCACCGATACGCTCTATGGGGTGGAGAATGTCACCACCGGCTCGGGCGATGACGTGATCACCATGAGCAATGCCGTCAATGTGGTGGATGGCGGGGCGGGTGAAGACATCTTCGTCTTCGGATCGGCCACTGCCGCCCATGGCGACACGATCAAGGGCTTTGAGGCCGGCGACAAGATCGACCTCTCGGGGATCGATGCCAATGCCGGGGTGGCGGGGAACAACAGCTTCACCCTCCAAACCTCCACCACGGCCCCGGGCCAGATCGTGGTCACCCATGAGACGCGGGAGGATGGGGAATATACCGTCATCTCGGGCAATACGGCCGGGGACAATGCCCCCGAGTTCCGGATCAGCATTGCCGGCAACCACGCCCTGACCGGCACCGACTTCAACCTTTAGCCTCCAACTGCCCGGCCGGTTTAACCGGCCGGGCTTTTTCCTTTCGATAATCCACCATTCCGGGGGCTGATCATGGCATCGACGACAAAGGTTTTAGCCGAACATCGCGGCGACGAGATGCTGCGCCGGGAGTTCAAGGGCGTCGCGGTCTTCCTGTTCTGGATCTCGGGCATCATCAATGTGCTGGCTTTGACCGGCTCGTTCTACATGCTGCAGATCTACGACCGGGCCCTGACCAGCGGCTCCATCCCGACCCTCCTGGCGCTCTCCATCCTCGTCATCGGCCTCTATCTCTTCCAGGGCGTCTTCGACATCGTGCGCAGCCAGCTCTTGGTGCGCATCGGGGCCCGCTTTGATCGCATGCTGGCCCCCATTGCCCATCGCGTCAGCGTCGACATGCCCCGCTTCGGCTTTTCCACCGGCGAGGCCCTGGAACGCGGCCGCGACGTCGACACCATCCGTACTTTTATGGGCAGCCAGGGCCCGGTGGCCCTGTTCGATCTGCCCTGGGTGCCGCTCTATATTCTCTTCGTCTACTTCCTCCACCCCGTGCTCGGCGCCCTGACGCTGGGCGGCGCCTTTGTCCTGACCCTCCTCACCATCTGGACCGAACTCAAGTCGCGCAAACTCGCCGCCGCCGCCCAGCAGGCTTTCCTCACCCGCAATGCCGTGGCTGATTCCAATGCCCGCAATGCCGATATCTTGAAAGCCATGGGCTTTGCCGGCAGGGCTGTCAGCCGCTTCAACGAGGTCAATCAGGATCACCTGACCCTGCAGACCCGCGCCAGCGATGTCATCGGCACCTTTGGCGCCTTCTCGCGCATTTTGAGGATGGTGCTGCAATCGGCCCTGCTCGGCGTCGGTGCTTACCTGACGATTCAGGGCCAGATGTCTGCCGGCGCCATCATCGCCGTCTCGGTCGCTTCCTCCCGCGCCCTGGCCCCCATCGACATGGCCATCGGCAATTGGAAGGGCGTCGTCGCCGCCCGCCAGGCGTTCAAGCGGTTGCGCGATACCATGGTCGCCCTTTCCAACATGACCAAGCCGCTCGACCTGCCGGCCCCGTCCAAGTCGCTCAAAGTGGACAAGATCTCGGTGGCTGCCCCCGCCTCTGGCCGCGTGTTGCTGACCGAAGTCGCCTTCGAGCTCAATGCCGGCCAGGGTCTTGGGGTGATCGGCCCCAGCGGCGGCGGCAAGACCACGCTGGTTCGGGCCCTGACCGGTATCTGGCCATCCCTGCGCGGCGCCATCCGTCTCGATGAGGCCGACCTCACCCAGTGGGACGAGGACAAGCTCGGCCAATATGTGGGCTATCTCCCCCAGGACGTGGCCCTGCTCGATGGCACGATCGTGGAAAACATCACCCGCCTGGCCCCGCAGCGCGATGCCCGCGCCATTGTCGCGGCCACCAAGGCGGCGGGCGTGCACGAGATGATCGTCAGGCTCCCCGATGGCTATGACACCCAGCTTGGCCCCATGGGCACCGCCCTCTCGGCCGGCCAGCGCCAGCGCATTGGCCTGGCCCGGGCCCTCTACGGCGATCCCTTCGTGGTCATCATGGACGAACCCAATGCCTTCCTCGATGCCGAGGGCGAACAGGCGCTGAACCTGGCCATCCGCCAGATCCGGGCCCGTGGCGGCATTGCCATTGTCGTTGCCCATCGCCCCTCGATCCTGGCCGAGGTCGACATGGTGGCGGTCATCCAGAATGGCCGGCTGACCGCCTTCGGTCCCAAGGAAGAGATCGTTGCCGGCCAGCGCCAGGCCAACCTCAATACCAATGCCGGTGGCCTCAAAGTGGTCGAGCCGCGGACGGAAACGGGAGGCATGGCATGATCATCGAGGCCAAATCCAGCCAGCAGCAGCACCAAAAATCCGATCCGGCCGACCTCAGAAAAAAACTCGAGTTCAACCTGCCCGAGAAAACCTCGCGCCTGCCGGTCTATCTGGCGCTGTTCTTCACCGGCATCGCCGCCTATGTGAAAAGCGTCTTTCCCGCTGACGCCCAGGACCATGTGTCTCCGGGCACCGAAGCCAATCCCGCCGCCAATAGCGGCGCCCCGCGCGGCACCCGCCACGAACCCGGTGGCCCCGGGGTCGATCTCATGACCACCGGCGGCATCGAGGAAGAGCATCCGAGGAGTGCGGTGCGTCACGCGGCCCTGGGCTGGGACGAGGCTTTTACCATGCCCGACCCGATCGCCTTCCACTATACCGCGGCCTCCTTCGACTTCCTGGGCCCCAATGTCGCGCCCTTCTTCCCCGCCGCCGTCCACTACCGGCCGCAGAACGACAATGCCGCCCTCTTCGATCGCGCCGAGCCGAACATCACCCCGTCTTCCTCTGGTCCAAAGTCTCATCAGGACACCCCGAGCCCCAGCGAGGACGACGGCGACAATGACAATGCCGACCCCGATGACGACGACGAGGATGATGACGACGACAATGGCACCAACCGCGCCCCCACCGTTCTGGGCCCGGTCCGCCTCCACGACGTCTTTGCCGGCCAGGTCGTCCTCATCGGTCTCTCCCAACTGCTCTTCGGGGCCAGCGATCCCGACAATGACATCCTGACCATCAACGACCTCACCGTCACTGGCGCCACCCTGGTGCAGACCAGTGCAGGCTGGACCCTGACCACGCTCCCCGGCATGCTCGGGCTCGTCACCTTCACCTATGAGATCAGCGATGGCCTGATCGAGATCGTCCAGACCGCCAGTCTCGAGATCGTCCGCAACCAGGTGCACCTGACCGCCAATGCCGACGTCTATGCCGGCACCCCCTGGGACGACGACATCGACGCTCTGCCCGGCCATGACATCATCGACGCCCGCGCCGGCAATGACAGCGTCACCGGCGGGCTCGGCGACGACCACATCATTGGCGGGGATGGCGACGACACCCTCTTTGGCAATGAAGGCAATGACATCATCTTCGGCGGCAACGGCAACGACACCATCGGCGGCGGCGCCGGCAATGACCTGCTCTTCGGCGAAGCCGGCAATGACATCATCCATGGCGACGAAGGCAACGACACCATCGAGGGCGGTACCGGTGACGACATCATCAATGGAGGCGAAGGCGACGACACTATCGCTCCCGGCTCAGGCGACGACCATGTCGATGGCGGCGAGGGTTTTGACACGCTCGACTATTCCGAGAGCGCCGACGACCTCATCGTCGACTTCGTCACCGGCCTCGCCACCAGCGACAGCATGGGCACGGACACGTTCCAAAACATGGAGGCGGCCATTGGCGGCAGCGGCAATGACACCTTCTTCATCGGCACCACGGCCACGGTCATCACCGGCGGGCGCGGCGACGACCTCTTCATCTTCACCGTGATCGACGAGGCCCCAAGCCTCAGCCGGCAGCTCGTCCACGACATCCTCGACTTCGTGGTCGGCGATCGCATCCGCGTGGCAGACTACGACATCTCCCGCAAAGCGGCCCGCACCGAGGAAGAGCGCTTCGAAGATTTTTATGAGGAGCTCGACGAGGGCGATCGCGAGGACCTGCCGATCCGCGTCCGCTACGAGCGCTATGACGATATCGACCATTCCATCATCGAGGCCGATGTCGATGGCGACGACGTCTTCGAAATCGCCATCCGCGTCGATGGCATCCAACTGCCCTTCACCATCGAACATACCATCGTCTGACCTGCGTTCCGGAGTTCTGCGTGATGACCACGATCGACACCTATGCCGCCTTCACCACCAAACCCGTCAATCATCGGGCGCGACGCGCTGACCAGGACAGTTTTGGGCTGCGTGGCCGGGTCATTGCCGGCAGCATCTTCGCCGTGCTGCTGGTGGTCGGCATCGGCGGCTGGTCGGCCACGGCAAAACTCTCCGGCGCCGTCATCTCGCTCGGCACCGTCCTCGTCGACGATGAGGTCAAGGCCATCCAGCATCTCGATGGCGGCGTCGTGCGCGCCATCGAAGTGCGCGAGGGCGATATTGTCGCAAAGGACGATGTTCTGTTCCGGCTCGATGACGTGCAGATCCGCACCGAGCGCTCGATCCTCCTCGGCCAATTGGCCGAGCTGGTCGCCAGGCAGGCCCGGCTCCAGGCCCAGTCGCTCCAGGCCAGCACAATCGACTTCCCCGAACACTACCTCGCCAGCTATCCCGGCGCGGCCCCGATCCTGGCCGGCGAGCAGCAATTGTTCGACAGCACCAGGCTCAACCAGCAATCGCTACGCTCGCAGCTGGAGCTGCAGGTTGCTCAGTTGCGCGAAGAGATCGCCGGGCTCGACTACCAGAACTCTGCCCTCAAGGACGAACTCGTGCTGGTCCGCGAGGAACGCTCCCGCATGGGCGAACTTGCGGGCAAGGGCCTGATTGAAACCACCAAGCTCAATGCCACCGACCGCGAACTTGCCCGCATGATGGGCTCCGAAGGCGAGATCGCTGCCGGCATTGCCCGGGCCAATGCCCGCATCAGTGAAATCGAGCTGCAGATCCTTGCCATCGACCAGACCGGCGGCATGGAGGCGCTGCGCGAGCTGCGCACCGTCGATGCGCGCCTTGCCGAACTCACCGACCGCCTGACCGAAGTCGATGCCCGCCAG
Organism: Devosia sp. LjRoot3; assembly: GCF_964252865.1. Taxonomy (NCBI): domain Bacteria; kingdom Pseudomonadati; phylum Pseudomonadota; class Alphaproteobacteria; order Hyphomicrobiales; family Devosiaceae; genus Devosia; species Devosia sp. LjRoot3. Next base: position 603,407 of record NZ_CAXUPK020000002.1, read on the forward strand.
GCCCGCACCATCATCCGCTCTCCGGTCAGTGGCACGGTCAACGAGGTCTCCGTTACCACCCTTGGCGGCGTCATCACGCCGGCTGAAAAACTCATGACCATCGTCCCCACCGATGCGGACCTCAAGATCGAGTTCCGCGTCGCCACCAACGACATCGACCAGCTCCGCCTCGGGCAACCCGTCAAACTCCGCTTCTCCGCCTTCAACCAGCGCACCACCCCCGAAATCGCGGGCCTGGTCACCCGCATCTCGGCCGCCGCAACCACCGACCCGCAGTCAGGCCAGAGCTATTACCTCGCCGAGGCCGACCCCACCGATGACCTCGACCAACTGGGCCCCACCGGCCTCGTCCCCGGCATGCCCGTGGAAGTCTTCGTCCAAACCGAGGAACAGGTCGCAATCGCCTACTTCGTCAAACCATTCACTGACCAAATCACCCGCGCATTCAGGGAGGAGTAAATGGAGGCCGCGTGTCACCAAGCCAAGACGATTGCGCTCGCAGATGACCACCCTGTCTTTCTGCAAGGGCTTGCTGAGCTCTTGGCCAATGAGGCCGACACGTTCATCGTTGGCCAAGCCGCGGATGTGTCGCAATTGATTGAGCTCGTCACAGGCACCAAACCTGATGTTGCAATCATCGATCTCTCGATGCCTGGCGACGTGTTCCAAGCCATTTCAACCATCGCGGAAGGCGTGCCGGAAACCAGAATGCTGGTCTATACCGCCTATTGCAGTCCGGATTCGGCTATCCGGGCCCTGGAGGCGGGAGCCTTAGGATTTGTCTTGAAGACTTCGCCCTACGAGGAGCTCTTGGAAGCCATCGGTGAGGTTGGCGCGGGTCAAATGTTTGTTGCCAAACAATATGCGGCCTCCGTCATGACGTCGCTGAAGGCCCACGCCAAATCGGCGGCCGCATTCGAGGCGGCCTGTCTTACGTCCCGAGAGATGGCCATCGTCGCGCACGTTGTGCATGGCTACACCAATAAGCAGATTGCCTGTCAGCTGCACCTAAGTGAGAAGACTGTTAAGTACTACATGACGCAGATCATGCAGAAGCTCAAAGCACGCAACCGCGTGGAGGTGGCAATTTCTGCCAAGCAGCAGGAACAGGACCTCAACGGGCAGAACATTCGCGACTTTGCGATTCAAACCTAACCAGGTTTCCTCTCTAAAACGACGCCGCCATTCTGCCTCTCAGTGGCGAGATATTCGTTGGAGTAATAGGTCGAAACGTCAGGGGCCTCGGTTAGCGGTTTGCCCTCGCCATCCTTCAGGATGCCTGACCGGAAAATGAACTCACCTACTGCCTCCATTTTTGCAGCATTGATCGTTCCGACCTCGCCGTCTTCGCCCCTGAGGTAGTGGCCGTCGATCAGAGCTTGGAGCGACGCTCGAACGAAATCGCGGTCGAGGGCTGCCTCGGGATTGGCGGCAACGAGAATGTCGGCCGCCTCATCAGGGTTTTCGACCGCGTAGGCATAGCCTTTTTGCGTGGCGCCGATGAAGGCCGTAGCGGTGTCTGGGTGTTCTGCGAGATAGGCGCCACTGGTACCAATGAAATTCGTATGCTGGTCGGGCACCCCGAAATCGGCATAGCGGAACGCGCGCTGTTTGCGACCGTCACGCTCCGCCTTCACGCCCTCCCAAGTGTAAACTTCAAGGGTGAAATCAACGGCGCCATTGTAGAGTGCCTCATAGGCCGAGGTGCCAAGGGTCACCGTCTCATATTCGCCCTTGCCGCCATCATCGCGGATCATTGTGCCCAACAGGACGTCTTCCCAAGCGCCACCGAACCCCGCATAGGTCTTGCCATCAAGGTCCTTGGGGCTTTGGATATCCTGCCGGTCGCCATTGAACACCAGTCGACCCGTTTCCGTCTGCACAAGGGCATAAGTTGCAACCAGATCGGCGCCGGCGGCCTTCTGGATGAAGAGGCCGATGGACCCGAGAACACCAAAATCGGCGACGCGGTTGGCAATGAGGGTAGCGGCGGAGGTATCCGAATAGGGCAGGATCTGCACGTCCAGACCAGCTTCATCGTAGAAGCCCTTCGCTTCCGCCACATAGAGGCCGATGTGGTTGGTGTTGGGCGTCCAATCCAGCGCCATGGTTACCGGCGTTGGTTGCGCCATGACGGGCACAGTTGTGGCCAACGTAGCAATGAGAAGAGCGGCAGTAGGACGAAAGAGGGGCATGGTCAAACCTCGGCTTTGAACAGCGTTTGCAGGATTTCGGACTCGATCGCGGCCAGCGCGGCAGAACCCGTAGGGGGTCTGGGATGTGTCAAGGACACCTGGATTGTGCGGTCGACCTGAGCCGGGCGGGCGGAAAGCACATAGACCCGGTCGGATAACAGGGTTGCCTCACGCACATCGTGGGTGATCAGGAGCACGGTCCAACGATGACGCGTCCACATCTCGGCAAGCCAGCGCTGCATGCGGGTGCGGGTGAGGGCATCGAGAGCGCCGAACGGTTCGTCGAGTAGCAGGATGGGTTTGCCCTGGACCACGGTCCGCAAGAGCGCGGCGCGCTGGCGCATCCCGCCTGACAATTGGGCGGGATAGTGGAACTCGAAGCCATTGAGGCCGAATTCGGCGAACAGTGGACGGACTTTGTCGCGTGCGGCGCTGCGGGACATACCGGATACTTCCAGGCCAAGCGTCGTGTTGTCGATGACGCGACGCCAAGGCATCAGCGCATCGCGTTGCGGCATGAAGGCGAAGCGGTGCCGGCCCGGTATCAGGGGGCTGCCGTCGAACAGAATCTCGCCGCCATCCGGTTCCAACGCCCCGGTCAGCAGATTGAGTATTGTGGACTTCCCGGCCCCGGACGGTCCAACGATGGAGACGAACTCACCCGGGCGCACGAAGAGACTTATGTCATGCAGCACGGTGTTGCCATCGAAGCCCTTACTCACACCCCGCATTTCCAGACCCGCCGTGCTCATCGGCTCTCCCCGGGGCGGGCCCACGGCATGGCGGCGCGTTGGACTAAAACCGTGGCCCCAAAAAGGGCCAGGGTCACCGTCGCGCTGACGAAAACAGCGGCCAGCACCAGGTCGGGACGAAAATTGTTCTTGGCATTGAGGATGTAGATTCCAAGTCCTTTGGCGGCGCCGGCATATTCCGAGAAGATCGCGCCGACGACCGCGTAGGTGATGGAAATCCGCAGGCCGGCGAAGAAATAGGGCAGGGAGGACGGCAGTCGCGCCATGGTGAAGATGCGCCAACGCGAGGCCCCCATGGAGGTGAGCAAGGCCTCGAGATCGCGGTCGGTGGCGGCGTAACCCTGTGCCAGCGCCACCAGCATCGGAAAGAACGTCACCAGGGCGACCAGCACGATCTTGGGCGTCAGTCCAAAGCCGAACCAGAGCACGATCAGCGGGGCGATGGCGATCAATGGTAGAGTTTGAGTGATGATGAAGACCGGGAACAGCGCCCTTCGCAGTGGCGGGAAGAAGTCCACCAGAAGCGAGAAGATAAATGCGGCAATCAGCGAACAGCTGAAGCCGAAGGTGGTGGCCTGGAGCGTCGCCAGGCTGTGACTTGCGAGTGCCTCGCGTTGTTCAAAGGCCTGCAGCAGAATTCTCGAAGGCGCCGGCAGTGCCGTCGGCGAAGTACCCGAGAAGTGCACATAGGCTTCCCAGCCAAGGACGAGCGTGGCAACCGACAACACGGCCGGACCAGCATGACTGGAAAGACGCGCAATGGCGCGCAAAGGAGCGGATCCGATCGACATCATGGCTCCAACGCTTAGCGGGCGCTGGGGCTGTTGGCCGAAACCGTGAGATCGATGGTGACATGCCCCTCGGGCGGCCCGAAGCGACAGAAAGCCTGTTCCAGGGTGGCAAACAAGGCGCCGGTATCGCCGTTGAGTTTGGTGCAGAAGTGCTTGGACGTCTCGAAGGTGCCCGAGTTTTTCAGGAAGTCGATGCAGCCGTAAATTTCGTCCATGTGGTTCCCTTGCCCCATGACGTAGAGCGAGAACTGGGCGACCGAGAAAACGTTCATTGTCGGTGCATCGGCAACTGCGGCCAGAGCAGCTTGCTGACGTTCGGCAAGCGGAGCCATTGGACCGGCGAAATGCCCCGATTGACAGATGGCGTCATCTGGTTCGCCCGGACAGCCGCGTGAAATTGCCGCCGAGAGGGTGCAATGAACACCAGTCCTTGCAGCTGCGCTGAAAAGGTCCCGCATGGCCGGGAACAGGACTTCCGGCGGCCCGACGAGAAGTGTGGAAACGTCATCGGTCTCGATGCGCAGGCGATCCCGATAGGGATCAAGCGCCGAAAGGGCACTCATGATGATGCCGACGAAATCGTCGGCCATCGGATAAAGGGAAATTTGTGCGCCAGAGAACATAGCCCGCCTCGCTCCGCTGGTATTACCCAGATCAGCTGTAGGGTCCGAAGGCTTGCCGCCTTCATCTCAGCCCCGACTCTACGGAGCACCCCTGTGGAATGGTGCGACCATAGGCGAGCCAGGGACGATCGCGCAAGTGAGGATTTCAACTATCTCGGCGCCGGGCAGGACTGCCCCATGAGGTCTTGCCCTCGCATGCCTACCTATCCGCTTTGAAAGCTACAGCAGTGCGTCCTTGAGGCTGCGGGCGAGGTCGAGGTTGCCGGAGAGCTTGAGCTCATTTTCGACATGCTCGAGGTGATGGACCATTGCATGCTGCGCCTTTTGCAGGTCGCCGTTCTTGAGATGCATCAGCAGCTCTTCGTGCTCGTCCGGTCCGCAATTGTATTTGTCTGAATCGCGAAAGGCCGCCGTGATCAGCGACGTGCGACTGACAAGGTCGCGCATCAGCCCCCAGAGGAAATCGGCCCCAGCCATTTCGGCCAGCATGAGGTGAAAACCGCCGGAGAGCTTGATGATCTCGCGCTGGTCGTTGGTGGCGTTGGCTGCGCGCTCCTTGGCGACATGCGCGAAGAGGTCGAGCAGCTTTTCGGCATCGAGATGGCCGATGAGCCGGGCCAACACGCGCTGCTCGACTTCCCGCCGGATGTGGAAAATGTCGCGCGCTTCTTCTGCGCTCGGCTCGGCAACGATGGCGCCCTTGTTGGCCTCGGTCTTGACTAGGCCGTCGCGCTCGAGAGCCGTCAAGACCTGACGGATGCGGGCGCGGCTCACCCCGAAAATTTCCGCAAGCTCCGCCTCTTTCAGGCGCATCCCCGGACGCAGTCGGCGCTCGGCGATGGAGAGCCAGATGCGTTCGGCGATGTGTTCGACGGTTATGGGTGCCATTTGTGCGGACCGGACAGCGTTGCCTTGTGACTTCTAACTCTTTTTTCCATCTGGTCCACATAAATCAAAGCCGTTATTGTAGACAATAATGTCGACTTTGTGCGACGCGCTTGTGACCGTGACTGAAAGTACCGCGATGGAATTCGATCTGACTGCGCTCGAGCCGATGGACCGCTATCGCCTGCTCACCAATTTTGTGGGCCCGCGCCCTATTGCGCTCGTCACCACGCGTTCCGCGAACGGCCATAGCAACGGCGCACCCATGAGCTTCTTCAATGTCTTTTCCCATGATCCGGCGATCGTCGCGCTTGGCATCCAGCCGCGCCTCAACGGGCAGGAGAAGGACACGGTCGCCAATATCCGCCGCACCAACGAGTTCACCGTGAATATGGTCGACATGCCCCTGGCCGAGACCATGTTGATCTGCGGTCTGCCGGTTGATGCTGATACCGATGAACTGGCCTTGGCCGAGGCCGAGACCGCTCCCGGCGCCCAGATCGATTGCGTCTATCTGCCCGCCAGCCCCTGCGCCATGGAGTGCCGCGTCGAGCGCATCATCGAATATCCGCGCCGCGTCATCATCCTGGGCGAAGTGGTGCACATGCACATAAGGCCCGATTGCCTCGACGAGCAGCAGCGCTACGTCAATCCCGAGGTCTATCACCCCATCGCCCGGCTCCATGCCGACAATTACATCGTCTCTGATCAGCAGTTTGTCCTCAAAGCTCCCGCGCTGGCGGACCTAAAGAAATAGATGCCAAAGCCATGCAAATCCTGCTGATTAATCCCAATTCTACCGCGTCAATGACGGAGCAGGCACTGCGCACGGCCCAGCGCGTGGCCTCTCCTGGCACGGTGATCGATGCGCGCACCGGTAGCGGCACCCCCGTCAGCATCGAGGGCTTCTCCGACGAAGCTCTATCGGTTCCCGCCATGCTGGCCGACATTCGTGCGGCCGAAGCTGCTGGTGCCGAGGCCACCGTCATCGCCTGTTTCGACGATCCCGGCCTCGATGCTGCCCGCGAATATGCCGCCGGGCCCGTGCTTGGAATTTGCCAAGCGGCCGTTCAGGCGGCCATGGTCGTCGCCAAGCGCTTTTCCATCATCACCACGTTGCCGCGCTCCGTGCCGGCCATCGAAGACTTGGTGCTGCGCTATGGCGCCAGCCAGCATTGCCGCCGCGTCCGTTGCATCGATCTGCCAGTCCTGACGCTCGAAGCCGAGCCCGAGCGCGCCTTCGATCTGCTTCTCGCCGAGATCGCACGGGCCCGCGACGAGGACCGTGCCGAGGCCGTGGTGTTGGGGTGCGCGGGCATGTCCGAAATGACCGATGCACTGACCGCGGCCACTGGCGTCGTCGTTATCGATGGCATCGTCGTTGCCATCAAGGCAGCCGAGGCTTTGGTCGGGGCGGGGCTGCGCACGTCCAAGGCTAATTCCTACGCCTTTCCTCGTCAGAAGGACTGAGTGTTGCCGGGCAATCGCGTCTTGTCGCGCCGATTGCCGAACTCTTTGCGCGCATCTTGCGGGTAATAATGTCGGCATAATTGTCGACAATATGATTGACACGAGTTTGCTCGGCGGTAAGGATGCAACCATGCGGTCAGGAGAAGGCCGCTGGAGGATGGAGGAAAAGATGGGTTTTGCCGGGAGCGCCATGGCGTCCCGAAATGACGGAATGACCGGCAATCCCGGTCAGTGCCTGGCCATGCGCCCGGTTGCCGTCCCAAAGCTCTCTTTGCCAAACGGGAAATAGCCAATGCTGGTCTTCATCATCAAAAAGCTAGCCAATGCTCTACTGGTGATGCTGACCGTGGCCTTTCTGGCCTTCCTGATTTTCCGCCTGGCGGGCGATCCGGTGGATATGATGTCCACCGAGCAGACGACCCAGGCCGATAAGGAGCTGCTGCGCGAAAAGCTCGGCCTCAACGATAATTTCCTCGTCCAGTATACCCGCTTCGTCGCCAATGCGGCCCAGGGCAATTTCGGCATTTCCTACCGCAATGGCCAGGAAGTCCTTGGTCTGATCGCCGAGCGTTTCCCCGCCACCATGGAGCTGGTGATCGTCGCCACGATCCTCTCGCTCCTTGTCGGCCTGCCATTAGGCGTGCTGACGGCGATAAAACGCGGCGCCTGGTATTCGGAAATCCTGCAATTCGGCTCGATTATCGGGGTGTCGCTCCCCAGTTTCGTGGTCGGCATTCTGCTCATTCTGGTCTTTTCGGTCTCGCTCGGCCTGCTGCCCGCCTTCGGGCGCGGCGATGTGGTCGAATTGGGCTGGTGGTCGACCGGTTTTCTCACCCGCACCGGCCTTCTCGCGCTGATCCTGCCCTCGATTTCGCTCTCGCTCTATCAGGTGACCTTGGTCATGCGGCTCGTCCGCGCCGAAATGCTCGAGGTCATGCGCTCGGACTTCGTCAAATTTGCCCGGGCCCGCGGCATTCCGCGCTTCCGCATCTATTTCCGCCACGCCCTGCGCAATTGCCTCATGCCCGTGGTGACCCTCACCGCCATGAATATCGGCACGCTGATCGCCTTCGCCTTGATCACCGAAACAGTCTTCCAGTGGCCGGGCATGGGCATGCTGTTCATCCAGGCCGTGACCTTCGTCGATATCCCGGTCATGGCGGCCTATCTCTGCATCGTCTCCTTCATCTTCGTTTTCCTCAACACCATGGTCGACATCCTCTACGCGGTGATCGACCCCCGCCTGCGCGGCGCCAAATAGGGGAAGCGAGCCATGTCGATCCAGTCCACACCCCAACGTCCCTCGCTGATCGAGCGCATCCGTCGCAGCGATCTCTGGTGGTCCTTTTCCCACTCGGTTCCGGCCCGCTTTGCGGCCGTGCTGCTGACCGCACTGGTGCTCTCGGCCTTCCTTGCCCCGCTCATCGCGCCGCAAAATCCCTATGACGCGATGCAGCTCGACATGTGGAAGTCCGAACTGCCGCCGATCTGGGTCGAGGGCAGCGAATGGCCCTATATCCTGGGCACCGACACGCAGGCCCGTGACATGCTCTCGGTCATGCTTTATGGCACGCGCACCTCGCTGCTGATTGGCCTCGCCGCGGTGTCGTTTTCGCTGGTGATCGGCCTCAGCTTCGGGCTCATCGCCGGCTATTTCGGGGGCGTCGTCGATAACCTCCTGATGCGCGTCGGCGACGTGGTCCTCTCCATCCCGACCATCCTTATCGCCATTCTCGTCTCGGCCATCGTGCGCCAGATGCTACCGCCCGACCTGCGCGAAATCGGCGCCTCGGCCGTGCTGGTTCTTGCCATCACGCTATCGGGCTGGGTGCAATATGCGCGCACCGTGCGCGCCCAGACCATTGTCGAACGCGGCAAGGAATATGTGATGGCCGCGCGCCTGCTGCGGGTGCCGCCGCGGCGCATCATGGTCAAGCATATCCTGCCCAATACGCTGACCCCGGTTTTCGTCGCGGCGACGCTGAGCTTTGGCATGGCCATTCTCACCGAGGCGACGCTGTCCTTCCTCGGCATCGGCATGCCGCCGGGCCAGCCGTCCCTGGGGACGCTGATCCGCATCGGCAATCAATACCTGTTCTCGGGCATGTGGTGGATCGTCATCTTCCCCGTCATGCAGCTCTGCCTGCTGGTCATTTCGGTGAACCTGCTGGGCGATTGGCTGCGCGATGCCCTCAATCCCAAGCTGCGATAGTCGAGGGTAAGAAATGCACGACCTGCACCTCAAAAATGTCCGCCCCCTCGGCGAGGCCAACTGCGACATTCTCATCAAGAATGGCGTTATCGTCGAAATCGGCAAGGTTGCCGACCAGCCCGGAATGCCGGTGGAAGATGGCGGCAATGCCATCGTCTGGCCCGGTCTCATCGATGCCCATACCCATCTCGACAAGACCACTTGGGGCATGGGCTGGCACGAAAACAACCGAGAAGCCGTGCTGCGCAGCCGCATCGATTTCGAGCGCGAAAACCGCATTGCCCTCGGCATGGACCCGCATATCCAGTCCATGCGCCACGCCATCGGCCTTGCCGCCAACGGCGCCAGCCACATCCGCAGCCATGTCGATATCGACACCACCCATGGGCTGAGCCTGGTTGAAGGTGTCGAGCGCACCCGCGAAGCGCTGAAGGGCATCATCGACATCGAATTGGTCGCCTTCCCGCAATCGGGCGTGATGGGCCGTCCCGGTACTGTTGAGCTGCTTGATGCGGCCCTTGCCAATGGCTGCGAAGTCCTGGGCGGCATTGACCCCTGCGGCATCGATCGCGACCCCAAGGGCCAGCTCGACGTGCTGTTCGATCTTGCCGTCAAGCATGGCGTCGATGTCGACATTCATCTCCATGAAGCGGGCGATCTCGGCGCCTTCACCATGGAGCTGATTTTCGAGCGCGTCCGCGCCAATGGCATGCAGGGCCGCTTCGGCATCAGCCACGCTTTTGCGCTGGGCATGAGCGACACCGTTCGTGCCGGCAAGCTCATCGACGAAATCGCCGAACTCGATATCGCCATTCTGACGACCGGCGCGCCCTCGGCCACTGTTCCCTCGGTCAAGCGTCTGCGCGAGGCCGGGGTGCGCACCGGCGCCGGTTGCGATGGCATCCGCGACACCTGGGGCCCCTGGGGTCAGCCCGATATGATGGATCGCGCCCGCATCATCGGCATGAAGAATGCCGTGCGCTCCGACATCGACCTGCGGCACATGCTCGAACTCGTCTCCCAGGGCGGCGCCGATGTCATGCGGCTCGAAAATTACGGCGTGAAGGTCGGCGCCAAGGCCGATTTCACCCTGTTGGTCGGCGAAACCGTTGCCCATTCCGTCGTCGAAATCGCCCCGCGACCAATGGTGGTCAAGGGCGGCCGCGTCATTGCCCGCAACGGCACCTGCATCGTGGGCATGCCATGAGCGCGCTTGCTTCTCTCAAACTGGGTGCACGGCCAGAGGGGCGCACGCTCCTCACCGCCGCCTGGGTTCTCGCCCATGAAGAGGCCGGTCCAGTCCTCCTCAAAAACGGCGAAGTCGTCATCGAGGGCGACCGCGTCATCTTTACCGGCCACGGTTTTGCCGGCGAGATTGCCCGCCGCATTGATTTCGGCCGCGCGCTGATCTCGCCCGGTCTCATCGATCTCGACGCCCTCACTGATCTCGACACGACCATTCTCGGCATCGACCACTTCCCCGGCTGGAAAAAGGGTCGCGTCCTGCCGCTGACCTATGTCGAAAAAGGGCCGTACGAAATGTACACGCCCGAGGAACTGGCCTTCCAGAAGCGCTTTGCCTTCGGCCAATTGCTCCTCAACGGCATTACGACCGCGGCCCCAATTGCCTCGCTCTTCTATCGCGAATGGGCCGAGACCGTTGCCGAGTTCGATGCCGCGGCCGATGCTGCCGGCGAGCTTGGTCTCCGCGTCTATCTCAGCCCCGCCTATCGCGCTGGCGGCATGGTCCTTCATGCGCCGGGCGACATGCGTCCGCATTTCGATGAACAACGCGGCCTCGATGGTCTCGCGGATGCCGTCAGCTATATCGAGCGCCAGTCCGGCCGCTATGAGGGCCTCATTCAGGGGCTTCTCGCGCCCGACCGCGTCGAAACCTGTACCACGGCGCTGCTGCGCGCCACTTTCGAGCAGGCCGAAGCCCTCGATTGCAAGGTCCGCCTCCACATGGCCCAGGGCGCCATGGAGGTGGATGTCGTCAAGTCGCTGCACGGCACCACAGGTCCTGTGTGGCTTGCCCGCGAAGGCCTTCTCAGCGATCGCCTTATTGCTCCGCACGCCACCGTCGCCACCGACGAAGACCTGGCGCTCTATGCCGAGCACGGCGTTTCCATCGTCCATTGTCCGCTGGTTTCGGGCAGGAGCGGGGGCACCCTAAAATCCTTCTCGCGCGTTCGCGACATGGGCATCACCATTGCGATGGGCACCGATACGACGCCCCCCGACATGATCATGAACATGCTGGTCGGCCTCATTGCCTGCCGCATCAATGACGGCGCGCCCGAGCGCATTCTCTGCCGCGATCTCTTCGACGCCGCGACCCTTGGCGGCGCAAAGGCCCTCGGCCGCGCCGATATCGGTCGCCTAGCTCCCGGCAGCAAGGCCGACATCGCGGTTTTCCGCCTCGACGATGTGCACATGGCCCCCTCCATCGACCCGATCACGACGCTCGTGACCGGCGGCTCGGGCAAGGTGACGGATGCTGTGTTCGTTGATGGCCGCCTCTCCATGCGCCATGGCGAAGTCGCCGGCATCGACATGGCGGCAGCGCGCGAAAAGGCCCAGGCCCAGTTCGACCGGCTCATCGCCCAATATCCGGCTCGCTCCTATGGGCACCCGCCGGTTTCGGAAATTTTCCCGCCCAGCTATCCCGAACGGGAGCATCCGCATGGCTGACGACAAACGACCCTGCCTCGAGGTGAAAAACCTCGTCGTCGAGTTTCCCAACCGCCACGGCACATTGACGGCGCTCAACGATGTGTCCCTGACCATCGCGCCCGGCGAAATCCTCGGCGTCGTCGGCGAATCCGGCGCGGGCAAGTCCATGACGGGCCTCGCCATTCTCGGCCTCCTCGAACGGCCCGGCCGCGTCGCCTCGGGCGATATCCTCCTCGAAGGCCGCTCCATTGCCAGCCTCAGCGACAGCGAGATGGAAAAGGTCCGCGGCCGCGAAATCGGCGCGATTTTCCAGGACCCGCTGACCTCGCTCAATCCGCTCTTCACCGTGGGCAGCCAGCTCGGCGAGACCATCCGCCAGCACCTGCCCAATACCTCCAAGGCCCAGGCCCGCACCCGCGCTATCGAACTCCTCCGCGAAGTCGGCATTCCGGGCCCCGATGAGCGCGTCGATCACTATCCGCATCAGTTTTCTGGCGGCATGCGCCAGCGTGTCGTCATTGCCCTGGCGCTTGCCGCGCGCCCAAAGCTCATCATCGCCGACGAGCCGACCACGGCTCTAGACGTGTCGATCCAGGCCCAGATCACCGGCCTCTTGCGTCGCCTCTGCAAGGAAAACGGCACGGCGGTGATGCTGGTGACCCACGATATGGGCGTCATCGCCGAAACCGCTGACCGCGTTGCGGTCATGTATGCCGGGCGCCTGATCGAAATCGGCCCGGTGGAGCAGGTGCTGAAGCACCCGTCGCACCCCTATACGCGCGGCCTCATGGCCTCCATTCCGGCGCTTGGTGCCCGCGTCGAAAAGCTCAATCAGATCGACGGCGCCATGCCGCGACTCAATGCGATTCCGCCCGGTTGCGCCTTCAATCCGCGCTGCCGCGACGCCGGTCCGCGCTGCCGTCAGGACCTGCCGGTGCTCGCGCCGACGCCCGCCGGCATGGCCGCCTGCTGGCTTCACAATGGAGGCGTCGCATGACCCGCTCCGACACGTCGGCCCTCGAGGTCGTCAACCTCGACAAGACGTTTGACGTCTCGGCCTCCTTCCTCAATCGCCTTATCTACGGCCGCAAGCGGCAGATGCTTCACGCCGTCAACGACGTGACCTTTTCTGTCCCCCTGGGCGGTTGCGTCAGCCTCGTGGGCGAGTCCGGTTGCGGCAAATCCACCGTCGCCCGCCTCGTTACCGGTCTTTATGAGCCGAGCGCCGGCGAAATCCGCTTTGCTCCCGGAAAGTCCGGTGCGCCGCTCTCGGCGCAGATGATTTTCCAGGACCCCTATGCCTCGCTCAATCCGCGCTGGCGGGTGAAAAACATCATCGCAGAGCCACTGCGCGAATTGAAACTGCGCGGTTCCGAAACCGAGATCACCGGGCGCGTCGCCGAACTCCTCGGCATTGTTGGCCTCAACATCGCCGATGGCGAAAAATTCCCGCACGAATTTTCAGGCGGCCAGCGCCAGCGCATTTCTATCGCCCGCGCCTTGGCCTCCGAGCCCGAATTCCTCGTCTGCGACGAGCCGACCTCGGCGCTCGACGTGTCGGTTCAGGCCCAGATCCTCAACCTGATGCGGCGCCTGCAGGACGAGTTGGGCCTCACCTATCTCTTCATCAGCCACGACCTCAGCGTCGTGCGCCACATGTCCGACCGTATCGCCGTGATGTATCTCGGCCGCATCGTCGAAGAGGCGGAAACCGAGGTCCTGTTCGCCGATCCGAAGCACCCCTATACGCGCCTGCTGCTCGAAACCATTCCCGATGTGAACGAGCCGCATCGCGACCGCGAGATCGTGGCGGGCGAAGTGCCCAGTCCCCTCGCGCCGCCGCCTGGCTGCACCTTCCACACACGCTGCCCCCTGGCCCAGGCCCAATGCAAGGCCGAACGCCCGGAGCTGCGAGACAAACCCGATGGCAGCCGCGTCGCCTGCCATTTCGCCTGAGGAGGGAAAGCTCAGGACGGGACGCACCGTTTCGGGGGCCCAAGCCCCGGAACACCAAAACGCCGACATAACAGGAGAGAACGGATGTCTGTCGTAAAAACTATGCTGGCCGCCCTGGCGGTCTCGCTGTCGCTGGGGGCCATGGCGGCGCAGGCCGAAACGGTCAAGTGGGGCTCGCGAGCCGATATCTACTCGCTCGATCCCAACTCGATCCCCTCGACCTCGAACCTCGCCTTCCTCAACCACATCTATGAAGGCCTCGTACGCTACGACAAGACCTTCCAGATCGAGCCGGCCCTGGCCACCTCGTGGGAACTGATCGACGGCAAGTTCTGGCGCTTCAAGCTGCGCGAAGGCGTAAAATTCCACAACGGCGCTGAGCTCACTGCCGACGACGTGGTTGCGTCCGTCAAGCGCGCCGCCGATCCGGCCTCGCCGCTCAAGGGCAATATGCCCCTCTACAAGGATATCCGTAAGGTCGACGACTATACCGTCGAGATCGATGTCAGCACCACCTCGTCGCTGTTCCTCAACGACATCACCAATATCTTCATCTTCGACGCCGATTGGCTCAAAGACAACAATACCGAAAAGCCGTCCGACTTCGCCCAGGGCATCGAAGGCTATGCCACCAGCCACACCAATGGCACTGGCCCCTTCATGCTCGAAAGCCGCGCACCGGACAGCAAGACCGTGCTCATTGCCAACGAAGGCTGGTGGGACGAGAAGCACCACAATATCGACCGTCTCGAATTCATCCCGATCACTTCGGCTGCCACCCGCATTGCCGCGCTGCTTTCCGATGAAGTCGATCTGATCGACAGCGCCCCGATCCAGGATCTTGAACGTCTCAAGGCCGATCCGACCAAGACGGTGATGAGCCTCACCGAGTTGCGCACGGTTTTTGTCGCCTTCAACCGCAACGAAACGTTGCTCGATGGCCGTCCGAACCCGTTCAACGACATCCGTGTGCGCCAAGCCTTCGAAGCTGCCATCGACCGTGACCTGATCAACCAGCGCATCATGCGTGGCCTTGCTCGTCCGTCCGGTTCGATGATCGCCCCGGACATTGCCGGCTATTCGGCTGAACTCGACACCTATGAACCGGCCGATCCGGCCAAGGCGCAGGCCCTCCTCAAGGAAGCCGGCCAGGAAGGCGCTCAGTTCACGTATACCTGCATGAACGACGAGAGCATCAACGAAGAAGACTTTTGCCAGGGCATTGCCAACATGCTCACGCGCGCAGGCTTCGCGCCCACCATCGACATGGGTCCGCGCGCCGTGCAGTCGCCCAAGCGCACCAAGGGTGAAGTCGAAGTTTTCAACATCAGCTGGGCCAATGAGCCGACGCTGGACGCCTTCTCGCTGCTCTCCCAGGTGCTTGCCACCCGTGATGGCGCCTATGGCGTTTCCAACTATGGCGGCTGGTCGGTGCCCGCGCTCGACGATCTCGTCAAGCAGGCTGCCGCTGCGACCGATCCGACAGAACGCCTCTCGCTCGAAGAGCAGGCCCTGCGCATCGCCAAGGACGAACTGCTGATGATCCCGCTGCACCAGCAGCCGATCGCCTGGGCCACCGGCAGCCGCATCGACACCATCGACGTGCGCGCCGACAACAAGGCTCGCCACTGGTTCACGATGGTCGGCGAGTAAGCCAATCCCCCGGCGCCCTACGGGGCGCCGGTTCTCTCTTTTATCGACGGGGAATGACTATGGCCGGCCTCAACGATCTCGCGCTGGGCTCCCGACCGAACGGCAAAACCCTGCTCACGGCCGAATGGCTCGTCGCCCACGAGGGTGACACCCATGTGCTCATCCGCAATGGCGAACTGGTTTTTGAGGGCAACCGCATCCTCTATGCCGGCCGTCGCTTTGAGGGCGACGTCGCCCGCCGCATCGACCTCGGCGCGGCGCTGATCAGTCCGGGCCTGATCGATCTCGACGCCCTCTCGGACCTCGATACCTATACGCTCGTCACCGACAATCAGCCCGGCTGGCCGCGCGGCCGCATCTGGCCTGAAAGCTATGTCGCCCGTGGCCCCTACGAGATGTATTCGCCCGAGGAGTTGGCCTTCCAGAAGAAGTTCGCCTTCGCGACGCTTCTTCTCAACGGCATCACCACTGCGCTCCCTATCGCCTCCCTCTACTATCGCGAATGGGCCGAAACGACCGATGAGTTCGACGCGGCGGCCGATGCGGCGGCCGCCCTCGGCCTTCGCGTCTTCCTCGGACCTGCCTACCGCTGCGGCGGCGCTGTCGTTGACGATAGCGGCATCTTTCACATGCGCTTCGACGAGGGCAGGGGCCTAGCCGGCCTCGACGCTGCTCTCGATTTTGTTCGTCGTCACCACGGCTCCCATGGCGGTCTCATCAACGGCCTTCTGGCTCCCGATCGCGTCGAAGCCTGCACGCAAACCATGCTCGAACGCACCATGGCCGCCGCGCATGAACTCGATTGCCCAGTCCGCATCCACATGGCCCAAGGCAAGTTTGAGCTCGACATGATGGAGCGCCTCCACGGCACCACCGGCCCGCAATGGCTGGCCCGTCACGGCCTCCTCAACGATCACCTGATCGCCCCGCACGGCACCTATGCCACCGACCGCGATGTGGCGCTTTATGCCGAACACGGCGTCAGCCTCGCTCATTCCCCGCTGGTCTCGGCGCGTATGGGCAGCGTCCTCAAATCCTTTGCCAGTTTTCGCGCGGCCGGCGTCAATATCGGCATGGCGACCGATACGGCCCCGGCGGACATGTGGATGAACATGCTGGTCGGCCTCATCGCCTGCCGCATCGCCGAGAATTCCAACGCCGCCAGCTCAGCCGACTTTTTCAACGCCGCCACGCTCGGCGGCGCCAAGGCGCTGCGCCGCACCGATCTCGGCCGCCTCTCTGCCGGCGCCTGCGCTGATATCGCCATCTTCCGCCTCGACGATATCAACATGACGCCCAGCGTTGATCCCATCACCACGCTGCTCATGGGCGGCAATGGCAAGGTCACCGAAGCTGTCTTTGTCGATGGCCGCCTTTCTATGCGCCACGGACAGGTGCAAGATTTCGACCTCGTTGCCGCGCGCCAGCAGGCGCAGCGTCAGTTCGAGGGCCTTGTGGCAAAATATCCCGACCGAAGCTGGCGGCACCCGCCGGTCGAAGACCTCTTCCGCCCCAGCTTCCCGCTGCGCTGAAAATTATGGACTTGGAGCAAAACCATGGCAGGCACTGTTTTCATCAATGGCACCGTGGTCCCTGTGGACGCCGAACGTCGCATCATCGAAGACGGCGCCGTGCGTGTGGCCGGTGACCAAATTGTCGCCGTCGGCCCCAAATCCGAAATCACCGTCGAGCCCGACGATCGCGTGGTCGATTGCCGCGGAAAACTCATCATTCCCGGTCTCATCGATGCTCACGGCCACGCCGGGCACTGCCTTATCCGCAGCATCGGGGTCGATACCAATCCGCTCTGGATGAAGATCGTCACCCCTGTCTACTACCACGCGGTCACCCGCGAATTCTGGTATGCCGACGGCCTCGTCTCCGGCCTTGAACGCTTGACCTCTGGCGTCACCACCTCGGTCAGTATCATTTCCTCCATGCCGCGCAGCGACGATCCGCAATTCGCGATCAATCACGCCCGCGCCTTTAGCGAGATTGGCCTCCGGGAAATCATCTGCACCGGTCCCGCGGGCTTGCCCTGGCCGCGCGCCGTCACTCGTTGGGAAACCGGCGAACCCCAGCGACGCAGTGTCTCCTTCAACGAGATGATGGAAGGGACCGAAGCCACCATCGAAGCCATCAATGGCAGCGCGAACGGACGCATCCAGGTCTATGTGACCCCCTTCACCATCGTGCCCTCCCTCGATCCATCAAACATGTCGACGCCCGACCAGGCAGTGTCGCTCACCCAGGCTGACCGCGACCAGGCCCGCGCCGTCCGCGAACTGGCGCGCAAACACGGCGTCCGCATCCATTCCGACGCCTTTGCCGGCCATATCCGCCTCGCCTTCCAGGACAAGGAAAACGCCCTTCTCGGACCCGATATCCACCTCCAGCATTGCTGGGGTATTTCCCACGAGGAAATCGATATCCTTGCCGAAACCGGCACCCACGTGACCCACGCCCCGCCGGGTCGCTCCACGCCGGTCATCGAAATGCTGGCCCGCGGCGTCAATGTCGCCGTCACCTCGGATGGCACCGCGCCCAGCCGCTATTTTGACATGCTGCAGATCGCACGCTCTTTCCAGTCCACCCAGCACGTGCTGCGCAATCACGATCGCTACTATTTCCCGCCCGGAAAGGTGCTCGAAATGATCACCATCGACGCGGCCCGTGCCCTCGGTATGGAAAAGGAAATCGGCTCGCTCGAAGTGGGCAAGAAGGCCGACATCGTCGTCATCGACATGGACCAGCCGCACCTGACGCCCAACTGGCTTCCGGTCCACCGCCTCATTCATCAGGCCGTTGGTTCCGACGTCGAAATGGTGATGGTCGACGGTGAATTCGTTCTTTTGGATCGCAAGCCGGTCCATGTCGACATGTCCGCCGCCCTCGCCGAGGGCAATCGGCAGGCGCAGGCTCTGGTCAAACGCGCCGGCCTTGAGCAGCATCTGCGTGATCCCGGCTGGGGGCAATTCTATCGCAGTTTTGACACGCGCGTCGAATTGCCCGACCTGCCGATGAACTGAACACCCGAAGTGCGTCAGTTGGCCTGATGTCTTAAGGATTTCTTGACCGAAGGATTAGTTCAAAGCGCGGATGCGTTCGGAGGACCTCGAAGTCGGGATCGCTCCGGAGCATGTCTATGGTGTTTTGGGGGACGTGACGGGCGGCGCGCTCCAGGTGATCCAGTGCCCGATCCATGTCACCCAATAGCGAACAGACGCAGGCTGCATTGACCTGCGCGATGAAGTCTGTCGGATCGATCACCAGCGCGCGGTCGAGCCAGGCATACGCCTTGTCCTTCTGACCGAGATGGGCGAGGGCCACGGCGCCACGATGCAATGGAGCGGCGTTTTCGGGGTGTAACTCGCTGGCGCGGCCCGCTCGTTCTACGGCGATGATTGCCCAGTCCAGTTTCTGCGGGTCGTCTTTGGGCAGGTAGCTCGCTGCCATCATCGGCGAGACGTAGTCATCTGCTCGCAACCGGGCGGTCAGCGTGAAGCTTGCGAGGGCTTGTGCCCTGTCGGCCGTGAAGCGCGCCAGGGTCATGGCGAAAAAGAAGTTGGCCTCATAGGAATTGGGGTCGATGGACAGGGCTGTCCGATAGGCGTGGTCGGCTTCCACATATTGCTCGTTGCAGAACAGCGCAAAGCCTCTGGCTGCATGCGCCTCGGCCAGGCCGGGATCGAGATGGATCGCCTTGTCAGCCATGGCCAGGGTCGTCGTCAGCGAGATGTCCTCGCCATGCCAATCGCGCAGATAGCAGTCGCAGATCGCCATGCCAGCATAGGCGCGGGCATAGTTCGGATCGAGCTCTGCGGCCTTGCCGTACATGCGACGGGCCGGCAGCAAGTAAGACCGGGTCAGGACAACTGCGAGCTGGCGGCCCCTAAGCTCGTAGTTGTAGGCCTCGAGGTTGGTGGTTCGAGCCTGCTGGATCGCGCGTTTCTCTTCGGGCAATAGTTCGAGTTCGAGATGGGCGACGACGGCCTCGGTGATCTCATCCTGAATGGCAAAGATGTCCGCCACCTGCCGGTCGAACCGTTCCGCCCACAGCAATTCGCCCGTGCTGCCGACGAGGAGACGGATCGATACCCTTGTGCGTTCACCGGCGAGGCGGACGCTGCCTTCAAGGAGATGGGTTACGCCGAGCTCGTGGGCGATCTCGGCGCCTCGGCGCTCCGTCCCTTTGAAGGCGAAACTGTAGTTCTTCGATACGACCTTTAGCCTGCCGTTTCTGGCCAGCGCCGTGGTGATATCTTCGGCAATGCCGTTGGAGAACCACTCGTGTTCGGCGGCCGAGGTCTCAAAGGGCAGCACGGCAATCGAAGGTCTCTCTGCCGTCGGCCGCTTGTGGGGAGCTTGGTCTTGCTCGTCGCCATGCATCGAGAGGCGTTGCTCGTCGAGGACAAGACCTCGCCGTGGCACGGTCCGGATAAATCCCTCCGCCTCGGGGCCAAGGGCGGCTCTGATGTCCTTGAGGCACTGGCTCAGTGAATCGTCGGAGACAACGACGTCCGGCCACACCGCCTCGATCAGTTCGTCCCTGCCGATGACGCGGCCAGGATTGCGGACAAGATAGGTGAGCAATGCAAGCGATTTGGGGCGCAGCATCACCTCGCCGCGACTGTTGCGGAGCCTGCCTTGCCCTAAGTCGAGCGTATGACCAGCGAAGCCGAAAACCGACATGGATGGAATGTTCCGTCGCGTCGCCGCCAACTATGCCCGAACATCAGCGGTGGTTCCAGCGCACACCTCCCAACGTTGGCCCTAGAGGTCGTTCGGGCGGGTGCCATAATTGCTGCTCGAAGGGAGCGAGGTCTCCCTGCCATCGAGCCAGCGCTCGCGTTGCGAAAAGCGCCGGATGCCGATCTCTGCCAATTGCTCGTGATTCAGAAAATCGAGATCCGAGCGGACCGGACGGGGGCTGGCCACGTTGCACAGGGCGCGGACGGCACCGCCTATCCTTGCAAGGATTGCGGCCAGTTTCGCGCCGTGTTTTCGACTATGGGGGACAAAGGAAATGCTCACGGATCGCTCCTCTTCTGCCGGGGGCAGCGGAGGCGAGCATCCAGCCATTCGGATGCGAAATCTGGAAAACGGAGCGAAATTGGCGTGAAATTATCCCGAACATATCGAGGGCTGGCAGCTCGGTTACGTTGCGAGCCTCGGCGACGAAATCACTTTCAGCTGCGTGAATTCGAGCAACCCCTCCTTGCCCAGTTCGGTGCCGATGCCTGATTGCTTGGAGCCGCCGAATGGCACATCGGCGTCGATCCCCACATGCTGGTTGATGCCGACTGTTCCCGCATCCAGCCGTTCGGCGAGCGCACTGGCGCGTGCCAAGTCCGGCGACCAGATCGAGCCGCCCAGTCCGTATGGGGAGTTGTTGGCGCGGGCGAGGACGTCTTCGTCGTCGGTGAAGCGGATAACGGGCAGTACCGGCCCGAACTGTTCCTCGTCGACGAGCCGCGTTCCCTCCGCGATGTCGCGGACGATTGTCGGCCTCAGGAAATAACCCGGACGATCAGGTCGCGTGCCGCCGGCGATCACGGTTCCGGATTTTCTGGCGTCATCGAGGATGTCGAGAACTCGTTCGAATTGAGCCTTGTTCTGGAGCGGGCCATGCGTCGTCCCCTGCTCGAAGCCATCACCGACAACTGCTGCATCCGCCAGGGTGGCGAGTTCCGTGCACATGGCGTCGTAGATGGCGTCGTGCACATAGAGACGCTTGATGGCGATGCAGACCTGGCCGCTATTGCCGAAGGCAGAGGCGAACAGTTTTGGTGCCACTTCCTTAGGGTCGGCGTCGTCGAGCACGATGGCGGCGTCGTTGCCGCCCAGCTCCAGCGATAAACGTTTTAGCGTGGCCGAAGCATTGGCCATCACCTTGCGGCCAGTCGCCACCGATCCGGTGAAGGAAACCTTTCGGATATCCGGGTGTTGCATCAGGGCGTCGCCGAGATCGTTGTCGTCGGCGATGACGTTGAGGACCCCGGCTGGCAATAGATCGGCCAGCAATTCCCCGAGTAGCAGCATGGTCAGCGGCGTTGTTGGGGCGGGCTTGGCGATCACCGTATTGCCGGCCAGCAGGGCGAAAGGCAGTTTGAAGGCCAGCAGGGCCATCGGGAAGTTCCAGGGCAGGATCAGGCCCACGACCCCCAGCGGCTTGCGGTGCAGCTCGACATGGTTTCCGGCACCATTGCTCATCACCTCGCCGGCTATTTCGTACGCGGCATGCGAGCGGAAGGCGTGCGCCAGAAACCAGAGTTCGCCCTTGGCGCTGTCGATCGGCTTGCCCTGTTCCTGGGTCAGCAATCGCGCCAGTTCGTCGGCATGCGCGTCGACGCGATCGGCGATGGCCCGAAGAATATCCCTGCGGTGATCGATGGGTGTTGCGGCCCAGGAGAGAAATGCGGCCTTTGCTGCGGCCACCGCGCGGTTGAGTTGTGCTTCGGAGGCCCTCGGGCACTCGGCAAGTACCTCTTCGGTCGCTGGATTGAGCACGGGGGAGGAGGCGTCGCCAGCAACCAGTTGGCCATCGATGAGAAGCCTGAAGGTCATGATCAGTGTCCTCGCAAATCTGGCAGAGCTTGATGGATGCAGGCGGAATCCACTGTCACCCGATCGAGTGACACTTCCTTAGCGCGGTGCGGCGACCGAGAGCAGCACCCGCACCAGGGCCGGTTGCGTATGGACGCCGACCTTGTCGAACATGCGCCTGAGATGCGTGCGAACCGTATTGATGCTCACGCCACTGGCGTCGGCAATCTCCACCAGCGACTGTCCCTGGACGATCCTGTTAGCAAGCCGCAGCTGCGAGGGGGACAGGCCAAAGGCCGACGCAGCCATCGCCAGCCGCTCTTCGACCAGGTGCGAATTGCCGAACGAGAACAGGATCATGCCTGACTCTGCCACGACCCACCAAAGCCTCGTCGGCAGTCCTTCGCCGGCATCCATGATGACAGGCATCGCTCCCCGTCGAGCCATCAGGAAGCGATCACGTTGCGCCGCCCACTGGATGGCAGACTGCAGTCGCAGGTCGGCGGCGCGATTGCGTATGCGGAGCTGACCGTTGCGGATGACCAGGTCATCGTCATTCGCGAGGGCCTCTTCGGCGTCCGCACTTTTCCAGATGACACGTCCATCAAGCCCGAGCCTCAATACGGGCCCGCCCAATTGATCCAGGCCCGGGACCATGACGCTGACCAGCGCGATCCTCCATTCTCCGTCGTGTTTCTCGAGGATCCTGAGTTCATAGGCGAGGCTGGTGGTGCCTGGCAGATCGCTTATGGGCCCGTCGCTGCCGGGGTAGTGGAGCTGGAACGTCGCCCAGGCCATGTCCCCGCTCACACGGACCGTCATATTGTCCCAATTGGTCTCGAAGGCGTAGCTCGGGCTGGGGGCGAGAAAGGCGGCCATGGCCTGGCGGGAGCGTTCGCCGATCTCCTCCCATCCGTGCCGGATGGCGAGGCCTCCGTGGCGCCAGTAGCTCCACCACCAGGTGTGGGGCGCGTGCAGGTGACAGCGCTCGTAAGCTTCGATGTCCTTCATCCAGAAGGCGACATGCTCGGCCTTTACGACGGCCAGGATGTCATCCACTTCGCTCGGTGCCGCGACGTTCATGTCTGCCCCCGATAACGCAATTTGCTGAGAATATAGCAGTCGGCCCTGCGCTAACAGGGCGCCCCCGCCGATCGAAAGGCGCGTTACGAGGCGGCTACGGGGCGCAAACCAGATCGAACTATCGACCGCCTTTGCTCTCGCAAGTTTGGTCTGCATGCCGTTGTCTAGCGAGATGCAAGGGCGCGGGAAGCACGCGCAAGACAGTGCCAACTGGTAAAATAGTCCTCGATGGCGCATCGGGAGGCTTGTGGCATTCGAGAACTTCGATAATTTGCCCGCCTCCAAACTGGAAAGGCAAGCTCATGGCTATCAAAGGCACGGTCAAGTTCTTCAACACGACCAAAGGGTTCGGTTTCATTTCGCCCGAGGGCGGCGGGAAGGACGCGTTCGTGCACATTTCTGCTGTCCAGCGTTCTGGACTGGATGGCCTCTACGAGAACGACAAGGTTGAATACGAGCTCGAGACCGGCCGTGACGGCAAGGAATCGGCGACCAACCTCAAGCTGATCGACTAGAGTCCGAAGGGCGCCGCAATTTTGCGGCGCCCAACTCCCCCGGCGCAATCATCGCCGCGCCGTTGCTGCTGTTGGCAGCGCCTGTCAGTGTCCGTGCAACTCGACATAGTGGGGGTTGTACATGATCCCCAGAACATTGCCGAATGGATCAACCACCGAGGCCGTTACGAAACCCGTTTCGCCGCGCTTGGTGATCGGATCATATTCGGTAGCACCCAGTGCCTTGAGGCGGGCGAAGGCCGCTTCGATGTCGTCGACGTGCCAGAGCAGAATGGCGCCACCCGGTCCCTGCTGCATGCCTTCGGGCGCGTATTTGCGGTCGATGATACCGAATTCGTCGGCATCGTCGCCGATGCGAAACTCGATATAGGCAGGGTTGTCACGGCTCGGCATCTGGAAATAGGCCTCGACGCCGAAAAGCTCCGAATACCAGTCGCGGGCGGCGGCGACGTTATCTGCGAAGTAGTTGACGGTGGCCATGCCGCGGAGGAAGTGCTTGGTGCTCATTTGTCTGCTCGATATTGCGTTGTTGATGGAGCCATGATGGCGCGGGATGAGATTGGTGTATTTCAAAAACCCGCAGAGACTTACGATCCGCGCGGAAGGCTCGATCCTGCCGGGTTCGAGCGGCATGTTCGTTTCAGCACGACGGCACCGGTTGAACCGCTAAAGCCCTTTGTCGAACATTTTTGGGTCATCCGTTGGGACGTGGCAGAGGGCACTTATCACTCGGCCGAAGTGATGCATCGGCCCTATGTCGATGTGTTCCTGGCCCTCGATCAGTCCGGCATTCAGGGGACGTTCCGCGGCAAGCGGGTCTATCCTGCGTCCGGCAGCGGCCGCATCATTGGCGCACGCTTCCGCCCCGGCGCCTTCCACGCCTTCTGGATCGGGGAGCTATCAAACCTTCAGGATCAGATCCTTCCGCTCGACCGCGTGTTTTTGGGGTTGGATCAGGCGCGCATAGAGCGCTTACTGGCCGGTAGCGATAACGACGCGCTGTCGGCCCTGTCGGATCTGCTTCTGTCGCTCGATCCGCAGCCGGACGAGAATATCGTGCTCGTCAATGCCATCATCAATGCCATCGAAGCCGACGAGGCGCTGACGACCGTGTCCGCAGTCGCGGTGGCCTTCGGCCGTAGCGAGCGCTGGTTGCAGCAGTTATTTCGGGACTATCTCGGCATCGGCCTCAAATGGTTCCTGCAGCGGCGGCGCTTGCTGGCTGCCGCCGAGTTGATCCGTGCCAGCGATGCCCCCGACTGGATCGGCATCGCCTATGATCTGGGATATTCGAGCCAGCAGCACTTTATTACTGACTTTCGTCAGGTGCTGGGGGAAACGCCGCTGCAGTATCGCGCCGGCCTGACGCGGGGTTGAAGCGACCGTCGGACGCCGGCTGCTTCCAAAGTTGTTCTCGGCCGTTGCCGGTCTAGATCGAGCGGATCATGCCGCCGTCTACGCGGATCAAGCTGCCGGTGACGTAGGAGGCGCGCTCGCTGGCGATGAAGGCGACGACATCGGCCAGTTCTTCCACGCGGCCATAGCGGGCGGCGGGAATTGTCGAGATGGACTGGGCCTTTATCTCCTCGATATTCTTGCCCAGGCGTTTGGCCGCGGCGGCGTCGAGTTCGTCAACGCGGCTCGTGTGGATACGGCCCTGGACGATGATGTTGGCCGTGACATTGTCCGCGGCCACTTCGCTGGCGAGGGTCTTGCTCCAGCCGACAAGGGCCTGGCGGATGGAGTTGGAGAGGGCGAGGCGGGGGAGCGGCGACTCTACACCGGAAGACGTCAAAGTGATGATGCGGCCCCATTTTCTCTCGCGCATGCCCGGCAGCAGAGCCTGGGTGATTGATATCAGCGGGGCGGCCATGGTGTTGAAGGCCTTGGTGTAGTCATCGGCGGGAAGAGCAGATGCCTCGCCGGGGGCCGGGCCGCCGGAATTGTTGATGAGGATATCTGCCCCGCCCTGGGCAAGGACGCCTTCGATGAAGGTCTGGATGGAGGCTGGATCGGTGAGGTCCAGCGACCGGCCGCTTATGTTATTGCCAAGTTTTTCAATGGCTTCAACGGTTCGGGCGCCGCCGATGACGGTGGCGCCTTCAGCGGCTAGGGTTTGGGCAATGGCGGCGCCGAGCCCTTTGCTGGCGCCGAGGACGACGGCGCGTTTGCCTTCGAGACCGAGTTTCATGCGCCGATCTCCGCAAGACGTTTTGCCTGGCGAGCGAGGAGGCGCTCGACGTCGGCGATGTCCTTGGGAGAAAGGGCTGCGCCGGGCTTGCGGAGGGCGGCTGAAGATATGACGCCGCGCTTGGCGAGAACGTACTTTCTTGCTGAGAGACCAATGCCTTGCTGCTGTTCGTAGCGGGCGAGGGGGAGGTAGGCGTCAAAAATGTCGTGGGCGCGTTCGACGTCGCCCTTGGCGTAGTTGGAGACGACGTCGACCATCATTTCGGGGTAGCAGAAACCGGTCATGGCGCCATCGGCGCCGCGGCCCATTTCTTCGGGGAGGAAGAGACCCCCATTGCCGCAAAGGATTGAAATTCTTCGCGTTTCGCCCTTGTCGCTGGAGGCGCGGAGGGCGGTGATTTTGGCAAGGCCCGGCCAATCCTCGTGCTTGAGCATGACGCAGGTCGGGACGTCCTTGACGATGCGATCGATGACCTTGGGGGCGATGGTGACGTTGGTTGTAAGAGGGTAGTCCTGGAGGACCCAGGGGGTTTTGCCGAGGGCGTCGCCGACGGAGGTGTAGAAAGCATAGGCCTGGTCGTCGGTTTTGGTGGTCCAGGGCGGGGCGACCATGACGCCGGCGGCGCCAAATTCCATAACGGAATCAGCGAGTTCGCGCATGGGGGCGAGGCCGGGGGCGGTGACGCCGACGATGACGGGGACCTTGGCGCGGCCGATGACGCGTTTGGCGATGGCTTTGGATTCTTCGGAGGTCATTTTCGGTGCTTCGCCGAGGAGACCGAGAATGGTCATTCCGGTGACGCCCTTTTCCTCGTAGAAGTCGACCATGCGGTCGACGCTGGTCCAGTCAATATCGCCATTATCCAAAAAAGGTGTAACGGCAATGACATAGACGCCTTTGGCGGCTTCGGTCAGCAAGGGCATCGGGCGTCTCCGGTACGGGAATTAGTGCTGGAAATAGAGGTTCTGGGCATTGTCGGCGAAAATCGCAGCATGGCTCTCGGCGGGCAAAGCGTCGAGGCTGAGGGCGATCAGGTCGTCGTCTTCGGGCACGGTTTCGAAGAGCTCGGTATGCGGCCAATCGGTGCCCCATAGGAGGCGGGTTGGGTAGCAGACTGTTAGCTTCGAGAGTGCCGCGCGGTAGAATTGGTGACTCTTGGTGTCACGGAGGCGATAGGGCGCCGAAATCTTGGCATAGACCCGGCCGGTTTCGAGGGCGCGGGCGAGATCGTCGAGCGCCGTTCCGGGGGTATCGAGCGGGATGAAGGCGAGGTGATCGATGACGCCGGTGATGTCATGGCGCTCGGTCAGTTCGGCGACTGTGGCTATGGCTTCGGGGCCGACCTGGAACTGGGCGTGCCAGCCGAGGGCGCGAATGCGGGGGGCAAGATCGACAAAAGCGTCGAAGCCGATGCCGGATTTGTTGCGGAGGTTGAAGCGGACGCCGCGGACGCCAAGTGCGTCGAGGCGGCGGAGTTCGGCGTCGCTGGTTTCGGACGGAATGACGACAATGCCGCGGAGGCGCTGGCCATGGCCGGCGAGGGCGGTTAGCAGGACGCGGTTGTCGAGACCATAGACGCTAGGCTGCACGAGGACGCCGCGGGCGATGCCAAAAGTATCGGCGAGGGTGAGCCAGTTTTCTATGGTCAGCATTTGGGGCGTGTAGCTGCGCGGCGAGGCCAGCGGCGCTTCGCGGGCGAAGACGTGGAAATGCGCGTCGCAGGTATTTTGCGGCAGGCGGAGATTTGCCGGATTGCGCAGTGGGCGCGGTGGTAGGCAGAGCGGGGCGTCGAGCACTTCAGCCATTTTCTTTGGCGGCCATCAAGAAATCGAAATCGAGACCGTCATCGGCTTGGGTGACGTGGCGATCATAAAGCTGGGCATAGCCGCGTGGGGGCGATGGCGGCGGCGGCGGCAGGGTGGCCATGCGGGCGTCGAGTTCGGCGGCGCTGATGAGCAATTCCAGGCGGCGGCCGGGGACGTCGAGGCGGATGCGGTCGCCAGTGCGAACGGCGGCGAGAGGGCCGCCATCGGCGGATTCGGGGGTGATGTGGAGGACGACAGTGCCGAAGGCGGTGCCGCTCATGCGGGCGTCGGACAGGCGCACCATGTCTTTCACGCCCTGGCGGGCGAGGTGACGCGGAATGGGGATGTAGCCGGCTTCGGGCATGCCGGGCGCACCCTTGGGGCCGGCATTGCGGAGGACGAGGACGTCGTCGGCCGTAATGGTGGGGTCTTCGAGGCGCTCGGTCATGTCCTGGACAGAGTCAAAGACGACGGCGCGGCCTTCGTGGACCTGCAGTTTCGGATCGGCTGCCGAATGCTTTATCACCGCGCCGCGGGGGGCGAGGTTGCCGGAGAGAACCGCGATGGCGCCGGAGGCGGAAATGGGATTCTTTCGCGGGCGAATGATTTGCTCTTCATAGCGCGAGGGCAGGTTGCTGACTGCGTCGCCTAAAATGCCGCCGAAGGCGCGGGGGGCGGTGAGGTCGAGGAGGTCGGTCAGTTCCGAGAGCAGGCGCGGGACGCCGCCGGCGGCGTGGAACTCGCCCATATAGCCGCTGCCTGAAGGTTTGAGGTCGACAAGGACCGGTACCTGCTTACCGATGGCGTCGAATTCAGCCATGTCGAGCTTTTTGCCCAGGCGCCCGTAGATGGCGGCGAGGTGCACGACGGCATTGGTGGAGCCGCCGAGTGCCTGCAGGGTGACGAGGCCATTGCGCAGGGCCTGCGGTGTGAGCACCTCGGCGGTGGTCAGGCCGGTTTCGGTCATGGCGACGGCGGTGCGGCCGGTTTCTTCGGCGAGGCGGAAACGCTCGGACGAGGTGGCCGGGGCGGAGCCGGACATGGGGAGGGCGAGACCCATGGCTTCGACGAGGGCTGCCATGGTGGAGGCCGTGCCCATGACGGTGCAGGTGCCGACGGAACTGGCGAGGCGGCCATTGATCTCGTTGATCTCGGCCTCATCGATGGTGTCGGCGCGGAACTGGGCCCAGAGGCGGCGGCAATCGGTGCAGGCGCCGAGGCGCTCGCCGCGGTGATTGCCTGTGTCCATGGGGCCGGTGGGCAGGATGATGGCGGGCACTTCGCTCGAAGCGGCGGCCATGACCTGGGCCGGAATGGTCTTGTCGCAGCCGCCGATGAGAATGACGGAATCCATGGGCTGGGCGCGCACCATTTCCTCGGTTTCCATGGCCATGAGGTTGCGCAGGAACATCGAAGTGGGCGCGGCAAAACTCTCGTGGATCGACATGGTCGGGAAAACCATGGGCATGCCACCGGCCAGCATGACGCCGCGCTTGGCGGCTTCGATCAGCTGCGGGACGTTGCCGTGGCAGGGATTGTAGTCGGAATAGGTATTGGCAATGCCGACGATGGGGCGATCGAGCGCGTCGTCGGAATAGCCCATGGCCTTGATGAAAGCCTTGCGGAGAAACAGGGAAAAATCCTGGTCGCCATAGCTCGTCAAACGTCTGCGAAGCCCGCGCGTCACCATAATCCTCCCGGCCGCGTAACCGCGCGGCATCGTGTGGCCATTCCTACAGCCATTTGGATTATTGTCAATAATGTGCGGTGACGAATTGCGAGAAGTGGGTGTACGAGCATGCGAAATGCGCATAAAGTCAGGGAAATCGTCATAATTGCCGATAATCCGATACGGACCGTGTCTGGTGATATTATTGATAAGAGGGTTGTGGTGCGCATTGGTTTGGTAGGGGCTGGGTGGGTAACGCAATATCACCTGCCGGCCTGGGCGAAGGTGGATAGTGCCGAGGTGGTGGCGATATGCGATCCTGACCCTGTGGCGCTGACGGCGCGGGCGGATGGTTTTGGGATTGCCGGGCGTTACGCCAGTTTCGAGGCCATGCTGGCGGGTGAAAAACTCGATGCACTCGATATTGCGACGCCGCGGCGGTTTCATGCAGAGAATGTGAGGATGGGGGCGGCGGCGGGATTGCCGATGCTGTGTCAGAAGCCGTTGGGCGTTGATCTCGCCGAGGCGGAAGCGCTGGTGGCGGAGGTGGGGAACCGCGTGCCGCTGATGGTGCATGAGAACTGGCGGTTTCGACCCTATTATCGGGAATTGTGCGCGTGGCTTGAGGCTGGGGCGGTTGGCGACATTGTTTCCGTTCGGCTCGATTTTCATTCGAGCGGCATGATCGCCGGGGCGGATGGGCAGAGGCCGGCGCTGGTGCGGCAGCCGTTTTTCCGCGGCGAGCAGCGGCTGCTAGTGATGGAGGTGCTGATCCATCACCTCGATACGATGCGATCGCTGTTCGGGGAATTTGATCTACATTCGGCGCGGCTGGGGCGTAGCAATGACGAGATCCTTGGCGAGGACAGCGCCATATTGGGCTTGCGCCGGCGCGGCGATGGCGTGCCGCTGAACGTGTCGGGCAATCTGGCGGTGCATGGGGCGCCGCCTGCTCCGAGTGACCAGCTCTGGATTTTTGGGTCCGAGGGGACGGTGCATCTTGATGGATCAGTGTTGCGACTGTTCGGGCCGCGGCCGCGGGAAGTGACCTTCGATCCCGGCGCAAGCTATCAGGCTGCTTATAACGGGGCGATTGCGCATTTCGTTTCGGCGCTGACGCGCGAGCAGGGGTTTGAGACGAGCGCGGTGGATAATCTGGAAACACTGCGGCTGGCGGAAGCGGCCTATAGCGTGAGCGGATTTAAACCGGCTGCGACTATCTGATAGAAGACGAGACGGACTGCCTCTGGGGCTTTTTCATGACTGATGACATCGACACCGACCTTGATCACGAGGGCATTGCGCGGGCGCTCGAAGAGGACATCATTTTCGGTCGATTGGCGCCGGGGGCGCGGCTGACCGAGGATTCCTTGCTGTCGCGCTTTCCAGTGACGCGGCATTTTGTGCGGCAGGCGCTGGTGCAGCTCGAGCAGATGGGCATTGTCGTGCGCGAGCGGAACAAGGGCGCGATGGTGCGCACGCTGACGCCGGACGAGGTGCGGCAGATTTATGCCGTGCGCGAGCTGGTGCAACGGCAGGCGGCGCTGCTGATTCCGTTGCCGGCGTCGCAGGCTCTTATTGATGAATTGCTCGAAATCCATGAGGAGCATGGCGAGCATATCGAAAGCGGCTATCTGCGCGGTGTGCACGAGACCAATGACCGGTTTCACCTGACGCTGTTTGGGGCGTGCGGGAACAAGTACCTGGTGCAGACCATCGAGCTTTATATGCGTTACAGCCTGCCGGTGCGGGCCAACTCGATGGCGGACCGGGCGGCGCTGGATATTTCGCATAGCCAGCACCGGTTGATGATCGAGATGCTGAGTGGGCGGGATAATTGGCTGTTGGCTCAGTTGTGTGTGGATCATCTGCAGCCGTCGAAGAGAAGGTATATTGGGCTGGTGGAGTGAGGCCTGTCCCGCGGAAGCGGGGTCCCATCAATAACCAGCCGTCATCCTCGGGCTTGATCCGAGGAGGTTTCACTTTGCGATGCTGATGGAAGTATAGAGCCCTCGGGTCGAGCCCGAGGGTGACGAACGCGGTGCGTGGGGCTCCCCTCTCCACCACGCTATGCTGCCTTTCGAGCATAGCTCTCAAGGCCTTCTCGTCTCAAATCATGTCACCGGCATGATTTGCCCTTCGGGGCGTTTCGAAGCCCCTCTCCCGCAGGCGGGAGAGGATTCTCTCACGAGCATCGAGGCTGAACAAAAAAGCACCCCGCCCCTTGGGAGGATTGGCGGGGTGCTGGCGCATCGGATCAGATCAGTAATCGATGCGGAGGAGGGAGACGCCCTGGCGGGGGAGGTTGGTTGTCAGGGTGACGGCGCCGGAAGAGGCGTCGGCTTTGCCGGTTTCGAGGACGGCGAGTTGGCCGGAAGCTTCCAGCTTCCTGTAGTCGTCGCCAGTGACAGACTGGGGCGAACCCATCGCCTTCCAGACGCCGAAGGAGTTGGAGTGATCCTTGTCCATTCGGTAGTGGGTCAGCTTGTGGTTGCCGGGCTTTAGATTGTTCAGGGCCAGGGTGACGTTGGCGGCGCCGTCTTCGACGTCGTCGTCGTGGTAGTTCCAGACGAGGATGGAGACGCCGGTGTCGTCGCGGGTGGCGACGGCGTTGACGTCGGGCTGGTCGCGGACGCCGTGTTCCATGATGTTCTCGATGGAAATGGCGTGGTCGGACTTGGCGGTGACCCATTCGCCCTTCAATTTGCCGAGCATGCGGAAGCCATTGAGCACTGCCTTGTCGACGCCGTTGGTCGCGAGATCGCGGAATCCGTCGTACCAGGGCTGGTCTTCGAAGAGGAAGGCCCAGGTGACGGCGCCTTCGATCTCGACGCCGGCGCGCTGGCTGAGTTCGTAGGTGCGGATCATGCTTTCAACGACATAGGCGCCGTATAGGGGCCCGTTGCGGTAGCCGTTTTGCGGGTGGACGCGGGCGGAGCAGGCGGCGCAGCCTTCGGGGTCGGATTCGCCGATGACTGTCGGCAGATGCCGCAGGGTGGGGAATTCGTTGACGATGGCGAGGTTGGCCTCGATGTCGCGGAGCTGTTTGTGGAGGCCCATGCGGACATGGTCCTTCCAGATCACCGGATTGCCCTTGGCGTGGAAGGCGATGAAGTCGATCGGCGAATTGTGGTCGACGACATATTGCAGGAACTCACGCAGGAATTTCTGGGCCTTGGGATTGTTGAAGGCGCCGCAGGTGTGCGGGCCGCCGACGCGAGCGCCGGGCAGGGCGGCTTTGATGGCCTTGGCGGTGACGTCGTACATTTCGCAGAATTCGGGGATGGTGCCCTTCCAGTAGAGGCCATCGGGCTCGTTCCAGACTTCCCAGGGCCAGGTGAGCACCTGCGCTTCGCCATAGCGATCGGCCAGGTGCCGGGCCCAGGCGTGGACGAGATCGCCCCACTTCTTGAGATTATTGGGCGGCATGGCCCAGCCGGTCATGATGGTGGCGTATTTGTCTTCGGGCGCCCAGTGGTGGCGGTATTCGCCGGGATCGTCGGACAGCGCTTCGGGCATGAAGCCGACCTGGATCAGCGGGATATTGCCCGCTTCGACATAGGCGTCGAAGATCTGGTCCATGATGGTCCAGTCGTAGACCGGGTTGCCATTGGCGTCTTCCGTATAGGCATTGGTCGAGCCCCATTTCAGGGCATAGGCGCCGTCGCCTGAGGTGAGAAGATTGTGCGTGCGCACGCGCGGGGCTTCGGGGCTCAGCTCGGTCAGCGCGTTGAGCAGCTTCTTGCCATTGGCGGTGTAGGTGTAGTTCGGCTCGTCATAGCCGAACCAGTTCCACAATGGCCGGTATGCACCGCGGCTCGCGCCCGCGTCCACGTCGATGCGGACGTCATAAGTCGCTGTCATCGTCTTCTCTCCACCCTGATTACCTTGGGAAATGAACCGCGGTCCTCTGCCGCTGTTGTCGATATCACCCTATCAATCGGAGCCTTGTTGTCAATAATATCGATGAAATTAGCGACGCAAATTGCGCAAAACCGCAGAAATGTGCGGATGGTGATGTTATTTTGTCGATAATCCTGTTGCTCTCGGTTTGAAAATTGTCGATAAAGATGCCGGACGGTGCTGCGGGAGGACTAAGCGCGGCGCGGTTACGAGACGAGGGAGGCGACGTGCAGGGCCCTGTGGGCTCAGCGGGGTCGCTGTCCGCTTTTGCGGGCATCAGGAGGAACGACCATGCTATTCAAGAAGCTGGCTGCAGCCGCTCTTGCCATCGCCGCTATGGCGATGCCGGTTGCTGCCCAGGATTTCATCGCGGGTATCCCCCGCAACGAGGCGCTGATCATCCAGGGACCGGCGGCGCAGAATGCCGAATGGTTCAATCTCTGGGCGCCGGGCGGTGGTGCATCGACCAATGGCAACCAGCAGCTGACGGCCGATACGCTCTGGTGGATCAACCCGGAAGGCACGGGCGACGCGGCCTGGACCAATGCGCTGGCGGCGGACAAGCCGGTCTATAATGACGATTTCACGCAGATGACGGTGAAGCTCAAGGAAGGCATCTTCTGGAGCGATGGCGTCGAGTTCACGGCCGATGACGTCAAATATACGGTCGATACGCAGATCGCTCATCCCGGCATGGGGTGGAGCGCGCCGTTTACGGTGAACGTCGAGAGCGTTGAGGTTCCGGATCGCAATACGGTGGTCTTTAATCTCAAGGCGCCGAATTCGCGGTTCCATACGCTCTTTACGGTGCGCTGGAATGCGGCCTGGATCATGCCAAAGCATGTGTTCGAAACGGTCGATGATCCGCTGACTTATGCCGCCAATCCGCCGGTTTCGCTCTCGGCCTATGTGCTCCATAGCTATGACACGGCCGGCAACTGGGTGATCTGGAAGCTGCGCGATGACTGGCAGCGGACCTCCATTGGTCAGGGACTGACCGAGGCGCCGCAGGTGAAGTATGTGGTCTATCGCAATGCCGGTAATCCGGATGCGCGCGTCATCGAGCAGATGAACCACAATCTCGACGTGATCAACGACATCGCGCCCGAAGGCATGTTCACCATTGCCCGCGATGCGGCTGACACGACGGCCTACTGGTTCCCGGGCTTCCCGTTTGCGCATCCCGATCCGACGCTGCCATCGGTGCTGTTCAACCACCAGGTCGAGCCGTTCAACAACAAGGACGTGCGCTGGGCGCTGGCACTGATGATCGACATTCGCTCGGTCGCCATGGGTTCATATCGCGGTGCGGCGAACCTTGCGGCGCTCTCGACCCCGCCCACCGGCACGGCGATCACCGACTACTATCAGCCGATGCAGGAATGGCTCGCCAACTACGAGGTCAATACCGGCAAGCGGACGATAAAGCCTTATGACGCGACGACGGCCGAACAGATTGCGGCGCTGGTAAAACCCCAGTGGGGCGACCAGATCCCGTCTGATCCGACCCAGCTGAAAGCCATGTTCGGTGAAGGCTGGTGGAAGCAGGATCTCGCTGCGGCTGCCGAACTGCTGCAGAAGGCCGGCTTCACCAAGAGTGGCAATCAGTGGCTGAAGCCCGATGGCACCCCGTTCACCATCAAGCTGATGGTTGAAGGCGACGCCATCCCGACGCTGGCTCGTGCCGGTACGATCATCGCCCAGCAGTGGTCGATGGAAGGCATCCAGACGACGGTCGATGTGGCTGGGCCCACCAATGGCCAGCGCCTTGGCGGCGGCGACTATGAAGCGGCGATCTTTTGGACAGTCGAGACCTGGGGCGGTCACCCCGACCTCTCGTTCTTCCTTGAAAGCTATCACTCGGACTTCATCAAGCCCGCCGGGGAAGTGCAGCCGCCGCGCAATCTGACGCGCTGGCAGGATGAACGCCTCGACCAGATCATCGAAGCCAACCGTACTGTGGGCTTTGACGATCCCAAGGTGGTCGAACTCGGGATGGACTATCTCAAGCTCGCAGTCGAGGAGATGCCGTTCATTCCGCTGATGGCCTATAACAAGTTCGCGCCCTTCGACACGACCTATTGGACGGGTTACCCGAGCGCCGCGAACCCCTATGCCGCTTCGGGTCCGAACTGGAGCAACCTGCGCTACATGATCGTGGCGCTGGAAGCCAACCCGAACGCGCCGGCTGCGCAGTAAAGCCTAGTCGCGGGCGGGGGTGACAAACCCCGCCCGCACCTTCCGACACTCATTGTTCGAGAACGGGCCCAAGATGGACGGCTTTGCCAAATATCTCGTCCGGCGCTTCTTCCAGTTTTTCCTCGTGATCTTCCTGGGTGTGTCGCTGGCTTTCCTCATCACCAACCTCTCCCCGGTTGACCCGGTGGAACAGTCGGTTGCGCTGATGACCAATTTCGGCGCCACCGATCCGCGCTCAGTCGATCTGATGCGCTCGGCGCTCGAGGAGCTTTATGGGCTCCAGGGCACGATGCTCGATCAATATCTCTCCTTCTGGGGGCGCGTGTTGCGCGGCGATTTCGGGCCGTCGCTCTCGGCCTTCCCGACGCCGGTGATGTCGCTGATCATGGGCGCGCTGCCCTGGACGATTGGGCTGCTTACGCTGGCGCTTGTCATCACCTGGACGCTGGGCAATCTGCTTGGTGCGCTGGCGGGCTATTATCGCTCCAATGTGCTGCTCAAGCTGTCGGGCGCGGCGGTGATGGCTCTCCATCCGGTGCCGGCCTATATCATCGGCCTCGTGCTGCTGCTGGCCTTTGGCTTCATCTGGCCGGTGCTGCCGATTTCGGGCGGCGCGCAGATGAACCTGCAGCCCGGCTTTACCTTCGACTACATCCGCTCGCTGATCCTTCACGGCACTCTGCCGGCGCTGACGCTGGTGCTGGTGGGCATCGGTAGCTGGTTCATTTCCATGCGCTCGCTGGTGTCCAATATCGTCACCGATGACCACGTCGTTTATGCCGAGCTGGGCGGGGTCAACTCATCAAAGATCTTTTCCCAATATGTGGCGCGCAATGCGCTGCTGCCGCAGTTGACGGGCCTGGCGCTGAGCCTTGGCAATGTGTTCGGCGGGGCCGTGATCACCGAGTTCCTGTTCAACTATCCCGGTGTGGGGCGGCTGCTCATCCAGGGCATTTATCGCGGCGACTATTCGCTGGTGCTGGGGGTGACGACGATGTCGATCATCTCTGTCGCTGTGGCCGTGTTCATCATCGACCTTCTCTATCCGCTCATCGATCCGCGCGTGAGGCTGGGCTGACCATGTTCAAGATTCTACGCGACCTCTTGCGCTACAATATCGAATTCACCATCGGCTTTATCCTGACGCTGGCCATCTTCCTTTTCGCGCTGGCGCATTTCTGGGCGCCGCTGCCCGATACGGCCATCTATCTCCTGCCGCCTGACATGCCGCCTTCGGCAGAATACTGGTTCGGCACCACGTCGCGCGGTCAGGATGTGCTCTGGCAGATGAGTTCGGCCATCTGGAACACCATGCTGTTCGGGTTGAGCGTCACTATTCTGAGCCGCTTGTTCGCCGTCGCGGTGGGGATGATCTCGGGCTATCTCGGGGGCAAATGGGACGAGTTCCTGATGACGATCAACGACACCATGATCGCCCTGCCCAACATTCCCATTCTGCTGCTCGTCTATTTCGTCATGCGCGACCAGATGAGCTGGCCGATCCTGGCGCTGACGGCGGCGCTGCTGGGCTGGAACTATGATGCGCGGCTGATCCGCTCGGTGACGCTGAGCCTGAGGAACCGCGAATTTACCCGCCATGCGGTGTTTGCCGGCATGAGTGTGCCGCAAATCCTCGTGCGCCAGCATCTGCCCTATGTGATGCCCGTCATCTTCTTTACGGCGATGAACAATCTCATCTGGGCCATCGGGCTTGAGGTGACGCTATCGGTGCTCGGGTTTTCTGACATCAACCGGCCGACCATTGGCGGGATGATCTATTGGGCCAACCAGCACCAGGCCATCATTGCCGGTATCTGGTGGTGGATTGCCTTCCCGATCATTGCGGTGGTGCTGCTGTTCCTCGGGCTCTTCCTGCTCGCCATTTCGGTCAACGAATATATCGACCCCCGCAGTCGCCTTAGCCGGATGGGAGCGTAGCCATGCTTGCCGCAGTCGAAAACAAGCCGATCAGCGTTGAAGCCAAGCCGGTGCTGCGGGTGGAGGGTCTCAAGGCCTATTACCAGATGAACTATTTTGGCGTGCGCCGCGAAGTGCGGGCCGTCGACGATGTGAGCCTGACCATCAATCGCAATGAGATCTATGGGATTGCCGGGGAGTCATCCTCGGGCAAATCCTCGCTGATCAAGACCATTGCCGGGGCGATCACGCCGCCGCTGCGGGTGGTGGAAGGCTCGGTCAAATTCGATTTCGGGGGCAAGGAGCTGGATGTCTATGCCCAGCGCCCGGCGATGAAGGCGGCGCGGTGGAAGCACCTTTCCTATGTGATGCAGGGGTCGATGAATGTGCTGAACCCGGTGCGTAAGGTGAAGCATGCGTTTCATGACTTTGCCTTCAAGCATATGGGGCTTTCCGAGGGTGAGTTCCGGGCACGGGTGGAGAGCCATCTGCAGCGCATCGGGCTTGATCCGCGGGTGCTCGAAGCCTATCCGCACCAGCTTTCGGGCGGCATGCGGCAGCGACTGACCATCGGGCTCGCCACGGTATGCGAGCCGGAATTCATCATTGCCGATGAGCCGACGACGGCGCTCGACGTGCTGGTGCAGCAGGATGTGTTGGCGCTGATCAAGGGCGTGCAGCAGCGCATGGGCTCGTCGATCATCTTCGTGACGCATGACATGACGGTGCATGCGGCGATCGCCGATCGGATCGGGATTGTCTATGCCGGGCGGCTTGTCGAAGAGGGGCCGACGCTGGATGTGTTCCAGCATCCGCAGCATCCCTATACGAGCCATCTCATCGCCAGCTTGCCGCGGATAGGCGATACGCGAAAGCGTCAGGCATTGCCGGGTAAGCCGCCGAACCTGGCGGATCCACCGAGCGGGTGTCGTTTCCATCCGCGCTGCCCGCTGGCGGTGGACAAATGCAAGAGCGAGAACCCGCCCTTGCTGGCACGCAATAGTGGCCGTGTCGCCTGCTGGCGCGCCGGGGAGGTGGAGGCCGCATGACCGCGCTGCTCGAACTTTTGGACGTGAACAAGGACTATCGTGTCGGCGGCTTTCTCGACCGCTCTACGCTGCATGCGGTCAAGCATGTGAGTTTTGTGCTCGATGCCGAGAAGCCCGAAATCTTCACGGTGGTGGGGGAGTCAGGCAGCGGCAAGACGACGACGGCGCGCATGATCCTTGGCAATGAAACGCCGACCAGCGGCACGCTGCGCTTCATGGGCAAGGATATCGCCCAGGTGCGCACGCGCAAGGAGCGGCTCGAATTCATGTCGCGGGTGCAGCCGATTTTCCAGAACCCGTTCGAGGCCTTCAATCCGCTGACGACGCTCGACTATTATCTGTTCTCGACCGCACGGCGGTTTCTGGGGCTGAAGGACAAGGCGGCGGTGGAGGCGGCGACCGATAGATCGCTGCAGCATGTGGGCTTGTCGCTCGCCGAAGTGCGCGGGCGCTATTCGCATGAGCTTTCGGGCGGGCAGTTGCAGCGTATCGCGGTGGCGCGGGCGCTTATTCCAGGGCCGAAGCTGATCGTGGCGGATGAGCCGGTTTCGATGGTCGATGCTTCGCTGCGCATGTCCATCGTGAACCTGTTCCGGGAGCTGCGCGATACGCTGGGTGTGTCGATCATCTACATCACGCACGATCTTTCGACGGCCTACTACATTTCGGATCGCGTCATAATCATGCACAAAGGAGATGTGGTGGAGGCGGGGCGCGCCGAGGATGTGCTCGGCAATCCGACCCACGAATATTCCCGTGCCCTGAGGAGCGCGGTGCTGCCGCCGGATCCCGTCGTTGCCAGCGCGATTATTCGCGAGAAGCTGCGGGCGGTTTAGCGCCGGGACCACGCCGGGCCGTATTGTTTGGAGGAAATTGTGGCTGAATCCCTGGAAGGCAAGATTGCCGTCATCACCGGAGCTGCGTCCGGCATTGGGCTGGCGAGCACCAAGGCGCTGCTTGGCGAGGGCGCGACGGTGGTGATGGTGGACTGGAACCGGGAGGGGCTGGAGCAGCTTGCCGGGAGCCTTGGGGAGCGGGCCATTCCGCAGGTGACGAACCTGCTCGATGCGGAGAGTTGCAATGCAATGGTGCCGGAAATCCTCAAAAACGTGCCGCATATCGACATTCTCTACTGCAATGCCGGCACCTATATCGGCGGCGACCTGACCGAGACGACGCCGGAGGCGATCGACCGGATGCTCAATCTCAACGTCAATGCCGTGATGAAGAATGTGCACGCCGTGGCGCCGCACATGATCGCGCGGAAGACCGGCGATATCGTCGTTACCTGTTCGATTGCGGGGCATTTCCCGACGTATTGGGAGCCGGTCTATTCGGGCTCGAAATGGGCGATCACCAGCTTTGTGCAGGGCATGCGGCGGCAGATGGTGCCGCATGGGGTGCGGGTGTCGCAGGTGTCGCCGGGGCCGGTGGTTTCGGCGCTGTTGGCCGACTGGCCGGAGGAAAACCTGCGCAAGGCCAAGGAAAGCGGCAGCCTGATGGATCCGGAAGAGGTGGCGGATGCGGTGGTCTATATGCTCACGCGAAAACGTAGCGTGACGATCCGCGACATGATCGTGCTGCCGAGCAATTTTGATCGTGTCTGAGAGGGGCCAGATGTCGTTTTCGGGCAAGACGGTCATTGTCACCGGGGCGGGCAAGGGGATTGGCCGGGCCTGTGCGCAGGTGCTGGCGGCGCGGGGTGCAGAGGTCGTGGCGCTGAGCCGGACGGTGGCTGATCTTGAGAGCCTCCATACTGAGATCGGGTGCCGGACGGTGGTGGTCGATCTCATCGATCCCAAGGCGGCGCGGGCGGCTATGGCGGAGGCGGGGACTTGCGATTTCCTCGTCAACAGCGCCGGGATCAATGTGCTCGAAAGCGTCCTGGACATGACCGAGGCGGGCTATGAGGCGGTGCTGGGGATCAACCTTCGGGCCGCGCTGATTACCTGCCAGGAGTTTGCGCGGCGGCGTGTCGAGGCCGGTGGGGGTGGCGCGATCGTCAATATCACCTCCATTGCCGGGCATCGCGGTTTTCAGGATCACTTGGCCTATGCGGCGTCCAAGGCTGGGCTCGAGGGGGCGAGCCGGGTGCTCGCCAAGGAACTGGGGCCGCATGGCATTCGGGTCAATTGCGTGGCGCCGACGATCACGCTGACCGAGCTTGCGGCGGTGGCCTGGAGCGATCCGAAGAAGAGCGAGCCGATGATGGTTCGTCATCCGCTTCAGAGGTTTGCGCTGGCGGAAGAAGTGGCGCACAGCGTTGCAATGTTGCTCTCGGACGACAGCGCCATGGTCTCGGGAGCGGTGCTGCCGATCGATGGTGGCTTCCTCTCCGTCTGACGTGATTTAGTGCCGATTTCTTAGCGTCGCCGGAGTGTAACCGGCGGCGTCCTTTGGCCTGTGACACCGTGTGCGCCGGGCCCTGTCATCGATCCTCCTCCGATCCTTCGTCAATCCGACACGCAGTCTTAGTCAAAGCGCCATGGCTTTGAGAACGACCTGTCATGCGGGGCGCCTAGGAGTTCGCCCGCCAAACGGCCTTAAATTCGGAGACAGGCTAAAATGACTAGCATCCGGCTGCTCAGTGCAGCGTCCACGATCGCAGTGCTTTCCATCGCAGCTGCTGCACCTGCCATGGCCCAGACCAAGTTCGAATTCTGGTATGGCCTTTCCGGCGACCTTTCCGAGCGCGTGCAGGACATGTGCAAGGGCTTCAACGAATCTCAGGCCGACTATGAGATCGTGTGCGTCAGCCAGGAAAACTACGACAACACCCTGCAGAACACGATCGCTGCCTACCGCGCCAACAAGCAGCCGACCGTCACCCAGATCTTCGACGCCGGTACGCTCGACCTGATGCTCTCGGGCGCCTATATGCCGATCCGCGAACTGATGTCGTCGAACGGCTACGAAATCGACTGGAACAACTACCTCTCCGGTATCGCTTCCTACTTCTCGACCTCGACCGGCGAAATGCTGTCGCTGCCGTTCAACAACTCGACCGCCGTCATCTATTACAACACCGACGCGCTGGCCAAGGTTGGCTTTGAAGGCACGCCCAAGACCTGGGAAGAAGTCGAAACCGTCGCCCGCGCCATGAAGGACGCCGGCTATGAATGCCCGATCGCCTTCGATCCGTCGGGCGCCTGGCAGTGGTTCGAACAGTTCTCTGCCATCCACAACCAGCCGATCGCCACCAAGGGCAATGGCTTTGGCGGTCTCGATGCCGAAATGGTCGTGAGCCAGGGCAAGTTCGTGGACCAGCTGACCTGGATCAAGAAGATGTACGATGAAGGCATCATCGTTCATAAGTCCAAGGACGCCGGCGAAACTGCCAACGACGCCTTCGTCAACGGCAAGTGCCAGATCACCTCGTCCTCGATCGCCGACCACGGCACCTTTGGCAAGCAGGCTGCCGAGGGCGTGCACTGGACCAATGCCATGCTCCCGATGTGGTCGGATACCGAACGCACCAACTCGCTGGTTGGCGGCGCTTCGCTCTGGACCCTCAAGGGCAAGTCGGAAGAGGAATACAAGGGAGCTGCCGCGTTCTTCAACTACCTCGCCCAGCCCGAGCAGGCCCAGACCTGGTCAACCATCACCGGCTATGTCCCGGTCACCATGGCCGGCTTTGAAGCCATGAAGGCCAACGGCTTCTATAACGAAGCCCCGTACAAGGGCCGTGAACTGGCTGTTGAATCACTGACCTTCACCCCGCCGACCGAGAACAGCCGCGGTATCCGCCTCGGCAACTATGCCTCGATCCGTCAGGAAATGGTCAAGACCATGCAGGACGTGCTGTTCAACAACGCTCCGGTTCTCGAAACCCTCCAGGCGTTCGACGCCAAGGGCAACGAAATCCTGCGTCGCTTCGAACAGACCTACAAGGGCGCCCAGCTCCCCTGATCGTCTGATCTGATCGCACGGACGGCCACAGTGCCGTCCGTGCTTTCTCTTTTTTCCTCTGGAGACAGCGATGGAACGACGCGCCTTTTACCGCAACCCGGTGCTGCCCTGGCTTCTGATTGGCCCGCAGCTCCTGCTGGTTCTGGTGTTTTTCTACTGGCCCACTTCGCAGGCCCTCTATTGGGCGTTGACGCTCGAACAGCCCTGGGGCGGCGGCAATAGCTGGGTGTGGCTCGACAATTTCATCGCCATTTTCCGCGACCGCGAATATTGGGCGACCGTGGCGCGCAGCGCGTTCTATGCGATCTGCACGACGGGCCTTTCGATGGCCGTGGCGCTATTTCTCGCCTGTTTCGTCGATCGCTCGCTCAAGGGCACGAAGCTTTTCCAGTCGGTCTATGTCTGGCCCTATGCCATTGCGGCGCCGGCAGCCGGCGTTGCCTTCCGCTTCATCTTCGCCCCGCAATCCGGCATCATCGGCTCGATCAACCAGATCTGGCCGGGCATCTGGGACCCGTCCACCAACGGCGTGCATGCGCTGGCGATGGTCATCATCTGTCACGCCTGGCTCGGCATCGGCTACAATTTCATCTTCTTCCTTGCGGCCCTGCAGATGATCCCGCGCTCGATCACCGAGGCCGGGGCCATGGACGGCGCGCGTCCGGTGCGGCGCATGTTCGACCTGCAGCTGCCGCTGATTGCGCCGACCGTGTTCTTCCTCCTGATCATGAACCTGATCTCGAGCTTTACCGACAGTTTTGGCCTCATCGACACGATGACCGAAGGCGGTCCGGTCGGCTCGACTGAAGTCATGGTCTACAAGATCTATTTCGACGGGTTCAAAGGCCTCGACTATTCGGGCGCCGCTGCCCAGTCGATCGTCCTGATGTTCCTCGTCATCGCGCTCACTTTCGTCCAGTTCAAATGGGTCGAAAAGCGCGTCCACTACAATTGAGGGCGCAGAGATGATCGAACGTTCGCCTGTCTTCAACATCTTCACCTATGCCGCCATGATCCTCGGGCTGCTGGTGGTGCTGGTGCCCTTCTGGATCGTCATCGTGGCCGGCAGCCAGTCGCTGCAGGAAGTGAGCCGCGTGCCCATCGTGCTCTGGCCGTCTTCCCACCTTTGGGAAAACATCCAGGCCGCTTGGGCCCGCGCCGACCTCGGCCCGAAGATGATCAACAGCCTGATCGTCGCGTCCGGCGTCACCTTTGGCAAGATCGTGCTCGCCTCGATCTCGGCCTTTGCGATCGTGTTCTTCGATTTTCGGGCACGCATGGTCTGCTTCTGGATGATCTTCATCACCCTGATGCTGCCGCTCGAAGTGCGTATTGTGCCGACCTATGCGATCGCGGCCAATGCTTTGCTGCCGTTCCAGGTCGTACTCGACACGCTGGGGATTACCGGCCTTGTGCAGACCCTTTCGAGTGTCCGCATCGGCCTCGAATGGAACCTCCTCAATTCGTACACCGGTCTCATCCTGCCGCTGGTCGCCACGGCGACGGGCACCTTCCTCTATCGTCAGTTCTTCATGACTATTCCCGATGAACTGATCGAGGCTTCGAAGATGGACGGGGCGAGCCCGGTGCGTTTCTTCTTCGACGTGCTGCTGCCGCTCTCGCGCACTAATATGCTGGCGCTTGCCACCATCATGTTCGTGTCGAGCTGGAACCAGTATCTCTGGCCGCTACTGATCACCACAGACCGCACCAATTACGGCACCGTGGTGATGCAGCTCAAGGCGCTGATCCCGACCCAGAACGGTACGCCCGACTGGAACGTCACCATGGCCGGCGCCCTCATCATCATGCTTCCGCCACTGCTCATCGTTGCACTCATGCAGCGCTGGTTCGTGCGCGGCCTCATCACCCGAGACAAGTGAGACTTTCATGGCTGCGATCAGCTTTTCCGGCGTCAAGAAGCGCTACCAGAAGAATGACGTCATCCATGGCGTCGACGTTGAAATCGAGGCCGGCGAATTCGTCGTCATCCTCGGACCATCGGGCTGCGGCAAATCCACTTTGCTGCGCATGATTGCCGGGCTCGAAGAGATTTCCGAAGGCACGATTGCCATCGATGGCAAGGTGGTCAACGAGCTCGAGCCGCGCGAGCGCGGCTGCGCCATGGTGTTCCAGAACTATGCGCTCTATCCGCATATGAGCGTGCGCCAGAATATCGGCTATGCGCTCAAGGTCGCCGGTATGCCCAAGGCGGAACGCGAAGCAAAGGTGCTCAAGGTGGCGAAATCCGTCAGCCTTGAACCCTATCTCGACCGCAAGCCGGGCGAGCTCTCGGGTGGTCAGCGCCAGCGCGTCGCCATGGCCCGCGCCATGGTGCGTGAGCCCAAGGTTTTTCTCTTTGACGAGCCCTTTTCCAATCTCGATGCGAAGCTGCGTGTTGCCATGCGTGCCGAGGTTCGGAACCTCCATCGCAGCCTCGGGGTCACCTCGGTGTTCGTG
Organism: Devosia sp. LjRoot3; assembly: GCF_964252865.1. Lineage (NCBI taxonomy): Bacteria > Pseudomonadati > Pseudomonadota > Alphaproteobacteria > Hyphomicrobiales > Devosiaceae > Devosia > Devosia sp. LjRoot3. The sequence continues at coordinate 647,866 of NZ_CAXUPK020000002.1, forward strand.
ACGCACGACCAGACCGAGGCGATGACTTTGGCCGACCGGCTGATCGTGATGAATTCGGGTTTTGTCGAGCAGGTTGGCAAACCTTCCGAGGTCTATCACCACCCGGCGAGCCTTTTTGTCGCTGACTTCATCGGTTCTCCGGCAATGAACCTGGTGCGCGGCTTCTTTGGTGAGGACGGCTATTTCCGCCACGGCAAGGGCGGCATGGTGAACCTGCCGGGTCTCGCCAAGGCGCATCTGAGCCGCGAAGTGTCCATCGGCATTCGTCCCGAACTGGTCCGCCGCGTCGACGCCGGCCACAAGGACGCCATTGCGGCCGTGGTCGACTACACCGAAGAGCTCGGCGCCTCGCGCCTGGTCTATGCCCGCGCTGATGGCAGCCCGATCATTGCCGTCGATAGCGGCAATGATGCGCTGGGCACCGGCATGCCGGTGCACTTCGCGCTGAGCGAAAGCGACATTCACGTCTTCGACCACAGCAATGGCCGCCGGGTCGACCACAATGGTCGTCCGGTTCGCGCCACCGATTCCGTTTCTGCCTGATCCCAAGGAGGCCCCAATGGGCAATATCATCGGCACCGGCTTCAATGTCGGCTCTACCGACGGCGAATTTTCGAGCTTTCACGAAGACCTGCGCGCCCTGGCGGAAATGGGCGTCGATACGGTCGAGCTGGGCCTGACCAGCCTCGACCTGATCTCGGGTGGTCGCATCATTCCCGAGCGCGCCGAGCGTCTCGTTGCCATCACCAGCCAGTTCGATTTCCGCTACACGGTGCATGGCCTGGTTTCGTCCAACTTCATGGACCCGGTGACTCAGCGCTACCAGCTCGATGCCGCCAAGGCGCTGGTGGAAGTCTGCGACTGCGTCAATGCGCGCGTGCTGGTGCAGCATGGCGGGTGCCTGCGCGCCGACCAGATCGCCGAACGTGCCGGCGCCGATGAGCGGGAACGCGAAGCCCTGACGGAACTCGCTGATTTCGCTCGCCCCTATGGCGTGCGCATTGCGCTCGAAAACATCTTTACCACTGAACTCGGCCAGTATCGTCAGACGCCGAAGGAAGTCGCCGAGACGGTCAAGGCGGTCAACCACTCGCAGGTTGTGGCGCTGATCGATTTCAGCCACGCTTATCTCGAAGCGACCTATCGCGGCCTCGACTTTTTCAGCGAAATCGCCGCCATGGCGCCGGTCGCGGGGCACCTGCATGTGCATGACAGCTTTGGCCGTCCGCAGGGTTTTTACAAGCCCTATCACCCGCAGGAAAACACGGCGATGGGGATCGGTGATCTGCACATGCCGCTCGGCTGGGGCGATATTGATTGGGATCGGATTTTCTCCGAACTGACCTTCCTGCCCGATACGGTGCTGATGATGGAAATCGGCCGCCGCTATCGTGCGGAGCAGCCGGAAAGCCTGCGTCTCGCTCGTGCGCTCGCTGGTCTCGACGGTCAGGCGCTGGAAGCGGCGCAGTAAGCGGTTCGTCTTCGCCAGCGCGGGACATGACAATAGATGGGCGTCGGCCATGTGCCGGCGCCCATTTGCTTTGGGGAGCTGGCGTTTTCGTGGCGATCCGCGCCCAAAGGCCGGTTTTGCGGGGCGCGAAGGAACCTGATAAAGCAGGGATTGCCTGCAATGGCGCACTACTTGCGGCACGATCGCACCATATGGGGATGCTTGCCGGGCCAGTGCGGGCTCAGTAATCGAGGCGCAAATGCTCAAGGGAGAGAGTATGTCGCCGTCCACGCTGGGCTCGGTCGAGCTCTGGTCGCGTAGTGCCGAGGATAGCTCTGCCGAGCATCGCTTTGCCGGCACCGGCCACGAGACCTTCGAAAATGGGCCATTCTCGGGCTTCATGGACATGCGCGCCCTGCGCGAGGGACTCTATGTCTATCGCATCCAGGGGCATGCCCGGCACGCCTATCGGCTCGCTTCGGGGCAGCCGGCGGTCGAGGGCACGCTGATCCTGGGGTGCATGCTCGACGGGGTCGGCACGTTTGGGGCGCGGGGCGGCATGAGCCAGACCTGGCGCGAAAGCGGCGCGCTCTATGTCGTTGATCCCACCACGGACCACGTTCTCTACGACCTTCAGCCCGACCGGGCCTGGCAGCTGGTGGCGGTGCGTATCGAAATCGAAGCTCTCGCCCAGGGCACGGACCGGGCGGCGACCGAGGTGCTGGCAGCGGTTCGCGCCGGGCAGGACCGGGCCTTCGCCCATTCCCTGCCGCTCGACAGACCCCTGCGCGCCAGCGCGCAGGCGCTGATGACGCCCATCTATTCGGGGCGCATGGCGATGCTGCATGCCGAGGCGCGTACGCTCGAGCTGCTGGCGCTGCAACTGGACCGATTGGCGGGGCGGGCCGATTGGGTGAGCCTGACGGCGGGCGAACGGATCCGGCTTGGTCAGGCGCGTGATGCCTTGCTCGCGGACCTGCGCGAGCCGCCGAGCCTTACGGCGCTGGCGGGCGTGGCGCGGATGAGCGAACGCCGGCTCAACTTTGGCTTCCGGACGCTGTTCGGCAGCACGGCCTTTGAATTGCTGCGCGATGCCCGGCTCGATCTGGCGCGCACACTCCTGGCCGAAGTGCCCGACGTGCCGCTCAAGCAGGTCGCCTTCCGCATTGGCTATGCCGATGCCTCGAACTTCGTCAAAGCCTATCGGCGCCGCTTCGGGGTCACCCCCGGCCTTGACCGGCGGCTGCGCGCCGACTGAGCGCAGGAGCGCCAATGGTGCGCGCCGCCAAAAATGGTGCGCGCCGGGCGGCCAGATTGTTCCGCCATTTTGCCCTCGCTACCCCTCCCTGATCTGCCGCGCCTTGGAGCCGCGGCGCATGGAACAGGGTAGGTCATGCAGTTTGTAGTTTCTTACCGCGCCGGTTCTCGTCGGCTGGCGGTTGGCCTGACATTGACGACGGCATTGGTATCGGGCGGTCCGGCGCTGGCCGCGGGTGAGTTCATCGATCTTGGCTGGATTCCGGGCGAGGTCCGTTCTTCGGAGGCTTATGGTGTCAACGGCACCGGTACGATCGCGGTGGGCACATCGGTCGATGCGGCCGCCCATTCGCAGGCGGTGCGCTGGGACGCCAATGGCGACTTGATCTTGCTCGGCACGCTGGGCGGCCGCAGCAGCTATGCCACCGGCGTGTCGCTCGATGGCCGGCGCATAGTCGGCACGGCGCTCAATGCGGCGGACGAATATCGGGCCTTTCTCTGGACCGAGGGCACCGGCATCCGCGATATCGGCACGCTGGGAGGCAGTTTCAGCCAGGGGCTTGGTATTTCGGCCGATGGCGGACGGGTGGTCGGCGAGTCTGCCAATGGCGTCGAAGCGCGTCAGCCCTTCCTCTTTATCGATGGGGCCACGACTGGTGTCGCCGGCAATATCGAAATGTTTGCGCTGGGCCTGACGCCCGGCGGGCTCACTGGCTCGGCCCAGGCGATTTCGCGCAATGGCAGTTTTGCCACCGGCTATGTCTGGGGCCAGCATGATGGTCAGGCGACCATCTGGGCTCTCGATGGGGTGGAGGGCGGGTCCTCGCCGGTTACCGGCATCGGTACGCTGGGCGGGATTCATGCCGAGGGGCTGGGGATCAGCAATGATGGCAGGATCGTCGCGGGCCTTTCCTATGATGGCAACAATGACTATCGCGCCTTCCGCTGGGTGGACGGCGAGGGCATGAGCGACCTCGGCACGCTGGGCGGGAGCGAAGCCCGGGCCTTTGCGCTTTCCGCGGATGGCAGCGTGGTGGTTGGTTCGGCCCATGACGAGGACGAAATCAATCAGGCCTTCCGCTGGACCGAGGCGACGCAGATGCAATCGGTCTCGGACTGGCTTGCGGCGGCCGGGGTCGACATGACCGATCTCAACCTCACCAGTGCGGCAGGTGTGTCCGACACCGGCGATGTCGTTGTGGGCACGATGCGGTCGCCCGAGGGCGATGATCTGGCCTATCTCGCGCGGGTGTCTGGGGAGCATGCCGGTGTCGTCGACATGGCGGCCTATACGTCGACGCTCTATCAGGCCGGCCAGATCGCCTATGCCGGTCAACACCTGAGCTGGACGCCGATGACCGGCGCGCATCATCGCAGCCTGATGGACTATCCCGTTGGCGGCAATGGCGGCGTTTGCGGGTGGAGCATGGGCGATGTCGCGCGCTATTCCAGCGGCGGACGCGATGGGACGATCGGGCTGGTGGAAGCCGGTATCTGCGGCGATTTTGCCGACAATCAGGTCCGCGCCGGGTTGGGCCTTGGCACCAGCCATGGGCGTCAGGCCCTACCGCTGGGTGGCTCGGCAGCTCTGGATGGTCGCTACGTGGTGGGCGAGATCGACTATCGGCCTTCCGATACCGACTTCATTCTCTCGCTCACCGGCATTTATGGTGCCTGGTCGGCGAATTTTGCGCGCGCCTATGCCAATGGGGCGGGCGTCGACCTGTCTTCGGGCTCGACGGATGTGCAGACGGCGCTGGTGCGTGCCAAGGCGGAATGGCGCGATGCGGCGACGCTGGGCGCGACCAGTTTCACGCCCTGGGGTTCCTTTACCCTGGGCACCACTCATACTGGCGCCTTTATCGAAACCGGCGGGGGTTTTCCGGCGCAGTTCAATGCGCAGACCCAAACCGCCATTGAGGGGCGGCTGGGGGTGACCGCTACGACGGCGCTCGGGACGGAGACCACGCTCAAGACGACGTTCGAGGCGGTGCATCGGTTCGACAGCACGGGGGGCGCCGTGTCGGGCTCGGTGCCGGGTGCCTTTGCCTTTGATCTGCCGGCGACGGCGCATGGGCAGACCTGGGTTCGCGCGGGCCTCGATGTCGACCAGAAGCTGGGGCAGAACGCGGTTTTGAGCGTGTCGCTGCATGGCGCGACCATGGGCCAGGATGGCGATATTTCCGGTGCGCTCGGCTTGCATGCGGGCTTCTAGAAGGCCGGGCGGTGCATCCTCAGCTTGCCGGCTGCGGCTCGACGGCGCGGCGGGAGTTGAGGATGCAGGCGGCGATGATGAGGCTGCCGCCTATCCAGAGTTGCGGGCCGGGGACCTCGGAAAAGAAGAAGAAGCCGAGGAGGCCGGCCCAGATGAGGGCGGTGTAGTCGAGCACGGCGAAGACGCTGACCGGTAGGCGGCGGAGGCCGTTGATCAGCAGCAGGAAACCGACGGCGCCGAGAAGGCCGATGAGCGTGCCGAGGCCGGCGATTTTCGGCGTGATTTCGGGCCAGGCGCCGAGGGCGAGCGGGAAGGAGAGGATGGCCGCGATGAGGGATTGGCCCATGGTCATGGCGGCAGGGTCTTCGCGGCTGGAATGGTGCTTTAGGAGCGCGACGACGATTGCGTAGGTGAGTGGGGCGAGGAGGGCGGCGGCCCAGGCAATGGCGTCGCCATTGGCGGAGGCGAAGGGGTTGGTCTGGCCGGCGAAGATGATGGTGGCTGAGCCCGCGGCGCCGAGGCCGAGAGCGAGCCAGGCGCCGGGGCCGATCTTTTCGTGAAAGAAGATGGCGCCGAGAAGGGTGACGTAGACAGGGGCGGTCATGCCGAGGGCGGCGACGACGGCCAACGGCAGGTGGGTGACGGCGTAGAAGAAGAGTGATGCCGTGACGACGAGGAGCGCGGCGCGCTGGGCCTGGCGGCCGAGGTCTTCGCGCTTGGGCCAGGAGGCGCCGGTTAGGGCGATCCAGAGGACCAGCCAGAGGGCGGCGCCGAGATAGCGCAGGAAGACGACCTGAAAGGTGGTGAGGTCCGCGCCGAGCGCCTTGGCGACCGCATCCATGCAGCACATCAGGACGATGCCGGAGGCGCAGAAAAGCATGCCGCTGAGGGATTTCACCTAGAGATCCTTTGACAGGAAGCTGCGGGTACGGCCCGGGGGGAAATTCGGGAGCGTGCCGAAGACCGTGTAGCCGGCCTTTTGGTAGACGTGCAGGGCATGGGGATTGAAGGTGTCGATATAGGCGCCGTGGCAGCCGCGTTGGCGGGCTTCCTGTTCGGCGCTTTCCAGCATTTGCCCGGCCAGGCTTTGGCCGCGCTGGTCTTCTTCGACCCAGAGCCATTGCACATAAAGCCAACCCCAGGCGGTGTAGCCGGAAATGCCGGCCACAAGCTCGCCGTCGCTATCATGCACCAGGATGGCCAGCGGGCGCCGTTCGGCGGGGCCGACATCGGCCTCATTGAAACTCGTCAGGCCCTTGCCGATCCTGTCGAGATCGTCGGGGGCAGGTGTTTCCGTGACCTCCATGGAGAGGATGGACATTGTCAGGCCGCCAATTCGCCGCCGGTGAGCGGATGGGGTGCGCCGGTGGTGGTTGGGAAGCTGATAGGGAGGCCGCGGAGGACGCGGACGGCGAGGAAAGCGAAGCACTCGGCCTCGATGGCGTCGCCGCGCCAGCCGACGACTTCTGCCGGGACAGCCTCGACGCCGGCGCGGGTTTTGAGCATGGCCATGATTGCCGGATTGTGCCGGCCGCCGCCGCAGACGACGAGTTTTTCGGGGCGCTGGGGTAGGAGGTCGAGGGCTTTGCCGACGGCGCCGCAGGTGAAGGCGGTGAGGGTGGCCGCGCCATCATCGGCGCCGAGGCCATCGGCCATGGTGGAGAGGAAGTCGAAGCGGTCGAGGGATTTGGGATAGGCGGCGCTGAGGTAGCGGTGGGTCAGCAGCTTTGCGAGGCGCTCTTCGTCGACTGTGCCGCGGAGAGCCATCTCGCCATTGTGGTCCATGTCGCCGAGGCCGAGGCTTTTGACGAAATCGTTGATCGGAGCATTGGCGGGGCCGGTGTCGAAGGCGATGAGCTGGTCCCGCCCATCCCAGAAGGTGACATTGGCGACGCCGCCGAGATTGAGCACGGCGGTCTTGCCGTCGGTGGCGCCGATCTTCTTGAGAAGGGCCTGGTGGTAGAGGGCGGCGAGGGGCGCGCCCTGGCCACCGGCGCGGACGTCGGCGGAGCGGAAATCATAGGCGACGGGGATGCCGAGGATGTCATGCATCAGCTTGCCATTGCCGAGCTGGCGGGTGGCGCCGATGCGGCCGGGTTGGGGCGCGCGGTGGAGCACGGACTGGCCGTGGAAGCCGACGATGCCGATGTCTTCGTTTTTGAGGCCCGCGTCTTTCACCAAGGCGGCGACCGCGGCGGATTGGGCGCGGGTGAGGGCGTCTTCGGCTTCAGCGAAGATGGCCGGCTCGGGGCCTTCGAAGGCCCAGGTGCGGGCCTGGGACAGGGTTTCTTCGAGCTGGTCGCGGATCGATTGGGGATAGGGCGCGAGGGTATAGGCGCCGAAGCTTTCGACGGTTTCGCCGTCCGTGCGGAGGAGGGCGACGTCGATATTGCCGTCGAGCACCGTGCCGGTCATGAGGCCAACGGCCCAGATTGGTTCAAAGGTCATTTGCTACTCGGCGTTGATGCGGTCGCCCACGGCCCGGCGCAGCGCAAAAATGCCGCTGTCGAAATGGCGGGTGGGGTGGACGCGATTGGTAAGGAGGGTCCAGGCGTGGCCGCGGGCAAAATCTATCCAGATGCCAGTGCCGGTAAAGCCTGTATGGCCGATGGTTTCGGCGGTGCAGTTGTCGCCACCGGACCAGCCGTCATAGGGGCGTTCCCAGCCATGGGTGCGGCGGGCGCTGAGGGGGGTGCGGATCAGGGCGTCGGGGCCGGCATTGGTGAGTTTGTTGCCAGCGAAGTCGAGCATGGAATGAACGGTGCCGAAGAGCCCGGCATTGCCGGCGCCTTGAAGGGCCGAGCAGTTGTCGTCGTGGACTTCGCCGACGAGGACGCGGTGGCGCCAGTAGCAGAGTTCGGTGGCGGCGGCGTTTTGCGGATCGGCGGACCAGGCGAAGCCGGGGCCGGGATCCTGCTCGCGCAGCCATTTGCCGTGGATGCGTTCGAGGGCAAAGCCGAGCAGGATGAAATTGATGTCGGAATAGACGGCCGGGCCGGCGGGGAAATCGTGCTGCAGCAGGAAGGTGCGCAGGAGGTCCGGGTCGCGACCATAGGTGTAGAGCGGGAAGACGGCCGGGAATGGCGTCTGGTGGCCGAGGCACTGGCGGAAGGTGATCTTCCGCTCCCAATTGTCGAGATTGTAGTGGCGGTAGTCCGGCAGGATGGTCGTCAGCGGCGCGTCGAGGTCGATAGTGCCGGCCTCGGCGAGAGCGAGGATGCGCTCGGTGGTGAAGGCGACCTTGCTAATCGAGGCGAGGTCGAACCAGGTGTCTTCGGTCATCGGCCGGCTGGTGGGAACGGTCTGGGCGGAGCCGATGGCGCGGGTGGCGCGGTTGCCGTCGCGATCGATGACGCCGAGGACGCCGCCGGGGATGCGGCCGGATGCGATGGCTTGTTCGAGGGCGGGGAAGGCCCGCTCCAGCATGTCTTGCGGCTTGCTCATTTGGTTTCTTCGATGCGGACGCGGTGATCCCGCCCCGCGGTGCGCCAATTGGCTGGGGGCGGTTCATAGCCGGCGGGGCGGACGAGGGAGGGAACCTGGGTGGCGTCGACGGCAAAGTGCTGGCGACGGCGCTCGACGGCGGGAACGGCCGAGATCAGGCGCTTGGTGTAGCTGTGCTGCGGGTCGGAGAGGACCGCGCGGGCTTCGCCGATCTCGACGATCTGGCCGGCATACATGACGGCGATGCGATGGGCGATGCGTTCGACGACGGCCATGTCGTGCGAGATGAAGAGATAGGCGAGGCTGAATTCGCGCTGGAGATCGACGAGGAGATCGAGGACGCGGGCCTGGACCGAAACGTCGAGGGCGGAGACGGCTTCGTCGAGCACAACGACGTCGGGATTGAGCATCAGGACGCGGGCGATGCAGAGGCGCTGGCGCTGGCCGCCGGAAAACTGGTGGGGGTAGCGGTTGAGCACGTCGGCCGGGAGGCCGACGCGATCGAGCAGGAACCGCATGCGGGTACGCAGGGTGTCGTCGAGTTTCTGGCCGTTGGCTATGGCGGGCTCGGCCATCAGGGCTTCGACATTGAGGCGCGGATTGAGCGACGCGAAGGGGTCCTGGAACACCATCTGTATGGGGCGGCGCGAGCGGCCGGCCTTGGCGGCGATGGCGCCTCGGTGTTTCTCCACGAGGCCCAGAATGGCGCGGGCGGTGGTGGATTTGCCGGAGCCGCTTTCGCCGACGATGGCGAGGGTTTCGCCGGGCATGAGATCGAAGCTGACGCCATCGACGGCATGGATGGCGCCCTTGGGCCTGAAGAGGCCCTTCTTCACTTGGAAGCGAACAACGAGGTCGTCCACCTTGATGATGGGTTCGCTGGTGGGGGTGCGCTCACTGTCGGAGCGGACGGCTTTGCCGGAGGTGAAGTGCGGGACGGCATTGAGCAGGTGCTTGGTGTAGTCGTGCTGGGGATTGTTGAGCACGGCATCGGTCGTGTTCTGCTCGACGGCAAGGCCGTGCTGCATGACCATGATGCGGTCGGCAATGCCGGCGACGAGGCCGATGTCGTGGGTGATGAAGATCATCGACATGCCGGTTTCGGCGCGCAGTTCGGCCAGCAGCGCCATGATCTGGGCCTGCACGGTGACGTCGAGCGCGGTGGTCGGCTCGTCGGCGATGAGGAGACGCGGGCTGCTGGCGAGGGCCATGGCGATCATGACGCGCTGGCGCATGCCGCCCGAGAGCTGGTGTGGGTAATAGGCGAGGCGCGATTTGGCGTCGGGGATGCGGACGCGTTCGAGCACGTCCAGAGCGGCGCGCTCAGCTTCAGCGCCGTGGAGGCCGCGGTTTAGTTTGAAAGCTTCCTCGATCTGGGCGCCGACGGTGTGCACCGGATTGAGCGAGGTCATCGGCTCCTGAAAGATCATGCCGACATCGCGGCCGCGAATGGTGCGGAGGACCTTTTCGTCTGCCTTGGCGACATCGAGGGTGGAGCCATCGCTGCGTTGCAGCAGGATGGAGCCATTGGTGATGCGACCGCCGCCGAAATCGACGAGGCGATTGACCGAGAGGGCGGTGACGGATTTGCCCGAGCCGCTTTCGCCGACGATGGCGAGGGTTTCGCCGGCTGCGAGGTCGAAGCTGACGCCCTTCACCACTTCATTGGCGGCAGGGTTTTGGCCGAAGCCGACGCGGAGGTCGCGGACGGAAAGGAGAGGGGTCATGCTTCTCTCCTCTGGGTGCGGGGGTCGAGAATGTCGCGCAGGGCGTCGCCGGTGAGGTTGAAGCCGAGAATGCCGAGCATGATGGTCAGGGCCGGGAAGATCATCAGCCAGGGGGCCTGGGTCATGAGGTTCTTGCTTTCGGCCAGCATGAGTCCGAGCGAGGGGGTGGGCGGCTGAGTGCCGAGGCCGAGGAAGGAGAGGCCGGCTTCGGTGAGGAGAGCCCAGGCGAGAGCGAGGGTGACCTGAACGGCGAGCGGGGCGACGAGATTGAGCAGCAGGTGGTGGCTCAGGATATAGGGCTGGGAGCTGCCGAAGGTGCGGGCGGCGTCGACGAAATCGCGCTGTTTCAGCGACAGGGCCGGGCCGCGGACGACGCGGGCGAAGATGGGCGTATAGACGATGGCGATGGCGGCGACGCTGGTCGAGGTGCCGGGGCCGACAATGGCGATGATGAGGAGGGCGAGGAGGATGGCCGGGAAGGCCAGCAACACGTCCATGATGCGCATCAGGATGCCGTCCCACAGGGTGCCCCACCAGGCGGCGAGGAGGCCGATGATGGTGCCGAAGAGGGTGGCGAGGCCAACCGAACAGAAGGCGATGATCATCGACTGCTTGATGCCGACCATGAGGCGGCTGAAGGTGTCGCGACCAAGGAGATCGGTGCCGAACCAATAGGTGGCGTTGGGTGGCTTCAATCGATCGATGGCGAAGAGTTTTAGCGGGTCATGCGGGGTGAGGCCGACGACGCCGAGCAGGGCTGCGATCAGGTAGAGCGAGATGATGGCGAGGCCAATGCGCCCGGAGGGGTGACGCAGGAAGGCGCGGAGGAGCTTTGGCATCAGCGGCCCCCGATCCGGATGCGCGGATCGAGCGCGACATAGGCGAGGTCGACGAGCAAATTCACAAGCAAGAAGTTGAAGGCGATGAAGAGGACGGTGCCTTGGACGAGCGCGTAATCGCGCTGGGTGATGGCATCGAGGACGAGGCGGCCGAGGCCGGGCAGGGCAAAGATCTGTTCGACGATAACGGCGCCGCCGAGGAGATAGCCGAATTCGACGCCGGAGAGCGTCACCACCGGAATGAGCGCATTGGGCAGCGCGTGGCGCCAGACGACGCTGCGCTGGGAGGCGCCCTTGGAGCGGGCGGTGCGGATATAATCGTCGCTGAGGACATCGAGCATGGCCGAGCGCGAAATGCGGGTGACCGAGGCGGCGAAGGCAAAGCCGAGGGTGATGGCCGGGAAAATCAGCTGGCCGATGCTGGCGAGCGGGTCGACCGTCAGCGGCGTGAACGTGCCCATGGCGGGGACGAAGCCGAAAAAGACCGAGAGGACATAGATGATGAGGACGCCGATGACGAAGCTCGGCGTCGACTGGCCGAGCATGGCGAGCATGCGGACGATCAGGTCGCTGGGGCGCTCGTTGCGGGTGGCGGCGAAGACGCCGAGGGGCACGCCGATGCTGAGGGAGATCACCATCGACATCAGCGCCAATTGCAGGGTCAGCGGGAAGCGCTCGAGTATGATCGAGAGGACCGGCTTGCCATAGATGGACGAAATGCCGAGATCGCCCTGGAAGAGGCCGGAGAGCCAGCGCAGGTATTGCGACCAGATGGGCTGATCGATGCCGAAATAGGCAGCGAGGGCGGCGCGTTGATCGGGGGTGAGAAGGCCCGCTTCAGTGCCGAGCATGGCGGTGATGGCGTCGCCGGGGACGAGGCGGATCGAGACGAAGACGAGAACCGAAACCCCGAGCAGGATCAGTGGGAACGTCAGGAGGCGTTGCACCACATAATTCATCGAACGCCTTCTCCTGGATAAAACGGGACCGGCCCGTGGGCCAGCCCCGAACTTAATTGAAAATTACTGGATTGAAACTTCGGTGAGACCGAACAGCGTGCCGGTCGGCGAGGGGACGAAGCCCGAAACCGTCTTGAGCTGAGCGGTGTAGCCATAGCCGGTCGAGAGCCACAGCCACGGGGACTGTTCGACGAGGTGGTTTTCGAACTTGTGGAAGATTTCGACGCGCTTGGCCGGATCGGTTTCGGCCTGGCCTTCACGCATCAGGGTGTCGAGCGTGTCGTCCACGAAGTTGGAAACCTTCAGGAGGTTGCCGTCCTTGGTGAAGTAGCGGTTGTACATCGGGAACGGGTCCGGCCGGCCGCCATTCTGGGCCACGGCCATGTCGAAATTGCCGGCGAGCCAGGTGTCGACATAGACGTTGAGTTCCATCATCTCGATCTCGAGATTGATGCCGATTTCGGCCAGCTGAGCCTGAAGCACCTGAGCTTCGGAGGCGGCAACCGGGGGCTCGCCGGTGGCGGCGATGACCTTGGCGGTGAAGCCGGAAACGCCCGATTCAGCCATGAGCTGCTTGGCCTTTTCGAGGTCCTGCTCATAGCAGAAGAGCGAATTCGGATCCTGGGCGAAGGCGGGCATGGTCAGGGGGCCGGTCACCTGGCCTTCGCCGGCGAGGGCTGCGTCGACGATTTCCTGGCGGTTGATGGCGCAGGACATGGCCTGACGAACCTTCAGGTTGTCCATGGGCGGACGCGAAGGATTGAGCTGGAGCACGTTATAGGCAAGGCCGGGAACGCGGTTGAGCTGCAGATTGGCTTCGTTGGGTACCATGGTGGCAACGAGCGGATCGTTGAGCAGGGCGAAATCGGTCTGGCCGGCGCGGAGCGAGGCGAGGATCGCGGTTTCGTCGGGCAGGACCGAAATGGTGATGCCGTCGATAGCAATATCGCCGCCGGCCCAATCGGGGTTGGCGCTCAGGACTTCGCGGGAATTGGGTTCCCAGCTATCGAGCTTGAAGGGGCCGGAGCCGACGGTTTCGGTGCCGATCTTGCCGGCTTCGATTTCGCTGGCCGGAACGATGGCGGCATTGATAGTCGCCATGGCGACAAGAATCGGCACGTCGGCTGTCTTGAGATTGAACACGACGGTTTCGGCGTCGGGGGTCTCGATCGTGTCGATCGAGAGGAAGTTCGAGCGCGCCACGGCGGCGGTTTCTTCATTGAGAATACGCTCGAACGAAGCCTTTACGTCGGCGGGGGTGACCTGGGTGCCGTTGGTGAACTTGGCGTTGGGGTCGAGCTTGAAGGTCAGCGTCTTGGCGTCGGGCGCAAATTCCCAGCTGGCAGCGATTGCCGGAATGACGTTGAGCTCGGGGTCAAGGCGCACCAGCGGCTCATAGATCAGTTCGAGCAGGCGAATGGACGGGAAGGCCGGCTGCGTGTGCGGGTCGAGACCCGTTGCGTCCTGGCTCCAGGCCATGCGCAGCGTCGCGGCTTCCGCCGGCAGCGCAAAGGCAACCGTGGACAGCGCCGTGGCAATGGCGAGCCCGGTCACGAGCTTGCGAGTATTAGTCCAGTTCATCTTATTCCCTCCTTGCTGTCGGCCTTTGCAGAAAAGGCCAATCTCCTGAAGTGCACTGCTGCTCCAACCCGAAGGGTTGCCCTGTCGGCGGCAATGGTTCGTGACAAGCCTATGAAGTCGCGCCAGCCTGTGTCAACGAGTTTCAGAAAATTGCATTTTTGTGAAATATTGTTTCAGTTTCGGGCTGGTTCGAGGTAGGGTGATTGCCGCGTGGCGAGCATGAGGGAGCGTGATTTTGGGAATTCAGTCGAGCATTGAAGCTTCGTCGGCAAAATTCACGCCGGCCATGCAGCGGGTGGCCAGTGTCATCAGCGATACGCCGAGCCTGGTGCTCGACAAGACGATCTATGAGCTGGCTGAAACCTGCCAGACATCGGTGGCTTCGGTGGTGCGCTTTTGCCAGATGCTGGGGCTTTCGGGCTATGCGCAATTGCGCATGTCGCTGGCGACGGAACTGGGCAAGGAGACGGCGCAGTATGGGTCGAACCTGATCCTTGGGGCGGAGATCGCCAAGTCGGACACGCTGCGCGAGATGGCGTCAAAAGTCGCCTCGCTTGAAATGCTGGCCATCGACGAGACGGTTTCGGGGCTCGATTATGAAGCACTGGAGCGGGTGGTCGCGGCGCTCGACAAGGCGCAGAGGATTTTGCTGTTCGGCATCGGGGCCAGCCAGTTCGTGGCGCAGGATCTGCATCACAAGCTGTTTCGGATCGGGCGCAATGCGTTTTTGCTGGCTGATCCGCATGAGGCCTGGACGGCGGCATTGCTGTCGCCGCCGGGGACGGTGGCTTTTGGGTTTTCGCACTCCGGGGAGACGGCTGATACGGTCCGTTACATCGAGATTGCGCGGCAGGCGGGGGCGCTGACCATTGCGTTGACGGGATCGCCGGATTCACCGCTGGCGCGTGCGGCAGAGGAGTGCCTGGTCAGCCGGGCGCGGGAGAGCCGGTTGCGGGCGGGGGCCATGGTCAGCCGCATCGCGCAGCTGGCTATTGTGGATTGTTTGTTTTTGGGCGTGGCCAATCAGCGTTACGAGCAGACGGTTGATGCGCTGCAGCGGACGCGGGATGTTACGCATCCGCGGTAGGGTCGCATGCTTCCGTGCGCACTGGCTGTCATCCCGGCCTTGAGCCGGGATCCAACCTGAGATCTCAAGATGGGCCCCGGCCTTCGCCGGGGTGATAGCCGAGCGGGTGGGGGCTTTGACTGGTTGGACTGCCTCTAGGAGTAGCGGCCCCAGAGCCTGCTGACGCTTGGGTCGATGGCGCCGTCGGTATAGGCGAGGCCACCTGGGCGGTCGGCGGCCAGCAGCAGCGGGCCGTCGAGGTCGACCCAGCGGGCGAAGGGGGCGAGGAGGGAGGCCGGGGCCATGGAGAGCGAGGTGCTGACCATGCAGCCGACCATGATGGCGAGGTTCAGCTCCTTGGCGTGCTGCGCCACGGCGAGGGCTTCGGTGAGGCCGCCGGTCTTGTCGAGTTTTAGGTTGATGGCGTCGTAGCGGCCGACCAGTTGGTCGAGGCCGGCAAGGGCGTGGGCGCTTTCGTCGGCGCAAATGGGGACGGTGTGCTCGATCTCGGCGAGAAGGGCGTCATTGCCGGCGGGGAGGGGCTGTTCGACGAGTTCAATGCCGGCGTCGCGGGATGCGCGGAGCAGGGTTTCAAGCTCGTCTGCCTGCCAACCTTCGTTGGCGTCGACCACGAGACGGGTGTTGGGCACGGCGGTACGGATGGCGGCGATGCGATCGGCATCGCCGGGAGCGCCGAGTTTCAGCTTTAGCAGCGGCATGTGGGCGCGGCGCGCGGCGGCTTCGGCCATGGCTTCGGGCGTATCGAGGCTGATGGTGTAGGCGGTTTCGATACGCGTGGGGGGCTGGATGCCTGCGAGTTTGGCGACGTCGGTGCCGGCGCGCTTTGCTTCAAGATCCCAGAAAGCGCAGTCGATGGCGTTGCGGGCGGCGCCGGGGGGAAGGACTGACTGGAGGCCCGTGCGGTCGAGGCCTGCGGCGAGTTGCGGGGCCAGACTCAGAATGGTTTCGAGGGTCGCGTCGAGCGTTTCGCCATAGCGCGCATAGGGGACGCATTCGCCCTGACCGGTGACGCCGTCCTGTTCCAGTTCCACGCGGATGACGCGGGCTTCGGTCTTGCTGCCGCGGGAAATGGTGAAGCGGCCGGCGATCGGAAAACTCTCGATCTCGGCGCGAAGGCTTGTGCTGGTCATTGGGCAATCCGCAAAAGAAGTGGGGCACTCCTAACAGCGGATGGGTGACGGGATCAACGGCGAGGGGCCGGCGCGGGTGCATCGCGCCGGCTTGCCATTGTCGCTCAGCTTGGCAGGGTCGGGGCGACTTCGCGGGCGGCGGTGCGGACAGCTTCGAGGGTTTTGTCGACGACCTCGTCATTGTGTTCGGACGAGACGAACCAGGCGCCGCGTTCGAGGACGCGCACGCCCTGGCGGAGGAGGGCCTGGGCGAAGCGGGCATAGCCGGCTTTGTCGGCGCGGGCGAGGTCGCGATAGTTGCGGGCGGGGGCGTCGAGGCCGAAGCCGATGTGGAACATCAGTTCGTAGCCAGTGACCTGGGCCTTGATGCCGGTTTCGGCAAAGATCGAGCGGATGCCTTCGCGGAGGCGCGTGCCATAGACCGAGGTCTTTTCGTAGTGCTCGGGGGTGAGGGCCTGCTGGGTGGCGACCATGGCGGCCATGGGGACAGGCTGGGAATTGAAGGTGCCGCCGTGGAGGACGCCGCCGGTCGCGAACATATCCATCAAGTCGGCGCGGCCGACGATGGCGGCAACCGGAAAGCCGTTGGCGATGGCCTTGGCGAAGATCGAGAGATCGGGCGTGACGTTGAAGCGGCCCTGGGCGCCCTTCTGGCCGAGACGGAAGCCGGTGATGACTTCGTCGAAGATCAGGATGGTGCCGTATTTGCGGCAGGCGGCCTGCACGCCTTCGAGATAGCCGGGCATGGGCGAAATGGCGCCCTGGTTGCACATGGCGGCTTCCATGAGGACTGCGGCGACGTCGCCGCGCGAGAGGCGCGCTTCGACGGCGGCGAGATCGTTCCACTGCAGCACGTCGAGGCCATCGGCATCGGCCGGGCTCTGGCCCTTGCTGCCCTGGACGAGATTGGGGTCTTCGGCGGGGCCCGCATCGGCGAGCGAGGGAGCCGTGGACCAGAGGATATTGTCGAACCAGCCGTGATAGTGGCCTTCGAATTTCACGATGGTGCGGCGACCGGTGGCGGCGCGGGTGAGGCGCATGGCGGCTTGGGCGACTTCGGAGCCGGAGGAGCCGAAGCGCAGGCGCTCGGCGCTGGGGATGCGCTCGCAGATGATGCGGGCAGCTTCGTATTCGATGGGCGACTGGCCGGCAAAGAGAATGCCCTTGTCGACCTGCTGTTTGACGGCTGCCTGCACACCTTTGGGGCTATGGCCGAGGACCATGGCGCCCATACCGCAATAATAGTCGATGATCTTGTTGCCATCGACGTCGTAGAGGTAGGCGCCTTCGCCATGGGTAAACACCAGCGGGCCGTGGCCCATGCCCAGGCGGAAATTGCTGTTCACGCCGCCGGCCACGAAACGGGACTCGGACGCGACGATGCGTGCGGACTCGTCAAACTTCAGCATTTGCTGCTCCTCGAATTTTCCGGGCGCAGGACACACCAGGGCGCGGTCGCGGTAAACGTCGCGCCGTTTCGTGGGATGGAATAGTTTGCGATTTCACGGGGGTCGTCGAGTTGACACGATGGTTGGCATGATCTCCAATCGCGACGGAGAGAGTGAGGTTGGCGATGGCGAAGGGTTCAGACCAGTATTCGGTTTTGCCGGTGGCAAAGGCGATGCAGGTTTTTGCCTATGTCGCGAGCCAGCCGCATGCCGTGACGCTGGCCGAGGTGGCGCAGGCCCTCTCGCTGCCAAAGACCACGGTGTTCCGATATCTGCAGACGCTATCGGCTTCGGGCTTTTTTGCGCATGACATCGAGCGGGACCGCTACGGGGTCGGCGAGCGGTTTCGCGCGCTAGCGCAGAAGGATGCCGTGCATCACAGCATCCGGAGTTCGGCCGAAGCCGAGCTCGATCAACTGGTCGACGGCTTTCGCCAGACGGTGAACCTTGGCGTGCTCGCCGAAGATGAAGTTGTCTATGTCGACATTCGCGAGGCGACGCGATCGCAAAGGTTCCAGGCGCGGATTGGCCATCGCCATCCCGTTCATTCGACGTCTCTCGGCAAGGCCATTGCGGCTTTTCTGCCGGACGAAACCGTCGAACGCCTCATCCGTCCAGAGTTCGAGCAGCGTACGTTTCGCACGCTGACTGATCCGCGTACGTTTCGTCGGCAGGTTGTGGAGACGCGTCGGCGCGGCTTTGCCATGGAAACGGGCGAGAACGAGGACGGCGTTACCTGCATCGGTGTGCCGATCCTCGATGGGCACGGTTTTCCGATAGCCGCCATGAGCCTGTCGGCGCCGGAGAACCGCATGCACGTGCTGGCTGATCGCGCCGCCGAGGCACTGCAGGATGCGGCGCGCCGGATTACAGAGGCGCTGCCGCCGGTCGCGCCTACAATCCTAGGCTAATGGGTCAACCGATGCGCTCGGCCTGCTGGCGAGTGGCCTTGGCATAGGCGACGCAGTCGAGCTCGAACTTGAGCTTGGTGCCGAGGACCCCGACGATGGTGCTGCGGCTGGGGCGGGGTTCGCTGAAATATTCGGGATAGATCTGGTTGTAGAGGGCGAGATCGGCTTCGTCGGCGACGTAAGATTTGACGTTGACGACATGGTCGAGGCTGAGGCCGCCCGCTACCAGGATGGCGCGCAGGTTTTCGATCGAGCGGCGCATTTCGCCCTCAAACGTATCGGTGATGATGGCACCGCTGGCGCTATCGACCGAGGCCTGGCCGGAGACGAACATCAGGTCGCCGGCGATGAAGGCCGGGCTGAAAGGCAGGTGCGAGCGGGCGCCGCTATCGACGAGCTTGAGCATGAATAAAAGTCCTGATCAGTAAACGAAATGGGCCGGGAAGGTGTGGACGCCGCCTTCGCCGCGCCGGTCGTCGAGGTTTTCATAAATGGTCGGCAGCACGGTCTTGAGCCAGGCGCCGCTTTCGACGACGAAGCCGGGGCGGTTGGAATCGAGGCCATAGGGATAGATGCGCACCGGCTTGGCGAGGGCCTCGGCCATGCGGGCATGCCAGCGGTGGTGCATGTAGCCGCAGATGAGATCGGGCTGGAATTCGGCGATGGTTTCTTCGAGCGGCTTGATGTCGGCCGTGTGGTCTTCCTGATTGACCTCGGCGATGCGCAGGATTTGTACAGCGTCGCTGGCGGCGCAGGCGGATTTGAACTTTTCGAGGCGCGAGGCCTGTTCGGACGAGATGTGGACCGTGTCGAGATAGAGCACGCGATTGGGCTTGGTGCCGAGGCGCTCGAACATTTCCTCGAAGGCCGGGCCATAGTCGAGGCTGTAGCTGTGGATGCCGGGAAGGTCGATGGCGGCGTCGAGCACGCTGACCTGGCTGGTGGTTTGGCTCAGCGCGGAAATGTCGGTTTCGTCGGTGATACCGGCAAGGACGACCATGTCGAGCCGGTCCCAGAAGGTGACGGGCATCTTGTCGTGGGTAAAACTGCCCATGACGAATTCATGGCCATCCGAAACAATGCCGCGCTCAAGCGCGATGACGAGGCGGGTATAGAACTCGTTGTTGAAGATGCCGCCGCCGACGATGTTGCGGTTGTAGAAGAAACCGACGCGGTGATGGGCTTCGGCCCATGGCGCCTTTTCGAGGAAGGAGCCGCGGCCGACCTGGCGGCGGATGACGCCTTCGGCTTCGAGGTCCTTGAGGGTTTTTATGACTGTGATCAGCGAGAAATCGCAGAATTTGGTGATCTCGTTCTGCGACTCGATTTTGTCCCCGGCCTTGAGACCGGCCGTTTTCCAGCGGCGGAACAAGAGGTCCCGCAATTGCAGATGGCGCGGTGTCAGTTCAACATTCACGGTTCGACACCCCAGGACAGTTGGTTGGCAAGAATCCCGCCATCGATGAACAACATCTGTCCTGTAATATAACGCGCCTCATCGGAAGCAAGAAAGACCGCGGCTCCACCGATATCTTCGGGTTCGGCGATACGGCCGAGTGGAATCTGTCGAGCCAGGGATTTTCTCAGGTCTTCGGAGGCCAGGGCGGCGGCAGTAAGTGGGGTGCGGACGAGGCCGGGGCCGAGACCGTTTACGCGGATGCCGCGGCTGGCGAGGGTCACTGCGAGAGATTTGACCAGCATGAGCACGGCGCCCTTGGACGTGTCGTAGGCGACGCTATCGCGTTCGGCGGCCATGGAATTGGTGGAGCCGACGCAGATGATGCTGGCGCCGGTCTGGTCGGGTTTGACGCGGTTGGCGAAGGCTTGGCTCGCGAAGAGGTAGGCGCGCACATTGAGGGCGAAGGTGCGGTCGAAAATATCCTCGGTAAGCTGGCCGAAGGGGGCATCGAGGAAGGTGCCGGCATTGTTGACGAGCGTATCGAGCGCTCCCCACTGCGCGTGGGCTGCTTCGATGAGCTGTTCTGCGCCGCCGGGCTTTGAGAGATCGGTTTGTACGAAACGCACTTCGGTAAGGGCAGAAAGTTCGCCAAGGGCCTCTTCCGCCCGGTCGTCGCGGATGTGAGAATTGAGGATCACGCGATGGCCGCGATGGGCAAAAGCCTTGGCAATTCCGTAGCCTATGCCCTGCGTGGAGCCGGTAATGCAGACGGTGCGGCGATCCATATTTACACCCGAAACGAAGTGAGTTAACTCATTAGCATAATAACATGCTAATAGAGGTTCCCCAATGGGTGTCAAGCAGAAGTGGGCAGGCGGTCTGGTGGTGGCGCCCACGGGAGTTCTGCGTCATGACCTGCTGGTGGAAGATGGCCGGATTCTGGGCATTGTTGCACCGGAAACGGCGGTCGGGACCGATTGGCGGGTGCTGGATGCCAGCGGGAAACTGCTGTTTCCCGGCATGATCGACCTTTTGCAGCACGGGTTCGATATCAACCTCTATTCCGATGCGACGCCGAACGGGGTGGCGGACTCTGCCGCCAAGTTGCCGGCGCGTGGGGTGACGGCGTTTTTACCGTCTATCGGCTGCCAGCCACCCACCGAGTTTGGGTCTGTATTGTCGCGGCTGGCCGAGGCTTGCGGACGCGCCGAAGGGGCGCGGGCCCTGGGTATTCACAGCGAGGGGCCGTGTTTCAATTCACCGGGGGCGCATAATCCGGAAAACCTGCAACTGCCGTCGGCTGAGTTGGCGGCGATGATGCTTGAAAGGGCGCAGGGGCGATTGGCGGCGGTGACAATCGCGCCGGAACTGCCGGGTGCGGAGCAGTTTATCCGCGCGATGAAGGCGGCTGATGTTTCGATCCATTTCGGGCATAGCCAGGCGGCGCCGGACGATGTCTCGCGCTATGTTGGCTGGGGGATCGATGCGGTGACGCATATGTATGACGTGATGCGGACCATTCCGCCGGACAATTCGGGGGTGCATGTGTTTTCGCTGCCCGATGCGCTGCTGGCGGAGCGGCATCTGGCGCTGGGCGTCGTGGCCGATGGCATTCATGCGCATCCAAAGCTGCTGCGCATTCTGGCGCAATTGCCGGCGGATCGGGTGTTTCTCGAAACGGATTCGATGAAATATGCGGGCCTGCCGGGGACGGAGTTCGAATTCTATCCCGGCTATTTCGTGACCAGTGCGCCGGGCAAGGCGGTGCGGGATCGCAATGGCGGGCTTTGCGGTTCGTCTTTGACCTCGGACGAGGCCATGCGAAACTATGTGTCGATGGCGGGCGCGGATCTGGTGCAGGCGGCACATGCGGCGAGCCTGGTGCCGGCGCGGGTTGTCGGGCGGGAGGCGGACCTCGGGAGCATCGAGGCGGGGAAGTTGGCTGACTTCGTGCTGCTCGATGCGGCTGATCTCTCGGTTGAGGAGACCATTGTCGGTGGCAAATCCTACTTTAGGCGCGACCATGCAAAAGCTGCCTGAGACACCGCTGCGCTATCAGGAAGAGGGTAATGTTCACCTCGATTTTCACGGTGCGGTGAACACGACCATCGACTTCATCGTCGAGCGCTATGGCGTCGAGGTGTTGCACGAGATTTTCGCCAAGGTGGGCAAGGATGTTTATGTCGACCTGAGGCGGCATATGCTGGATGGCCATCCGGAGGAGATGGTGCGGCATTGGCGGCACTTCTTCACCCGCGAGGATGCCGACTATGACATTGCGGTGAGTGAGGACGAGATCGTTCTCACCGTGCGGCGCTGCACGGCCTATCATCACGTTGCCAAAATTTCTCCGTCGGTTTCGGCGCATTTCTGCGACCAGACGACCAAGGTGAATGAAGCGATTGCCGAGGGGACGCCCTATCGGATCGATACGGAAATTACCGGGCCCGGCGCTTGCCGGCAGATCATCCGGAGGCGCGCATGATCCCCAGCGACCATTTCACCCGGTTCTATAACGAGGTGTTCAAGTTCCTCGAGAGCAAGGGGCAGGAGGACCTCGACCTCTACTGGCTCGAAATCAGCAAGAACCAGGAAAAGCATATTCTGGACCTGATCAAGACCAAGGGCCTGCAGGGCATGTACGAATATTGGTCGGTGATCGAGGAAGAGGAAAATTGCGAGCTCGACCTGATGGTCGATGACGAGCATCTCGAACTGCACATGCATGGCTGCCCGAGCCTTGCCAAGGTGATGGACAATGATGCGGCGCCAATGACGCGCTATTGCGACCATTGCGCCGGTTGGATCGGGCCGATCATGGACAAGACCGGCTATCACCTCGTCTACGACGTCATCAGCCGCACCGAGCCGCGTTGCGTCATGCGCATCTTCAAAGATGCGGAGAAGGCGAAAGAGGCGGAGAAATCGGTGCAGTTGCTGATGGGATGGCCGGGCAAGAAGGCTGCCACCTAGTCCTTCGGCGGCCGGAGGACGTGGCGGGCGGCGACGGCGAGAAGGACCATCAGGGCCGGGTGAGCCTCCGTGATGTCTCGGGTTCCGTCGATCAATTCCACCACTGGTAGCGCTTCGCTATGGGGCGAGGCGGCAATGAGCGGACGCAGGGCGCGGAGGGCGGCGAAGCTTTCCGCGGTTGGGCCAGTGCCGAGGCCCGCGGCGGCTTGCTGCAAGGTGGCGCGCACGCTCTCAGTACGTTTGTCCTTTGCGTCGAGCGACTTGGCCAATCGGCTCAGCAAGGCCGGCAGACAGTAGCCGGGCATGCGTTGTTCGCGGCGCCAGTTGCGGGCGAATTGTTCTTCGATGCCGAGGATTTTTGAAATGGCCAGCAGCACGACCTTGCTGCGCGGTTCGCTGATCGGGTTTTCGTCGCCTGCCTGATCGACATATATGGCGACGAGGGCGGGGACGCTTTGCCGATCGCCGAATTTTCCTAGAGCCGACGCGGCGGCGAGGCGGCAGTCGATGTCGGTGTCTTCGGCGAGCATTTTCCTGATGGCAGGCAGGTAAGTCTCGGCGCGGATATCGCCGAGCGACCGCGCGGCGCGCGAGCGCAGGAGGCGATTGCCGTCGTCGAGGAAGCGGGCGATTTTTGCGGCGCTGGAGCGGGACTGAAGCTGGCCAAGGGAATCGAGCGCGGCATATTGCAGCTCGATCAGGCCGTCATAGGTGAGGATATCTTCGAGGGCGTGGATGGCCTTGGGCGTCGCCGGGAGGCGGCCGAGGGCGCGTATGGCTTCGTGGCGGACGTCGAAGCTGGGATCGGACAGAGCGGAGATCAGTTCGTCCTTGGCGAGGGTGCTGCCGGTGCCGCCAAAGCTATAGGCGAGGTCGCGGCGGCGTTGTTCCGATGTGAAACTAGAAAAACGCTGGATGCCCCAGAGGGCGCGCAGGGGATTGCCGGTGGAGAACTGGCCAAGGAAATCGCGGACGCCGGTGGCGCCTTCTTCCTTGAGGAGGGCGAAGACGGCGGCAGAGCTGGCGGTGACGAGGGCGGTGACGAGGAAGAGAACCTCGTAGCCGCCGATATGGGCGGAGCCGAGATTGGTGCCGTTGTGCTCGAAATATTGGACCAAGATGCCCGCGAGGACCGTGAGGCCGCCGCCAAAGATGCCGTCACTTGAATAGGCGAGGGCCATGTAGCTCTCGCGCTCGGTGGACGGCACATAGTTGAGCATATAGACGCTGCCGCCGACCATGGCGCCCTGCACCAGGAAACCGAAGAGGAAGAAGACGAGGCCGACGAGCAGCTCGACGCCGGGAATGCCGTCATGGAGGAAGGGCAGGGCGAGGAGCATGACGACCTGCAGCGTCTGCAGGGTGATGCGGATGGCACGGGTGCCGTGGCGGTCGATGAACCAGCCAGCGGCATAGCTGCCGGCGGCTGAGCCGACCGGGATGAGCGCGGCCATGAGCACGATTTGGCCGCTGGATATGCCCAGGCGTTCGCGGAAGAAGAGCAGCAGGAAGATGTTGAGCGCCGCGAAGACGAGATACTGGCTGCCGGAGGAATAGAGAAAGGCGAGGAAATTGCGGTCGCGCAAGGGGACGCGAAGCTGGCGGATGGCGTCGAGGCTGCTGCGGGAGGAGGCGCGCGGGCCGCCGCCGCCGAGGCCGAAGAGGAAGAGGCCGCCGACAATGCCAATGCCGATGCCGATGGCGAAGACGGGGTAGAAGCGCTCGATGCCGTCTTGTCCATCGAGCCAGAGCTGGATGAGGAAGGAGCCGACCAGCGCGGTGGGTAGATAGGCCAGCGCGTTCTTGCCGCTGACCTGGCCGCGCACGAGGCGGGGGATGATTTCCTGCGACCAGGGGACGACGGCAGCTTCGGAGAGGGTACGGCAGATGGCGAAGCAGATGATGGCGCCGAATATGAGCGCGAAGGCGACATTGGGCGTCGCGATGAAGAGGGGCGCGATGAAAAGCGGCAGCAGGAAGAGGTAGCGAGCGATGAGCGCGAGGGCGGCGACGCGCTTGGTGCCGAAGTGCAGGATGACCGGTAGTGCGGCAATGCCGAGAACCTGGAAGAAGGGCAGGATGCCGCCGATGAGGCCGATGCGGTCCTTGTCGATGCCGAGTTCTGCCGAAAACAGCACCAGCGGCGCGCCGACAGTGCAGAGCACGGCGGTGCCGGTGAGTACCGAATAGCCGTAGTAGAACGGCATTTTTCTTAGCTTGGCGTAGTCGGTTAGTTCTGGTGTCGTCGACACAATGGCCTCAGAGCCGGATGCGGAAGGTTTTGATGACGTGCTGGCTGTTTTCCACCTGCCAACAGCAGGCGAGGTATTCGCCTTGGCCCAGCGCCAGGAGGCTCGGCTGACCGAAGCGCAGGCTGGCGAATGGATCGGCCTCCCCCGTCCGTTGCCCCAATCTCTCGTCGGCGAAAAGGGCGAGTGTGTCCAGCACTTCCAGGCGATCGTGGTGGAGGCGGGAGCGATAGATATTGAGGCCGACGGGGGATTCGCGGTGGGCGTGGATGCTGAGCATTTCGCTGTCGCCGCGGGCGAGGCCGTTGGAGGCCTGGGCGTGGATGCCGGTGTCGAGGGTGCGGAATGTTTTGCCGCCATCCTCGGAGAGGGCGAGGCGATTGGTCAGGTTGCGGCCGGCGGCGATGTCGAAGGCCCAGAAGAGGACGCCGATGCGGTCGCCGCCGAAGTCGATCAGGCGGCTCTCCCACGGGGCGATGGTGCTGGGTTCGGCGCGGAAGAAGATGGATTTCTTCTGCCAGGTTTTTCCATTGTCGACGCTGGAAATCAGCCAGCCTTCGTGATTGTCGGGGCCGAGGTGGAATGGGGCGCCTGAGCCGAGGAGTTCGCCCGAAGCGTGCTGGATGATGGGGCCGGAGAGTTCGATGCCGGCATCTTCGACGATGAAACGCTCCGGCACGGTCCAGGTGTGGCCGCCGTCGTGGGAGCGGGACAGCTTGTTGTGGAGGGGCAGGAGTTCGTTGGTCTTGGGATCGACGATGGGTGTGAGCGGGGTGGGGCGGAGGAAGACATAGCCCGTGGCGAGCAGGGTGCCCTCGGCGAGGGCGGCGGGCTTGAAAGTCTCGGATTCCTCGGGGGTGAAGGTTTGGGTGTGGAGCGGCGCGGGGGGGCTCCAGGTGTAGCCGTTGTCGGTGCTGCGGCTGACAAAGGCGCGCATGTCGGCGGCGTCGAAGGCCTGGCCGATGGAGAAAAGTGCGACGATATCGCCATTGGGCAAGCGAGCAAGGCCGGGGAAGGCGGCCTGGCGGCTGACGAGAAGCGGATCGGGATTGGCGTAGAGAGTGCCGGTTTCAAGGAGCTGCATTGGGGCTCTCAGGCAAAGGGATTGGAGCGGTGGCGGAATTCGCCGGGGGTGCAGCCGCGGCTGCGGTGAAAGGCGGCGATGAAGGTTTCCGCGTGGCCATAGCCGACGAGGCGGGCGATTTCGCCGAGCGTGTAGCGGGTGGTCGAGAGCAGGTCTTCGGCGCGGCGCAGGCGCATTTCGCGCAGATGGCTGCCGGCCGAGGTGCGGTATTGGCGGCGGTGGCGCGCGCGCAGGGCGCTTTCATGGACGCCCATCACCGCGGCGACGTCGCTGAGGGTGCGCATCTTATGGAGGGATTTTGTGGCCTGGCCCCAAGCCATATCGAGGCCGTCGTCGCCGGGTGCAGGCTCGCTGTGGGTGGCGGTGGGGTGATCGAAACAGTCGAGCATGGCGAGGAGGAGCCGGCGACGGCGTTGCAGGTCCGGTTCGGTGGTCGCGTTGGCGAGATCAAGGCTCAGGCGCAGCATGGATTGGACGTGCATGGCTTCGCCGGGGCGGGGGAGGAGATAGCCGGGGCCGCTGGTTTGCGCGCTGGCCAAAGTGAAGTGACAGATCGAAGCGGTGGCAAAGCCGCCGATGGTGGTGCCGGAGAAGGGGGTGTTGGGCAAGATCAGGATGCCGCTGGGGGCGCTGAGCGTGATGCTGTCGCCGCCATTGACGCTGAGGCGGACGCTGCCTTCGTGGATCCAGAGCAGGTCATGAAAGTCCCACTGCGCCGGGCCGATGGGCATGCGTCGGTCGAAGCGACCGAGGCGGTGCTCGCGCAGAATGATGCTATCGGGATCGAAGCTTTGGATCATGTCGGCACAGCACCATGAAGTGGGGTGTGCCGCCACTGATGTGTGACAGGCGCAATCGGAATTCCTAGTTCGCTACCGTACTGCTCAACAGACGATGGACGGCGGTTGGTCTCAGATGGTGGCAGAGGGAACCAATAAGGAGAATGCCGATGTCCGCGGCCATGCAGGACCCGCTCACCAGCCTCAAGAGTGATTTCGACCGGGATGGCTTTATCGCCATCAAGCCGCTTTTCGACGCCAGCAAGATGGCGGAGATCAATCGCGAATTCGACCGCTATGTCGAAAGCTGCGTGCCTGAGATGAAGGACACGGAAGTGTTCTACGAAGAGAAGGGCGCCAAGGCTACGCTCAAGCAGATGCAGAATATGCAGCACTATGATGCGTATTTTCGCGATCTGCTCGAGACCGACACGATCCGCGAACTGGCCGAGAGCATGCTGGGCGAGAAGGCGCGGGCGGTGAACCTTGAATATTTCAACAAGCCTGCCGGCATCGGCAAGCCGACGCCGCCGCATCAGGACGGGTATTATTTCCATTTCAATCCGCCTGCGGCCGTTACCGGATGGCTGGCGCTGGAGCGGGTCGATCCGGAAAATGGCTGCATCCATTATGTGCGTGGGTCCCATAAAAACGAAGGCTATCGGCCGCATGGGCGATCGGAAATCCTTGGTTTTTCGCAGGGCATTACCGATTTCGGCACTGCGGACGACAAGGCCAATACGGTGGCCTTTCCGGGCGACGCTGGCACCTTCCTGATGCACCACTCCAAGACCATTCACTGGGCCGGGCCGAACACCTCGCCCACACGGGCGCGGCGGGCGCTGGGCTTTGTCTATTTTGGGGAAAGCGCCAAGGTGGATGAGGAAGCGAGGGCGGCTTATCAGGCCAAGTTGCAGGCCGATCTTCGGGCCGCAGGCAAGATCTGAATGGCATTGGCGGAGCCCCGGAGGGCTCCGCCGCAAACCTCGTTGATCTCGCTGAGAGCTTGGCATGGTCAGCCTAGGGAAATGACCTTGCCCTGAAGCTTGGTGAAGGGCAGGCGGCGCAGGTCGCTGGTGCAGAGGCCGGGGCTGTCGACGTAAAAACTGGCGCGCTGGATCGAGTCATAGGCGGCCCGATGGGAGACGGCGGCCTTGATGACGACATAGGTCGCGTCTTCGGGGCGCAGACCCTGCGAATGGTATTGACCGAGATCCATGGGCGCGGTCTTGCGCTCGGAGAGCAGGATTTTGGCCTGGTCGTTGGCGATGACGGCGCAGCGGCCCATGCGGATAGTCGTGCCGCCCATGGAGGCGAGGTGCGATTTCGGGTTTTCGAGCTGGAAGACGCCGTCGCTGAGGTGCTCGACGGTGCCGGTGAAGGGGATCGGCGCGCCGTGATGGGCGTCGGTCTTGCCGCCGATCAGCAGCGAGACTTCTGCGCCCTGTCCGGCGGCAGAGCAGTTGGCCACCGCCTCTCGATCGGCGAGGGCGGCGAGGATGTTCTTGCGGCCGGTTTCGAGGAGGGGGCCGAGGAGGCCGGTCGCATCGCCCGGCGTGCCGCCGCCTATGTTGTCGGCGGGCTCGATGAGGAGGATCGGGCCTGTGCCCGGTGGCAGGGCGTCGGCTTTGGTGAGGGCGGTGGCAAGATCGTCTTCGTGCGGATAGCCGGCTTCGATATTGGCTTCGAGGACGCTGACCAGGGTGTCGAGGTGTTTTTCGGCGGCGGCGACCGGACCCTTGGTGACGAGATTGAGGCTGAAGCCGCAATCGGGAATGTCGGAATAGGCGTAGCCGGCCATGACGTTGATGGTGAGGATGTCGGGATCGCTGGACTCGATAGCGCGGGCGGCGGCGAGGACGCTCTTCATCGGGTCATTGGCGGAGCCGACGCCGACGGGCGAGATGACGTATTTGGTCGAACGGTGAAGCGCCCGGATGTTGGGCTCGCTGAAGGCGCGGTCCAGCAGTTCGGCAGCGGCCACGGCGGATTCATAGGCGTCGGTGTGCGGGTTTTCGCGATAGGCGCGGAGGACCGTCGCGTTTTCCACCATGACTTGCGAAATGTTGCCGTGGAGGTCGAGGACGGCACCGACCGGCAGATCGCTGCGGCCGGCGGCTTTCAGGCGGTCGCGAATGGTCTTGATGACGAGGCCTTCGACGTCGTCGGAGCCCTCGCTGACCATAGCACCGTGGAGGACGAGGAAGATGCCGTCGATCTCATTGATGTGGCGATCAAGACCGGCGAGGAAGTGCTCGAAAAAGAGATCGACCACGTCGTCGGTCACCTTGCCGGCCGGTTGGGCCGCCATCTGTATGGTGGGGAGGACGCGCCAGCCGGCCTTTTCGGCATAGTCGATGAAGCCGGCGCTCGGTGAGCCATTGCCGCGGTTCTGGTCCACGGCCGCCTGGCCGATGCGGATGCCGCCATCTTCGAACTGGGCCATGCCGGTCTTGTCGGCGAGGAAGGTGTGGGTCTCGTGATAGAGGCCGCCGAAAAGCACGGTCTTGGACATGGTGTACCCCCAGGTCAGAAGAAGGTCAGGACGCCGTCGATGACGGTGTAGTCGTCGTCGACGATGGGGAGGAACCGCCATTTGTCGAAGGCGGTGCAGGGGTGGGAGACGCCAGAGGCAACGAGGTCGCCCACCTGCCAATCGGTGTCTGGGCCGAGGCGGACATAGGCGTGCTGGTCGTTGGTGGCGAAGATCGTGGCTTCGCCGATGGGCAGGAAGCCGATGCCGGGGCGGTAGCGCTTGAAGGGGACGGGCAGGCCAGAATCGTACGGCACGTCGCGCTTGCCCATGGAGAGAAAGGCGAGGCCTGGTTCGGGCATGGACTGGACATAGGCCCAGGCCTCGAGCGCAGGCTGCAGATCGGATTTCCACGAGCGGCGCGGATCGGCCTTGGCCTCGTCCTGCGCCTTTTTGTAGGCTCCGGAGTCGTTGGTGACGTAGCAGCCCGAGCGCAGCAGCACGCGGACGGGCAGGGGCAGGTCGAGGGTCGAGAAACGGTCGGCGACGATGTCGAAATAGGAGGAGCCGCCGCCGGAGAGGATGAATTCGTCGAGGCCGGCATAGAGGCTTTTGGGCAGGGCACGGGCGATGTCGACGATGCTCTGGGCGAAGGGTTCGACGAGCATCGGGTCCTTGTCGATGCCGGGCACAACGCCTTCGAAGGTGGCGATGCCGGCGAAGCGTACGAGGTTCTGGTCGCTGCTGGCCAGTTTGTCGGCGAGGGCGAGAGCTTCGGCCTCGGTGCGGAGGCCGGTGCGGCCGCCCTTGGCGCCGATTTCGAGCAGTGCCTTTATCGGTCGGGTCGGCGCGAGATCACGCAGATGCGTGAGCATGTTGTCGAGTTGGGCTGCGGAATCGAGGAAGCAGGAGAATTCGAATTCCGGATCGGCGTCGATGAGTGCGGCGATGCCGGCGAGGTGCGCCTTGCCGATGAGCTGATTGGCGAGAAGGACGCGCTTGACGCCATAGTGGTGCATGACCTGCACCTGATTGACGGTGGCGGCCGTCATGCCCCAGGCGCCGCCCGCCAATTGCTCGGAGAAGATTTGCGGGCTCATGGTGGTCTTGCCATGGGGCGCCAGGGACAGGTTGTGGCTCGTCAGGTATTGCCCGAAGACGCTGGCATTGTGGTCGAGCGCGCTGCGTTTGAGCAGCATCAATGGCATGGGAAGGTCTTCGCGGAGGACGTTCCAGCCCTTGCCGGCAATGTCCTTCAGGGCAAAGGGTTCGGCTGTGGCCGGGATGCCCTTGGTGCGGCCGTCGAGCAGGGTCTTCTGCAGCGCGTCGAGGTGCATCTTTCCGTCCTAGATGGCGTCGAATGCGGAAAGCATGTCGTCGGCATAGGTGGCGAGGGCCACCACGTCGGCGCCGACGCTGAGCAGATTGTAGCCCATCGAGACATAGTCCTTCACATTGACCTTGCCGGCGACGGTGGCCGCGATCTTGCCGTGTTTGCGGGCGACTTCGGCGACGCGCTCGCGCACCTTGATGATCTCGGGCGCCTGAATCTGGCCGGGAATGCCGAGGCGGACGGAATAGTCGCCGGGGCCGAAGAAGAGGGCGTCGACGCCGTCGATTTCGGCAATGGCTTCGATTTCGTCGAGCGCCTCGGGGTCTTCAATCTGGTGGCAGACGAAGCGTTCCTTGTTGGCGGTTTCGAGGTAGTCGAGAAAGCCGACGCGGGTGAACATGCCGTCATTGTTGCCACCATCGACGGCGCGGCGGCCGAGCGGGGCGAACTTGGTCATGTCGCGCACGGCGCGGGCATCGGCGGCGCCCATGACATGGGGGACGATGAGGCCGGTGGCATCGGCTTCAAGCGGGCGGATATAGTCGGAATAGCTGCCGCGGGCGACGCGGACGAGGCTGTCGACGTCGTAGATCTTGGCCGCGCGGATCTGGTTTTCGATGGCTTCGAGGCTGGCCGAAGTGTGCTCCTGGCAGAGCCAGAGGGCGTCGGGTTGGGCCTGAGCAAAAATCTCGGCGACCTTGGCGTCAAAGGTGTTGAGCTTTAGCACTTTGGCGACGCCGCCGGCGGCGATGGTGCGCAGGACGCGGCTCTTGCGCATGCGGTGCTGGGTGGCGGGGGTGGCGGAATAGAGCTGCTTTTCGGTCATGGCTGTTACTTTGCGGTGTAGCCGCCATCGACCGGGATATTGGTGCCGGTGATGTAGGCGGAGGCATCGGAAGCGAGGAAGACGATGACGCCCATGAGATCGGTCTCATTGGCCATGCGGCCGAGCTGGGTGCGATCGGAATAGTTCTGCACGAAGGGCGCGGGCTGGTTGGAAAAGAGCCCGCCGGGCGAGAGGCAGTTCACCCGGACATTGTCCTTGCCCAGAATGCTGGCGGCCCAGCGGGTGAAATTGATCATGCCGCCCTTTTCGTAGAAGTAGATGGGCGAGGGATTGGGGTTCATGTCGGTGCCGGCATAATTGCCCATTTCGACCCCAACCATGCCCATCATCGAGCCGATATTGATGATCGAGCCGGATTTTTGGGCCGCCATGGACTTGCCGAAGAGCGAGGTAATCTTGAACAGCGCCGAGGCGTTGACGCGCAGGCTCCGGTCATAGGCTTCGAGATCGTGGTCCCACCCATCGGTGGCCGAGCGGGTGACGGCATTGTTGATCAACACGTCGCAGCGGCCGCTGCGCTCGAAAATGGTTTTGTGCAGGGCTTCGATGGAAGCGTCGGAGCTGAGATCAAGCGAGAGGGCGGTGACGTCATTGCCGGCTGCGCGTTCTTCGGCGGCGACAGCTTCGAGCTTGGTCTGGTCGCGGGCGGCGAGATAGGTCGTGGCGCCGGCTCCGGCGAGGGCGGCGACGATCTGGCGGCCATAGAGACCCGCGCCGCCGGTGCAGAGGGCAACTTTGCCCTTCAATGAAAAAGTGTCGAGAACGCCCATGGGTCAGGCTCCGAAGCTGGAAAGCGGGATTTCAGTGCCGCCGGCCTCGCGACTTTCGATGCCGGCGATGACCAGTTGCATCAGTTCGCGCGTCTGGGCGAAGGGGACGGGTGGCACGCCGGTGCGCAGGAACCCGACATAGCTTTCGAGCTGCGCCTTGAAGGCGGTGTAGGTGTCCTGACTGCGCAGGGTCACGCCGCCCTCGGTGCCAGCGAGGGTGATGAAGCCCGAGCCGCCGATCTGGTCAGCGGTGACGGTGATGACGATGTCTATGCCCTTGGAGTGCTTCAGGTGCACGACATTGCGCTCGTAGGTGCCGGTATTGCGGACAGAGACGAAGCCGGGGCCGGTAATCGGGTAGATCGATTCCAGCGCGTGGATGCCGTAGGTCTCCCACTTCTTGGCCATGGTGGCGAAGACTGTGCGCAGGGGGCCGAATTCGTAGGTGGCGCCGTGATAGGGCGCGAATTCCTTGGCGAAGCGCATGCCCGAAGACGAGATGATCGGCTTGCCCTCGGCGATCCAGTTCGAAAAGGTTTCGAGGTCGGCGCGGTTGTCGCAGAGCGGCTTGTCGATGAAGACGGGAAGGCCGGCTTCGACGAAGGGGCGAGCGCGCTCGACGTGTTCAAAGCCCTTGTCGGTGGCGACGATGACCGCGTCGACATGGCCGATGACGTCTTCGGCGCGGGTGACGACATTGGCGATCTTTGCCACTGCCGCGACCTGCGGAGCTTCGGCGGGATTGTCGGTCCAGACGTGGGTGACTTCGACGCCGGGGATGCCCAGCGTTTCGGGCGGCTGCTTGCCGATATAGTTGATGATCGCCGGATAGGGGCAGGTCTTGAGCGCTTCGGCGTCGTAGCGGCCGTTGATGATCATCGACCAGGAAAAGGGGTGGCCATTGCCCTCGACCATGCCGAGCATGGCGAGGCGGATGGGGCGGTCGGCGAAAGGAAAGTTCATGGAGGTCACCAGGCGGTCCAGCCACCATCTACACCCAGCACCTGGCCGGTAATGTAGGAGGCAGCTTCGGAAACGAGGAATACGGCGGCGCCGGCGGTTTCATGCTGGCGGCCGATGCGACCCAGCATGGTTTCGGCTTCGAGATTGGCGATGAAATCGGGATGGGTTTCCTGCACGGCGGCATGCGGGAAGGGGCCGGGATAGAGCGCGTTGACGCGGATATTCTTCGGGCCATAGTGGCCGGCCATGTAGCGCACCATCTGGTTGAGGCCGGCCTTGCCGACGCCGTATTCGATGGCGTTGGGGGCCATTTTACCGGGGTAGTTTTTCGGGTCGGGCGAGACGACGCCGTACATGGAAGAGTAGAGCACCATGGCGCCGCCAGGGGCCATCTTGCCTGCCGCGGCGCGGGCGAGGAGGAAGGTGCCGGTCAGGTTGATGCGGTTGGCGAGGTCGAAGGTATCGGCGTCGAGGGCATCAAAGGTCTTGCCGGAATTGAAGGCGGTGGCGGCGATGAGGCCGGAGAGATTGCCGAAGGCCATGGTGGCGCCGTCGACGCAGCCGAGGATCGAGGCTTCGTCGGCCATGTCGAGGGGCAGGGTGGCGACGCCGCCGGTGCCGGGCGCTGCCGCAACCGTGGTGCGGGCGATTTCGAGACGCTCAATATCGCGGTCGGCGATGATGACATTGGCGCCCTGCGCCTTGAGCAGCAGGCAGACGGGAGTGCCGAGATAGCCGGCGCCGCCGGCGACGAGGACGCTGCGGCCTTCAAGAGAAAACATGTTCGGCCTCAGCGGTTTATCGAGACGATGACGCGGTCTTGCCAGGACTTCTTGGCGGCAAGGGCGATCTGGAGGTTCTGGCGGGCTTCGCCGAGCGTTGCGAGGTGGCAGGGTTTGCCTTCGAGCGCGTCGAGCATGGCGTTGGCCTGGATGGTGAAGCGGGCCTGATGGGCCTCGGTCGGGACGAGGCCGTCCATGTAGTCGTGGCGATCTTTCCACTGGCCGCTGTCGTCATCGGCAAAGCTGAGGACGGAGTGTTCGAGGAAGAGATTGCCTGATGTGCCGATGAAAGAGGCCTGATTTATATTGGGTTTCTGGAACTGGTTGATGGTCACATTGGCCATGGCGCCGTTTTCGAAACAGATGTTTACGAGGCAGGTATCCTCGGTTTCGGTGCCTTCAAGAACCAGCCGATCATACATGGCGCCGACGGCGACGGGCTGGCCCATGAGCCAGATCAGCATATCGAATGTGTGGCTGGCGGCATCGAGAATTGCGCCGCCGCCCATCTCAGGACGGGCGTAATAGGTGCGCTGGAAGTCGGGGCGGTACTTGGGAAATTCCTGCGAGGAATTGACGTAGGCGAGCTTTAGCGAACCGATCTTTCCGTCATGGATTTGCTGACGGACTGCTAGCACTTCGGGGGCGATGCGGCGGATATAGCCAACCCTGGCAAGGATGCCGGCGCTTTCGACAGCATCGAGCGCGGCGTCGACTCCATCCATGGTCACGGCGAGGGGCTTTTCGACCATGAAGGGGAGCTTTGCCGCGGCGCATTTGAGCATGAGCGGTACATGCAGATGGGCCGGGGCGCAGATGACGGCGAGGTCGAAGGACGACAGGTCGGCTTCATCGAGATCGGCATAGCTGCCGACGAGCGAGAACATCGCTTCGGCCTCGGCGCGGCGCTCGGGGTGCGGCTCGACGATGGCGAGGCTCGCCCGCCCCGTCGCCGCATAGCCGCGCAGGTGCCTGCGACCAATGCCGCCGCTGCCGATAATCAGAACCCTCTTCATTCGATCCCCATCCCTCGGATCAAGCGCAATTTATGAATGCCGCTTGACACTCCAAAAAACTATGTTGTTATGTTAATGAGATAGCTTAGGGTGTCAATAACGGTTTTAGCGGCTTAACGAGGGTGTTGGGCCGAAATTCCCGAGAAAGATAGAACAATCTTTCGCAAAACAGACATTCTGCGCTAATTTGTGAAACAATTTTTTCAGGAGTGCCGTCATTTATGTCGAAAATGGCGTCTCCTGAAGCGCCAAAGCTCAATTCTTTCAACGTTCCTAGCGGTTTTGGTCGACCAAAGATGAATAATTTGACACCAAATTCAGGTTCGTGGTTGCGTGTAAGGCGCGACCATGAGGAGGAAGCGGTGACTTTGGGGGCGGCTGAAATCGCTGGCATGCTGGCGGAAGAAGTGCATGCGGGCATTCTTGAAGTGGGGGCGATGCTTCCCTCCGAGCGTGATCTTTGCGAGCGCTTCGGCGTGGGCCGGACGACGATCCGCGAGGCGGTGAAGCGTCTCGAAGGCATGCGGCTGGTGGAGCTGCGCAAGGGATATCGACCACGGGTCGCCTATCCCACGCTGACCCAGCTCATGGGCAGTATTTCGGCGGCTTCGGGGCTGTTCTTCAGGGGCACCGAGGGTGGTGCACATATGGAGCAGGCGCGGCTGTTTCTCGAAACGAGCCTTGCCCGCTATGCGGCGCAATCGGCGACGCCGGCCCAGATCGGCAAGATGGTTGCGGCTATCGAGAAGGGTGACAAGGCGCTCGACGACTTGCCTGCCTTCCGGATTGCCGACGTGGAATTTCACCGGGCGCTGGCGGAAGTGCCGGGCAATCCTATCTTCGTGGCGCTGCACGATGCGTTCGTGGGCGGGCTGATGATGTCGCGGCCGGGGCCGAAGGATGTCGTGAGCCACAACCGGCGCAGCAATGACGAACACAAGGGTGTGGTCCAGGCCATCATCGCGCATGACGCGGAGGCCGCTGTCACCATCCTGACGAAACACCTGACGCGTAATTACGCGATCTACGTCAATCACGTGCTGACCCCGATCGGGGACGGCAGCCAGAATTCGGAGGTGTGATCCAGGGTCTTTAACTCGTCGCGGTGTGGAGACCGCGACCGTCCGGCGTCACCGAGTGGGGATTCGGCCCGGACCAAATTGAACAAGTTTCATAACAGGGGAACGCAGATGCAATTCAAGAAACTCATCGCCGTCGGCCTTGCCGCGCTGATGTCGACGACCGCGATCGGTGCCGCTTTGGCCCAGCCGATCAATGAGAACCCATTGTCCGATCCGCGCGTGCGCCAGGCTATTGCCTACGCCATCGACATGGACACCATCATCGAGACCATTTTTGAAGGCCAGGCCGTTCGTGCCATTGGCATGCTTCCGGATGGTCCGAACAAGCCGACCGATCTCATCCACTACGACTACGATCCGGACAAGGCGCGTGCGCTTCTGGCCGAAGCGGGCTGGGATTCAGGCCGCGAACTCGATGTCGTCTATTACTATACCGACCAGGCGACCGCCGACCTGATGGCCGCGCTCCAGGCCTATCTGGCCGATGTCGGCATCACCATGAACTACCGCCTGGTTGAAGGCGACGTTGCTTCGCAAATCGCCGTCGTGCCAGATGATCCGGTGAACGGGCCGTCCAAGGTGACCTGGGACATGCTCTACGGCGCCCGCGCCGCGCTGGCCCTGCAGGAATATTTCAACCGCTACGCCTATGGCCTCAAGCCGATGATCCCGAACATTCCGCGGATGAACGAGCTCGTCGCCAAGGTGAACGGCACGACCGATCCCGAAGTGCAGCGTGAGGGCTACTTCGAGATGGAACACATCATCAATGAGAGTGTGTACCAGGTCCCCCTCTACTATCAGCAGCTCTATACCTATGAGAGCGACCGCCTGCACCGCAATGATGCCCCCTATGGCAACGAGCAGTACAACTACAATTGGGGCGTCGAGACCTGGACGATCGATCCCGACTCTTCGGGCAAGGGTGTGCTCTACACCAATGCCGGCCCGGCGCAGTTCTTCGAAGTGCCGTGGCAGAATCTCGGTATCTGGGTCGCGAACAAGTTCGCCTTCGACACCGTGCTCGAGGCTGATGGCGCGCTGACCCCGATTGGCGGCGAAATGGCCGACACCTATGAGATCAGTGAAGATGGGCTGACCTTCACCTTCACGCTCAAGGACGGTCTGACCTGGCATGACGGTGCACCGATCACGGCCGAAGACATTGTCTGGTCGATCGGCGCGGCGGCCAAGTTCCCGGTCACCCATCCGGTGGTGCAGTCGACGCTGAAGAAGATCGAAGGGGCCGATGCCTTTATCAAGGGCGAAGCCGAAACGCTGGCTGGCGTCAGTGCCGAGGGCAATACCGTGACGGTAAAGTTCTCGACGCTCGACCCCAATGTGCTGCTGACCTTCAGCCAGTTTGCACCGCTGCCGTCCAAGCACTTCGCAGGTGTCGATCCGGTAACGCTGCAGCAGGCGCCGTTCTGGCAGAAGCCGATCGGCTCGGGCCCGT
Source organism: Devosia sp. LjRoot3 (assembly GCF_964252865.1). Lineage (NCBI taxonomy): Bacteria > Pseudomonadati > Pseudomonadota > Alphaproteobacteria > Hyphomicrobiales > Devosiaceae > Devosia > Devosia sp. LjRoot3. Next base: position 685,120 of record NZ_CAXUPK020000002.1, read on the forward strand.
TCAAGATCGATGAAGTGGTGATGAACGACTACACCACGCTCGTTCCCTTCGAGGGCTATCACAAGGGCACGCCGAAGATCGAGCAGATCATCGCCCGTCCTTCGAGCGACAATGACGGTAACCTCCTGGTCAATGCCCAGGCCCAGAAGGCCGACTTCGGCTACACCAAGGCGGCCGGCGACGTGCCGGGCCTTCAGGCCCTCGACTACATGAATGTCCACCCGATCGACATTCCCTATACCCGCATGCTCTGGATCAACCAGTTCCCGCATCCGACGAAGTGACCCTGACTGTGGGGGCATTGGCAGAAATGCCGATGCTCCCACGTCTTTTTTCCTTTTATTGACGGGGATTGGCCAGACACCATGCTGACCTACATAATCAGGCGCGTCCTGATCCTGATCCCGATGGCTTTTGTCATCTGCTTCCTGGTCTATCTGGGACTTGAACTCACGCCGGGAGACGCTGTCTCCCACATGATCAATCCCGATGCCGCGGGCAGCATGAATCCGGCCCAGCTCGAAGCCCTGCGTCAATCGCTGGGGCTCGGACAGCCGTTCCATGTGCGGTTCTGGTCGTGGTTCACCAATCTCCTGCAGGGCAATTTCGGCTACTCGATGAGCGGTGGTGTGCCCATTGCCAATATCATTGCCACGCGCCTGCCGGCGACGCTGGAACTGGCGGCGGTAGCACTGGTCTTTTCGACCCTGATCGGCAGCCTTCTCGGCGTTCTCAGTGCCCTCAAGCGGGGCAGCAAGACCGATAGCGCGCTCACCGTTATCGGCATGCTTGGCGTCTCGATCCCCGAATTCTTCTTCGGTCTCGTTGCCATTTCGATCTTTGCGCTGAACCTGGGATGGTTCCCGGTCGGCGGCCGCTCCATGCCCGGCTATGTGACGCTCTGGGACCGGCTGCCGCATATGGTGATGCCGGCCATGGTGCTCTCTATCATGCTGACGGCAGGCGTGATGCGCTATGCGCGTTCGTCCATGCTCGATGCGCTGAGCCGCGATTTCATCAAGACGGCCCGCTCCAAGGGCCTGCCGGAATGGCGGGTCAATCTGCTGCACGGGTTTCGCGTGGCGCTGACCCCTGTTGTGGTGCTCATCGGCTTCCGCCTGCCGGTTCTCATCGGCGGTTCGGTGATCATCGAGCAGGTGTTTCAGTGGCCGGGGATCGGCAATGAATTCATCTCCGCCGTGCGCTCGCAGGATTATCCGGTGGTGATGACCATCGCGCTGCTCTCGGTCATGGCGGTGCTCGTCGCCAGCCTCATCGTCGATATTCTGACCGCGGTGATCGATCCGCGCGTGCGGCTGGGAGAATAGTCCATGTCAGGCCCCACTTACCCAACCACACGCCGCCGCACCCGGCTCGATGCGCAGTTTGACCGCATCCGCGCCCGTGAAGAAGCCGGTCTTGCCAAGTCCGGCGGCGGCTCGCGTGCGGTCAAGAAATTCCTCAACAATCGCCTTGCCGTTTTTGGCCTTATCGTCTTTGCCATCATCATTCTCTCGTCGATCTTTGCGCCGCTGCTGACGCCCTATGATCCCAACAAGATCGACCTGCGCGGCATGCTGCAGGCGCCGAGCTGGGAGCATTGGTTCGGTACCGACCGGACGGGGCGCGATCTCTTCGCGCGTGTGCTCTATGGCGGCCGGATTTCCATTCTGGTGGGTCTGGGAAGCGCTGTCCTGGCCGCGATCATCGGCGTGTTGATCGGCGTCTATACCGGCTATGTCGGCGGCTGGCTCGATGCGCTGGCGATGCGCGTCTCGGAAATCTTCATGTCGTTTCCGCAGATCATCCTCGTGCTGATGCTGGTCTCGATCATGGGCCAGTCGCTGGTCAACCTGATGCTGATTTTTACCCTCACCGGATGGGGCGGCATCTATCGTATGGCGCGAGCGCGGATGCTGAGCCTCCGCGAAGAAGAGTATGTGCTGGCGCTGCGCAGTTTTGGGCTCAGCCGGCCGCTGATTGCCTACAAGCACATGCTGCCCAATGCGCTGGGGCCAATCATGGTCAATATCACGCTCTCGACGGCGGCCTTTATTCTGCAGGAAGCGGGTTTGAGCTTCCTTGGGCTCGGCGTGCCGCTCTCCATTCCGACCTGGGGCAATATTCTCAACGTGGCGCAGGACATTCGCGTGCTGCAGACCAATTGGTGGATCTGGCTGCCGGTGGGCACGGTGATCTCGCTCTTCGTGCTGAGCGTCAATTTCATCGGCGATGGTCTGCGCGATGCGACCGATCCGAGCCAGCAGGGGTGATGCGATGACCGCTACTCAAGACATCGCCATCAGCGTGCGCGATCTCAAAACGTTCTTCTATACGAACAATCGCTGCAACAAGGCGCTCAACGGGGTGTCCTTCGATATCAAGAAGGGCAAGACGCTGTGCATCGTGGGGGAGAGCGGCTGCGGGAAATCCGTGACCGCCGCCTCGATCATGCAGCTCTTGCCGACACTGTCGCGGATCGAGCAGGGCGAGATCATCTATCACGCCGACCGCGGCGACATTCCGCTCCATGCGCTCGAAAAGAACGGGCGGCATATGCGGCGCATTCGCGGGGCCGAGATCGCCATGATCTTCCAGGACCCGATGACGGCGCTGAACCCGGTCTATTCGGTGGGTTTCCAGATCAAGGAAAGCCTCAAATACCATATGAAGATGGTGGGGCAGGCGGCGCATCAGAAGGCGATTTCGCTGCTCAAGGAAATGGGCATCGCCTTGCCGGAAAAGCGGGTGAACGACTTTCCGCACCGCTATTCGGGCGGCATGCGGCAGCGCGCCATGATCGCCATGGCCATGGCCTGCAGCCCAAAGGTGCTGATTGCCGACGAGCCAACGACGGCGCTCGACGTGACCATTCAGGCCCAGATCTTTGAGCTGATGGACAAGCTCAAGCGCGAGCATGGCACGGGGATCATGCTGATCACCCATGACATGGGCGTGGTGGCCGAACTCGCTGACGATGTGGCCGTGATGTATATGGGCAATATTGTCGAGGCGGGGACGGTGGACGAGGTTCTGCGCCAGCCGACCCATCCCTATACCAAGGCGCTGCTCGCCTCGGTGCCGGTGCTCGGCAAGGGCAAGAACCAGGACATTAAGGCAATTCGCGGGTCGACGCCCGATCCGCTCAACCGCCCCAAGGGCTGCCAGTTTGCCGACCGCTGCGACTTCGCGGTGGCGCAGTGCCAGACCATGCCCGAGGAAACCCATATTACGCCGACCCATCGGGTCATGTGCTGGCGCTACAAGGAGCTGGTCCCCAATGGCTGAGAACAAGGACGTTATCCTGCGCCTGCGCGGGGTGAAGGCGCATTTCCCGGTCAAGGCGGGCGTGTTCAAGCGCACGGTGGGCCATGTGCGGGCTGTCGATGGCGTCGATATCGACGTCTATCGCGGGGAAGTGCTGGGGCTGGTGGGTGAGAGCGGCTGTGGCAAGACCACGCTGGGCAAGACCATTTTGCAACTGGTGCGCTCGACCGAGGGCGAGATCGTCTATCGCTCGCCGCAGGACGAGGAATCGGACCTGACCAAGCTCGACAATGCGGGGCTGGTGCCGTTTCGGAAGCGCTTGCAGATCGTGTTTCAGGACCCGCATTCCTCGCTCAATCCGGCTTTCACGATCTTTGGGTCGCTGGAAGATCCGCTGAAGAAGTATGGGGTGAAATCGCGGGAGGAGCGCCGGAAAATCATCGGCGATCTGCTCGAAGCGGTGAACATGCGGCGCGAATATATGGATCGCTATCCGCATGAGTTTTCCGGCGGGCAGCGGCAGCGTATCGGCATTGCGCGGGCACTGAGCATCGAGCCGGAGCTGATCGTCTGCGACGAGGCGGTGTCGGCGCTCGACGTGTCGATCCAGGCGCAGGTTTTGCAGCTTTTGATGAAACTCAAGGATGAGCGCAAGCTCACCTATATCTTCATCACGCATGATCTCAGCGTCACCGAATATATCTGTGACCGGGTGGCGGTGATGTATCTCGGGAAGGTCGTGGAGCTCTGTCGCTCCGAGGACCTTTTTGCCAATAACCTCCACCCCTATACCGAGGCGCTGCTGTCGGCCATTCCGGTGGCCGATCTCGACAAGAAGAGCGAGCGCATCGTTCTGCAGGGGGACGTGCCGAGCCCGGTCAATCCACCCTCGGGGTGCCCGTTCCATCCGCGCTGCCGCTACGCCAAGGACGTCTGCAAATCCGTGGTGCCGCCGCTCAAGCGCTATCACACCGGCGGGCACGAGCACTTTGCCGCCTGCCATCTCATCGATTTGCCGGAAGCGACGGAAGAGCCCGTCGTCCTTTCGGCCTGACCTTTCAACCCGGAGACGGAATTGTCCGCACTTTCCAAAATCAAGGGCGTGTTGCCTGCGCTTGTTACCCCGTTCGACGAGAACGAGAATTTTGACGAGGGGCGCATGCGCGCCGTTGTCGACTTTCTTATCAACCGCGGTGTCGACGGGCTTTACGTGACCGGCAGCACCGGCGAGGCTTTCATGATGTCGCCCGAAGAGCGCAAGCGGGCGCTTGAGGTGGTGACGGATGAGGTGAAGGGCCGGGTGCCGGTGATTGCCCATATCGGGGCGATCAGCACGAACCTATCCATTGATCTGGCCAAGCACGCCGAGAAGGTGGGCGCGGATGCGCTCTCTTCGGTGCCGCCCTTCTATTGGGGTTTTTCGCAGGATCAGATCGTTTCCTACTATACCGACATCACCGCTTCGACCGGGCTGCCGATGTGCGCCTATAACGTGCCGCTGGCGGGATTGTTTGGCTTCGACCTGATCAAGAAGCTGGCCGATGTTCCCGGTGTCGAGGGCATCAAGTATACCGCGACGACGCATCACGAGATCATGCGGATCAAGGCCGAGATCGGGTCGGATTTCATCATCTATTCGGGTGCCGACGAGATGGCCATGTCGGGCCTCGCCTTTGGTGCCGATGGCATTATCGGCAGCTTCTACAATTCCATCCCCGAGGTCTATCTGGCGCTGAATGCGGCGGTGGCGGCCGGCGATATGGAAAAGGCCAAGGCGCTGCAGGAAGTGGGCAATGCCGTGATCTTCTTCACGCTGGCGCGCAATCCGATTGCAGCGATCAAGCGGGCCATGGCCTGGCAGGGGGCGGATGCCGGCTATTGCCGCAAGCCGTTTGGCAATTTCTACACCGAGGCCGAGGAAGAAAAGCTCAAGGCCGAGTTCCGTGCATTCAAGGCGGAACGCGGTCTGACGGGCGTCAATTTCCTCGACGCGATCTAGAGAATGTTGGGCGAGGCCGAGATGAACGAAAATCGAAAGCCTCGCCTTTCCGGCAACTGGGCCTCGCTGCTGTTGCCGATCAATGCGGATGAGAGCATCGACATCGTGCGTCTGGCCCAGGCGATCGATGTGCTGATCGCGGCCGGGGTGGACGGCATTTATTCCAATGGCACGGCCTCGGAATTCTATGCGCAGACCGAGGCCGAGTTCGACGCCATCCAGGCGCTGCTGGCAGAGAAATGTCGGGCGGCGGGGATGAGCTTCATGATCGGCGCCAGCCAGACCGATCCCGTCTTGCAGCTGGCTCGAGTTCGCCGCGCTGCGGCGCTGCGACCGCGTGCCATTCAGGTCATCCTGCCCGACTGGTGGCCAGTGTCCAACGAGGAGGCCAGGGCTTTTCTGCTGCGGGCGTCGGAGGCCGCTGAAGACACCGAGCTGGTGCTCTACAATCCGCCGCATGCCAAGCGCGTGTTGGCGCCGTCAGATATCTCGGTGGCGACGGCGGGTACTGCCGTTACTGCCACCAAATTGAGCCTTGTGGGCGAGACGTTCTATACCGAGGCGCGACGGCACCTGCAGCATCTGGCTGTATTTGTGCCGGGGCATCATCTGGCGACAGGTGTCCGGGAAGGCGTGGCGGCGGGGGCATTTTCCAACATTGCTTGCCTCTCGCCGCGCGGTGCGCAGCGCTGGACCGACATGATGGCGGGCGACCTCGACACGGCGCTCGAATGGGAGGGCCGTATCCGCACCTTCATCACCGAGCATATCCTGCCCTTTGCCCAGGCCGGCTATTCCAACGCGGCGCTCGACAAGCTGCTGGCGTCTATTGGAGGCTGGGCCGATGTGGGCACGCGCTTGCGCATGCCCTATGGCTCGATCGATGCGGCCGAAGTGCCGGCGCTACGCCGGGCAGCGCAGGCGCTTATTCCCGAAATCATGAACGCATGAAGGCGCGGACGTCGTTCCGCGCGGCATCCACGAGGCCTCGGGCGGTGTCGTGGAAGAGGGCTTCGCGCTGTGCGGTGCTGAGGCCCAGTTGGCGGGCGCCGCGCTTCATGGCGCGCAATTGCTCGTAGCGGATATAGGTCATGCGGCTATCGCAATGGCCGAGCGAAAGCTGGTGATTGGTTTCGGAGAGAAAGGCCCAGGCAAAGCCGAAGGCGATGTATTTGCCGCGCATGGGGCCGATCATGTCGTCGCTGCCGTACATCACGCGGTCGACGCCGGCGCCATTGTAGAGCGCGTCGAGCGCATCGGCTTCGCAGACGGTGGAGGTGTCGTACCAGACATTGGGCAGACCGCGTAGGTTCGCGGCGGCTTTCTCGATGGCCCAGGCGGAATAGGAGCGGGCGCAGTGGGCGAGTATCCAGCGCACGCGCGGGTATTTTCCGCTGAGGCGCAGCATTTCCGAGATGTTGTCGGGGTCCGAAATGGCCCGGCGCTTGGAGAGATGCATCATGACGATGAGGCCGAGGCGATCGGCGAGGGCGATCTGGTGCTCGGGGAGGAAGTCGGTAATCCCGGCTTCCGTGCGGTCGGCACTCGTGGCGTAGACCAAATAGGGTTTCAGGCCGATGGCGCCGGTGCGCTTAAGCGTGGCGAGGATTTCACCCTCGCTCATGCCGGGATGGACCAGCATCAGGGCGGCGGAATCTGCGCTCCTGGCGGTTTCATTGGCGACGTAAGTGTTGGAGCCATCGAAGTCGCATTGGCCGGCAAAGGGGAAGGGGAATGCCAGGCGTTCGACCTGTCGGCCGGGGAGGAGGGCGGCGTCGATTTCGTCGGCGAGTTTGGTCGTCACTTCGGGGAAATAGCGGCCGATGCTGGGGGCGTAGGGGCCGGTCTCCTTGTCGGGATTGAGGTTGAAGGCCCAGCGATAGATGTGGGTGTGCACGTCAAAGACGCGATCCGGTACGAAGCCGTCCAGTTCCTCCGCCCAGATGCGCTGGTCGAGATCGGTGGGCGTGAAATCGTACATGGCGCTGCTCCCTTTTGCCTTGAACTATCATGTTACACTGATAACAATATAACTAAAGCGCAAGAGGAGGATTTTGTGGGGACGGGACAGGATCTCTGGAACAAGGCCAAACGGCTGATACCGGGCGGAAATATGCTGCTGTCGAAGCGTCCGGAAATGTTCCTGCCCGAGCAATGGCCGGCCTATTTCAGCAAGGCAAAAGGCTGCCGGATCTGGGATCTTGATGGGCGCGAACTGATCGATATGACGATCATGGGCGTGGGGGCCAATACGCTCGGATATGGGGACGAGCGGGTCGACGCGGCAGTGGTCACCACGGTGATGCGGGGCAATATGTCGACGCTCAATGCGCCCGAAGAAGTGGAACTGGCCGAGCGACTGGTGGAGCTGCATCCTTGGGCCGATATGGCGCGCTTTGCGCGGACGGGCGGGGAGGCCAATGCGGTGGCCATCCGCATCGCGCGGGCGGCTTCGGGGCGGGATGGCGTTGCCATTTGTGGCTATCATGGCTGGCACGATTGGTATCTGGCGTCCAATCTCGGGGAGGACGATAGCCTTGCGGGGCATCTGTTGCCGGGGCTCGATCCGCAGGGTGTGCCGAGGAACCTGCGGGGTACCGTCTTTCCGTTCGGCTTCAATGATATTGCGGCGCTTGAGGCGCTGATCGCGACCGGCAAGATCGGCGTGATCATGATGGAGGTGGCGCGGACGTTTGATCCGTCGCCGGACTTTCTCAAGAAGGTGCGCGAACTGGCGACGGCTAATGGCATCGTGCTCATTTTTGACGAGTGCACATCCGGCTTTCGTCAGAGTTTTGGCGGGCTGCACAAGCTCTATGGTGTCGATCCCGACATGGCCGTGTTCGGCAAGGCGCTGGGTAATGGCTATGCGGTGACGGCCGTGATCGGGCGGCGCGAGGTGATGGAAGCGGCGCAGAACAGTTTTATCAGCTCGACCTTCTGGACCGAGCGGATTGGCTCGGCGGCGGCGCTGGCGACGCTTGATGTGATGGCGCAGACGCAGTCCTGGGAGGTCATTACCGGGATTGGCCGGGATATTACCCGGCGCTGGCGGGAGCTGGCGGCAAAACATGGGCTCGATATTTCGACGTCGGGTCTGCCGGCGCTGACCGGGTTCGCGTTCAAGGGGGCGAATGCTGCCGCCTACAAGACGCTGATCAGCCAGGAAATGCTCGACAAGGGCTATCTGGCGGCGACCAGCGTCTATACCTCCGTCGCCCATACGCCTGAGATCGTCGATGGTTATTTCGATGCGCTCGATCCCGTCTTCGCGCTTATCGCTGAATGCGAGGCGGGACGGGATGTCGGTTCGCTTTTGCGTGGCCCGGTGTGCCACGCTGGTTTCAAACGTCTCAACTAGGACTTGTTATGACTCTCGTTCTCAAGGCTCGGCCGGTGGATGCCGGGGCGCTCGCTCCCTATGCAACAGTGCTTGATGCCGCGGATGGCAAGGCGCGGGCTTTTCCCGAGGTGATGGAAAAGGGCGATGTGCCGGGCGCGCATGCCTTCACCATTCTCTGCCCCAAGCCGGTGGAAGGGGCGGTGCGGGTTGCTGCACTCGAGCGGCATCCGCATTCGACGCAGAGTTTTGTGCCGATCAAGGCGGGGCGGTGGCTTGTGCTGGTGGCGCCCAAGATGGCGAGTGGGGAGCCGGATTTGGGTGGGGCGCTGGCATTTGTTGCCGGGCCTGAGGATGCGATCTGCATCGGGCAGGATGTGTGGCACGCGGGGCTGACGGTTTTTGATCAACCGGCGCAGTTTGGCATGATTATGTGGAAGGCCGAGAACGCTGAAGATGGGGTGCTGTGGCAGCTTGATGAGGCGGTTGAGGTGGAGATCTAGGGGGCGCCGTCCCTCACTCAAGCCATCACCCCTGCAGATCGTCACCCTCGGGCTTGACCCGAGGGCTTTGCACTTGCTGGGCCATGGCCAAGTGAAGTGTCCTCGGGCCAAGCCCGAGGATGACGTTCGGTGTTTGGGGTAAAGGTGGTGGTGCGCAATTCGCAGCAGTTAGCCGCGCCCGCCTTCCGAGCGGCTTTTGAGCATGCGCAAGAGGGGCTGGTAGTGATCCACTACGGCCTTGCGATAGGCGTCGCCGTCGCCTGATCGTGCGGCGGCGTACATGTCGCTGTGGGCTTTGGCGGTTTGGCGCAGATCGGCCGGCAGGGCCAGATCAAGGCGCGGAAGCACCGCGGTATGAATATCCCAGAAGGCGGCGACCAACTGGCCGGCGAGCTGGTTCTTGAGGGGCGCAAGCAGCCTCGTGTGGAACTGGCGGTCTTCGTAGAGGAAGGCCTTGCCGTTTTCGGCGCTGGTCAGCATCTGCTCGACGAGATGCGGGATTTCTTCGTCGACCTGGCCCGAATGGGCTTCCACCACATCGTCCGTCAACGCGAGATCGAGGGATCGGCGCAGGTCGACCACGTCGCGCAGGGCCGCGAGATCGTCGCCGGGCGAGAGAACGCCACGAAAAACCAGGGTTTCGACCAGCGGGGCAAGGCTCATCTGGCCGACGACGGTGCCGGTGCCGTGGCGCACTTCGACGATGTCGAGGGTGGCGAGGGTGCGGATGGCTTCGCGCACCGAGGAGCGCGAGACACCCAGCTCCTGGCAAAGCTCGGTTTCGGTGGGGATGGGGTCGCCCGGATGCAGGCCCCGCAATAGAATCAAGCGCTTGATCTCTTCGGCGGTGGTGCTGCGACGCATCCGAGATTCATTGCTGGTCAGCTCGGCAGGACCGTTCATCCCCGATTCCTTTACTTGTCGCCCCACGGGCTGCGCCGCAGTTTTGGCGGTTTGGCCCGGCGAAACAAGAGGGGTTGCGCAGGGCGTCGTTAATCTCTAGAAGACATCAGACGTCTGATGTCAACTGGAGGGTCGTAATCATGCGTGTTAAGGGTTTTGGAATTTCACGGCGTGCACTTTGCCTTGCGGCAGGTGCCTTTGCGTCCATGTGGATGCTGGGAGCCAATGCTTATGCTCAGGACGTGCCGGAAGGCATTGATCCCGATGCGACGATCCAGGCAGCGATTGCCTACGGTCTTTCGGGTACGTTTGACCCGATGAGCGCCTCGGGCGCCGTTACGGTCGGGGTCAACTGGCACCTGTTCGAAGGTCTTGTGGACCTCGATCCGGTGACCCGTGAGCCTTACGCGGCTCTGGCTGCGGAAATGCCGGTCAGCGAAGATGGGCTGACCTATACGATCAAGCTGCGCGATGGCGCGGTTTTCCACGATGGTACGCCGGTGACGGCCGATGACGTGGTGTTCTCGTTCGAGCGCGTGCTTGATCCGGAATCCAAGTCGCTGTTCCGCTCGTTCGTGGCCTTTGTGGACACGGTCGAGGCGGTGTCGGCCGATACGGTGAAAATCACCACGAAATTCCCGTTCTCGCTGTTCAACGAGCGTCTGGGTTCGGTGAAAATCGTGCCGAAGGCTGCGGTCGAGGCGGATGCTGATGCCTTTGGCAAGCAGCCGATTGGTTCAGGTCCGTACAAGCTGATTTCGGCGACGCCGGAAGCGCAGATCGTTTTCGAGCGCAATGATGCCTATACCGGTCCGCGCCCGGCGCTGGCCAAGGACATGGTCTGGAACCTGATTGCCGACCCCAGTGCGCGCGTCAATGCGCTCTCTTCGGGTACGGTGATGGCTATCGAAGACGTGCCCTATATCGACGTCGACGCCGTAGCGGCCACCTCGACGCTTGAAAAGGCGCAGTCCTTCGGCCTGTTGTTTGCGATGTTCAACACGCAGGCTGAGCCGTTCGACGACGTCCGCGTGCGCCAGGCGTTCTTCTATGCGCTCGACATGGACAAGATCATCGGCACCGGCATGCTCGACAATGCGGTGGCGGCGACCTCATTCCTGCCGGCCACGCATCCGAACTACCATGAGGCCGCGGTGGTCTATGGCTATGATCCGGAAAAGGCCAAGGCGCTGCTTGCCGAAGCCGGTACGCCGGAGCTCGACATCACGCTGATGAGCACGGATCATGGCTGGGTGAAGGATGTGGCGCCGATCATCAAGGAATCCCTTGATCAGGTCGGGTTCAACACCACGCTCGATATCGGGCAGTCGGGCGGCCAATATGGCAAGGTCGATGCCGGCGAAATGCAGGTGATGATTGCCCCGGGTGATCCGTCGGTGTTCGGCAACGACCCCGATATCCTGATGCAGTGGTGGTATGGCGACAATGTCTGGCCGACCACGCGTTACCGCTGGGCCGAAAGCGAAGGCTACAAGGCGCTGACCGCGCTTCTCTCGGAGGCGCAGCGCCTGTCGGGTGATGAGCAGCAGGCCAAGTGGAACGAAGCCTTCGATCTGCTTTCGCAAGAGGTGCCGCTCTATCCGCTGCTGCACCGCCAGCTGCCGACGGCATGGAATGCCGACGAGCTTGAAGGCTTTGCGCCAGTGCCGACCACCGGCCTCTCCTTCCTCGGTGTTGGCGTCAAGGAATAGGCGCCAAACTGCCTGGGCGCCGGATGTTCTCCCCCGGTGCCCAGGCGGCCTTCTGCCAATCGCAATTCGCAAAGCGGGCCAGTCGATATGTCAAAAGTGCTCAACTTGATCGGGCGGCGCCTTGTGCAATTGCCGCTCATGATCCTCGGGATCACCTTTCTCGTTTTCTTCGTCATGTCGTTTTCGAAGATCGACCCGGCCATTACCGCTTTGGGCGAGGGAGCTTCTATCGAGGCGCGGCAGGAATATCGGCTCGAACATGGGCTCGATGATCCGCTGCTCACCCGCTATGTGCGCTTTGTGACGGGGCTGGCTCATTTCGATCTCGGGACTTATTCGGCGCGGCAATTGCCTGTCATTGACGAGGTGGTGCGAGCCTTTCCGGTGACGCTGCAGCTGACCTTTCTAGGGTTGATCTTTGCAGTTGTGGGGTCGCTGGTGTTGGGCGTCGTCGCGGCCATTTATCGCGATCGCTGGCCGGACCAGGTGATCCGGGTGCTCTCTATCGCCTCGCTCTCGACGCCGTCGTTCTGGCTGGCCGTGCTGCTGATCCAGTTGCTGGGCAACAAGGTCGGGATTTTTTCCATGCTGCCGACCTCGGGCAAGCTGCCGGTTCTTACCGAGGACTTTGGCGGCTGGTTTTATCGCATGTTGCTGCCGGCGGTGGCGCTGGCCGTGCCGGTCATCGGGCAGCTTTCGCGCGTGGTGCGGACAGCGGTCGTGGAAGAACTGGACCGGGACTATGTGCGTACGGCGCTGGGGGCGGGCATTCCGCGCTATGTCGTCGTCGGACGCAATGTGCTGCGCAATGCGCTGATTACCCCGATTACCGTGCTTGGTCTTCGGATCGGCTACCTCATGGGGGGCGCCGTGGTGATCGAGATCATCTTTAATATCAACGGGATGGGCATGCTGATCATGAACGGCGTGACGAATAACGAGCCCAACCTGGTGCAGGGCGTGACCCTCACCGTGGCCCTCGCCTTTGTCGTGATCAATGTCGTCGTCGACCTGCTCTACGTGCTGGTCAACCCGCGTATCAGGACGATCTGATGATCAGGACCGAAACTACTCAAAAACTCTCCGTGCCGGGCATGCGGCTCATGGGTCTGCGGCATCTGTCGATGACGTCCAAAATTGCGCTGGGCCTGCTGGTCGTGGTCGCGCTGATGGCGGTATTCGCGCCCCTCATCGCGCCATTCGATCCGCTGGCGACGGGGTTGACGCGCGGTCCGGCGGCGCCGGATGCGGTGCACTGGTTCGGGACGGACCGGCAGGGGCGCGATGTGTTTTCGCGGCTCGTGCATGGCGCGGGTTCTTCGCTGGTGATCGGGCTGGCGGCGACCGGTGTGGCGCTGCTGGCGGCTTCCGTGCTGGGCGCCATTACGGCCACGGCGCACAAATGGGTCGCTGAAGTGCTGATGCGCTGCCTCGACATGGTCATGTCGTTTCCCGGCATTGCGCTGGCGGTGATGCTGGTGACGGTGTTTGGGCAGTCGCTGCCGGTGCTCGTCCTAACCATCGCGTTTCTCTATACGCCGCAGCTCACGCGGGTCATCCGCGCCAATATCATCGGGCAGTTCGGCGAGGACTATGTTGCGGCCGTGCGGGTGATGGGCGCTTCGACGCCGCGCATCCTGATCCGGCATGTGGCGCGCAATTGCCTGGCACCGATCCTGGTCTTTGCCACGGTGCTCGTGGCCGATGCGATCGTCTTTGAAGCGTCGCTGTCGTTCATCCAGGCCGGCGTGCCTGATCCAGAGCCGTCCTGGGGCAATGTGATGGCTTCGGGCCGGCAATTGGTGATGTCGGGTGGCTGGTGGCCGACGCTCTTTGCCGGTGCGCTGATCACGACGACGGTGCTGGCGCTGAATATTCTGGCTGAGGGTATGACGGACGCCATGGCGGCACCGCGGAGCCGGACGCAGGTGAATGCTGCAGCTGTCGAGGCGGCGATCGATCGGGCGGAAGCGCCAAAGGTTGTGGCATCTGCAGCGCCGGTGGTTTCGCTGGAAGAGCGGCTGGCACAGTTACGCGGCGTGGAAAGCACGCGCACGGATCGGCTGATCTATACCGGTGGCGAGGCGCCGCTGCTTGAAGTGCGCAATCTCAGCATCGCGTTTCCGCGGCATGGCTCGGTCAATGTTGTGGATGATGTTTCGTTCAGCGTGCGGCCGGGCGAAACCATGGCACTGGTCGGCGAGTCTGGGTGCGGCAAGTCGATTACTTCGCTTGCCATCATGGGGTTGCTCGATCCGCGGGCGAAGATTGAGGGCGAGATCCTTTTCGAGGGGCAGAACCTGCTTACCATGACCGAGCGGCAGCGCAATGGGCTGCGCGGCAAGGGCATTGCCATGATCTATCAGGATGCCCTGTCGTCGCTGAACCCGGCCATGCTGATCCGCTCGCAGATGAAGCAGCTGACCTCGCGTGGCGGTACGCGTAGCGCCGAGGACTTGCTGGAGCTGGTTGGGCTCGATCCCAAGCGGACGCTGAACTCCTATCCGCATGAGCTTTCGGGCGGGCAGCGGCAGCGTGTGCTGATCGCGATGGCGCTGACGCGGAATCCCAAGCTGGTGATTGCCGATGAGCCGACGACGGCGCTCGATGTGACGGTGCAGAAGCAGGTGGTGGAACTGCTCAACCGCCTGCGTGAAGAGCTGGGCTTTGCCATGCTGTTCGTGTCGCATGACCTGGCGCTGGTGGCCGAAATCTCGCACCGCATTGCCGTGATGTATGCGGGCCAATTGGTGGAGCAGGGCAGTAGCCGGGATATTCTTACCCAGCCGATCCACGAATATACGCGGGGCCTGCTCGGCGCGGTGCTCAGCATCGAGGCAGGGGCGTCGCGCCTGCATCAGATTAGGGGTGTGGTGCCCTCGCCGCGCGAATTCCCCAAGGGGGATCGGTTTGCGCCGCGTTCGTCTGATCCCAAACGCAATGCCGGGGTGACGCCGGTGATGCGGCAGGTGGCGGGAACCACCCATTTTTATGCCGCCCATCCTGAAGACGAAGCTGTCGTAGCGCTGGAGGCTGGCCGATGAGCACGCCCGTTATTGAACTGCGCGAGGTCTCTGTCGATTTTCGCACCCGCTCTTCGCTCTTCAAGCCGCAGGTTCTGCGTGGCGTGGATACGGTTTCGCTCTCGGTGCGCCGGGGGCAGACACTGGGGATTGTGGGCGAGTCCGGATCGGGCAAGTCGACGGCGGCGAAGGTGCTAGTCGGGCTGATCGAACCGAGCGCCGGGCAGGTGCTGTTCGGCGGGGAAGTTGTTCGCCGCTTTGATGCGGCGACACGGAAGCGCATTGGCCGGGTTGTGTCGGTGGTATTTCAGGACCCGGCGACGGCGCTCAATGCGCGCATGCTGGTGCGCGATGCGCTGACTGATCCCCTGGAAGTGCATGGCATTGGCGATGCGGCGAGCCGGCGGGCGCGGGTGGCGGAGCTCGTGGGACTGGTGGGCCTGCCGCAATCGGTGCTCGATGCCATTCCGGCGCAGCTTTCGGGCGGGCAGAGGCAGCGTGTCGCCATAGCCCGGGCACTGGCGCTGGAGCCCGAGGTTATCGTCGCCGATGAGCCGACTTCGGCGCTTGACGTTTCGGTGCGGGCGCAGATCCTCAACCTGCTGCAGGACCTCAAGCGCGAGCTGGGGCTGGGCATGGTGTTCATCTCCCATGACATCCAGACCGTCCGCTATATCGCCGACGATATTGCGGTGATGCGGCACGGCAAGGTCGTCGAATTCGGACCGGGCAGCCAGGTCCTTTCCAATCCTTCGCAGGACTATACGCGCACGCTGCTCGAAGCGGCGCCGAGCCTGTTGCAGGCGCAGAAAACTAACTCCCAACCCTCATCTCTCTCGATCTGAGACCTAGAAAGACCATGACCAAGCACATCTATCAGGGCATCATTCCTCCCATTGTCACGCCGCTCAATGCCGATGGCAGCATCAATTATGGTGACCTCGAAAAGCTCGTCGAGCATCTGATCGTCTCGGGCGTCGATGGCATTTTCGCGCTGGGATCGACGGGGCAGGTGGCCTATCTCACCGATGCCGACCGCGTTGAAATCGTGAAGTCCGTCAGCAAGGCGGCGGCGGGTCGAGTGCCGGTGATTGCCGGGGCCATAGACTTGACGGCGGCGCGCATTGCCGAGGGCGCACGGGCGCTGGTGGCGGCAGGGGCCGATGCTATCGTCGCGACGGCGCCGGTCTACACGATCAATGACGAGGCCGAGGTGGCCGACCATTTCCGCCTGATCCGCGCCGGGATCGATGTGCCGCTCTTTGCATATGACATTCCGGTGCGCGTGCATCGCAAGCTCTCTGCCAAGCTCCTGGTTGAGCTGGGCAAGGAAGGGGTCATCGTCGGCGTGAAGGATTCCTCGGGCGACGATGTCGGCTTCCGCCGGCTGATTGCCATGAACGAGGCGGCGGGCCATCCGCTGGCGCTGTTTACCGGTCATGAAGTGGTCGTGGACGCCATGGCGCTGATCGGTGCCGATGGTGCCGTGCCGGGCCTCGCCAATGTCGATGCCAGCGCCTATGTCCGCCTCTGGGCGGCAGCAAAGGCGGGCAAGGTCGACGAGGCCATTGCCGAGCAGGACTATCTCAATCGCCTGTTCGAGATCGTCTTCTGCTCGACCGGACGGTCGGGTGACGCGGCGGGGGTTGGCGCCTTCAAGGCGGCAATGGCCGAAGTGGGCCTCCTGAGTTCGGCGACAATGACAGCGCCGATCAAGCCGCTCGATGGGGCGACCATCGACAAGATTCGCGCCATCGTGAAGGATGTCGGCCTCAAGAATCGGGCTGCGTGAGAGGCGTTGAGATGAGTGTGCTGCAACGGCTGAAAGGCGGCCTCGTCGCTTCGTGCCAACCCGTGGACGACGGTCCCATGGACCGGCCAGAGATCGTTGCAGCCATGGCCCAGGCGGCCGTGGCCGGCGGGGCGGTCGGACTGCGCATTGAAGGGGTCGACAATCTGCGTGCGGTGCGGCCGGTGGTCGATGTGCCTATTATCGGCATCGTCAAGACGGACCTTGCCGATAGCCCCGTGCGGATCACGGTGACGGTGGAAGATGCTTTGGCGCTGGCTGATGCCGGCGCCGATATCATCGCCTATGACGCGACGCCCCGCGCACGGCCCAGTGCGCGGGAAGAGATATTGGCGGCCATTCTGGGGCGCGGGCGGCTGGCCATGGCCGATTGTGCTACGCTGGAAGACGGGCAGGCTGCTCTTCTGGGCGGCGCATCGGTGCTCGGCTCGACCCTTTCCGGCTACACGGCTGAGACAGAGGGCCGGCATGAGGGGCCGGATTTTGACCTGATCGCTGCCTTCAAGGCACTGGGTGGCTTCGTCATGGCGGAGGGGCGGATCAATACGCCGGAACTGGCGGCGCGGGCTATGGCAGCGGGTGCTGATGCAGTTACGGTGGGCAGCGCGTTGACGCGGCTCGAGCATGTCACCGCGTGGTTCGCCGCGGCCGTTCGGGGCGCCAAATGAGCGTTTCGGGTTTTGCGGTTGACCTTGGCGGCACCAAGACGGCGGCGGCTCGGATCGAGGACGGGCAGGTTGTGGCCCGGCTTCAGACATCCACCGATGCCGGCGCGGATATGGACGTGCAGGTCGAGGTGATCGCCGGCCTCCTCGCCGAGCTCGGCTATGGTCACGGCGAAGCCCTGGGCGTCGCTGTGACGGGGCGTGTCGACCGGCAAGGGGATTGGCATGCCATCAATACCGGGACCCTGCGGGGGATCAGCGCCGCGCCCCTGGGCGCCACGTTGCGCCGCCGGTTTGGTCATCGGGCGCATTGCGTCAATGATGCCGCTGCCGCGGCCTTGGCAGAAGCGCGGCTGGGGGCAGGGCGCGGGACCTACAATTTTGCCTATCTGACGGTTTCGACCGGGGTTGGCGGAGGGCTGGTTCTGGGCGGCAGACTGATCGATAGCGGCAATGGTCTGGCCGGGCATGTCGGCTTTGCCGGGAGCCGTCTTGGCGATCAGCGTTGTGGCTCGGGGCGCCTGGGAACCGTGGAGAGCGTGGCGGGCGGACGGGCGATCGCGGCGGCGGCGGGACTGCCCGATGCGCGCTCGGTTTTCGAACATGGTGGCTTTGACGGCATCGTGGATCGGTCTGCTGCCGCTATCGCTGGCTTGATTGGGGATCTTACCGCGATCCTGGGACTAGACCGCGTGGCCGTCGGCGGCAGTATTGGGCTGGCGCCGGGCTACCTGCTGCGTGTGCTCCGGCATCTTGAGGATGAACCGCCGCTTTTCCGCCCAGAGGTCGTGCCGGCCGAACTGAACCATGACAGCGGACTGGTTGGTGCGCTGCTGATCGCTCAGGAGGCGTCGGCGGGCTGATGCCCTCTCAAGTGGCCTGACCCGGTCGCTAACCGTACGATCCGAAGACACAAAATAGTGAAGTGGCCGGCCGGTGTCGGCGTTTCAAATTCCCGAGAAATCAACGGCTTGACTATTTGTATCGATTTCAAATTGAACTTTTTCTTTCGGATCGGACCAAGGTCTGATCGGCAGGCGACCAACGTCAATTTCGGCTTGGCGCCTTTTGTCTGAATATTGGTGCGACCATCGTGAATAGAACGCTTCGACTGGCTCGGCTCTAATTGCACTTGAGGGGGCAAGGAGAGCGAAATGACGCATCAGTTTATCCATAGAAGCGATTTCCCTTTGTCATTGAAAAGACTGGCGGATCGGTCGATTGCCTCAGGGCGGATGCGTGAATTCTCGCAGGGCGAGACGATATACGAGTCGGGCATGAACGACATCGTCGGCTATGTCGTTTCGGGGGCAGTCAAGCTGGTAACGTTCCTGCCAGATGGTCGGTCCAATATTATCGGAGTCATCGAAGCGCCCGGTTTTTTTGGACGTATCTTTGGCGTGGCCACCGAATTTACCATTGAGGCAGCGAGTTGTGTGATTGTTGCTTGCTTCGAGCGTTCGGCTTTCGAAGCGCAACTGGTCGCAGACCCCGAACTCGAACACTTCATTCACATGGAAAACCTCCACCAGCTCGACGAAGCGCATGAGCGCATTCTCGTCCTGGCCTGCACGAGCGTCATCGAACGCGTGTCGACCTTCATGATGCTGAAGCTGCTGGCCGGTTCGGATCAGGATCGCAAGGCGGGCATCGTCCGTGTGCCGATCAATCGGCGCGACTTTGCCGCCTATCTCGCGACCACCGAGGAGAGCGTCAGTCGCTCCATTCAGGCCCTGGTCCGCCGAGGGACCATTGCCGTGATCAATAGCGCCAATTTCCGCATCTTGCGGCGAGCCGACCTGATTGCGATTTCGCGCCAGGATGAGGAGCATCTCATTGAAATGGTGCGCAGCCGCGGAAAGAAAACGACGGAATCGGCGATGTCGCTTGAGCGCACGGATGGGTATGGACGCGCTGGCTTGCCTGCGTCCCAGGCGGCGTCATGGGTGTGATCGTCGGTGTGGAATCTGCAGCGCGTCGCGATCTCAGGGGTTCGCTTCCTGCGCTTTAGCTCTTCGTTTTCACGCATGTCTTTGTTCCGAAGCCGGCGACCATTCTCGGGAGACATGCAGCAGCGCTTTGGGAGGTCGACATGGCGATACTCGTCACCGGCGGGGCCGGATATATCGGGAGCCACATGGTGCTCAACCTCGCCGATGCCGGCGAGACGGTCGTGGTGCTCGACAATCTCGTGACCGGCTTTGACTGGGCGATCGACAGCAGGGCGATCTTCGTGCGGGGCGATGCCGGAGATATCGCACTGGTCGGGCGGCTGATCGAGGAACACGACATTTCCGAGATCGTGCACTTTGCCGGCTCCATCGTGGTGCCGGAATCCGTGGTCGATCCGCTCAAATATTACGCCAATAATACGGCGACATCCCGCAACCTGATCGATGCGGCGGTGCGCGGCGGCATCAAGCATTTCATCTTTTCCTCGACGGCCGCGGTCTACGGCATGACCGGGCTTGAGCCGGTGGTTGAGACGAGCCCGCTCAACCCCATGTCGCCCTACGGGCGTTCAAAACTCATGACGGAATGGATGCTGGCCGACGTGGCGGCCGCCCATCCCATGACCTTTGGTGTCTTGCGCTATTTCAACGTGGCGGGTGGCGATCCGGGGATGCGTACGGGGCAGTCGACGCCGCATGCAAGCCATCTGATCAAGGTCGCCTGCCAGACGGCCCTGGGGCAGCGGGACCATATGGATATCTTCGGGACCGATTTCGACACGCCGGACGGAACGGGCGTACGGGACTATATCCATGTCACCGATCTTATCGCCGCGCATGCCTTGCTGCTGAAGCATTTGCGGGCCGGCATGGAAAGCAGCACCATCAATTGCGCCTATGGGCAGGGGTACTCGGTGCGGCAGGTGATCGACGCGGTGCGCGAGATTTCCGGCGTTCCGTTCCGGGTCAATGAAGCGCCACGCCGGGCGGGCGATCCGGCCTCGGTGACGGCAACCGGACAAAAGGCGCGCATGCTGCTGGGCTGGGTGCCGCGGCTCAACGATCTCTATACGATTGTCGATACGGCTTTTGCCTGGGAACGGCATCTGATGCTGCGCAACCGCTGAGGCATAGCCTCGGCGTTTCCGCGGCTCTTGTGCCGGTCACGAGCGGGCGTCTGCCTGCTCCTGGCTCAGTCGGGAGGCGATGACGACCTCCACGCGGTTGCGTGCCTTGAGCTTGAGCATGAGGCCGGTCATGTAGTGTTTGACGGTCTTTTCGCTGATGTGGAGCGCGGCGGCGATCTCGCGATTGGTCCGGGCCTGCATGAGGTGGCCAACGATCTGCTTTTCGCGCACATTGAGGCGGACGGCCTCGTCCAGTGCCTGTCGGCGCGCCCGGTCGCGGAGGCCATTCATGACCTGGCTGGCATATTGGCGGGTGACGAACATCTGGTCGGCCATGACCGTATCGATGGCTTCGAGAAGTTCGGAAGAGGGGCTGCCCTTGAGAGCAAAACCGGTGGCGCCGGCATCGAGCGCCTTGAGCGCGGATTCGATGCTGCAATAGGCGGTGAAGACAACAACCTTGGTATCCGGGGCAGTCGCCCCGATCTGGGCAATGGTCCGGAACACGTCGCCCGGCATGCTCAGATCCATGATGATGACATCAGGGGAAAGGGTCCTGACAAGTTCCATGCTGGCGTCGGCGCTGTCGGCCTGACCGACGATCTCGTGCCGATCGCTACCGGAGAACAGTGAGACCATGCCGGCAAGCAAAACCGGATGGTCATCGGCGATGGCGACTCTGATTGCTTTCCTCATTGCACAAAAGCAGTACTTGCCTGCAACCCCCGTTTTCCTCGTACTTCGGAGCCTACGACTTTATTAATGATCGGTAAATTCCCTTTATTTGTGAGTTTGCAAATGTGATTAACCCGAATGTCAGTAGTACTTACTCTTCACGGAAGGCGCGGGAGATCTGATCGGTGAAGGGTTTGACGAAATAGGCGATGGCGACCTGTTCCTGGGTCTGGACGAAGACCTCGACCGGCATGCCGGGAATGAGCCCGCGATTGCCGAGCACCGAAAGGTCGCCGGTGACGCTGGCCTCGGCGACATAGTAGCTCTGTCCGCTCTGCGGATCGCTGGTGGCGGCCGCCGAGACGCGTGAGACCACGGCAGGGATTTCCGGGGTCGTGCGTTGGTCGAAGGCGCTGAAGCGGAGTTTTATTTCCTGGCCGGGCAGGATCTGGTCGATATCGTTGATGGCGACGCGGAACTCGATCGAGAGATCGGCATCGTCGGGCACGATGGTGAGCAGGCGTTCGGCCGAGCCGATGACACCGCCCAGGGTGGTCACGGCCAGCTCGTTGACCGAGCCACTCACCGGGGCGCGGATCAGGGTTCTGTCCAGGCGATCCTCGATCGCCACGAGGCGGTCGTTCAGCTCGGCAATGTTGGCCGTTACGGTACGCAGCTCGCGCTGGGCCTCGGTATAGGCAACATCATCGATCGCCAGGATCTGCAGATTGATTTCGCTGATGCGGGCGGTGGAGCGGGCTATGCTGGCGGTCAGCTCGCCTTGGGAGCCGAGCATGCGCGCCAGCTCGCGATCGGCGGAATTGAGGCGGGTGGCTTCGATCAGGCCCTTTTCGGAGAGTGCGCCCATGCGGTCGCGTTCCTCGCGCGCGAGTGCAAGTTCGTCGGCGAGGGCGGTGGCCTGGAACTGGAGGCCGCCGATTTCCTCCTCCAATTGCGACACTTGCAGCTGGAGCTGTTCGCGCTGGGATTCGCGGTTCCTGGTCGTGCTTTCGAACAGCTGCTGTTCGCCGTGCAGGATCAGGATGGCGTCGGGATAGGTCGAGAGAAAATCGAGCGGAAACGAGATTTCCCTGGCGGCGTCGCGCTCGGCGATCAGCCTTGCCTGCCGCGCCGACAGTTCGGCCAGCTGGCCCATGATGATCGAGCGCTCGGTGCGGATCTGCACGTCGTCGAGACGCAGCAGGACCTCTCCGGCATCGACATGCTGGCCCTTGTGGACGTTGATGGCCTGGATCACCCCGCCATCGGGGTGCTGGATGATCTTGACGTTTTCGGCGACCAGCACGGTACCGCTGGAGATGACGGCGCCCGACAGCTTGGCCGTAGCGGCCCAGCCGCCAATGCCGGCGAGGAGCAGAACGGCTGCGATACTGCCGGTTATCACACGTCCACGCAGCGAGAAGTCCGAACTCTTGACCTTGCTATGCGTCGGGTTGGCACGAGGATAGGGTGCCGCCATGTCCATGGAACTCATCTGTTTACTCCGGGTCGCCGGTTAAGCGACTTGATTGCCGATCGCTAGAGGCAAGTGGACGCCATCCAGGGTTATGGAGATTTCATAGAAGTCGTTTCGGTCGACGTCGGCCTCGATGATGGTGTGGTCGATATCGTCGTAGGTCGCATAGGTGACGCGGATCGGCAGGCCGGCCTCGAAGCCATCGTCGATGGCATCGTAGACATCGCCAAAGCGCTCTTCTTCGAGCCGTTCGGCCCGGCGGGATATTTCGTACTGGGCAACGTGAATGCGGTCGCCAACGACGAAGTCGAGAATGCCGAAGACGATCTGGTGGCTCAGGGTGGGCCTTTCATCGGCCACGGCAAAGATAAAGAGGTCGTGGCCCTCTCCACCCGCAACGATGGCTGCGGTGGCGCCGAAGACGAAGGTGTCATTGCCCTCGCCGCCGATGATTTCCTCGATACTTTCGAAAAGGTCTTCGCCGATCTCTTCGCTCAAGGCGGTGCCGGCCTCGAAGTCGAGATGAATGTCGGCAGTGAAGGTCGAATAGTCGAGCGTATCATGGCCCTCGCCGCCATCGACGCGGTCATTGCCGGTGCCGGGGGCGATGATGTCGTCCCCTTCATCGCCATCGAGAATGTCGTCGCCTTCGTTGCCTTCTATTGTGTCGTCCCCTTCGTCGCCGTGGATAACATCGTCGCCCTCGCCACCCTTGGCGGTGTCGTTTCCGGCTCCGGCGGCGACGGTGTCGTTGCCTTCATTGCCTTCAATGGTGTCGTCACCCTCACCGCCATTGATGATGTCGTCGCCTGTACCGCCCTCGATGGTGTCGTTGCCTTGGTCGCCATGGATGATGTCATTGCCGGCTTCGCCGAAGAGCTGGTCATTGCCGGGGCCGCCGCCGATGGTGTCGTTGCCCTCGCCGCCGAAGATGATGTCATTGCCTTCATTGCCAAAGAGGGTGTCGTCGCCGTCCCCGCCAAGAATGTGGTCGTCGCCGAGCCCGCCGGTGACGCTGTCATTGCCGGCGCGGGCGTCGATGATGTCATGACCGGGCAGAGCGTCGATGTCGTCGTCCCAGGGGGTGCCGGCATAGACGTCGGCATTGGCGGTCAGGTGCACCTGGTTGCGGACGATCTCGAGACTGGCGGTCTGCACGATCTCGATCAGGCCATCGCTGATCTCATAGGTGAAGGTGACGAGCCCGAGCATGCCGGGGAGCGTGGTCAGGGTCCAGCCTGCACTGGTCTGCACCAGGGTGGCGCCAGTGACGGTGAGGTCGTTGATGGTCAGGATATCATTGTCGGGATCGCTGGCCCCAAAGAGCAGCTGGGAGAGGCCGATCAGCACGACCTGGCCGGCAAAGACGTCGTGGAGGCGGACCGGGCCCAGAACGGTGGGGGCGCGGTTGGTGGCGTTGTCGTCGTCATCATCCTCGTCGTCTTCGTCCAGGTCGGCATTGTCATTGTCGCCGTCGTCCTCGCTGGGGCTCGGGGTGTCCTGATGAGACTTTGGACCAGAGGAAGACGGGGTGATGTTCGGCTCGGCGCGATCGAAGAGGGCGGCATTGTCGTTCTGCGGCCGGTAGTGGACGGCAGCAGGGAAGAAGGGGGCGACATTGGGGCCCAGGAAGTCGAAGGAGGCCGCGGTATAGTGGAAGGCGATCGGGTCGGGCATGGTAAAAGCCTCGTCCCAGCCCAGGGCGGCGTGCCGGACTGCACTCCGGGGCTGTTCTTCCTCGATGCCGCCGGTGGTCATGAGATCGACCCCGGGGCCGCCGGGTTCGTGGCGGGTGCCGCGCGGGGCACCGCTATTGGCGGCGGGATTGGCTTCGGTGCCGGGGGACACCTGGTCCTGGGCGTCAGCCGGAAAGACGCTTTTCACATAGGCGGCGATGCCGGTGAAGAACAGCGCCAGATAGACCGGCAGGCGCGAGGTTTTCTCGGGAACGTTGAACTCGAGCTTCTTCCGCAGGTCGGCCGGATCGGATTTTTGGTGCTGCTGCTGGCTGGATTTGGCCTCGATGATCATGCCATGCCTCCCGTTTCCGTCCGCGGCTCGACCACTTTGAGGCCACCGGCATTGGTATTGAGGTTGGCCTGGCGCTGGCCGGCAACGATCTCTTCCTTGGGACCGAAGGCGGTCAGCCGGCCATTCTGGATGACGGCCACCATGTCGACCTCGGCCAGGATCGAGGGCCGATGGGCAACGACAATGGCAATGCCGCCGCGGGCCCGGATCTGGCGGATGGCCAGGTTCAGCGCCTGTTCGCCCTCGGCATCGAGGAAGGCATTGGGCTCGTCCATGATGACCACGAAGGGATCGCCATAAAGCGCCCGGGCCAGACCAATGCGCTGGCGCTGGCCGGCCGAGAGGGCGGTGCCCATGGGGCCGAGCTGGGTGTCATAGCCATCGGGGAGCCTGACGATCATCTCGTGCACGCCCGCCGCCTTGGTGGCCGCGACAATGGCGCGGGCATCGCGCTGCGGGGCCAGGCGGGTGATGTTCTCCACGATCGTGCCATCGAGCAGGGCCACGTCCTGGGGGAGATAGCCCACATATTGGCCGAGCTTGTCCTCGTCCCACTGGGTGAGGTCAGCCTCGTCGAGACGGATGGCACCGCGCAGGGATGGCCAGATACCGGTCAGGGCCCGGACCAGCGTGGTCTTGCCGCCGCCGCTGGGGCCGATCACCCCAAGACCCTGGCCGGCATTGAGCTCGAAGGCGACTTCGGTCAGCAACACGCGGCCCGAGGCGGGGGCTGCCACCGAGATCTTGTCCACCTTGAGCGACTTGGAGGGGGCCGGCAGGTCGAGCGGTTTGGTCATGTTGGAAAGGGCCACCATGGTATCGCGCAGGCGCTTGAACGCCTGGCGGGCGGCGACGACGCCCTTCCAATTGCCGATGGCCATGTCGATGGGGGCCAAGGCGCGGGAGGAAGCGACCGAGACGGCGATGATGGCGCCGGCAGACATCTGACCCTGAATCGTCAGGTAAGCACCGACGCCCAATAGGGCCGATTGCAGCACCATCCTCAAAATGCGCGAGAAGGCGCCAAAGGTGCCGATGACATCGCTGGCGCGGGTCTGCAGGGTCAGGTGGTCCTGGTTGACCTCGTTGAAGCGGCTGACGGCCCGGCCGGCAAAGCCCATGGCTTTCAAGATATCGGCATTGCGGGCATTGGAGTCAGCCACGGCATTGCGGGTGAGGAAGGCCTGTTGGGCGGCGGCGGCGAGCTTTCTGGATTTGAGTTCGGTCCAGATGGTGAGGAGGGTCAGGACAAAGGCGCCACCCAGCGTCAGGGCGCCGAGCACGGGGTGGAGGAAGTAGACGAACAGAATGTAGAGCGGCACCCAGGGCAGGTCGAACAGGGCCACCGGGCCCTGGCTGCCCATAAAAGTGCGGATGGTGTCGACGTCGCGGCCGCGCTCCAATGCCTCGCCGGTGGAAAAGCCGAAGCGGGGCATGTCGACGCTGACGCGATGGGCAATGGGGGCCAGCATGCGATCAAAGCGGGCGCCGATGCGCACCAAGAGCTGGCTGCGCACGATGTCGAAGACGCCCTGGAAGAGATAGAGGCCGATAACGAGGATGGAGAGCGCCAGGAGGGTCGGGATGGAGCCGCTGGTCAGGGCCCGGTCATAGATCTGCAGCATGTAGAACGAGCCGGTCAGAGCCAGCACATTGATGATGCCCGAGATCCAGAACAGGAAGACCGCGACGCCCTTGAACTCCCGGCGCAGCATCTCGTCGCCGCGATGTTCGGCTAAAACCTTTGTCGTCGATGCCATGATCAGCCCCCGGAATGGTGGATTATCGAAAGGAAAAAGCCCGGCCGGTTAAACCGGCCGGGCAGTTGGAGGCTAAAGGTTGAAGTCGGTGCCGGTCAGGGCGTGGTTGCCGGCAATGCTGATCCGGAACTCGGGGGCATTGTCCCCGGCCGTATTGCCCGAGATGACGGTATATTCCCCATCCTCCCGCGTCTCATGGGTGACCACGATCTGGCCCGGGGCCGTGGTGGAGGTTTGGAGGGTGAAGCTGTTGTTCCCCGCCACCCCGGCATTGGCATCGATCCCCGAGAGATCGATCTTGTCGCCGGCCTCAAAGCCCTTGATCGTGTCGCCATGGGCGGCAGTGGCCGATCCGAAGACGAAGATGTCTTCACCCGCCCCGCCATCCACCACATTGACGGCATTGCTCATGGTGATCACGTCATCGCCCGAGCCGGTGGTGACATTCTCCACCCCATAGAGCGTATCGGTGCCACTCTGGCTCGACACCGCGCTGCCGCGGCCACCCACCCCGGTGCCCAGGTCCACCGTGGCATCGGCGGTGAGGAAGGCCAGGTCCAGCGTGTCATTGCCGGCATCGCCCGAGATCTCGCCACCATAATAGGTGTCGTTGCCATCATTCAGCGAACCGACGAAGAGGTCGTTGCCGGCGCCACCGAAGACGGTGTCGTCATCTGCCCCGGCATCGATGAGGTCATTGCCCGAGCCACCGAAGAGGCGATCGTCACCCGCCTCGCCATAGAGCAGGTCATCGTCATCGCCGCCGAAGACATCATCGTCACCATCATCGGCAAAGACCACATCGCGACCCGCTCCGGCATCGACGAAGTCATCACCGGCACCCGCCCGGATCACGTCCACTCCGGCATTGGCGATGATGTAGTCCGTCCCGGCAAAGCCGAACACCAGGTCCCCGCCGGACGTTCCCAGCAACACATCATCCTGCGGCGTCCCAAGAACAGGACCACCAGCAGACGAGGCATCGTCATCATCGTCATCGTCGCAGTCGTCATCTTCGTGATCGTCGTCTTCGTCGTCGTCCTCATCCTCGTCGTCGTCGTCACCGCCGATCTGCGGGCCCTCGCCGGTCGCCACGTAGGAAATGCTGTGCTGGCCATTGGTCAGCGTGGTCACGCCGTTCTCGTCAGTGGTTTCGTCGAAGTCGTCCAGCGTCATCCCCTCCGGCAGCTCGATCACGTCCTGGGGTCGCAAGCTGCCCACGATTGTGTCGTGGCCGCCATTGGACTTGAACACGATGCGATGTGCCGAACTCAGGGCCGAGATATCGACCGTGTCGTCGCCAGCATTGCCGTCGATGGTGATCGTGCTGAAGTTGAGGCTAGTGAAGGGCGAATTGAAGTTGCCGATCACCTGGATCGTGTCGCCGTTCGATGCGCCGCCGTCGGGGGTATTCGGGTTATTCCCGTTATTCGCCGTGGTGTTCAGCGTGTTAACACTGATCTCCTCGATATTGTCGAGCTCGGCGATGACGGTCATCGTCGCCCCAACCGTGCGGGTGATGATGATTTCGCTGTCGGCCCCGGTCACCGGGATGCCAGCGTCGAGAGCTGCCTGCCTGGCGTAAATCCGGAACGTTTCGGCTAGCCCCGCACGTCCGTTGACCACGAAGGTATCGCTGCCGCCGTCCTGTCCGTTGACCATGTCGAAGCCGTCGGTGTCGCTTCCGGCCAGGTTGGTGTTCCACACGATCGTATCGTTGCCGGTACCGCCCAGGATGATGTCATCGCCTGTGCCAGCGACGATCGTGTCACTGCCGTCGCCGGCATTGATATTGTCGTTGCCGCCATTGCCGTTGATCGTCGTGCCCAATGTATCCCCGACGATGATGTCGCTGGTGCCCGTACCAGTGATCGTGCCGGTCTGACGGACGACGGTCACCAGGTTGGCGGCATCCGTAAGAGCACCATCGCTGACGACGTAGTTGAAGGAACCGCCGGCCGGACCGGTCGTAAGATCCGAGACGGTCACTACATCCACGCCGAGAGCCGGCGCATTGAGGCCGATCTGCGAGCCCACCGCGGTGATGCTGAGGGCGCTGCCTTCGGGATCCGTGTCGTTGGCCAAGAGGGCCGACCGCGCGATCGAGAAGGTTGTCCCGGCAGCCACGTTGGTGATGACGGTGTCGGCATTGCCAACGGGTGCGTCGTTCTGTGCCACGACCGAGATCGTGGCCGTGGCGATCGCGCTGTTGAGCAGGCCATCATTGACCGTCACCTGCAACACACGGGCAACCGTGCTTGGGTTGTTCGATGGGTTGTTGAACCGCACCTGCTGCAGCGCTGTCTGGTACGCGGCGGGCGAAGCATTGCCCGTCAGTGTCAATGTGATCTGCCCGGCGACATTGGTGACTGCCGCCGTGATTCCGGCAGGCAAGCCTGCGGCAGAGAGAGTGTCGCCGTCGCTGGCATTGGTCAGCACCACCCGGGCCGAAGCGATGGTCGTGCCGTCATCGGTGATCACCGGCCCGGCAACGATGGCCACGCCGCCGCCGTCTTCGGTGAAAGTACCGGCGTAGTTGTTGCCGGGGGCACCGGGAACAGGCGTAAGCGTGTCGATCTCGGTCTGGATGTTGACGTTGTCGATATAGAAATTGTCGTCGCCTTCCAGGCTACCATTGGCAATAAAGCGGATTTGAGTGTTCGCTCCGGTCAGCCCCGCGGCCAATGTCTGCGAGAAACTACCGGTAGTGTCGCCGCCGAACGTGCCGATCGTGGTCCATGCGCCGGTCGTAGAGTTTCGCGCCTCGACAGACACGGTCTCATTGCCGCCATCTAGATCGTCTGCCTCCCAGGAGAATGAGAGCGTTGCCCTCGTTACGCCCGCGAGATTGACAGCACGAGCCACATATTCGCCGCCGTCCGTTGCGTTGTTAAACTGTAGCCGGCCCCCAGCTACCTGGATGTCGCCCGCCGTAGGGCTGCCGGCCCCAGCCCCGTCGTTGGTCTCGGTCCAGTTTCCATTCCAGTTCGAGGCGCCGTTGTTGAGGTTGTAAGCGTTCGATGCGAACTCGTCGCGATAGGCCTGAGCCACCGTGGCGGTCGTTGTGGCCGTAGTTGGGCCATGCAGGTCCAGCGTTGGCACTTGCAACAGGACGTCCTGGTCGGTGAAATCAAGCACTTCGACGTTCCGCACGGTGTCGGTGCCGTCGGCCTGCGTGCCGCCGACATGGGCCACCGTTATGGTGCCGTCCGGGCTGAAGTCGATGTCGTATTCGGCCCGGGCGCCCGAAAAGACCGCCCGGTCGACATCGGCGATGCCGTCGCTGTCGGTTTGGTCATTGCTGTTGCGGATGGTCCGCACGATTCCCAGCTGCGCCGGATTGATCGAACCGTTGAACATCGAGGCGGCAAGTGTCGTCATCGAGTTGTGCAGGGCGATCGGCTCGCCCTCATGGTCCACGTCGCCGGGGGCATAGACCCCGATCTGCACGTCGAGCCACTTGTCACCATCGAGGATGTCGTCGCCGCCATTGCCGCGCATGGTGTCGCTGCCGTCGCCGCCGAGGATGATGTCGCCAGCATCGAAGGTTGTGACGCCAGCGCCGAGCAGCTCCTGCAGGCCCTGGATGAGGGCGATGCCTTCGGCGGTCAGCACGCTGCCGCGATAGCCGGTCGTGCCGCCTTGTGCCAGCGGCGCACGGTCTGCCGCCAGATCCTCGGTACCGGTCAGGATATCGTTGAACTTGGTACCTGACAGGCCCTCGACCGATTCATACTCGTCCAGCGCTGCATTTTGGGGCAGGACAGGCGCTTCGTCGAAGATGATGGGGATCGAAAGATCCGCATTCACCGCTAGCGTATTGTCCTTGTAGGTCGCCCAGTCGAAGCCAGACATGCCCACCATTTTGCCGCGGCCGGCACTGCCGACCATGATGTCATTGCCGCCTTCGCCGATGAACTCGTCGAAGCCGCCATCACCCAGGAACACGTCGTGGCCGTTGATCTCGTCCTGGGCGAAGACTTCGTCGAAGTTGTCGCCAGGCGCGCCGTCGAACGTGCCGGTTTCGATCCAGTCACTGCCTTCGTTGCCGAGAATGCGTTCGGCATTCTTGTTGCCATAGACGAAGTCGTCGCCTGTGCCGGCAAACACTTCGGACCCCTCGTCGGTGCCGAGGAAGATGAAGTCCGTCCCGGCGCCACCAAGGATCAGGTCGAGGCCGGGGCCGGCATGGACGACGTCATTGCCGTCGCCGGCCTTGACGTTGTCGTCGCCGCCAATGTCGACGATGATATCGTCGCCGGCACCGGCATTGATGATGTCGTTACCGAACCCGCCTTCGAGCTTGTCGTTGCCACCGTCACCATGCAGCGTATCGTCGCCGATGCCGCCAATCAGGGTGTCGGCACTGTCAGTGCCGCCCAGGACGACGTGGTCGCCCCCGGTATAGCGCAGATAGTTGGTGTCAGCTCCCGGCGTTGCCGGGTTGTTGCGGATGACCAGCTGGGTCAGCAGGCCCGGCCCCAAGGGGTCGAGCGAATCCAGCACGCCATCGCCATTGGAGTCATTGAACTGCCTGGCTTGGTTGACCTCCAGGATCAGTCCCGGAGCCGAGAAGACGTCGGAGGGCAGGTGGGTTGCGTTGGTGTTGCGCATGATCATGGCGGCGAAGGAGTTCGCCTCCATCTCGCCGAACAGGTGCAACCCGTCGAGCCGCTGCAGATAGTAGAAGCGGTCGCCGCTTTGCAGGTTCTCCATCTGGCGTTCGAAGACGAACTGGAATGTCGAACCGAGCATGCCGCCGAACGGCATGGTCCTTTCAGCGAGGCCGCCGATCCACAGATCGACATTGTCGAGTCCGCCAAGCGTGTCGTCGTTCGCACCGACCCCGTCGGGTGCGTAGGTGCCCGTTGCATTGAGGAAGTCGAGCCGGTCAGTTGGTACGGTCAGCCCGCCGACAGAATTGCCGGTAATGATCGTCAGGGCAGCGTCGCGCTTGCCCTCGATTGTGGTCTGTCCGGTGATCAACGGGTGCGTGCCATAGGCCGCGATGAAGTTGATGATCGAGACTTCGTTCTTGAGGTTGAGGGCGAAATCCGTCCAGCTCTCATAGGGTTTTAGCTGGGCGTCCTGGTTGGTCATTTCGTAGAAGGAACGGCGCGCGTCCTGCAAGGTTGGCACGCCGGTATCGCGACCACGCGCCAGGTTGATGGTTGCAAGGTCGAGCGGCAGGCCCAGGAGATTGTTGCGCAGGGCGCTGGTGACGAACTCGTCGATATGATTGCCGGTTTGCCGGGTCATGCCGCGGATGATGTCACCGGCAGCGACTGCGTCATTCACCGTGCCGTTGGTGTCGAACTGGACCGGGTTCAGGAAGCCCTGGATCAGGCCAATATGGTCGGCAGCGAAATTCGCGTCGAACCTTTCGATATCCTCGTTCAGCATGGAGTGGCCGAAGCGGTAGACGGTGTGGGCGAACTCCGCGACGATCGTGGGATCGAGGGTGGTGTCAAAACCGTCAGGCACGAGGAATGTGTTGATCGACGGTGTGACCTTGCGTGCGAACTCCTCGAAGACGAGGTGCTGGTACTGCATTTCGGTGCCGAACTTGGCGGCCTGGAACAGGCGCTCGCCATCCCACACCAGGGCGCTGATCTGCCCCACGGTGGTCGGGACGGTAGCCACATCGACTTCCAGCCATTCGTTCAGGAATGCCACGGCCTCGGCGTGGCTTGCGCCGCCAAGCAGCATTGCCTGGGCGTCGGCCACCACCACTTCCTTGGTGTGGTCGGCCAGCCGGTTGTGCTCGGCATGGAACACATGGTGCACCGCCGTTAGACCGATATTTTCGTTGACGCGGCCATCGCCGGCGATGAAGTGCCGGTCGAGCAGTTCGTCGTCATAGTTTCCGTCAGTTTGCGAGCCATCGCCATTGTCGAGACCGATCGTGATGTCGCCATCGGCGAGACCATCAGGCACGGCATTGTGGGCGATGTCCGCCAGGAAGGCCTGATTGGTGCGAACAATGCCGACAAGGCTGACGCCCAATCCGCCATTGGCGGCTGGATTACCCTCGACCGTAAGGTCGTCGGCGGTATTGGGTATGCCGTCCGGGCCAATATCGGTGACTGCGAGCGGGAAGCCGTTGGCGCCGCGGATGAAATTGCCATAGGGGTCGGTGCGCAGCAGCGGCACACTACCCACGTCCTGGTCCAGGAGCTCGAAGCCCAGCATGTCGCTGGTCTGGACCTTGAGTTCACCCCAGTTGGCCATGCCGCCATTGTTGCCTTCGATCAGGTGGCCCGTTGCTCGTGGACCATCGGCGGTCATCACATATTGGCGCAGGAACACTTGATGCGAGGGATGGGACGTATAGGTCTGATTCTGGTCGACATAGGCCGTCGTCGTATTGACCGGCCGGCCATCGTCGAGGCTTTCATCGACCAGCGGCGTCGCGGGATTGTCCCCGAGGATGCCATCGGCGCCAGGTGAGGTGGTGGCGCGGGTCAGCACCATGAAGTTGTTTGGATCGTCGGCGGTTCCGGCAATGTTGTCGGCCCCGTCAAGGTCGGGATTATAAAGTGGATCGTCCGTCGTCAGCGGGATGAAGACGGTCCCGTTCCCGCCCTTGTTCACGAGGTCCAGACCATGATCGAAGAATTGGCCGAACAGGGTGAACCAGGAGTTGAACGGCGCTGACAGGCCCTCGTCGGGCGCGATATTGGGCAGAACCACATTGGCGCCGCTCAATTCGACGCCGTTGGCGGCGAGCAAGTCATCGAACGAGACACCCGGGCCGGCGCCATCGGCGTCCAGCGCACGGGCATCGGCAAGTGCGGTCTGGGCGGCCTGGAGAACCACCAGGGCGGCAGCGGCGGCGGCGTCGAGCGCCGGGCTGGGAGGAACGGCCACGTCGGCCGCCGCCTGCGCTTCCGAATAAGCGTCGAGTGCGTCGTCTACCGCCTTGAACAGGGGCTTGAGCGGCTCGTAAGCAGCCATGATGGAGGACGCAATGACCAGCAGGTCACCGGCAATGCCGTTGCGCGTCAGCGCCGTCACGATCGCAGCCGGGTTGCTCAGCGTCTGATCAACGATGAGGTTGCTGGTGGTGCGGACCGATGGGTCAATGACGTCGCCGGGAGTGGCGTTAGGCCCAGCGCCATCGGCGTCGTTGCCCGGTGTGTAGGGAAATGGAAATTGCACAACGCCGTTCGGGACATTGGGGCCATTGGTGTCTACCGGGCCCAGGACGGTGCGAAACTCCGGCGGCACGAGCTCATTGAACTCGCGGTCCGAGGCGCCCCATTGTTCCTGGCCGGGCAGGAGGTGGTTGTAGCTGCCATCGACCGTGCGCAGGCCCCAGGCGATGTTGTAGGCCGGAATGGATCCTCCGGGCCCAAACAGCGGCTTAGCCACATTCAGCGGGTCGCCGGTCGAAATGCCCTGTCGAAATGCGGCATCGGCTTCCGAAATCTTGATCTGCTTGAGAATGAATTCAAGGTCGCTCTTGATATAGGTAACCATCACTACCCCTCCGGCGCAAAACGCAGCCTGCAATAGGCGGCTTTCACCATCCCTGGCCCGGCGACTGCCGCAGCCTTCATCGGAGAAGGATAGTGCCCAACATCTCGGCTGGGCGTCAGGTCGGAACGTCTAGCCGATCGGCGGCATAAAGGTCCGACGCTGAACTAGACTTTTGGCCCGTCGGAAACTGTACTTAAGAACAGGTACTCGGCCCGAGATTGGTGAGTTCTTCTGTCAGTATTATTTTGTATCTCACTGATCCGCCTTGAATTTATTTGCGGCCGGGAAAATCTCGCTATTAACCCCTGTTCGAGGGGAGGGCTGGTAGAGGCAATACTGTAGGTATACTATCGAATTGGTTGAGAACGGCGTTGCGTGCGGAGCAAGATTTGACCGATCGGCGAGGCGTGTTCAAAGGGGTGCTGAAGCGCTGGAAGCGGCTCCCACTCGCCCACCAGTTCGCCCTTTACGGTAGCGCCGTCACCGTGGCCGCCATGCTCCTGTGCGGTGTGCTTATCACCAGCGCCATGACCGAAATTACGCTCGCGCGCCGGGGCACGGTGGTGCCCGCGCTCGTCGAGGGGATGATCGACCCGCATATCCAGCAACTTGGCTCGGATGGACGCCTGGCCGAAAGCGACCGGCTGGCGCTGGATGCGATGATGAATGACGAGACCCTTCTGGCCGAGTTTCCCTATCTCGACCTGTGGCTCGCGGACGGCACCATCCTTTATTCCAACAGTCCGGAACTGGAAGCGCGCCAACTTGAAATGCCCATCAAGGTGCAGCGCGCCTTTGCGGGCGAGATTGGCGTCGATTTCACCGATGTGAGCTCGGAAGACTATGCCGAGCACGGCTTTACGACCGATTTTATCGAGGTCTATTTCCCCCTGCGCAACCGCGAAACCGGGGACATCGCTGCGGTTGCCCAGCTCAGGGAGGTGACCGCGTCGCTCGAAAAGGATCTCTGGTCGCTGACCCTGTCGAGCTGGGCGACGGCGGCCACGATAGGCCTGATCGTCATGGCTGCTCTCTTCGGCATCGTGCTCGAAGGCAGCCGCAAGATCGAGCGGCAGGGGCGGATTCTCAATCGGCGACTGGCGCAATCGCATGCGCGCGCAGTCCGGCATCGCGAACTGAAGGCGGTGGCGCAACGTGCCTCGCTGAGCGTGACCGAATTTACCGACAAGCATCTGCGCACTATCGGCACGGACCTTCATGACGGGCCGGCGCAAACGATCGGCTTTGCGGTATTGCGGCTCGATCAGATCCGCCGGCTGGCCAAGAAGGACGAGCGGGAGGCGGTTGTCGCCGAGATCGAGGACACGCTGGGGGGCGCGCTTTCAGAAATCCGCGCCATCGCTTTGGCGCTGGTCTTGCCCGACATAGAAGATCTCAACCTGGCGCAGGTCATCGAGCGCGCAATACAACAACACATTCGTCGCACCGGTGTCACCATAGACGTGGACAGCCGCGTAGAACCGGTTCATGCTGCCCCTGAATTGTGTGTTTGTGTGTATCGATTTATCCAAGAGGGTCTGAATAACGCGTTCCACCATGGTCTGCCGGAGGGGCAGACGATGACTGCGAC
Source organism: Devosia sp. LjRoot3 (assembly GCF_964252865.1). Classification (NCBI taxonomy): domain Bacteria; kingdom Pseudomonadati; phylum Pseudomonadota; class Alphaproteobacteria; order Hyphomicrobiales; family Devosiaceae; genus Devosia; species Devosia sp. LjRoot3. Next base: position 720,437 of record NZ_CAXUPK020000002.1, read on the forward strand.
AATGCAGGGAGGGGTGCTAAAATTGTCGATCACCAATAAAAATCTAACAGACTACGTGGAGCAAGCCGACCATCGGGGCATTGGCCTTTATGGTCTGCGGGCGCGCGTCCAGAGTATCGGTGGCAACCTGGCTTTCGTGCAGAAGGATGGCCAGACTCGCCTCGAGATGTGGGTGCGAAATGTCTAGGCTCCGGCAGCGGTCGAACTCAAAATGATCAGGATCGTGGTCGTTGATGATCACCCGATGTTCCGGACTGGATTGATCCAGGCCGTGACGGTCGAGGGTGATATTTCGGCCGTTGGCGAGGGTGGCAGCGCCGCAGAAGCGGTCGAACTGGTTGCCTCGCTGAGGCCGGATGTACTTTTGCTCGATGCGCAGATGGCCGACGATGGCCTTGAGCGCATACCCGACATCGTGCTGGCCCATCCCGAGACCCGGATCGTGGTGGTCACCGCTTCAGAAGATGAGAATGATATTGCTCGCGCCGTCGAGGCGGGGGTCTATGGCTATGTGCTCAAGGGCACGACCGGCTCCGACATGCGCAGCATCGTGCGCCTGGTGAACAAGGGAGAGAATGTCATTCCCAAGGACATGTTCGGGCGGTTGCTCGGCATGTTGCGGACCAAGTCCGCCCCTGCCGCGCGGGCGGGAGACGCCAAGCTCTCGAAACAGGAGACGCAGGTCCTGCAGTTTCTGGCGCGGGGGCTCAGTAATCGGGAGATCGGGGTGCGTCTCGACATCACCGAGCGTACGGTGAAGTTTCATCTGTCGAACACCTTCTCCAAGCTACAGGTGCGCAACAGGGTGGAAGCCAGCAATACGGCTCGCCGGATGTGGCCTAGCCTCGAAAACTAAGGCGTGTCGTGATCTGCCGGATCGCTTGTTGCGCTTAGGAGTCCTGTGCTTGCGCATGTCGCCCGAAGCTGGAACGGCTTTCGGGAGATGTGCCGTGGGCCAGGCCTGCCTTCAGCGTTCGATCGAAGGCACTGGCCGCGTTTTTGACCGGGAAGGGGTCTTGCCTCGACCTTTGCCGGTGTCAGCCAGGGGCGGCGGGCTTTCGGGGATGGACAAGTCAGCGCGCCCGGCGAGACTGCGCTCGAGCTTGTGCGTGCGCTGGGCCAGCACCTGATACTGCGCAGCTATCAAGCCCTCGGCCATGCGCGCCTTGCGCAATTGCTCGCCTTGTTCCTCGAGCATTCGGCTGCGCCGGGATGTCACGATACCCACCATGAGCGCCGCAAGGACCCAGGAGAGCGGGTCGGCCCAGGTCAGGCGAAAGTATTCGGCATGGGACATATCGAAGGGGCGCGTTGGCAGGCCGTTGAGGTAGGAGATCGCGGTTGCGCCCATGGCGGCGAGGACGCCGCCGAGCACGCCATATTGCGCGCTCAGCAGGATGGCGATGAAGAGGAAGGGATGAACGGGCCAGGAGGCAAATGACATCAAGCCGGAATGCTCGATGAGGGCCACCCCGCCCAGCAAGAGGATACCTTCGGCAAAGGCGAGCACGTTTGACCGGGAGGACGAAACGGCAGTTATCGGGGGCTCTCGGACGGTGCCGGAAATAACCGGATTGTCGCTGCTCATATCGGCCTCTCAATAATCTACGTTCTGCAATGAATCAGCCGGTAATGGCTGGGTTGTTGACGACGAAAGTCAGGCGATTGAGGGTGCCCAAGGCGCGGCGCATGGCGGCATAGGCCAGGGTTCCGCTGGCGATCGAGGCCAGGACGTAGCCGAGTCCGAGATAGTCGGGATTGCTCAGCATGATGGCCGTGCCGGCCGCGTTCAGGGCCAGGAACAGAACCTGCAGCCAGAGATAGGCCTTGCCGTATTGGACGAAGAGGATGACCCCGCAACTGGCCTGGAACAGGAAGTGGAAGGCGGCCCCGACAAGCGCCAGGCGCAGCACGGAAATGGCGTCATAGGGCAGGCCGAGCAGGTCGGCGAGAAGCGGCGCCATGACCGCCAGGGACACGCTGATGGTGAGCTGGATGAGGAAGGCTGAGAAGACCGTGTCGACGGCGTTCTGCGCCAGGCTTGCCCGTTGCTCGTCGATCTGACGCAGCGTTCCGCCCGAATGCACGATGTCGCGATAGTGGCGGTAATTGTTGAAGAAGGTTGTTTCGAGCCAGACCACCAGGATCGACATCACCGGCACGATGGACAGATAGGCCATGAACATGGGGCTGTCGTAGCGGGCCGAATAGATGAGGCCATCGGCAACGGCCGTTCCCTCGCTCGATTGCCAGACGATGATCTTGTCGATCCAGACGGCGAGGGCACTGCAGATGCCGGCGGCGATGAACGTGCCTGATGCAGGACGGATTTTGCGCAGTTTTGCCGGCAGATCGCGCAGCGCTGTCAAGGGGCCGGGGAAGGTCTTGAGGATGAGGAAGTTGAGGATGCAGAACGAGATGCAGAGACCGATACTGAAGCCGATGAGCATGCCGCCGGGGCCATTGCCGAGTGCGGCTGCCGAGGTGCCGAAGATGATGGAACAGCTCAGGCCCAAGGCAAAGGCCGAGGTCACCGTGCCGTATTGCTTGATGGCGGCGACGAAGGACATGGCGAGCCACAGGTGGGACACCTGAACCACGCAGATGATTGCTGCAAGGCCAAGGCCAAGCGGCAGGCGGATGAGCATGAAGAAGACCACGGTTCCGCCGATCAGCGACAGCAAGGTGGTGATAAAGACGGCGGCGAGATAGATGCCGTGCACTTCCTCGAAGCGGCGCAGGAAGAGAATGCGCGACACCCGCAGCGTCGCATCGAGCGAGATCGGCGAGGTGATGACGAGGGACAGGGCGAAGCTGTAGATCACCAGGATGCTGAAGACCTTCAGGTCCGTGGGATCGAGCAGTGGCCGCCCCAGGATGTGCAGCATCGCCAAACCGATCATGATGACGATCCAGGGGCCCGAGGCGATCATGATCGCGTGACCGCCGGCGAGGGATCGCGAAGCCAGATTGTCCTGGCTGCTCAGTTTTTTCAGTGCAAACCCTATCCCGGCCATCACGACACCATTTGGGGTTGAGGCGCGAAATTGCGCCCATAGAGTGCGCCATAGGCGTCGGCGACGGCCTCGGCGCGATAGTGCTTGCGCACGCGGCGTTGCAGATTGTCGCCATAGGCGTGGAGGCGTTGCTGGTCGGCGAGCAATAGGCCGATGGCCAGGGCGATTTCGTCATTGGCGCCCACGGGGGCGACCATGCCGCCGGGGCCGATGGATTCCCCGTCGTTGGCTGGGCCTTCGAGGATTTCGCGGCATGCCCCGACGTCGGTGGCAATGCAGGGAACGCCTGCCGCGCCGGCTTCGAGGATAACGAGGGGGAGAGCCTCGCTGATGCTGGTGAGAACCAGGACGTCGATGCGCCCGAGATAGTCGACGACATTTACCGGGCCGGTGAAGGACACCGTGTCCGCCAATTGCCGCCGGTTGACCTCGGTTATGCAACTTTGCGCATATTCGGGGTCCTCATCCATCGGGCCAATGACGAGGGCCTGGAGGTCGGGGAAGCGTCGTCGCAGCCGTTCGGCGACGTCGATGAAGGTCTGCACGTCCTTGATGGGCGTGACCCGGCCGATAAAGGCGATGGTCGGGCGGTCATGCGAGATCGGCTTGATCCGGCCGAAGCGTTCTGAATCAACGCCGTTGGGAATGACACTCAGCTTTTCGGGGCCGGCACCAAGTGCCAGCTGGAAGGTCTGGTTGGCTTCATAAAGCGCCACGATCTCGGTGGCCGAATTGTAGGCGACGCGGGCAAAGCTTTCAAAGCTGCGGGCCCAGAGTTCGCGGATATCCTTGCGGTCATCGGAGAGGTCGAGGCCGTTATCGATGCTGTTGGAAATCCAGTCGGCCATCAGGATCTCGATGCGGCGTTCGTTGGAATAGATGCCGTGCTCGGTGATGAGCGTCTTGCGGCCGGTTTCGATGGCAGCGCGCGCACCGATGAGGCCGGCATAGCCGGTGGAAACAGCGTGATAGATGCGGGCCTGGGGCAGGGGGCAGGTCAAGACCCGGAAGAGGCCGCCGACCAACGTCCGCCAGGCCCAGAAATAGCCCAGGAACGAGGCATGGGCCATGGAGCCATAGTGGTAGCACATGGTCTGCCAGGCTTCCGGCGAGTTGAGCAGGGTATCGAGCGAGACCCGTCGTCCCGGAGGGCCCAGGAGCTTCATCAACTCGCTGAGTTGGCGCGTGTCGCCGTCGGTCAGCAGGTGGCCGATGAGTTCGCCGGTATATTCCGGGGTCGCGGCCGGCCAGTCATGCGTCGTGCCCATATTGTTGTCGTCGAGCCGGACGTGTTCGATCGAGAGGAGGTTGTCCGGCCTAGCATAGCGCGGCTCGCTGGTCGGGGCGCCCGGCAGGATCGCGAGGACCGTGAAGGTGAGTTCGGGATGCGAGCGGATCAGCCAGTCGATCCAGGTGGAGACGCCCCCGGCGACGTAGGGGTAGCAACCCTCCGCTATCAGGCAGATATCGGCGATGGGCTCCGGCGCATTGGCCGGCATCATGTTCACGTCACGCCACATAATTGAAACTCCCCAAAATTTCGCAGAACGCTGTGCGCCGCGCTCAGATCGCCGCGGGGCGACCAAGCGTGGCCTGGATGACGTTTTCACTCATGTTCGACAATTGGCGGCGCCGGCTGCGGCCCCGCGTATGGGCAGCGACGGCGGCGGCCTGAACGCGTACGCGTTGATCGGTGCTGCGCAGGGCCAGAGCCAGGGCGACCTCGACGAATTTTTCGTCGTCCTCGATCGCGAGATAGGCCAGGAGGCCCTGTTTTTCCTGCATGGTCCCGGTGCTCAAGAGCGCATCATAGGGGCGCGGCAGGCGAGTCTGCGGGCTGATGAGACGCCCGTCGATGATCATGTCGACCAGCGTGACGGCCGGCTCTTCGACGGGGGCAATGGTATTGTACCATTTGTCCAGGGCGTCGGCCTTGGGCCGCCAGATCGGCTGATCCCCGAGCAGGGCCGCTGCGGCGCCGATCGGCCCGCCGGCAAAGGTCAAGAGGGTGAAGGTCTGCAGCGAGCCGGTGTCGATCCTGGCCCGTTCGAGGCAAACGATCACAAAGACGAGGGCGGCGACGATGCCGAGGTGCCCCAGCGCCACCGCGCCCCAGCCATTGCCGGCCAGCGCATAGGCGCTGAGCAGGATTTCGCCGATGAGCGTGGCGATCTGCAGGGTCCTGATTGCCACGGTGCTGCCGCTGCCATGGACGGCTGGGTCGGGAACCAAATTCTGTGCACTGATATGCTCGTTCATGACAGCACTCCCAAAATAGAGGCCTGTTCGCGGCAGGTCGTTCGAGATCAGGCTATGAGGGGGCAGGTCGGACCGCATTGATGGCCGTCAATGCCGTGCTGGTGGCACTGTCCTATCTGTGGGAACGGCGCAGGAGCGGCCTGCGCAACGCCCGGCGGAAAAGATGAGCATCAGCGAAATTCTCAGTTCGAGATCCGGAAGACTGCATTCCGTGCCGATGCTTGGCGCCTCGGTGATGATGCATCTGGCGCTGGCCGTTTCGGCGAGCCCGGTTTGCGCCACGCCTGTGCGCCCCCATCTCTCTGACGCCCGCAGCTGGGGCTATCAGCTGCAGATGGTGGACCCCGATCTTGTTGCAGATTCGCCCTATGATCTCATGGTCATCGACTATGCGCGCGATGGCTCGGCAGAGCAGGCGTTCAGCCGATCCGAGGTCATGGCCATGAAGCGCAAGCCCGATGGCGGTGCGCGCATCGTGCTGGCCTATCTCAGCATCGGGGAAGCCGAGGACTACCGCTCATACTGGAACCGGAGCTGGCAGGCTTCGCCACCAGGCTGGCTCGGGAAAGAAAACCCGGATTGGCCGGGCAATTATGCGGTGCACTATTGGGATCCTGCCTGGCAGAGCGTGATCATGGGCGGGCCGGAAGCCTATCTCGACAGCATCATGGCGGCGGGCTTTGACGGGGTCTATCTCGACCGCATCGATGCCTTCGACGTGTCCGACCCAAAGGTTTCACGGGCCAGCCGCATGCAATTGATGGTCGAGTTCGTCTCGACCATTGCCGCCTATGCCCGCAGCGCCCATCCCGGGTTCATCGTCGTCGGCCAGAATGCCGAAGAGCTGTTGAACTATCCCGACTATGCGGCTGCTATCGATGGCGTCGGCAAGGAAGACCTGTTCTTCGGCCTCGATGGCGACGGCACGCTCAATTCCAAGGGCGAGCTGCGCGCAAGCCTGACGCCGCTGCAGCGCTTTCTCGCCTCGGGCAAGCCCGTCTTTCTCATCGAATATCTCGATACGGCGGAATCGAGGGCCTTGGCCCACAAAAATGCCGACGCCCTCGGGGTTCCGATTTTCATCGGCAGCAGGGAGCTCGACGATGTCCGGTCCCGTTAGTTTCCAGGATCCCAACCAGCTCTATCGCGCCGTGCCGGCGACCCCGACGCGGCCAGACCGGACGCTGCTAGCGATCATGCTCCTCGCCGTCGTGAGCCTTGCGGGCACGCTGGCCTTGCTCCCCGGCACCGAAGAAAAGGCCGAGGGCCTTCTTGCAGAGGGCCGCTATGGCGATGCGATCAATATACTCGTCGCCGTCGAGGAGGACCGTCCGCTCAACGACTATGAGGGCTATATGCTCTTCAGGCTCTATATGCTGGCGCGACAGCCCGATAGCGCTGCTCTGCTGCTCGCCCAGCAGCCGGCATTGCATGTCGATAATATCGAGGCTCTGCGCGAGCTCAGCGATCTCTACCGGCAGATGGGCGATGTGCACGGCGAGATGACGATCCTGCGCCGGATCTACGACGCCAGTCCCAGCGATGCCGATTTTGCGCGCCTGCGGGTGCTTTATCGCCTGACGGGCGACACCTCCGGCGAGGCGTCCTTGTTGACCCGGGCGGTCGCTGACGGCCGTTCGGACGCGCCGTCGCTGGAGCGGCTCGCCTATCTGCAGGCCCTGTCTCCCAATGGCGCAAGTGCGGCCCTCTGGGTCGCTCCATCGGGCAGTTTCTGGCGATTTGAGGCCGCGCGATCCGCGCAGGTCCTTGCCCTGACGAACCTGCCTTCCCCTGCAACCCCATTACTTACGGCGATTGAGTAGGAACCATTATGGCCATTGTTCTTGACGGAGCACTTCTCGACTGGACGGCTGACGACCGGCTGGAAACCGCCGCCACCACCATTGCCGGCTATGCCCTCTATGGACGGCTGGAAGGGGACGTTTTCTACTTCGCCCTCAGTTCGCCCCAGGCGATTGGCGCAACCTCGACGCTTTGGCTCAATACCGATGCCAATATCAATACCGGCTACAAGGTCTGGGGTTTTGCGGCGGGTGCCGAGTTCAATGTCAATTTCGGCGCCAATGGCGTGCCCCGGCTCTATACAGGGGCCGACGGGCAGACCCTGGTCGGTGATCTCACCTATGCGATGAGCGCTGACCGCCGGGTGCTGGAAATCGCCCTGCCCAAGAGCCTTCTGGGGGCGAGCGTATCGAGCGTCGGCATCATGGCCGACATCAACAATACCGTCTTCCTGCCAGCCGACTATACCCAGGCGGCCTATACGATCACGACGCCCGTGCCGAGCGTCTTTGATGGCCTGCTGACCGAATGGACCGTGGATCAGCGCCTCGACAATGTGCCGGGAAAGACCGTTGCGGGCTATGAGCTCTATGGCAAGGTGGCGGACGAGAGCTTCGTCTTCGGGCTCAAAAGCGCGCTGCCGATCGGGCCGAACACCACGTTCTGGCTTAACACTGACAACAATACCGCGACGGGCTACCAGATCTGGGGCTTTGCCGGTGGCGCGGAATTCAACGTCAATATCGGGGCGGATGGCGTCGCGCGACTCTATAGCGGGGCCGACGGTCAGACGCTGGTTGCAACGCTCGACTACAAGATAGCCTCGGGCGGGCTCAGCATGGAGTTTTCTGTACCCAAGGCCCTGCTCGGGCCGGCGGTAAACAGCGTCGTGATCCTCGCCGATATCAACAATTCCGTCTTCCTGCCGCCGAGCTATTCGAGCGGTGGCTATGTGCTGACAACACCAGTGGTGGTGCCCCCCGGACCCTATGATGGCCTGCTCACCGAATGGACGGCGGCGCAGCGGCTTGATACCGGCGCCGGCGTCGTTGCGGGCTATGAGCTCTATGGCACGGTGAGCGAGGACAAGTTTGTCTTTGCACTCAAGAGTGCCGTTGCCATTGGGCAGAATACGACCTTCTGGCTCAATACTGATGCCAATGTCGCCACCGGCCACCAGATCTTCGGCTTTGCCGGCGGGGCGGAATTCAACGTCAATATCGGAGCGGACGGAGTTGCCCGGCTCTATAGCGGCGCCGATGGCCAAACCCTTGTCGGCCAGATCGATCACAAGGTTGCCCCGGATGGCATGAGCATGGAATTTGCCGTCCCCCGCAGCCTGATCGGCGCTTCCGTGACGGCGATCACCCTTCTGGCCGACGTCAACAATTCGGTCTTCCTGCCGACGACCTATGCTAATGGTGGCTATACGCTGGTGGATCCTGCTTCGATCCCGCCGAGCCAGTTCGATGGTGTGCTGACGGAATGGACGGCCAGCCAGCGGCTTGAAACGCCGATGACGACGGTCGATGGCCATGAGTTCTATGGCCAATATAGCGACGGCCAATTCACCTTCGGCTTCAAGAGTGCCGTTGCAATCGGGCCGAATACGACGTTCTGGCTCAATACCGATGGCAATGCGGCCACCGGTACGCAGGTCTTCGGCTTTGCCGGGGGCGCCGAATTCAACGTCAATATCGGCTCGGACGGGGTGGCACGCCTCTATAGCGGCACGGCCGGGCAGACCCTGGTCGGCACCATCGACTACAAGTTGGGGCCGGATGGGAAGACGATCGAATTTGCCGTGCCCAAGACGATGATTGGCGCAGCGGTCACCTCGGTCAGCATTCTTGCCGACGTCAATGACAGCGTTTTCCTGCCGGCCAATTATCTCTCGCCGGCCTATACGGTTTACGATCCGGCCTCGTTGCCGGCGGTGACTGATACCGGCAACAAGATCGCCATCGTCTTTTCGCAGACCACGGCCAACAACTATTTCAGCCCGATGGCCTATACCCAGTTGGTCATGGCGGCGCAGAGCCAGGCCATGGCGGCCGGTATTCCGTTCGATCTCGTATCCGAGACCGATCTCGCCGATCTCTCCAAGATGGTCAATTACGACGCGATCGTGTTTCCCTCGTTCCGCAATGTGCCGGCCAATCACCAGGCCATCTACGATGTGCTGACCAAGCTTGTGTACCAGTACGACGTCTCGCTCATCGCGGCCGGTGACTTCATGACCAATGACGCCGCCAATGCGAGCCTGCCCAACAATGCCTATGAGCGCATGCAGACGCTGTTTGGGCTCAACCGTACGGGCGGGGAGAGCGGGGTAACGGTCAATATCGAGGCCACTCCGACGGGCCACGCCATTACCGAGGGCTATGGCGCGAACGGCGCCATCCATACCTATACCGGCGCCGCGACGTCGTATTTCTCGGCCGCCAATCCCAATGCGGGTTCTGTCAGTGTGATTGCCGAGCAGGTGGTCAATGGAACGACCCATGGCGCGGTGCTGGGCACGGTTACCGGCAGCCGCAATGTGCATTTCTCGACTGATGCGCTGCTGGGTGACCTTAACCTGCTGGGCCAGGCCATAGACTGGGTCAATGAAGAGGTGGCTGGTCCGACCGTGTCGTTGAATATGACGCGGAACACTTCGCTCTTTGCTTCACGCAACGACATGGACCAGAGCCAGGAAAGCTTTGACGTCGACGGTGGCATCTATGACGCCATGCTGCCGTTCCTGCAGCAGTGGAAGACCGACTACAATTTCGTTGGCTCCTATTACGTCAATGTCGGCTTCAATCCGCCCGACCAGGAAACTAACTGGCTCATCTCATCGCAGTATTATGACGCGATGCGCGCCATGGGGAACGAGATCGGATCGCACTCCTATACGCACCCTGAAGACACCAATTTCCTGCTGCCCAATGTCCTGACGCAGGCGCTGCTGGATCAGCGCATCGCTCAATATGCCGCAAGGCCGGGCGGACCCGGTGTTATCGGGGAGGCATTGGCCACGATGACGCTGGCCCAGGTCAATGCCAAACTGGCCCAGGTGCTCGCGGCGCCCAATCCGAGCGCACTCGATGCGACCTCGAAGGCCTTCCTTGAGGCGACCTACACCTTCCAGTTCGCTACGGCCCGTGCAGTGCTGGAGGCCAATCTTGGTTATTCGGTGGGTGGCGCGGCTGTGCCCGGCATGCCCGAGCAATTGCTGCCTGCCCAGCAGATCATCCAATATTACGACTACCTCTCTGGCGGGGCTTCCATGCTTGGCGCCGGCTATCCGGGGGCCATCGGCTATCTGGCGCCGGGCGCCGATGGCCAGGTCTATATTGCCCCGAACATGTCCTTTGACTTTACCCTAATGGGGTGGCTGGGGCTGACCGTCGAGCAGGCCGAGGCAAAATGGGCGGCCGAATGGGCTCAGCTCACCGCCAATTCCGACATGCCGATTGTCGTCTGGCCCTGGCACGACTATGGCGTGACTGCCTGGTCGCTGGATGAGGGCCAGACCTCGCCCTATACCGCGGCGATGTTCACCAATTTCATCGCCGCGGCCCATGCCGCCGGCACTGAATTCGTGACACTGGCCGATCTGGCGGCGCGCATAAAAGCATTTGAGCGCACCGATTTCGGCTTCAGTGTCGCTGGGGACGTGATCACCATGCACGCCACGCCCCAGCAGGGCCAATTGGGTACGTTTGCGCTCAATCTCGATGACCTTGCCGGCAAGGTGATCAAGTCGGTCACCAACTGGTACGCCTATGATGCCGACAGCGTCTTCCTCGATGCCGATGGCGGCACCTTCACTGTGCAGCTGGGGACCAGCGTCGACGATGTCACCCACATCACCTCGATCGGTTCGCGTGCCCAGCTCGTGAGCCTGACGGGTGATGGCACCAATCTCGACTTCACCATTGCCGGGGAAGGGCGCATTACAGTCGATCTCAAGCAGACCGCCGGCTTTACCTACCAGGCGACCGGCGCGACGATCGTCGGCCAGACGGGAGATATCCTCACGCTCGATCTTGGCGCCATCGGCAGCCACACGGTTGCCTTGCGGCAGGTTCCGATCAATCGGGCACCCACTGATATCGTCGTTTCCAACCAGGTGGCGCTGCCGGAGAACACGGCGGCACGGACCAAGATTGCCGATCTGGCTGTGATTGATCCCGATACCGACCCGTTGCTGCGCATGAATGTCGTGACGGTCTCTGATGCCCGCTTCGAGATCGATGCCCCGACCGGCGCGCTCTATCTCAAGGCCGGACAGGCGGTCAACTTCGAGGCGGGCGCAACCATTGCCATGACCTTGACGGCGACCGACGGGGCCCTGAGCCTGTCCAAGGCGCTCGTGCTCACGGTGGTCAACGTCAACGAAGCGCCGACCGGTGCGCCAACGGTTGCCGGATCTGCTGTCGAAAACGTGCTTCTGAGTGCGGGCACGGCGCTGATCGCGGACCCGGATGGCCTCGGCGCCTTCACCTACCAATGGCAGCGCGGCAATGGCACGGTGTTCACCAATATCGCCGGGGCGACGGCCGCAACCTATCGCCTGGTGCAGGCGGATGCGGACCAACTGGTCCGGGTCGCCGTGTCCTATCGCGATGGCAGCCTCACCACCGAGACGATCTTCTCGGCGCCCACGACCCAGGTGGTCGATGTGCTCGCCAATACGACGCTGACGCCGCTGATGGCCAATACCGCGCGTACGATCACCACGGCCGAGCTTGTCGGGGGTGGGATCACCGGTACGGTGACGATCAATTCGCTCACGGCATCGATCGGCACCCTTGTGGCGCTTGGCAGCGGACAGTGGACCTATACGCCGCCGGCCAACAACGATACCGGGGTCACTTTCAGCTATACCGCGACAAACGGCACGAAGCTGGCCCAGGGCACGGCAGCGATGGATCTGCTGCCGTCCAACACGATCATGGGTACGGCCGGCGTGGACAATCTCGCCGCCAGGGCGACGGCCGATACCTATCGGGGTCTTGCTGGCGGGGACACGATCTCGGGCGGGGCCGGCAATGACACCATCTATGGCGATGAGGGCAATGACATCGCGGGTGGTGGTGACGGGAACGACGTCTTCTTTGCCACGCTCTCGGACGGCAACGACCGCTATACCGGTAATGGCGGGACGGATCGGTATGACCTGTCCAGCACCACGGCTGCGGCGACGGTGAACCTGACCAATGGCACCGCCTCCAGCAGCCAGACCGGCAGCGACATTCTCGCGACCATCGAAAATGTCACGGGTGGTTCGGGTGCCGATACCATTACCGGTTCTTCGGCCGCCAATGTTCTCGATGGCGGGGTAGGCGCCGATATCCTGCTCGGCATGGGTGGCGCCGATACACTTGTCGGCGGGGTTGGTGCCGACCGTCTCACCGGCGGGACCGGGCGCGACGTGATGACGGGCGGTGCCGACAACGACACCTTCATCTTCACCGCCACCTCGGAAATGGGCAATACGACCACGACGCGCGACGTCATTACCGACTTCACGCCCGGCCAGGACAAGTTCGACTTCTCGGCCATCGACGCCAATACGCTGCTGCTGGGCAATCAGGCCTTTTCCTTCCTTGCCCCGCAAGGGGCGGCGTTCACTGGGGTTCGGGGCCAATTGCAGTGGCGGGTGGAGGACCCGGCGGGGACGACGAACGACAAGACCATTGTGCTCGGCGACATAAACGGCGATCGCGTCGCCGATTTCCAAGTCGAGCTGACCGGTCTCATTCAATTGGGGGTTGGCGACTTTATCCTGTGACCCCCTTTCGATGACGCCCCCACGTCATCGCGCAGATGCCCGGCAACCCCCACGCCGGGCATTTGTGTTTCCGGCGTTGACTGCCATCAATGCCGGGGCAAACAACCCCGCCTAGCCTGAGCACAGCCTCATCTCCCAGGGAGACAAAGATGTGCGGAATCGTTGGAATTGCCGGCTGCAAGCCGGTGGCCGATCGCCTGGTCAGCGCCTTGGCGCAGCTCGAATATCGGGGCTATGACAGCGCCGGAATTGCGACCCTCGACCATGGCGAAATCCAGCGCCGCCGCGCTCCCGGAAAACTGGTCAACCTCGCCAATAAGCTCACTCTTGATCCCCTGGCCGGCACGATCGGAATTGGGCATACGCGCTGGGCGACACATGGTGCGCCGACCGAGCTCAATGCCCATCCGCATGCGACGCCGCGCGTCGCCGTGGTACACAATGGGATCATCGAAAACTATCGCTCACTGCTGGTGGAATTGGCGGCCGATGGCTATCTGCCGCTGACCCAGACCGATAGCGAAGTGGTGGCCATGATGGCGACGCGGTGGATGGATCTGGGTCTGTCGCCGGTGGCCGCCGTGCAGGCGACCGTGTCGAAACTGCAGGGGGCCTTTGCGCTGGTTTTCCTCTTTCACGGCGAGGAGCAGATGTTGGTCGCGGCGCGTCAGGGTTCGCCGCTGGCGGTGGGCTATGGCGATGGCGAGATGTTCCTGGGTTCGGATGCGCTAGCCCTGTCGCTCTTTACCGACAAGGTGACGTACCTCGAGGAAGGGGACTGGGCGGTCGTGACGCCGGGCCAGGCGGCGATCCGCAGCCGCGAGGGTTCCAATGTCAATCGCGTGGTGCATCAGACTAATGCCTCGTCCAATATCGTGGAGAAGGGGCCGTATCGCCACTTCATGCTCAAGGAAATTCATGAGCAACCGGATGCGGTTTCGCGGGTCGTTGGCCGGTTCGTCGATCGCGGCGCGCGGACGCTGGCGGTGCAGGACCCGCTCTCCTTCGATTTTGCAGATCTCACGCGGATGACGGTTTCGGCCTGTGGCACGGCGTATCTGGCCGGTGTTGTCGGCAAATACTGGTTCGAGCGCTATGCGCGCCTGCCGGTCGATATCGATGTGGGCTCCGAATTCCGCTACCGACAGCCGCCATTGGCGCCCGAGGGGCTGGCGCTGTTTATTTCGCAATCAGGCGAGACGGCCGATACGCTGGCGGCCTTGCGCTATTGCGCGGCGAATGGCCAGCATATTGCTAGCGTCGTCAATGTCGAGGAATCGACCATTGCCCGCGAGTCCAAGTCAGTGTTTCCGCTGCGGTGCGGGCCGGAAATCGGGGTTGCTTCCACCAAGGCGTTTACGACGCAGCTGACGACGCTCGCCTGTCTATCGGTTGTGGCGGGCCGGGCGCGTGGCGTGCTGGATAGTGACAAGGTGGAAGAGCTGGTGACGGCGCTCGAAACCTTGCCCGGTGCCATTGCCAATGCGTTGCTGGCTGAAGATGAAATTGCCGAGATCGCCAGAAGCATCAGCAAGGCCAGCGATGCACTGTTCCTGGGGCGGGGGCCGCTCTATCCGATTGCCTTGGAAGGCGCGCTCAAGCTCAAGGAAATCTCCTATATCCATGCAGAAGGCTATGCGGCGGGGGAGCTCAAGCATGGCCCCATAGCGCTGGTTGACGAGACCATTCCGGTCATCGTCATTGCGCCATCTGACGAGCTTTCGGAAAAGACCGTTTCCAACATGCAGGAAGTGGCCGCGCGGGGCGGCCGCATCGTGCTTGTGACCGATCCCAAGGGCGCGGAAATGCATGGCGGTATAGCGCAGCAGTGCATCGTTTTGCCGGAGGTGCATCCTTTCGTTGCGCCTATCGTGGCGGCGATTGCCGTGCAGTTGCTGGCCTATCATACGGCGGCGCATCTCGGCGCCGATGTGGACCAACCGCGCAATCTCGCCAAGTCGGTGACGGTGGAATAGGGCCGGGAAGTATTTGCGGCAAAAGGGACAAGTGCACTTGTCCCTTTTTGTCGGCGATCCCATTCTCTCCTGCAAAGGAGAGTCTTTGGTATGACCAATCCATTTTTCGAAGAGTGGGCGACGCCCTTTGGCGTGCCGCCCTTTGCCGAGATCAAGACCGAGCATTTCAAGCCGGCTTATGAGGCGGCGCTGAAGGCGCATGAGGCCGAGATTGCGGCCATTGTCGGCGATGCGAATGCACCGAGTTTTGAGAACACGATTGTCGCGCTGGAACGGAGCGGCGCGCAGCTTGATCGGGTTGATCTCGTTTTCTCCCAGCTTGGGTCTGCCAATACCAATGAGACCTTGCAGGGCATCGAGCGCGACCTGGCGCCGGTTGTGGCCCGCCACTGGAACGCGATTTTCCTCAATCCCGCGCTCTTTGCGCGGATTGATGCGCTTTATCAAAAGCGCGCGGAACTGGGACTCGATGCCGAGGCGCTGCGGGTGCTGGAGCGCTACCACCTCGATTTCGTCCGTTCGGGGGCGAAACTGTCGCTGGCCGACCGCGAACGCTTTGCCGGCATCGTCGAGCGGCTTGCCGTGCTCGGCACGGAATTCGGGCAGAACGTGCTGGCCGATGAGCAGAACACGGTCTTTGCCTTGAGCGAAGCCGAGGTTGATGGGCTGCCTGATTTTGCGCGAGCCGCTGCCGCCGAAATGGCGCGGGATCGCAAGCTCAACGCGCCCTATGCCGTGACCACGTCGCGCTCCAGCGTCGAGCCAGTGCTGCATTTTGCGCGGGATCGCGCGGTGCGCGAAAAGGTGTGGCGCGGATTTGTGAAGCGCGGCGCCAACGGCAATGCGAGCGACAATCACGCCATTATCGGTGAAATCCTGCGGCTGCGCGGCGAGCAGGCGAAGCTGCTCGGCTATGAGAGCTATGCCGCATATAAGCTCGCCGACAGCATGGCTGGCACGCCCAAGGCAGCGCGGGGCCTGCTCGAACAGGTGTGGAAGCCGGGCCGGCAGCGAGCGCTTGACGATCGGGTGGCGTTGCAGGGGCTGATCGACGAGGAGGGCGGCGATTTCGCTCTCGCCGCCTGGGACTGGCGCTACTATGCTGAGAAGCTGCGGCTGGCGCGCTTCGATTTCGACGAGAATGAAATCAAGCCCTATCTCGAACTGTGGAAGGTGGTGGAGGCCGCTTTCCATGTGGCCTCAAGGCTCTTCGGCGTGAGCTTTGTTCCGCGCGAGGATATCGAGGGTTACCACCCCGATGTGCGCGTCTGGGAAGTGCAGCGCGAAGGGAAAACGATCGGCATTTTCTATGGCGATTATTTCGCGCGCGCCGGCAAGCGCAGCGGCGCCTGGATGACTTCGTTCCGCAAGCAGGCCAAGCTCGATGGCGCGGTCATTCCGCTTGTCGTCAACACCTGCAACTACCTGAAACCGCCAGAGGGGCAGCCGGCGCTGCTGTCGCTCGATGAGGCGCGGACGGTTTTTCACGAGTTTGGCCATGGGCTGCATGGACTGCTCTCGAACGTGACCTATCCGCGCATTGCCGGCACCAGTGTGGTGCGGGATTTCGTGGAATTGCCCTCGCAGCTTTATGAGCACTGGCTGGAGTCCAAACCCGTGCTGGCGCGTCTGGTGCACTATCGCACCGGCGAGCCTATTTCGCAGGCGCTGCTCGACAGGATGACGGCGGCGGGCAAGGCCAATAAGGGTTTTGAGACGGTCGAATTCGTGTCTTCGGCAATCCTCGACATGGACTATCACTCGGCTGCCATCAGCGAGAATGAGGATATTCCGTCGCTGGAGCGCAAGACGCTCGACGATATCGGCATGCCCGAGGAAATCGCGCTGCGCCATGCCAGCACGCATTTCCTGCATCTCTTTTCGGGCGATGGCTATGCGGCCGGTTATTACAGCTATCTGTGGTCGGAGGTGCTCGATGCCGATGGCTATGGCGCCTTCGAGGAAGCGGGTGATCCTTTCGACAAGGAGACCGCGGATCGGCTCTACAAATATGTCTATTCGGCTGGCGGCTCGCGCGACTATGCGGAGGCCTATCGTCTCTTCCGTGGACGTGATCCCGATGTGAAGGGGCTGCTGGAAGATCGTGGGCTGGCTGATTTGATCCCGATCGAGGATGGTGTGGCGGGGTAACCACCCCATTCCACTAAACTATTGGCTGACATCCCGGCTCAAGGCCGGGGTGACAGCCGAGTGTTTGCTTGCGTCGGAGGCCTACTGAAGCGTCAGCACGAAGCGGAACTTTGCGTCGCCTTCCCACCACATGGGGAAATTGGTGCCCCATTTGTTGTTGTAGAGATTGACGCTGAGACCGCCGGAGAAGTCCGGGCGTTCGGGCTGGAAGGGAATGAAGGGCGAGGTGGCGGGCGCTACCAGCGCTGCGTCCAGAAGCGTGAGGTTCAGGGTCTGCCCGCCTGCATTCGTTTCGGCCGCCTCGATGGCCTGCAATTGGCCGCCGCTCTTGCGGGCTATGGCCTGACTGTCATGCCACAGGCCGAGTTTCTGCAGCCGCCAGCTTTCGCCGCCTTGCGGGGTGAAACGGAAGAAACCGGCTTCGGGCATGCGATTGGCCGGCTTGTTGCGCAGGGTCAGGGTCACTTCGACCTGGCGGTCGTTGATCCCACGAAGGGTGATGTCGCAGCGGGCGGGGGCGCCGATTTCTGCATGTGCGTCCGCGGGCAGGGTTGCGATGCTGGTCGTGCCGCCGATGCCCTGGGAGATAGGCGACACGGCGTCCGTTCGTGCCGTCTTCGCGCTGTCGAGGCCGGGCTTGTCGTGGTCAAGAATGGCCCATTCCTGGCGGTGCTGCAGATAGGAATCGAGGTGCTTTTGCAGCTCGGTCCAGTCGTAGCTTTCGTGCGAATAGCCGAAGAGTACGCCGTCCTTGCCGGCAATGCGTGTGCCATTGGGCGCCGTGAGGGCGGCTATGCTCCCGGTGGTTGAGTCGAGGTCGGCGGCCCAGCCACCATCGATTAGGCCTGTGGACATGCGAGTGGGTTCGGTGGCCGGCAAAACTGTCGTTTCGCTGAGCACGCGATCGGCAGCCTGTCGGTCGGCGGTGTCGAGTTCAGCGAGCGCGGTGTCGATATAGGCGCGCTGCTCGGCCCAGGATTGTTCGGAATAGGCGAAACGGTAGTCGGCCTTGCGTGCCTTGTCGAAGTCGGCGCGGTCCCAGGCCCTGTCGTCGCGGAGATAGGTTTTGATGTCGACGCCCCAGGTGTGTTCGGCAACCTGGGTCAGGCCGCGGGCAAAGGCGCGGCGGGCTTCGGTCGGTTCCCAGCCATCATAGAGACGCTGAAGGGCGCGGAAGCGGGCGAGTTTTTGTGGATCAGTGGCGGTGCCGTGGATCCAGCTATCGCCAATTTCTTCGGTGACAACCGGAAACTCTTCGCGGCGGCTCCACATCTCGGAGCCGAAGGCGTCGAGCGTGGAGGCGGTGACCACGGCATCAGGGTTTTCGTGGCGGATGTGGCGCAGGGCCTCGACGGTCTGGCCGACGCTTTGCGGGCCGATATTGTCGTTCGTATGGGCGAAGCTGAGGCCGATTTCGGGGCCGGCGGGAAAGTCGGTGGCGCCGTAGGATGCCTGGTACATCACCACGACCTCTTCGCCTTGCGGCGCGCGCCAGCGGAAGATCGGCGGCACGTCAGGGACGGGGCTGGCGGTATTGACGCCCAGATGCAGGAAATTGACGCCGGCTTCGGCGAGGATTGGCACCATGCCGAGCGTATGGCCGGGAACATCGGTCATCTTGGCGGCCGTGGTGTGGCGGCCAAAGCGTTGGTCGAGTTCCTGCGAGAAGGAGAGCCCGGCGCGGAATAGGGCCTGCGACATCAATTCGGTATGGGTGGTGAAGGGCAGGGCGTGCCAGGTAATCAGGCCTCGCTCGATGGCGCGTTCGAGCTTTTTCACCCGTTCGGCGTCCTGCGAATGCAGATGATCCCAGATGAGCCAGGCGCCCGTGGTCCAGATGAACTCGGGCTGCTTAGAATTCTCGGCGTAAAAATGCTCGCCCGTGGCGATGGCCTGGGGGATGAACTGATTGTGGTACTGCGCGCGAACGCGTGAGGCGTGATCGGTGAAGCCGATGTCGAGATGGGTCTTGAAGACGAGGTGGATCTTTTTGGTCATGGCAAAGAGGTTCAGCCGACGGTGCCGCGTACGACAAGCCGGGTGTTGAGGGTTTCCTGGAAGCCCGGAGCATCGGGATTGTTGAGGCGGCGGAGGATCAGGCGGACGAGGGCGCGGACGCGCTCGTCGAGATCGAATTTCACCGTGGTGAGATTGTAGCTTTTCCAGTGGGATTGGGCGATGTCGTCGAAGCCGATGACTTTTACGTCCTCGGGCACGCGCAGTTTTAGTTCGTGGCGGAGGGCGTCGATGACGCCGAAAGCGCCGACGTCATTGGCAGCGAAAATGGCATCGGCGCCGTCGCCGACGCGGAAGAGATCGATGGTGGCCTGATAGGCGGCGTCATAGCTGAAATCGCCGCGCGCCACGACAGGCGGCGTGAGGCCGCGATCGGCCATGACCTGGCGCAGGGTGCGCTCGCGCGAGGTATTGGCGCGGGATTTTTCGGCGCCGGAGAGGTAGGCGATGCGCTTGGCCCCAAAGCCCTGAAGCAGGGCGACGGCCTGATCGATACCGTCGCGCTGCAGCACGTTCAGCCGATCATGCAGGGGTTCGTCTTCCGCCTCGTCGCTGGTGCCGGGCAGGGGGTAGTGCACGTAGATGGGCACGGCGCGGTCGAGGAAACGCGCGAGAGTATGTGGCTTCACGTTCTCGACGAAGGCGATGACCGAGTCTGGATTAAAGCCGCGCATATAGGCGAGCAATTGCTCGTCCATGGAATAGTCGGTGCGCGTCTTGAACAGCAGCGTGGCAAAGCCTTCGGCCTGCAGCGCCGTCGTCAGCGCGTCGATTTCCTGGCTTTCCCAGTGGCTGCACACATCAGGCACGATGACGCCGACAAGATGCGAACGGCCGCTGACGAGGGCCCGGGCGGCCCTGTCTGGCGTGTAGTTTAGCTCCTGCGCGATCTTCAGGATCAGCTCGCGTTTTTCGGGCTTGAGCGAGGTGTGCGGATTGAAGGCGCGTGACACGGCGACGCGCGAAACCTGGGCTCGCGCGGCAACCATTTCGGCAGTCGCCCGCCCTCGCGGGGCCTGCTCAGTGTCGGTCACGATAATCCTCCCATCCACTCGCTAGGAGTGAAAACGTGTTCAATTCAATGGCTGTAAGGGAGCCGGGAGTCAAGTTAGCCGTGAAGCGGTTGACTCGCAATCTCAGCCTTGATTGTCACCGGAATGTCTCGGAAGCCTGCCATACAGCAAATGTGCCTGTTGCACCCGTTTTCCCCTCTGCGAATTCTCCGCATTGACGAGAAATGAAAACGTGTTCATTCTGTGATGGTCGGACGCGGGGAGCGTTCTGGCCAAGATCGGCTACCGGAGAATTCGGAGCCACCATTTCGGGAGGATTACCTACGATGAATAATCGTATGCGCGCGCTTGCGCTCGGCCTTATCGGCGCCACCTCGGTCGCCATTCCTGCCTTTGCCGTGGATCTCAATGTCACCTGCCGCTGTGTTATCGGCGGCGTGAACAGCGGCACCGCCCAGTGGATCGAAGAAAGCGTCATTCCGGCTTTCGAGGCGGCCCATCCGGATGTCAATGTGACGCTCAACCAGTTCGGCGGCGAAGATGCGCAGCTCACCCAGCAGCTGGCACTCGACTTTTCGACCGGCGCCGGCCCCGACGTTTCCGCCTTTGACGGCTTCCTCATCCCCTCCTTCGTGGAAGGTGGCCTGCTGAAGGCGCTCGATGAAGTGGCTGGTCCAGAAGTCAATGACTGGTCCGGTTGGGCGGCGCTGTCCGATGGTTCGCGCTCGCTGATGGAATACCAGGGCAAGTTCTACGGCATTCCGCTCGGGACCGACGTGCGCATGATCCACACGCGCAAGGACATTCTGACTGAAGCCGGCATCGATGGTGAAACCTGGCAACCGACGTCGTGGGAAGAGGTTCTCGACGCCGCCCGCGCCATCAAGAAGATCAAGCCCGACAGTTTCCCCATCCAGCTCAATGCCGGCGTTGCCATGGGCGAAGCCACGACCATGCAGGGTTATTGGCTGGCGCTGCTCGGCACGGGCGAAAAGGTGACCGACGAGAACGGCAAGTTCGTCGTTTCGAGCCAGGGCATTTTGGACACGCTCAATCTCTACAAGACCATCTATGTCGACGAGCAGCTTGGTGACCAGCGCGCCCAGCTCCTGGCCGATGGCCGCAATCGCTCTTTCGCCAATTTCCGCGATGGCGTGACGGCACTGCTGTTCGAAGGCGACTATTTCTACCGTTCGGTCACTCCGGAAGGTGCGGAGTTTGCCGTGCCGAACCGTGACGAAGTCATGGGTT
This sequence comes from Devosia sp. LjRoot3, assembly GCF_964252865.1. Classification (NCBI taxonomy): domain Bacteria; kingdom Pseudomonadati; phylum Pseudomonadota; class Alphaproteobacteria; order Hyphomicrobiales; family Devosiaceae; genus Devosia; species Devosia sp. LjRoot3. Next base: position 741,708 of record NZ_CAXUPK020000002.1, read on the forward strand.
GGGCCAAGGTTCCGGCCAAGGAGCCGGGCGCAGGTATTCGCGGCCAGGATTTCGTGACCATTTCGGGTGGTACGGGTTTTGTGATCAACCCCGCGACTGACTCGCCCAAGGAAGCCTGGGCTTTCCTCTCGTTCATGAACGAGCCGGAAATGCAGAATGCCTTCCAGGCCATCCAGCCGCGCATCACCGCCCGTACGGATATCGAAATCCCGAACAGTCCGTTCCTCACGGCAACCAGCCAGACGCTGCTGCCGCTGACCACGGCCCGTCCGAACGATCCGAACTACAATGCGGTTTCCTCGGAAATCCAGCGCATGACCGAAGCTGTGGTTTCGGGCGAACTCTCGCCGGAAGACGCCATGGCTCAGTACAAGGCGGCCGTGATCGCCATCGTCGGCGAAGACAACACCGTCAGCCTGCTCTAGTCCTCCCACGTCGACCCGGTGCCCTTCGGGGGTGCCGGGTTTGCGGGAGTTTTTTGACGTCGCTACGTGGCGGCGCGACTGATTGCATATGCCGGCAGGTCCGCATGTGCTCACGACTGACCCAGACCTGTGGGGCCATCCATGACCACCGAACCCATCGAGGCCAAGCCGAAGAAGGTGCGCAATTTTGCGCTGCTTTCCAATCGCGCCGGCGCCGCCTTCCTGACGCCTGCCGGCCTTTTGGTCTCGGTCTTCGTCATCGTGCCCTTCTTCTGGGTGATCTTTGTTTCCTTCACCAACCGGACGCTGCTGGGGCGCACGGCGCTCAATCCCGAATTCGTTGGGCTGGCTAACTATCTCTCGCTCTTTGACCCCGCGACGTTCTTCCAGCGCGGACAATTCGGCTTCTCGCTGATCCTGACGACGCAATTCGTGCTGGCTTCGGCGCTGTTGGGCCAGGCGCTGCTGGGCCTGTTGCTGGCCTGGCTGATCCAGACCGTGCCGCCATGGGTGAAGCGCATCACCGAAACCTTTGTCATTGCCGCCTGGATCCTGCCCGAGGTGGTCATTGGCTTTGCCTGGTTCGCATTCCTCGATCGCGACCAGGGCACGCTCAACATGCTGCTCGAAGGTCTTGGCCTGCCGCCCGGCGACTTCCTGCTGCAGCAACCCTTCTGGGTCATCGTGGTGTTCAACACCTGGCGGGGTGCAGCTTTCTCGATGATGCTGTTCAACTCGGCCTTTTCGTCGATCCCGCCGAGCTATTTCCAGGCCGCCGACGTTGCCGGTGCCTCGTCTTGGCAGAAATTCCGCGACATCGGACTGCCGCTCATTCGCGGGCATATCGTTACCGATCTCATCCTCATCACCATGTGGACGTTCAATACCTTCACGCCGTTCCTGCTCACCAATGGCGGGCCGAGCTACCGGACGGAACTGGTGTCGATCTACAATTATCGCGTCGCCTTCCAGGATTTTCAGTTCGGCAAGGGTGCGGCGGTGGGCGTGATCATGATGCTGATCAACCTGGCTTTCGCGCTGATCTATCTCAGCATCGGCCGCAAGAAGAGGCGCTGACCATGAAGCTCACCATTCCCGCCTTTGTCGGTCGCATTGCCTTTTCGGCGCTCGCCGCGCTGATCGGCGCCATCTTCGCGCTGCCGCTGCTGTGGTTCCTCTTTGCGCCGTTCAATGCGCGCGCGGAGCTGGGTCTGGCTCTGCCTGACCCATGGACGCTCAACAATTTCGTGACGGTCTTCGGCAATTCCTATGCCGTGCAGGCGCTCTGGAACAGTTTCATCCAGGCTGTCGGCGGGGTCATCCTGGTGGGTGCGGCGGCGACGTTGGCTGCCTATGCGCTTAGCCGTTCGTCCATCCCCGGCAAGGGTGCGGTGACCTATATTCTGCTGTTGTTCTCGTCGGTCGTGTCGGGTTCGGCGGCCATGGTGCCGATCTTTCTTATTGTCTCGGCCGCGGGCCTCATGGATACGCATCTCGCCGTGATACTGACCTTTGCTGGCGGCCTCCTGCCGACAGCCATGTTCATCCTGCGCGATTTCATCGACTCGATCCCGAAATCCTACGAGGAAAGCGCCATGGTGGCGGGGGCCTCGCCGGTGCAGGCCTTTTTCGATGTGGCGCTGCCGGTCATCCGGCCGGGCATCGTGGTCGTCGTGGTCTGGGGTTTCGTGAACATCTGGGGCTCGTTCCTGATCCCCTTCATTCTCCTCCGCAGCGACAGCAATATGCCGGCTTCGGTCGCCATCTATTCGTTCTATTCGGAAGCGGGCACGCCCATCGTCACGCTCCTGGCAGCCTATTCGCTGATCTATTCGCTGCCGGTCATCGTTCTCTATCTCTTCGTCAGCTGGAAGTTCGGCTTCCGGTTCTTCGGCGGCATCAAGGCTTAAGCACTTATGGCATCTGTTGAATTCAAAAACGTCACCAAGAGCTTTGGCGAGTTCAAGGCGGTCGCGGACGTCAGCTTCGATATCGGCGATGGGGAATTTGTCTGTCTGCTTGGCCCCTCCGGCTGCGGCAAGACCACTTCGCTGCGCATGATGGCGGGGCTTGAAACTCCGACTTCGGGGAAAATCCTGATCGGCGGGGAGGAGGTGACCCATCTCCACCCCAAGGATCGCAACATCGCCATGGTGTTTCAGGACTATGCGCTCTATCCGCATATGAACCTGGCCGACAATATCGCCTATCCGCTAAAAGTCCGCGGCGAGCCGGTGGCGCAACGCCATGGGCGGGCCAAAGAGGTCGCTGATGTCCTCAAGATCGGGCACCTGATGGATCGCCTGCCGAGCCAGATTTCTGGTGGCCAGCAGCAGCGCACCTCGCTTGCCCGCGCACTGGTCTACCCGGCAAAGGTCTATCTTTTCGACGAGCCGCTTTCCAATCTCGACGCCAAGCTGCGGCTTGAGGCGCGTGGTTTCCTCAACCACTTGCAGCGCGACATGGGCATGACGGCTGTCTATGTGACCCATGACCAGGCCGAGGCCATGGCACTGGCGACGCGCATTGCCGTGATGGATCAGGGGCATATCGTGCAGTTTGCCTCGCCGATCGAAATCTATCGCCGGCCAGCCACGACCTTCGTTGCGAACTTTGTCGGCAACCCGCCGATGAATCTGGTCGAGGTGGAAGGCGCGCAGGTCGATGGCAAGCTGGTGCTGAAGGCCGAGGGGCTGACCATTGCCGGCCTAGCCATGACCGATGCTATCGGCAAGGCACTGACGGCGAGCGGCAAGCTGACGCTGGGCGTGCGGCCGGAACATCTGGGGATCGCCGCGGCGGGCGCCACCAACACAATCACGGCGCCGCTCTTTGCCAATGAAAATATGGGGCCCGAAAGCCTCGTCACCGTGGACCGCGGCGACAGCGCCCGCGTTACGGCGCGCATCTTCACCGATGATCATCTTGATCTGTCCAAGGTGGTGACGCTCGGCTTCTCTGCTGAGCACGTCCATCTCTTTGATAGCGCCGGCAAGCGTATTCCGGCCTTGGGAGAATAGGTCTTGTCCAAGACTATCACCGCACATGCGACCCGCGCTGATCAGGCGCGGAATCCATACTTTTACATTCCCTTCGAGGTTCCATCCGGCACGACGCGGATCGATGTGACGCTGGCCTATCCCAAGGCCGAGGATTGCATCATCGATCTCGGCGCCTTTGATCCCCGCGACAAGGGCTATCCGACCCAGGAGGGTTTTCGCGGCTGGAGCGGCGGGGCGCGCGATCGTTATTTCATCGCCACCGACGATGCGACACCGGGCTATATCCATGGCGAAATTCGGCCGGGGACGTGGAACGTCATTTTGGGACTCTACAAGGTTCCCGAGGCGGGTGCCGATGTTACGGTGACCATCAGCCTTGACGCGTCACCGCGAAAGCTTGAACCACAACCGGCGCGGACCTTTCCGGTGCGCAACGAGGCTGGCTGGTACAAGGGTGACCTCCACTGCCACACCTTCCATTCCGATGCGCGCGGTGCGCCGGAATTGCTGCATGCGGCGGCGAAACAGGCCGGGCTCGATTTCCTCGCCATTGCCGACCACAACACCATCACCCAACGCCGGTATTTTCACCCCCAATCCTCGCCGGACCTCGTCTTCGTGCGGGCCATGGAAGTGACTACGGCCGTTGGACACGCCAATGTCTATGGGGTCGATGAGTGGATCGACTTCCGCATGACAAAGCCGTCCGATGCGCATGTGCTGGAAAAGCTGGTGCACGAAAAGGGCGGGCTGCTCTCGATCAATCACGACAAGCCCACCATCCCCTGGGATTACGAGTTTCCCGCCGCCGACTGCCAGGAAGTGTGGCAATCCACCTGGATGGCCTGGAACTGGATTTCGCTGGAACGCTATCAGCAGCGCTTGGCGGCAGGCCTGAAGCTCTCGGCTATCGGCGGCTCGGACTATCACCAGCCCGACCGTCTGCTGCCCGAAGGCCCGCTGGTTCTGGCTCGTCCGACCACGGTTTTCTGGCTGCCCGAACTGAGCGAAGACGCCGTTCTCGCCGCGATGAAATCGGGCCATGGTTATGTGACCGAAAGCCCGACCGGGCCGCATCTCGAAATCCGCTGCGGGGGCATTGTCATGGGCGGCAGGGCTGCCGGCCTCTCCGAGATAACCGCTGTTGTTCGCGGTGCCGCGGGCGACCGGCTTGTGCTGATCGATGCCACCGGCCCCATCGCTGACGTCCCAATTTCGGGTGAGGACTGGCAGCAGAATATAGCCGTCAAAAACCCGCAAAAATTCGTTCGGGCAGAAATCATCGCTGTCGCTAGTCGCGAAAGGCTGGTGGCCGAGTTCACTGGCGCTCTCGAAGGCCGCGAACTGCCTTGGCAACTCAAAGGTGCTGATCTGGCCGACCAGCCGATCCGCCGCGCCCTCAGCAATCCAATCTATATCGGTTCCTGACCCATGCTTATCGGCAACGCGCCCTGTTCCTGGGGCATCGCCTATCCTACCGGCAATCACTATTCGTGGTCGCAGTATCTCGATGAGGTTTCCGAAGCCGGCTATCGCGGTACTGAACTGGGGCCGCTCGGTTTTTTGCCGAAAGATGCAGACCTGCTGCGCGACGAATTGGGCAGGCGCAATTTGGCGCTGATTGGCGCCACGCACGTCCACACCTTTGGCGACGTGGCCTCCGCGCCGATGCTGATGGCGACTTTGCGTGAGCTTTCGACGTTGTTGAAGACATTGGGTGCCAAGCATCTCGTCATCATGGATGAAAGCAATTGGTACCCGGCGGGCCAGGAAGGCGTGCTCGACGAGGCTGGCTGGCAGGGACTAGTCGGGATGGTGCGTGACGCGCAGAAGCTGGTCGAAGGCGAGTATGGCCTAAAACTCAGCTTTCACCCGCATATCGGCACCGCCGTAGAGAAGGAAGCGCAGATAGATCGGCTGCTTGCTGACACGAGAATCGATCTCTGCTTTGATACCGGGCACCATGCCTTTTGGGACCAAGATCCTGTTTCCTATATGGAAAAGGTCTTTTCCCGCATTGCCTACATGCACCTCAAGAATGTCGATCCGAATGTCCGCGCCCGGGTTCTGGCCGGGGAGCTGTCCATCGCAAAATCCTATGGTGCGGGGGTGATGTGTCCGCTGCCTGACGGGGCAGTGGATATTCAGGCCGTGATGCGCCTCCTGGCTAAGCGGGGCTTTGATGGGCCTATCGTGGTCGAGCAGGATGTTGCGGAACACGCCGCGGAAACACCGTTGCAACTGGCGGCGCGGAACCTTGTCTATATGGAAGGGATTGCGGAATGAGCGCGGTTCTCAAGGTTGGCCTCATCGGGCTCGGTGAAGTCGCCCAGCTTATGCACCTGCCCCTGCTGGCGGACGATAATCGCTTTGAGATCAATGCGATAACCGACGTGTCGTCCAGTCTCGTTGACTATGTGGCGAACCGCTATAGCGTGCCGACACGGCATGCGAGCGCAGAGCCGTTGATTGCCGATCCGACGCTGGATGCAGTGTTCATCCTGACGCCGGATCATCTTCACGCCGAGCTGCTGGAAAAGGCCATCCGTTCGGGAAAGCACGTCTTTATCGAGAAGCCGGCTTGCCTGACCGCGACGCAGCTTGAGCCGCTGCTGTCGCTGCCGAAACGGCCGGGGCAGGTGCTGTTCGTGGGCTATATGCGGCGGTTCTCGCGGGCTTTCGCGGAACTCAGGAAACGCTTGCCGCCATTGGAAAAAATCCGCCATGTGCGGGTGCGAGATATCATTCGCGAGGCGCCGTTTTTCGTGGCGCAGACGCGAAACGTGTTCAAGCCTAGGGATGTGTCGGCTGAGGTGATCGCCGAAGGTCGGGCGCGGACGCTGGGCATGTTGCGCTCGGTGATGGGCGAGGATTGCCCGCCTGACGCGCTACGGGCCTATCAGGTGCTTACGGGCTTGAGTTCACACAGCTTTTCGGCGATGCGCGATCTGCTCGGCAAGCCAAAAGGGGTGCGTTACGCGACCCAGCACAATGGCGAAACGGTCATTGCGCTCTTTGACTATGGGCATTTCACCGCGCTTTACGAGGCGGTGATCGATGATGTCTCGCGGTTCGATGCGGGTATCGAGGTGCTGACCCAGAGACAGCATTTCAAGATGAACTACGATACGCCCTACATCCGCAACCTGCCGACGCGGTTGGAGATCACGAGTTCAACGGATACGGATACCGGCACGGAAGTGATCGGGCCGATCTATGAGGACCCGTTCCGCATCGAGCTTGGTGCGTTTTTCGATAGTGTTGCCAATGGCTTACCGGCGAAGACCAGTCTTGAGGACTCCATGGAGGACCTCAAACTCTTCGCCGAGGTCGGCCGGCATTTTCGCTAATAAACCTTGGCATTCAGAGGCTTGCTAATATTAGCTGATTGTGTATTAGCTTTTTCGGCATCTAGCTCTGAGTGTCATGCCTCCTTCAACCCGCACATTGGCGAAGCCTGCCCGTTCCGGAAAAGAGAGCGGGTCGAATTCGCGCCGGGTTACGATGACCGATATTGCGCGGGAGGCCGGCTGCTCCCAGGCGACTGTATCATTCGTCATAAATGATGCCCCGGGGATAAGATTGTCGAGCGAGACGCGGCAGCGGGTGCTCGAGACGGCGCGGCGGCTGGGTTATGGCTTGCCGCAGGTGAAGGTGGCAGTGGAGGCCAAGCGGGTCCGCCGCGCTGGAAGGATCGGGTTTATTGTCGATCAGCTGGCGACGAGCCCGGAGGCGGTGCAGGCGATTGAGGGGTTGAGCCAGGCGGCGCAGGGGGCGGGGGATCTCGTGTTCGTATCGCAGAGCCGGAATGATCCCGAGGTCGAGGCGGAGCTGATCGAAACCTTTGTCGAACAAGGGGTTTCGGCGCTGGTCTATATGACCATTTTTACCCGCGAGGTGGAGTTGCCGCTGGCGCTGCGGAACCTCGATGTGCCGGTGCTTTTGCTTAATTGCTATACGACGGGGCAGTCTTATCCTGCTGTGGTGCCGAGCGAAATTGCCGGTGGTCAGCGGGCGACACATCATCTGATCACGCGCGGTCACCGGCGGATTGCGACGATAACGGGCGAGATCTGGATGGAGGCGGCGCAGGATCGGCTTAAGGGGTATCGGCGGGCGCTGGCGACGGCGGATATTCCGTTCGATGCGGACCTGGTGTTTTCGGGCGATTGGTCGGCCAGCGCCGGCTATGAGGCGACGCGGAAGATCCTGGACCTGCCAGAGGTGCCGACGGCGATCTTTTGCCAGAACGATCGCATGGCGATCGGCTGCTATGAGGCGCTGAAAGAGGCGGGGTATGAGATCCCGCGGGATATGTCGGTCGTGGGCTATGACGACGAGGAAATTGCGCGGCATCTGCACCCGCAATTGACGACGTCGGTGCTGCCGCATCGGGCCATGGGGCAGTGGATTGCCGAGCAGCTTGCTGATGGGCCTGGTGATGATCGCTATCCGCTGACCAAGCTGGAGTGTCCGTTGGTGGAGCGGGCCTCGGTGGATAAGCCGCGGGGGTAGTGCACGCCCTCGTGGTTCGAGGCTGCGCTTGCGCTCCGCACCTCACCATGAGGGCTACTGCGAATGTGAGGGGTGATGGCCTAGCCCATTGGCGGCGCTATCGAATTTCTTCCCACGTATTCACACTCGATCTTGAGTTTCTGCATGCGCTCGTCGGCATCAAGGTCGTCAAAGCCGTCTAAAAGTTGGCCGACGGCCCAGCGGGCCATTTCGTCGTGGGGGAGGACCATGGTCGAAAGCGGTGGGTCCATGCTGGCGGAAATGTCTTCGTTGTCGAAGCCGACGATGGAGAGGTCTTGCGGGATTTGCAGGCCGAGGATGCGGGCGGCTTCGTAGCAGCCGATGGCCATTCGGTCGTTGAAGCAGAAGATGGCTGTGGGGCGATCGGGGCGGGAGAGCAGGGTCAAGGCGCGCTCGCGGCCGGCACGGATGGACCAGCCGCCGAGGGTAACGAGGCTTTCGTCGACCTGCACTCCGGCTTTTTCCATGGCTTGCCTGAAACCCTTTTCGCGATCGATGGCGGCTTCGGCCGTGTCGTGTTCTCCGGCGAGATGGGCAATGCGGGTGTGGCCGGCCTTGAGAAGCGCTTCGGTTGCCATATAGCCGCCGACGATATCGCCGGGCACGACTGCGGGGTGTTTTAGGCGCTTTTCGTAGCAGTTGAGAAGGATCAGCGGCAGGGCGGAAAAGGCATTAGGAACAACGACTTCGCGCGTCATGAGCGTTGTGTAGATGGCGCCGATGGCGTTTTGGGCGACCAGCATGTCCAGGCCGGCCTGTTCGAGGGCGGGGCTATTGCCGGTGCAGAAGGTGGCGACGGTGACGTCCTGCAGGGCAGCCTCGTCGCGGGCGCCTTCGAGGAATTGCGCGGCGAAGGGTGTGGTGGACACTTCATCGATGAAAAGGCCGATGACGCGCTGGCGGCCGGCGGGCACGGCATGGGCCTTGCCGCGGCGATAGCCCAATTGATCGGCGGCTTCCTGGACGCGGCGGCGCGTGGCTTTTGAGACTCGGGCATTGGGGACGCCGTTGAGAACCAGCGAGACCGTGGCCTGGGAAACCCCTGCCAGCTCGGCCACTTCATGCATGGTTGCGCGCTTTTCCACCTGATCTCCCACGGTGCGCCAGATTCCCCCTTCTTGTACCTAATTTGCTGACAGACTGGGAACATTTCGGACCGCATTCCGGCGAATTGTAGTCGCCCTGCGGTGGTTTCTCACGAGCGAGTGCGGCGCCTTTTTCACCCTCTTGCCAAGCGGGTCGTTTCGGCCATATGGTGATAATAATATAACTAATACGCTTAAGGGTGGAGATTATGAATCTTGGTCGTGCAGTCGCCACGGAGGCCGTCGACGCGCCGCGCAAGAGCTTGTCGCTGGATGGTGTCTGGCAGTTCAAGCACGAGGATGGTCCCTGGCGTGAGGCGCACGTGCCCCAGCCCTGGCAGGCCGAATTCTCCGACCTCGTCGATACCTTTGGCCATGCCGTCTACAAGCGCAGCTTTGCCGTACCGGCTGGCTGGGACCGGCAGGAACTGGTGCTGCACTTTGGTGCGGTGAGCTATTTCTGCGAAGTGTTCCTCAACGGGCAGAAGCTGGGGAGTCACGAAGGGGCCTTCCTGCCGTTCGACTTCGTGCTCGATAGCAAGCTGCTGCGCCCGACCAATGAGGTCGAAGTGCGCGTGACGATGCCGTCGGCCGATCATCGCGCCTTCCCGGACTTCCCGTTTGGCGAAGTGCCGCATGGCAAGATTTCCTGGTATGGCCGGATTGGTGGCCTCTGGCAGTCGGTATCGCTGGAAGCGCGCGATGCGCGTCGGCTTGAGGCGGTGGTGATCACTGCCGGTACCGATGGCATTGTCAAAGCTGAGCTGGATTTCTCTGCGGCGGCCGTGGGCCTGCCGGTGGCACTGGCCGTGCGCGATGCCAGCGCCAATGTGGTGGCCGAGAGCACGGTGACGGCGGCGGCTTCGGTTGTGGCGGAACTGGCGGTGACGGCGCCGAAGCTTTGGGGCATCGATCAGCCCAATCTTTATACGTTGACCGTGTCGCTGGGCGACGATGTCGACGTGGTGGAAGAGCGTTTTGGCTTCCGCTCGGTCGAGACGCGTGACGGCAAGATCCTCCTTAATGGCGAGCCGATCTATATGCGCGGCGCGTTGGATCAGGACTACTATCCGGACGGTATCTATACGCCGCCTTCGCTCGAATTTCTGGAAGACCAGGCGAAGAAGGCGAAGGAACTCGGCCTCAATACGCTGCGCTGCCACATCAAGGTGCCGGACCCGCGCTATTATGACGTGGCCGACCGTTTTGGCCTGCTCGTCTGGACCGAAATCCCGAACGTGGCGAATTTCACCTCGAAATCGGCGCAGCGCATGCGCGACACGATGACGGGTATTTTGAAGCGCGACCGCAACCATCCTTCGATCATCGCCTGGACGATCATCAATGAGGACTGGGGCACCCGCATGCTCGAAAATGCCGAGCACCGGCAGTGGGTGAAGGATACCTATGACTGGCTGAAGGCCGAGGATGCTACGCGGTTGGTCGTCGACAACTCCGCCTGTTTCCCCAACTTCCACGTCAAGACCGACCTCAATGACTACCACTATTACCGCTCGGTGCCCGAGCGCCGGCAGGAATGGGACGACATCACCGCGCAGTTTGCGGCCGGTGCCGACTGGACGTTCTCAAGCCTTGGCGATGCGGAACGGAAGGGCGATGAGCCGTTGATCGTTTCCGAGTTCGGCGTCTGGGGTCTGCCTGATCCCAAGAAGCTGCGCCGTGAAGACGGCTCGGAGCCGGATTGGTTCGAGACGGGATCGCTTTGGGGCGATGGCGTGGCGCTGCCGCATGGCATCGAGGACCGTTTTGGCGCGCTCGATCTCGCCAAAACCTTCGGTTCGTTCGATGCCTTTATCGAGAACGTGCAGTGGTATCAGTTTATGAACCTGCGCTACGAGATCGAGGAGATGCGCCGCTACTCTTCGATCATGGGCTATGTGATCACCGAGCTGACGGACGTGCATTGGGAGGCCAATGGGCTCCTCGATATCGAGCGCAATCCGCGCGTCTTCCATGATGTGTTTGGGACGATCAACGCTGACGTGGTCATCGTGCCGCGTCCGGCGCGTTACTCGGCATATCTGGGTGAAACGCTCGATATCGAACTCAAGATCGGTACCGGCGGTCTTTCCATTCCGGCTGGCGCCGTGCTGCGCTGGAGCGGCGAGGTTTCGGGTTCTGTTGCAGTGCCGGCAACGGGCAAGGTATCGACGGCTGATCTCGGCAAGATTGGTTTTGCCCTGCCTGCGGGCGGCGGCAATCGTGTGCTGTCCATAGAATTTGTGCTGGAGGCCAATGGTTCGGTCCTCTCGCGCAACACTTGCGAGATCGCGCTTTATGCAAAGCGCGATACGGCCGGGCGACCCTCCATCGCTGCCGCCGATTCCTCCCTCGCAAGCTATGCCAGCGGCCTCGGCTACCGTGTGGTACCGGCTGCCGAGGCCGATGTGGTGCTGGTGCATGCTGTTGATGGCGACGACGTCGAAGCCATCAAGGCGGGCGCACGCTACCTGATCCTGGCTGATGGGACCGTTGAGACCAACAAGAACCTGCGGACGGATATGCCGGACGGGGAACTGCCGCACCGGTCGATCGTGGCCGATGGCAAGAAGTTCCGGCCGAGCCTTGATCAGCACCTGCCGGGGATCAGCCTTGTCGAACGCGATGGCACGATTTGGCGTGGTGACTGGATTGCCGGGTTCTCGTGGGTTCGACGCGAGGGAGCGTTTGCGGACATTCCGGGCGGGCCGATCTTTGATCTGAGTTTTTCGGATGTCGTGCCGCATCACCTTCTTACCGGGTTCAGGCCCTGGGAGTTTGGCAACAACGTCATTGCCGGCATGGTCTGCGGCTGGGTGCATAAGCCGGCGGCGATCATTGGCGAGAAACGGGTTGGCCGTGGTGGGGTTGTCGCGACGACGTTCCGCTTGCTGCGGGAAAAGGCCGGGGCCGATCCGGTGGCGGCGGCGCTGTTCGATGGGCTCGTGGCGACGGCGGCGGAGTTGCCGGTGGATAAGGGTTCGATGTGAGGTGAGCCACGATGCCCCCTTCTCCCCTTGAGGGAGAAGGTGCCCCGAAGGGGCGGATGAGGGGTATTTTATGGTGCCCCTCAGAAGCTCCTCTGCGGAGGATAGATACCCCTCACCCTGACCTTTCGCTGAACGCGAAAAGTCTGTCCCTCTCCCTCAAGGGGCGAGGGGAGGCTCGGTGGGTGGGGCGAGAATGAATGCCGTGACCAGAAGACAGCAAAGCTGCGCTGGTTGAAGAGGAGGAAAGAGATGGCCGATATTGTCCTTCGGGATGTCAGCAAGTCCTATGGCGCCGTGCAGGTGCTGGACAGCGTCAGCATGCATATCCGCTCGGGCGAGTTCATCGTCTTTCTTGGGCCTTCGGGCTGCGGGAAGTCGACACTGCTGCGGATGATTGCCGGGCTTGAGGCGGTCAATGCGGGCGAAATCCATATCGGCGAGCGCCGGGTGGATCAGCTGCCGCCCAATCAGCGCGGCGTCGCCATGGTGTTTCAGAATTATGCGCTCTACCCGCATATGACGGTGCGCCAGAATATGAGCTTTGGGCTCGAAAACGTCGGCACCGACAAGGCTGAGATCAATCGACGCGTCGATGAAGCGGCGCGCATGCTGGAAATCGGGCAATTGCTGGACCGGCGGCCTGCACAGCTTTCGGGCGGGCAGCGGCAGCGTGTTGCCATTGGCCGCGCCATTGTGCGCGAGCCCGACGCGTTCCTGCTCGATGAGCCGCTTTCCAATCTCGATGCGGGGCTGCGCGTGAGGACGCGCGTGGAACTGGCGCAACTGCACCAGCGCATCGGCACGACGATGATTTTCGTGACCCATGACCAGACCGAAGCCATGACGCTGGCGAGCCGGATCGTGGTCATGAACAACCGCAAGGTGGAGCAGATCGGCACGCCGATGGAGGTCTATTCCAAGCCGGCGAGCCGGTTTGTGGCGGCCTTTGTCGGTTCACCCTCGATGAACTTTTTGCCGGTGACGGCGCTGGCCGATGTTGGCGGACGCGTGGTGGTGACGGCGGGTGGTTCGACCATTCCGACGACAATCGCGACTTCGGCGGCCCCGACCGTCGGGCAGGGGCTGACCTTCGGGGTGCGGCCGGAATCGCTGCGGGTCGCCGCTGATGGGGAGATTTCCGGGACGATTGCGCTCGTCGAGCGGCTGGGGGACCGGACGCTGATCCATACGCGGCTCAGCGACGGCACCGTCATTGTTGGCGACGATATCGGCAAGTCGACGCTCGAAGCGGGCGCGCCGGTGCGGCTGAAGGTCGATGGCTCGGCGGTGCATCTCTTTGATGCGCAGGGCGTCGCTTATCACGCGGAATAGACCGCAAGAATTTCTGCTGGGCGGAAGACGATAACTGCACCGCCTCAGCCGGATGAACACATGCATTGGGCATGTTTTGGGAGGAAGATGTTATGAGACTGTCTTTGAAGCGATTGGCTCTGGTGTCGACGGCGCTGATGGCGCTGACGAGTGCCGCTGCAGCGCAGCAGACCGTGGTCTGGTGGGATTTTCTGGCAGGCGGCGACGGCGTGCGCATGAAGGCGCTGATCGACGGTTTTAATGCCGAACACCAGGGCGAGATCGAAATCCAGGGCACGACGCTGGAATGGGGTACGCCCTTCTACACCAAGCTCCAGACCTCCTCGGCCATTGGCGAAGGTCCCGATATCGCCACCTATCACCTGAGCCGCATTCCGCTGGCTGTCGATAGCGGCACGCTCTCCGAAATCACCGATGAGGATCTCTCGGGTGCCGGCATTTCCGATGCCGATTTCACCCAGGCGGCTTCGGACGCCGGCAAGGTCGATGGGACGCGCTATGCCGTGCCGTTCGACCAGCATGGCCTCATTCTCTACTACAACAAGGACATGCTGACCGAAGCCGGTCTGATTGGCGACGATGGTCTGCCGGCCGGGCTCGATGGGCTCGAGAACTTCAACAAGATCCTGGCCGATTTCACCAAGGACGGCAAATACGGCATTTCGACCCCGACGGGCGACCGCTACCGCACCATCTACAGCCTTTTCGGCCAGCAGGGCGGCACCATGTTCGACGAGGCCGCTGGCGGCTTCTTCCCGACCGATGAAGATCTCGCCAAGCTGACCAGCTCGATCGAGGTGGTGAAGGGCTGGGTCGATAGCGGCTATACGCCGGTGCAGGTCGAAAGCCCGGCCGCGCTCGCGCTCTTCACCTCGGGCCAGTCGCCGTTCTTCATCATGGGCAATTGGGAAATCCCGACCTTTGTCGATCTCCATGCCAAGGGTGAACTGTTCGAATGGGGTGCGGTGGAGCTGCCGACGCTGTTCGAGAACAAGGCTGCCTGGTCTGACTCGCATGCCTTCGTCGTGCCGGCCAATTCCGGCAAGGAAGTGGACGCCGACAAGCGCGCGGCAGTGATGAAGGTCATCGCCTGGATGGACCAGCACTCGCTCGATTGGGCTGGCGCGGGCCATATCCCGGCCTTCAACGCCGTGCGTGAAAGCGCTGAATTCCAGGCGCTGAAGCCGCAGTCTGATTATGCAGGGTTTGCCGATACGGCGGTGTTCGATCCGCGCACGATCCTTGCTGGCCCGGCTGCCCCGCTGGGCGATGCGTGGAGCAACTTCATCAATCCCGCCACGACCGGCGAAATCGAACCGGCTGATGCCGCCGCGCAGATGCGCGACGATCTCAACGGCCAGCTCTAGGTCTGGACTCGATGGGCACCCTCCCCCTTGCGGGGAGGGTTGGGGAGGGGGGCTTGAGCCGCGAGATCGAGGCTCTCACACCCCCTCCCATCCTCCCCCGTCAAGGGGGAGGTGCCGGTCTGGTGATTTTGGTTGGATTGGAGGCCCAAAAGAATGCTCAGGGACAAAAGGCAGGAATATCTCGTTGCGCTGCTCTTGGTGGGCCCGTTCGTGCTCATCTATGGCGCGCTTTTTGTCTGGCCGACGATCCAGATGGCCATGCTCAGCTTCACCAAGGCGCCGCTGATCGGGACGGGCGACTGGGTCGGCTGGGACAATTATGTAAAAATCCTCAGCCACAAGCTGTTTCACCAGGCCTTTTGGAACACCGCCTATTTCGTGCTCCTGACCGTCATTCCCAATACGCTGATTTCGCTGGTCATTGCGCTGGCGGTGAACCGGTTGAAGGGGCCGGTGCAGGGCTTTGTGCTTGCCTGCTTCTTCCTGCCCTATATCCTGCCGGTCTCGGTGGTGTTCCTTACCTGGAACTGGATCATCGACGTGCAATATGGGCTCGTGCAGGGTTTTGTGGCGCTGTTTAATGGCGGCCAGCCGATCTCGCTGACGCGTACCATTCCGCTCTTCATGCCCACGGTCGCCTTCGTCACCATCTGGTGGACCATGGGTTTCAATATTTTGCTCTTTATCGCCGGGCTGCGGAACATTTCGCCTGAAATTTATGAGGCGGCATCGCTTGATAGTGCCGGGCGGTGGCGGCAGTTCCAGCGGATTACCTGGCCGCTGATCTGGCCGGTGACGGCGCTGGTGCTAACCATTCAGCTCATCGCACAGCTCAAGATTTTCGACCAGGTCTATCTGTTCTCGATCGGCGGGCGGCAGGACGCGACGATCACGCTGGTTCAATATGTCTACAAGCTGGCTTTCCAGCAGAACAAGGGCGGCGAGGCCGCGACGGCAGCCATGCTGCTCTTCCTGATGATCATCATCCTGTCGGTGCTGCAATACCAGCTCCTGCGTGCCCGAGGTGAGAAATGAGCGCCGAAGCCCTTCCCAACCGCGAAGCCATTGCGGCCGCGCGCAGCCGGGGCGATGGCCCCATCGACATGATCGGACTGGTGCTCACCGTCATCACCATCCTCGTGGCGCTCGGCTCGTTCTTCCCGATCTATTGGGCCGTCATCACCTCGATCAAACCCGATGGCGAGGTGATCTCGGGCAGCAATTCGCTGATCCCCAATCGCGTCGTCTTCGACAGCTATATCCACATCTGGAACAACACCAATATCGGCATCTGGTACATCAACTCGATGGTGACCTCGCTGATCATTACTGCCTTGGTGATCGTCTCCTCGGCCGGTTGCGCCTATGCGCTGAGCCAGCTCGATTTCCCCGGGCGGCGCGTGATCTATGTGCTTATTCTGGCCTGTTTCATGGTGCCGATGCAGGCGCTGATCGTGAACCACTTTGTGCTCATGGCGCAGTTCAAGCTGCTCAATACCTGGGCCGGTATCATCCTGCCGCAGTTGATCGTTCCGGTTGTCATCATCGTCTACAAGCAGTTCTTTGACTCGGTGCCCAAGGAGTTTCGCGAGGCGGCGCAGATGGATTCTGCGGGGCATCTCAAAATCCTGTTCCGCATCTATCTGCCGATGAACTGGGGGGTCACGGCGTCGCTCGCCATCATCACCTTCATTGGTGCCTGGAACAGCTTCCTCTGGCCCTTCCTTGCCGCGACAGGCGAGGCGACGATGACCGTGCCGGTGGGCATTACCCAGGTGAAGGACGCCTATGGCATCGTCTACGGCAAGCTGATGGCCTCGGCCGTGGTGGCGGGCCTGCCGGTGGCGGTGGTCTATCTGATCTTCCAGCGCCGGGTGACGCAGGCGATCATGCTTTCGGCCGGCGTGAAGGGTTGAAGCGCTCCGCTGATCTCGATCTCTTCAAGACCATGCTCGTTGTGGGCATGGTTGCTATCCATGTCTTCCAGCTCCTCGGGCGCTCTATGCCGGTCTGGGTGGATTGGCTGGCCGAGGGGATCAATCTCATCACCTTTTCCGGCTTTCTCCTCGCCATGGGTATTGGCGTGGGGATGGGGAGCGAGCGGGAGCGGGGGCTTTGGGAGCGGTTGCGGCCGGTGGTGCTGCTGCTGCTTGCCGCCTGGATTTCGGCCTTTGCCTTTGCGCTCTTGGTCGATCGGGCGCCGCTCACTTGGGCGCTGGCGCTGGATGTGCTGAGTTTTAGGCAGCTCTTCGGCTGGAGCGAGTTTCTCGCCAGCTTCTTCATGCTCTATCTGCTGCTGGCTTTGTTTCGACCGCTCATCCTGCGCATGGCGCTGGACCCGCTCTCCTTTGGCCTCGCCGTGGCGCTGTCCTTTGCCTCGACATGGATCGTCGTCGACCTGTGGCTGCCGGCATCGGCAACCCTTCTGGGCACGACACTCTTCGCGAGCTTTCCGCTACTGCCCTATCTGCCGTGGTTTCTCGTCGGCATTCGGCTGGGGCGGAGCGGCGGGAAACTGGGCTGGGCGCATTGGGCGCTGGCGGCTCTGTGCTCAGGCCTTCTCGCCTTTCAGGTGCAGCAGACGGGCACTTTGCCGGGACGCTTTCCGCCGACCGTGCCCTGGGTGATCGCCCCGGCTCTGGTGCTGGCGCTCTATTGGGCCTTGGCGCGCCTGCTCGCCGCCCGCATGCCAAATCTGCTGCTGCTGCCGGGGCGGCATGTGCTGAGCTATCTGCTGGTTTCGAACCTGCTCATCTTTTCTGCGCGGCGGATCTGGGGAAGGCCAATCACGGAGGTGGAAACGTGGTTGGGGAGCACGCTGGGCGTGCTGGTGGTGATTGGGGTGGGCTGGTGGATCGTGGAGAGGTCGCGGGGCTTTGCACGCAAGTCCTTGTGGGGAGCCAATTTATCAAACAATTAAGCATAGTCCGCAATATTTGCGGCTATGCTCAAGATGCTTTCCATTTCAACGCAAGCGCGAAATCGTCTTTGCTCTGCAATCGCCAGTTGGCGATATCGAGGCCTGCTTCTGTCCTCGACTTGGATGGGAGCGGCCATGGTGGCCCTGTCCCCGGCATCTGCCCAGCAGGTCATTCTCACCGGCACCAATAACCCTGGTGATCCTGCGACCATCGATAGCAGCACCGTTCTCTGGATCGGCCTCTACGGGGATGGGGAACTCAACATCCAGAACGGTGGCGTGCTGAACGATCTGAGTGCCTATATCGGCGGCTCCGCGGGCGATGAAGGCATCGCGACTGTGACGGGACTGGGATCGGAGTGGCACAATGGAAACAACCTGGACATTGGCTTTCACGGCGTCGGCACGTTGAATATTGCCGCTGGGGGCGTTGTATCGGCTAGGAACAGCGATGTCGGCTATACGGACGAAGGCCATGTGCTGGTCAGCGGAACGGGTTCACGCTGGTCCAATAGCGGACGGATCAATATCGGCAACAGCGGAACGGGCGATATTGTCATTGAAGATGGTGCGACCGTCTCGAGCAATGCAGCGACCATAGGCGTTGGATCGGCCGGTCGTGGCGAGGCCCTGCTGACGTCCGGGGGCTCATGGACCGTGGGAGGTCTGTTCACTGTCGGGGGGGCTGGCCACGGTGTCCTGGAGATCGAGGATGGCGCGGTTGTTTCGGCTGGCGGCGTTGACCTGGGCACGGCAGGTGCGTCGGCGAACGGAACGCTGGTTCTGCGCGGCACGCTGGGGGCTCGCGGCGTTCTGGAAACGAACCGCATTCGTGGCGGCCTTGGAACCGCTGATCTCACCATAGATGGTGGTGTATTGCGCGCGACGGACGACGCCGCGCAGTTCTTCCAGAATTATGGAAGCCAGACAGTGTCGCTTGGCGCCGCGGGCGGGACGATTGACACCAATGGCTACGATATTGGCATCTCGCCGGAACTGACTGGGGCAGGCGGCCTGACAAAGCAGGGCGCGGGTACTTTGACCCTGACCGGCGCCAACAGTTTTGTAGGCGGCACGACAATCGACGCGGGTACCCTGCAGCTGGGCGGCGGCGGCACGAGCGGCAGCATTCTCGGCAATGTCACCAATAGTGGTGTGCTGGCGTTCAACCGCTCAGACCAGGTGACTTTCGGTGGCACGATCACCGGCACCGGCGGCGTTCAGCAGCTTGGCGCGGGACGGACCACACTCACCGCCGACAATTCGGGCCTTTTGGGCGTGTCTGCGGTTCATGACGGCATCCTGTCGATCAACGGCATTCTTGGAGGCACCCTCGAAGTCGTGGGAGGGCGCCTGCAAGGCAATGGCCAGGTCGGCAGCACCACGAATTTTTCCGGCGGTACGATCGCGCCCGGCAATTCCATCGGCACGCTGACCATCAACGGCAATTATGTCGGCAATGGCGGCACGCTCGAGATCGAGACGGTGCTGGGAGACGACAGTTCCGCAACGGACCTGCTGATCGTGACTGGCGATACGTCTGGCAACACCAATGTTCGCGTCATCAATGTCGGTGGTGTTGGTGCGCAAACCATCGAAGGCATAAAGATTGTCGAAGTCGGAGGGGCCTCCAACGCGTCATTCGCACTGCTCGGCGACTATTTGCTGGACGGGGAGCAGACCGTTGTCGCAGGTGCCTATGGATACAGGCTCTATCAGAACGGGGTGTCAACGCCCGCTGACGGAAACTGGTATCTGCGCTCGACCGCCGTCAGTCCAGGGGCGTCGGCCGGCCTGCTCTATCAGGCAGGCGCGCCAGTGTACGAAGCCTATGCAGCCGTGCTGCAGGATTTTGAGGGCCTCGATACACTGCAACAACGTCTCGGCAATCGTGTCTGGGATGGCGGAGAGACCAACACCGAAGCTTCGTCCACTGGCACCAGAAGCGGCCTTTGGAGCCGGGTGGCCGGCAGCCACACGCGTGTTGTTCCCTCTCAATCCACAACTGGGGCCGACTATAGCGTCGACACCTGGCAGCTGCAGATCGGAGCAGACCGGCAGCTCTACACCGGTAGTGCGGGTGACGTGATCGGCAGTCTTGCCCTGCGTTATGGAACGATCTCGAGCGACGTTGCTTCGTTCCACGGGCACGGCTCGATCGGTAGCGTTGGTCACGGGCTGGATGGCTCTCTGACCTGGTATGGCACCGAGGGCTTCTATCTCGATGCCGCCGCGAGAATGACCTGGTATGACAGCACTCTGTCCTCATCGACCGCTCAAACGAGGCTCGTTTCTGGCAACAACGGCTTTGGCTATGCAATGGGACTTGAGGCGGGCCGGCAGATCGCTCTGGACCAAAACTGGTCCGCCACACCACAGGCTCAGCTGACCTATTCCGGCGTCTCTTTTGATCGCTTCTCCGATGTCTATGGCGCGAAGGTCGCACTCGCCGATGGTCAGGACCTGAAGCTCCGTCTCGGGCTCTCGGCCGACTACAGGGACAACTGGATCGATGCGGGCGGCGAGCGCAGCCACCTCCACGCATACGGCATTGCCAACCTTTATATTGATGCACTGCCGCAATCCCAGGTGGTCCTTGAGAATGTGCGTCTTTCGAGTGCCCGAGAAAGCCTGTGGGGTGGGCTCGGTCTCGGTGGCACTTACAGCTGGGGCGACGGCAAGTACGCGATCTATGGGCAGGCCGGGATCAATACCGGCCTTGTATATTTTGGTCGCAGCTACAGCATCGCCGGCACGACGGGTCTCGCGGTCAAGTTCTAGTTGCTTGCGGGAGCACGTGTCGGAAAACGACGGGTGCTTAACCAATGCCGGCACTCGATCAACGCAAAAGGCCCCGCATTTCGGCGGGGCCTTTCATGTGATGTCACCCGACTAGGGTTCGCGCCCTTAGAAGTGCACCGACTTGGAGTCCATCGGGTTGGACGAGGTCGGCGGAGCGAATTTGGTCAGGTCGATGCCTACCACGGCGGCCTTGTATTCGTCGGCGCTGGGGGTGCGGCCGAGGATGGCGGAGAGGACAACCACAGGCGTCGAGGCGAGGAGGGATTCGCCCTTCTTTTCGGCGGTGTCTTCAACGACGCGGCCCTGGAAGAGGCGGGTCGAGGTGGCGAGAACAGTGTCGCCCTTTTCGGCCTTTTCCTGGTTACCCATGCAGAGGTTACAGCCCGGACGTTCGAGATAGAGAATATTCTCGTATTCCGTGCGGTTGGCGGTCTTGGGGTGGATATCGTCGAACTCGAAGCCGGAATACTTCTGGAGGATTTCCCAGTCGCCTTCTTCCTTGAGCTCATCGATGATGTTGTAGGTCGGGGCGGCGACGACGAGCGGGGCCTTGAATTCGACCTTGCCGGTTTCCTTTTCGAGGTTCTTCAGCATCTGGGCGACGATCTTCATGTCGCCCTTGTGCACCATGCACGAGCCGACAAAGCCCAGGTCCACCTTCTTGGTGCCGCCATAGTAGGAAACCGGGCGGATGGTGTCGTGGGTGTAGCGGCGCGAGACGTCGGAATTGTTGACGTCGGGATCGGCGATCATCGGTTCGTCAATCAGGTCGAGATCGACCACGACTTCAGCAAAATACTTTGCATTGGCGTCGGGCGAGAGGGCCGGCTTTTCGCCCGAGCGGATTTCGGCGATGCGGCGATCGGCCTTGGCGATCAGGCCCTTGATCGTCTGGGCAGCGTTGTCCATGCCCTTGTCGATCATGATCTGCATGCGCGACTTGGCGATTTCGAGGGACTCGATCAGCGTCTCGTCTTCAGAGATACAGATCGACGCCTTGGCCTTCATTTCGGCCGTCCAGTCGGTGAAGGTGAAGGCCTGGTCGGCGAGCAGGGTGCCGATGTGCACTTCGATGATGCGGCCCTGGAAGACGTTGTCGCCATGCTGCTGCAGCATCTGCGCCTGGGTGGCGTGGACGACGTCGCGGAAGTCCATATGGGGCTGCATCTTGCCCTTGAAGGTGACCTTGACCGACTGCGGGATCGGCATGGTGGCTTCGCCGGTGGCGAGAGCCAGCGCCACGGTGCCGCTATCGGCGCCGAAGGCCACGCCCTTGGACATGCGGGTGTGCGAGTCACCACCGATGATGATGTCCCAATCGTCCACGGTGATGTCGTTGAGCACCTTGTGGATCACGTCGGTCATCGAGTGATACTTGTTGAGCGGGTCGCGGGCCGTGATCACGCCAAAGTTGTTCATGAAGGCCATGAGCTTTGGAATGTTGGCCTGGGCCTTCTTGTCCCAGACCGAAGCGGTGTGACAGCCGGACTGATAGGCGCCATCGACCAGCGGGGAGATGACCGTAGCGGCCATGGCCTCGAGTTCCTGGGCGGTCATCAGGCCCGTCGTATCCTGCGAACCGACGATGTTGACCGTGACGCGGACGTCCGAACCGGCGTGCAGGATTTTTCCAGGCGTGACGCCGACGGCGTTGCGGTTGAAGATCTTTTCGACCGCGGTCAGGCCCTGGCCTTCGACGGTGATTTCCTTGTTCGGTGCAAAGACTTGGGGGGCGGTGACGCCGAGGGTCTGGGCGGCAAAAGTCTGCAGCTTCTTGCCGAAGACGATGGCGTAGGACGAGCCGGCCTTCATGAATTCGGTCTTCTGCGGGGTGAAGGCAGAGGCGATGTCCACGAGCTCATTGCCGGCTTCGTCGCGCAGCTTCTTGGTCTTGGCATCGATGGTGAGGACCGTGCCGGTTTCGACCGAGTACTTCTGCTCGAGGATCGGGTTGCCTTCGTTGTTGAGGATCGGCTTGCCGTCCTCGCCGAGCTTCTTGACCCAGTTCTTGAGATTGAGGCCGATGCCGCCGGTCACGTCGACGGTGGTGGCGAAAATCGGGGAGATGCCATTGGTGCCGGCAACGATGGGGGCATAGTTGACGAAGGGCACATAGGGGCTGGCCGGCTTGCCGGTCCACAGGGCGACGTTGTTGACGCCGGACATGCGCGAGGAGCCGACGCCCATCGTGCCCTTTTCGGCGATCATCATGACGTGCTTGTCGGGGTGCTGCTTTTGCAGGGCGACGATTTCCTGCTGGGCGGCAGGGGTGATCATGCACTGGCCGTGCAGTTCACGGTCGGCGCGCGAGTGGGCCTGGTTGCCGGGGGAGAGAAGGTCTGTGGAAATATCGCCTTCGGCGGCGATGAAGGTGACGACCTTGATCTCGTCGGCGACATCGGGAAGTTTTGTAAAGAACTCGGCCTTCGAGTAGCTCTCGAGCACGTCCTTCGCGACGGCATTGCCGGCCTTGTAGGCATCGCGCAGGCGGAACATGTCGGCGTCGTAGAGGAAGACCTGGGTTTTCAGGACATCGCCGGCTGCCTTGGCGATGGTCGCGTCAGTGCCGAGGGCCACGTCGAGCAGCACTTCGACCGAGGGGCCGCCCTTCATATGCGAAAGCAGTTCGAGGGCGAAGAGGGGGGTGATCTCGGGGACGAGAACTTCGCCGAGGATGATTTCCTTGAGGAAGGCGGCCTTGACGGTGGCGGCGCTCGTCGTGCCGGGCAGGGTATTGTAGATGAAGAATTTTAGGGCATCGGCGCGCTGCGGATTGGCGGCATCGCGGATGATTGCGATGATCTCGCCGGTAAGCCCGCCAGCATCGATCGGCTTGGGCGCAAGACCCTGCTCTTTTCTGCTATCGATTTCGGCCAGGTAATCGGAGTAGAGGGTCATCGCAATCTCAACATCATGATGTGTGGGGCGCTGAGACGCAGCGCCACTATTGTGTGTCGCCGGTCAGCCTAGAGCCATTGGGTTCGCATTGCGTAAACCGCGGCCTCGCGACTTGTTACCCCATTTCGCACAAGAAGCGGTACTTTTGAATCAGCAAGGGCAGGTTCAAAAATAGCAACGCTCCGGATGGCCGGTTCGACCCGCGGAAACCGGTGCATTTCCTTGACCTCACAAACAAAATCCGGCGCTGTCATAATTTCTGCACCACTTGCATTCTCACTGGGGTTGGCTTCCTTATGCGGGGCCGTTTTTGGGAGGGCAGGATGCTGGGTGGACGCCGCGCAATTCGTTCCGTCTTTGGCGCTTTGGTTTTGGCCCTGGTGGGGCTCATGCCGGTTGCGGCCGAGACGAAGATAACGCTCTTCGAAAACACCGACCTGCCCGGGTTCGACTATTCCATCGTCAAAAATACCGACCTCGATAGCTGCCAGGCGGCGTGTAGCGAGGACAATATCTGTCGCGCGTTCACCTATAATTCGCGCAGCGAATGGTGCTTCCTCAAGGGTGATATCGGCGATCGCGCCGAGTTTTCGGGCGCCACTTCGGGCCGTGTCAGCCGCTCGCCCACCCCGGCGGTGACCGAGGCAGTGCGGCAGGCCGAACTGCCGTTCCCGGCGCAATCGCTGGTCGATTCCGCCAAGGTTTTTGCGCGCGACCTGCCCCAGACCGACGCGCCGGCGCCGAAGTCGATCTATGTCGATCTAGTGGCTTCCGGCGACGAAGAGGTGGCCAACGAAAATTATCAGGCTGCGATGGTGGCTTATCGTCAAGCGCTGGCCATCAATGCCAATGATCGCGCCGTGTGGCAGGCGCTGGCCGAGGCTGCCTTGCGGCGGGCCGATGTGGTGGCCGGGCAGAGCGAGGGGGACAATAGCTACGATCTCTCCTATGTCGGCTCCAATGCGGCGATGAATGCCTTTTTGCGTTCGACGAGCGAAGACGAGCGGGCCGGGAGCCTGCGCGCGCTCGCCAATGCCATGGAATATCGCGAGATGTGGCGCGAGGTGATCGCGACCTATCGTGCGGCTTTGGCGCTGGTGCCGGATGCCGATGTCGAGGCGCATCTCGATAGCGTCGTGGCGCAGCACGGGTTCCGGGTGACCGATCATGTGGTCGATGCGGAAGCTGCGTCGCCACGCATCTGCGTGGTGTTTTCCGAGCCGCTCGGCAGCACCGATCTTTCTGCCTATGTGTCTGTCGCCAATGCGCCGCAGGTTTCGGTCGAGACCGAAAGCGAGCAGATCTGCGTCGAAGGCGTGCAGTATGGCAATCGCTACACGATCAAGCTGCGGGCCGGGCTGGCTTCAGCCAATGGCGAAGAGCTGCGCAAGGATGTCGACCTAAGCGTCTACGTGCCCGATCGCGCGCCCTTCGTGGGCTTTGCCAATAATGCCTATGTGATGCCGGCCGGGCTCGGCGGCGGGTTGCCGATTACCTCGGTCAACGCCGAGACGGCAGAGGTGATGATCTATCGCATTGGCGATCGCGGGATTGCGACGGCGGTGCGCGATGGCGTGTTCCAGGGAAGCCTCAGCCAATATAATGCCGAGGACATTGCCGATCGCGTGGGCGAGCAGGTTTGGACCGGCGAGGTTGACCTCGCGCAGGGCGACAATAATGCGCTGACGACGACGGCCATTCCTGTGGCCGAGGCGCTGGGGACGCTCGAGGCAGGGGCCTATGTGATCACAGCGCGGATCAAGGGCGAGCCGGATGACGATTATTGGTCTGATCTGGCGACGCAGTGGTTCATTGTCACCGATCTGGGCGTGACGACGATTGCCGGCGACGATGGCGTGCATGCCTTTGTGCGTAGCCTTGAGACGGCACAGCCAGTGGCTGGGGCCGATGTGCGGCTTGTCGCGGTCAATAATGAAATTCTGGGCGAAGCGACGACAGATGCGGATGGTCGCGCGGTGTTTGCGCCGGGTCTGGCGCGCGGCACGGGCGGAAGGGCGCCGCAATTGCTGGTGGCCGAGACGGAGGGGGATTACGCCTTCCTCGATCTTTCCAAGCCGGCCTTTGACCTGACCGACCGTGGCGTGGAAGGGCGTCCATCGCCGGGGCCGCTTGATCTGTTCATGACCACAGAGCGCGGCGTCTATCGGCCGGGCGAGGTGGTGCATCTGACCGCTCTCTTGCGCGATGCGCGGGCCGAGGCGGTGGAGAACCTGCCTTTGACGCTTGAAGTCGAGCGGCCGGATGGCGTTGTGGCATCGAGCCAGGTGATGGATGACGAGGGTGCGGGCGGCTACTATGCGGCGCTGCCAATGGCCAGCGAAGCCATGCGTGGCTCGTGGACGCTGCGGATTTACTCCGATCCCAATGCCGATGCGCTGTCGAGCACGACCTTCCTCGTGGAAGACTTTGAGCCGGAGCGTCTCGCTTTTGAAATCAAGCCGCAGGGCGAGGGGGCGTTTTCTGCCACTGACGTCAACCTGATCGATATTGCGGCAAAGTATCTCTATGGCGCGACGGCGCCGGGGCTGTCGGTCGAAGCCGATGCCATTGTGCGGCCGCGGACGACGTTGCCCGAATTCCCGGGTTTTACGTTCGGCCGTTTGGACGACACCATTGAAACCACGCGCGAGCCGCTGGGCACGGTCGGGGTGACCGATGACGACGGCAATGCGGTGGCCGAGGTGACCTTGCCCGAGGGGCAGGCGACGACGCGACCACTTGAGGCGCAGGTGCTGTTGCGGCTGGTCGATACCAGTGGGCGCACGGTCGAGCGCAGCATTACGCGGCCGGTGCTGGCCGATGGCGATCGGATCGGCATCAAACCGGTATTTGCCGATGCGACGGGGCTCGAAGAGGGCAGCGAAGCGCAATTCGAACTGATCGTCGTGTCGCCCGAGGGCGCGAAGGTCGCGGCGACGGGGCTTGGCTGGACGCTGTCGCGGGTCGAGACCAATTATCAATGGTACCGCAATGGCAGCACCTGGCAGTGGGAGGGGATCACCACCACGCGCGAGATTGCCAATGGCGAGGCTGATACGCCGGATGGCGGTTCGGTGACCGTGGGCGCCAATGTGAATTGGGGACTCTATCGTCTCGAAGTCGAGGGGCAGGGCACTTCGTCGAGCTATGAATTCTACGCCGGCTACTATTATGCCGATGCGGGTTCGGACACGCCGGACACGCTGCAGGTGGCGCTCGACAAGCCGGCCTACAAGGTTGGCGAGACGGCGAACCTGAAGCTTGATCCGCAATTTGCCGGTACGGCGCTGGTCATGGTGATCGACAATCGCGTCATCGCCATGGAAGCGGTGGAAGTGCCCGAAGGTGGCACGACCGTGCCGCTCGAAGTGACCGAGGAATGGGGGCCGGGCGCCTATGTGACGGCGGTGCTCTATCGTCCGTCCGACACGGCGGAAAAGCGCATGCCTTCGCGTGCGCTGGGTCTGGCTTTTGCCGATGTGGAGCCGGGCGATCGCAAGCTTGATGTGAAGCTTGGCGCACCGGACGTAACGCTGCCGCGGCAGAGCTTTGAGGTGGGTGTTGAGCTAGCCAATGTGGCCGCGGGAGAGAAGGCCTATGTGGCTGTGGCTGCGGTCGATCTTGGCATTCTCAATGTCACCAATTTCAAGGTGCCGGCGCCGGATGACTATTACTTTGGCCAGCGCCAGCTCGGCATGGAAATCCGCGATCTCTATGGCTCGCTGATCGATCCGACGCAGGGTCTGCCGGGTGCGATGCGCTCGGGTGGCGATGGTGGCGGTTCGCGCCTCGGCACACCGCCGCCGATCTCGGTGCTGGTGGCGCTGCATACGGGCATTGTGGAAGTCGATGCTGATGGCAAGGCGACGGTGACGTTTGACATGCCTGACTTCACCGGCACGGTGCGCGTCATGGCCATGGCCTGGACTGCCTCGGCGGTGGGGCATGCTTCGACCGATGTGATCGTGCGCGATCCGGTTGTCGTGACGCTGAGCCCGCCGCGCTTCCTGCGTGTGGGGGACGAGGCGCGGCTGCTTGTGGAAGTCAACAATGTCGGCGGGGCCGCAGGTTCCTATGAGGTGGCGCTGTCGACCGGCGAGGGGATCTCGACCTCGGCAGAGACGACCGATGTGGAGCTGGGAGAGGGCGAGCGGACTGCGCTCGATCTGAAGCTCAACGGCATGCAGATCGGCGACTGGCCGGTGCAGTTGACCGTCACGGGGCCAGATGGAACGACGCAGACCAAGGAACTGCTGCTTGGTGTGCGGCCGACCAGTGCGCCGGTGACGACCAGTCGATTGGTGGCGATCAAGGCGGATGGCAGCGTTTCTATCGATGCGAGCTATTTCGATGGGCTGCTCGCGGATACCGGGTCGATGACCCTCGCCATCGGGCCGATTGCGCGGCTCGATGTGCCTGGGCTGTTGTTGTCGCTTGATCGGTATCCCTATGGCTGTGCCGAACAGACATCCAGCCGCGCCCTGCCGCTGCTCTATCTCAATGAGGTGGCGCAGATGATCGGGGTGGCCAAGGATGACAAGCTCAACCAGACTGTCATCGATGCGATTGCCAGCATTCTGGCAAAGCAGACTTCGGCTGGCGGCTTTGGCCTCTGGGGACCTTTCGATGGCGGGGATTTCTGGCTCGATGGGTTCGTGACCGACTTCCTGCTGCGCGCCAAGGCGGCCGGCTATGCCGTGCCCGAACAGGCGCTAAGCATGGCGCTCGACAACCTCTCCAACCAGCTCTCCTATGCCAGCGACTTCGAGAATGGCGGCGAAGACATTGCCTATGCGCTTTACGATCTGGCGCGTGCCGGTCGGGTGGCGATGGGTGATCTCCGCTACTATTTCGAAGCCCGTCTTGATGCCTTCGGTTCGCCGCTGGCACAGGCGCAGCTTGGCGCGGCCCTGGCGCTTTATGGCGATACGACGCGCGCCAAAGAAGCGTTTGAGGCTGCAGTCGAGAGCGTGGGCAAGGCGCGGGACAGCAACCGCTATCGCAGCGATTACGGTAGTCGCTTGCGGGATATGGCGGGTGTCTTGGCTTTGGCGGCTGAGTTCAAGCCGGCTGGTGTCGACCTGACTTCGCTCGCCAACCAGTTGGCCAAGCTGCGCGATCGGACCCGCTATACCTCGACGCAGGAAGATACCTGGACGCTGCTGGCCGCCTCGGCTCTCGGGGCGAGCAGCACGGATGGGTCTGTTACCATCAATGGCGAAGCGCTGACGGGGCAGGTCTATCGCCGCGTCGAGCAGGCCGGTTTCGAGACGGTCGAGATTGCCAATGGCGGTTCGGCCGATACCGAGGCCAAGGTGACGGTGACGGGGTATCCGGCGGTGCCGCCGGATGCTTCGGATGATGGCTTTGCCATTTCGCGGGCCTATTACCTGCCCGATGGCACCGAGGTCGATCCGACCGAAGGCACTTTGGCCCAGAACGACCGCATGATCGTGGTGCTGCGTGTGCGGCCGCATGATCTGGGCTCGGGGCAATATATCGTCGCCGATCCGCTGCCGGCGGGCTTTGAAATCGAAAACCCGAACCTTTCCGACGGTGAGGGCGTGTCGGATTTCAACTGGCTGTCGCTCAACATCCCGGCGCATGTGGAATCGCGGACCGACCAATATGTCGCCGCCTTCCGCTATGGCTCGGACCCCGGCACGTTCACCACGGCCTATATGGTTCGCGCGGTGACGCCGGGCACGTTCGTACTGCCGGGCGCGACGGTGGAAGACATGTATCGTCCTGAATTCCGCGGCAATACGGCGGCGAGCTCGATCGAGATCACCGCCCAGGGCCAATGACGGAAGAGGGTAGAGATACGAAGGACAAGCAGCCGCGCCCATGGGTGGCGCGGCTGACGCTTTTTGGTTTTTCGGTTTTTGTGATTGTGCTGGCTGGTGTGATCCAGCTCGTGTCGTGGACGACGACGATTTCGGCGTCGTTGCCGGCGGTGCCTGACCTTGAGACTCTGCCGGTTTCGGCTGAGGTGACCGACCGGGATGGGCTGCTGCTGCGGCCGTTCACGACGGCGGGTGGGCATTGGCGCCTGCCGGTGACGCGGGCGGGCGTCGATAAGCGCTTCATCGACATGCTGATTGCCTATGAGGACCGCGGGTTTACGAGCCACGAAGGCATTGCCTGGAATTCCATGCTGCGCGCGGCGGGGCAGTTTGTGCTGGCTGGGGGCAGGGTGGTTTCGGGCGGCTCGACGCTGACCATGCAGGTGGCGCGGTTGATCGAGGGGCAGCCGACGCGCAATGCCTTCGGCAAGCTCAGGCAGATGATCCATGCGCAGCAGTTGGAAGCAAATCTCAGCAAGGATGAAATCCTCGATCTCTACCTGACGCTGGCGCCCTATGGGGGGAACATTGAAGGGATTCGCGCGGCGACGCTGGCTTATTTTGGCAAGGAGCCGACGCGGTTGACGACGGCGGAGGCGGCTCTGCTGGTGGCGCTGCCGCAATCGCCGGAGGCGCGGCGGCCGGATCGGGATCAGGCGGCGGCTTTAGCGAGCCGGAACATGGTGCTGGATCGGCTGGTGTCGATTGGGACGATTGCCGAGGAGGAGGCGCGGGCGGCAAAGCTTGAGCCGATCCCGACGGCACGAAAACCGTTTCCGATGCTGGCGGCGCATATGGCTGAGCAGGCGGTGAAGGCACAGCCGACGGCGCGGACGGTGGAGCTGACGCTCGACAAGAGATTGCAGGATGCGCTGGAGCGGCTGGCGGCGGCGCGGGCGCGGTTGATCGATCCGCGCGTGTCGGTGGCGATCCTCGCGGCGGATATCGAGAGCGGCGAAATTCTGGCCTCGGTGGGGTCGGCGGGGCTGTTGGCGACCGAGAGCGCCGGCTTTGTCGATATGACCAAGGCGGTGCGGTCGCCGGGTTCGACGCTGAAGCCGTTGATTTATGGGCTCGCCTTTGAGCTGGGTCTGGCGCATCCGCAGAGTCTCATCGAAGATCGGCCGACGGCTTTTGGCGGCTATGTGCCGGTCAATTTCGACGGGTTCAACCGCGGTACGGTCACCATCCATGATGCGCTGACGGAGTCTCTGAATATTCCGGCGGTGGTGGTGCTCGATGCGGTGGGGCCGGCGCGGCTGGTCTCGCGTCTGAAGCGGGCGCATGCCAATCCGCTGCTGCCGGTGGATACGGCGCCGAGCCTTGCGGTGGGGCTGGGTGGTGTGGGGATCACCCTGCGCGATCTCGTTTCCGTCTATGCGGCGCTGGGGCATGGGGGTGAGCCGGTGTCGCTTTATGATGGGCTCGGCGAGCGGCCGGTGCCGCAGGTTTCGGCCGATGTGCTCGATCCGGTTTCGGCCTGGTATGTCGCCGACATTCTCGCCGATGTGCCGCCGCCGCTGAATGGGTCACCGGGGCGCGTCGCCTACAAGACCGGTACGTCCTACGGGTATCGCGATGCCTGGGCCATCGGGTTCGATGGCAAGACGGTGGTGGGTGTTTGGGTGGGGCGACCCGATGGGGCGCCGGTGCCGGGACTGTCGGGGATTACCGGGGCGGCGCCGATCCTTTTTGAGGCGTTTGATCGGTTGGGGAGCCGCAAGGCGGCTTTGCCCAAGGCGCCGCCGGGGGTGCTGTTTGCGTCCAATACGGAGCTACCCACACCGTTGCGACGGTTCAGGCATCCCAATGAAAACCTTGTCGCGCGCATCTCCGCGCCCGAAATCGCCTTTCCCGGCGATGGCGTCGATGTCGACCTAGGGCTGCGCAGCGGGTCGCTGTCGCCACTGGTGGTGAAGGTGCGAAATGGCGTGCCGCCATTCACGTTCTTTGCCAATGGGGCGCCGTTCGGGCGTTCGCAATTTGCGCGCCAGGATAGCTGGACGCCGGATGGGCCGGGCTATGTGACGCTGTCGGTAGTCGACGCCGAGGGGCGGGGCGATACGGTGACGGTGTTTTTGGACTAGCTGGCGTCAGATGGGGTCGACGGGCGTCGTCCGGCCTTGAGAGGTTTTGGACGTGCCTCATCTTGGGCCGGGGGCACGAAGAGTTCGGCGATGGAGACGGAGAGGGCCGTGGCGACCTTGTCCAGAATGCCGATGGATGGATTTTCCATCATGCGCTCAAGCCGGCTGACATAGGTGCGATCCACCGCTGCAAGCTCGGCGAGTTTTTCCTGGGACAGTTTTCGTTCGACGCGCAGGCGTCGCATGTTCCAGGCTACCAGTTCCCGACTATCCATAAAAGCTTCGGCGCCCCCCAAGGGAACGCTACACAAAGCATGGCGGCGGTGCAATCAGCCGTAGCGCAGTTCCTGCGCCTGATTTTCGGCTGCGACGGCGTCATCGAAAAGGCTCTGGGGGGTGACGGCGAGTGCTGCGCAGAGCTCGTCGAGCTGGTCGAGGGTCAGATCGAGCGATCCGGCCTTGAGGTCGGCAAGAATTTTTTCGGACCAGTCGAGGCGTTCGGCAAGCGCATCGAGGCTCGTGCCCTGCATTTTGCAGAGCCGCCGGACGTTTTGTCCGAGGAGAGTGGCGGCCGGCAGGCGGGTCATGGGCATTCCGAATCGTGTGCTTGAACTCATTGACTCTTAGCGGCGATGGCGGGGGCGCTTGGCGGGTATTAAGGAAGGATTAACTACCTCTTTGGAGGTAGGATTATGCCTTTGCGGTTTTGCTCGTCCACCATCTCGGCTCCGAGAAGACTGGCGGCCTGCGAGATGATGCGCAGGCCGAGACCTCCCCGGCTGGACTGGTGCGGTGACGAGGGTTCAAAGCCGTCGATCACGAGAATGCTGATGCCCTCGGCCTGAGCCTCGACCCGCACTTCAACTGTGCCGCCCTCGGGGGTGAGGCGAATGGCATTGTCGAGATGATTGGACAGGATCTGGAACAGCAGGTCGCGGTCTGAAACCACGGTGAGGTTGGTATCGGGCCAGACGAGGCGCTGGGAGCGGCGCTGGGCCTGGGGGATATAGGTTGCGCGCAAGCGGTCCATCAGCTGCGCCAGCGGCAGGGGCGCGAGTTCGGCGCTGACGTCGCCCGTGTCGAGCCGGGCATAGGCGAGAATGCGGGTGAGCAGTTCGGAGGTCACGGTGCCGAGCTGGCGGACACGGGTCAGGGCCGTGTTTCGAACCTGCATATCGCTGCGATCGTCGATGGCGGCGACCGTCAGGTTGATGGCTTCCACCGGCTGGCGCAGGTCGTGGCCGAGCGAGCGCACGAGATGGCGCTGCAGTTCATAGGCCTTTTCCAGTTCCTCGGTGCGTTGGGCGACGAGCTCTTCGAGCCGGTCGGCGGCCTGCTGACGCTCGGTAGTCGCTGCGCCGACGAGAAGGGCGGCGATGGCGGTGGTCAGGAGCAGTGCCGGGAGGCCGGCAACCTCGACGGCACCGGTGAAGATCATGGCAACGGTGGGGGTGGCGATACAGGTGAGGAATGCCGCCGCCGCCGCGTGCTCGAAGCCGCCGCGCAGAGCAAAGACGAGCACGGATGGGAGGACCAGGTACCATAGGTTGATATCCAACGACGGACCTAGCGCGCCGATCAACGAGGCGACGGACAAGATGGCTGTCTGCACGGCAAAAGCGCGGGCACTAGGCCATCGCCAGGCGCCGAGCGGCCGGCCCAGAGCCAGCATGATCGCTGGTATCAGCATGGGCGGCACCATGATGGCGCCGAGGGCGTCGCCAAGGAACCATGGCTCGGCCAGGGTCAGGGCGCCCGAGGGGTCTATTTCGCCGAGCAGCACGCTTTGTCCGATGCCGGCGGCCGAAGCCACAGACGCCGCGCCAATGGCAGCGCCGATGAACCACTGCACCTCGCCCCAGGTGCGGAAAGGCAGGGTGATCCGCATCACTCTTGTGAGGAACAGACCGGTGCCGCCATAGATCAGATAGATTCTGATGCTGTGGATAAGCACGTCGAGGTCACTCGCGACCTCGATGTCGAAAACTTGTCGCACGGGCGGCAGCGTCAGCGAGAGATGCGCCAGGAGCGGCACCAGTTTTAGCCAACCGGGGGCTGCCATCACGACAGCCATAGTGACGCCGGAGGGCAGGAACCACACACTTGAATATGTCCTGAAAACCGTAAATAGATCGGCGATGCGGAATGATACGAGCCAAATCGCGGCAAGAAGAATCACCGTGACCATGGTTCGTAAAATTCGCATAAAATCTCTCAAGCTTCTGAATTGGTTGGAATGTGTCTAGAAAGCTGCTGATTGCTGACGATCATCTGCTTTTCGCCGATGCCGTTAAATTCTTGCTGGAATCTAGCGGCGCCGATATCGAGGCGCAGGTTTTCTCGTCGCTCGCAAGCGTCCTGGACTTCTTGTCCACCGATGCGCCGGTAGACCTGTTGCTGCTGGACTATTCCATGCCGGGCACCAGCGGCATTGAAGCGGTAGAGATGGCGGCAACAAGGCGGCCGGGCCTGCGCATCGCCTTTCTTTCCGGGCTCGATGATCCACAGGTGGCGGGAGAGGCGCTGCAACGTGGCGTTGTCGGGTGGCTGCCCAAATCCATGCCCGGAGAAGCCCTGATCAATGCCCTCAACCTGGTGCTGGCGGGCGAGCGATTCGTGCCCGCCGACCTCATGCTGCGTCAGCAGGCCAGCCCGCTGACGCCGCGCGAGCAGGATGTGGCGACGCATCTGGCGCGCGGTCTTTCCGACAAGGAAATCGCCGAACAGCTGTCGCTGCAGGTTGGCACCGTAAAGGTGCATGTCAAAAGCCTCCTGCGCAAATTCGACGCTACCAATCGTACACAGTTCGCCCTGCGCTATCGCGGCGCCTGAGCTTTCCATGCCCTTGGGCGCAGAGCGGAGCCGGCGATCGCCGCTAAAGCGCGTCGCGATCGCCGGCTCCGCTCTGCGCTTTAGCGCGTTGTTTTCATGCATGTCTTTGTTCTGAAGCCGTTGCCCCGCCCGGGAGACGTGGTTTGGCAGTGCGTGGCCGTGTCGGTTTATGAGTACAAAATTTGCTTGATTAATTGTAGGTCTATCCGCATCATTAACGCGCTTTTAATGTGATGCGTACAATCCTCTGATTTGTAAAAGGGCTGCATGAAGCGGCTCATGTTTCCAGAAGGAAAGCACCACACATGGGTTCCGATATCTCTCTCTCGAAGGCCGTTCGCACGAACCTTCTGAGCCTGCAGAACACCGCCGAAATGATGAACAAGACGCAGAACCGTCTTGCCACCGGCAACAAGGTGAACTCTGCCCTGGACAACCCGTCCAACTTCTTCACCGCTTCGGCTCTCAACAGCCGCGCCGCCGACATGAGCAACCTGCTCGACTCGATGGCGTCGGGCATCAAGGTCATCGAGGCTGCCGACAAGGGCATCACCGCGATCACCAAGAATATCGAGTCCATGCAGTCGACCCTGCGTCAGGCTCGCCAGGACAAGTCGTTCCAGACCGACAACTATGAAGTCGGCAAGGACAGCACCCTGAAGCTCTCCGGCGGCCAGTTCCCAGAAGGGTACGAAGTCAAGCTGCAGCAGCCCACGGGTGGCGAAAAGGCCGCGGTTTCCTTCAATCTGGCTTACCAGGACGCGACCGGTGCTGCGGCTACCGACTCTACTGCACCGGGCGAGGGTGCACGCGCGTTGGTCAAGTATGACGTTGCTGCTGGTTTTGGTGCTGGCGACAAGCTCAAGATCGATGGCCGTGAAATCACGCTGGGCGCCGGCGGCTATGCCGGCACCTATGCCAGCGCAGGCGACATTGCGAGTGCCATTACGTCGGCGCTCGGCACTGGTTCGGGCTACACTGTTAGTGCGGATGCTGCCGAAGGTCAGGTCATCATTGAGCAGACCGACAAGACCAAGGCCTCGCCTGTGGTGGAGTTTGTCTCCGGCATTAACGCTGCGACCTATGGTGAAACCTCGTTCACCTATAACGCGACCCATGCCGGCACTGTGACGGTTGGTAGCGGTGCTGACGCTCAGACCATCAGCAACGGTGGTGCTTCGTTTGCCGACTTTGTTTCGTCGCTTGAAGCCAAGGCAAAGGACGGCAAGTACACTGTCGTCGCAGATGCCACCACGCAGAAGATCACCTTGCGTTCGGCAGAGCCGAATCTGGGCGCTCCGGCGATCAGTGGTCTGAATACCACCGGCCAGAGCAATGCAACGACCACCTTCGATCTGTCGGCCGCCGCTACCACCGGCGCGGGCGTTGTCAATTTCACCTTTGATGGCATTGCAGTTAACGGCATTCAAGGTGCGACCGCGGATGACGTCTACACTGACCTGCAGGCTGCATTCACCGCTACTCCTGCGCTGAACGACAAGTACACGCTCAGCTATGATACCGGCACCAACGTCATGACCCTGACGAGCAAGGCGGCCGGAGAAGGTCAGACTGCTGCAGTCATGACGGCAACCGCCGTAGCAGGTGGTGGTACGGCGGCCGCCCCGGCCGTTGCGGGCACGTTCGTTGATGCAGACACGACCGGCATCACCGTTAGCCAGACTGCCGGTACGCCGGGTGCTCACGTTAAGACTGTCGAGGCTGCCTCGCACAAGTTCACCGTAACCTACGGTGACAAGTCGGCGGAGATCAACGTCGTTGGCCGTGACGGCTCGCCTTACGACAAGACCAATCAGCTTGATCTGATCAACGACCAGCTCAAGGCTGCTGGTATCAACGACGTGACGGCCTCGTTCGACGCCGACGACAAGCTGGTGTTCACCGCCAATAACACGGAAGGCAAGACCCTTGCCGTCTCGGGCAAGGATGTCGCCCTGTTTGGTACGGAGAACGTCTCGACCGGCAAGGCTGCAGTATCGGCGTACAAGTCGTCCAACACGGTCGACCAGTTCGTCGAAGAGATCAACCGCAACGCTGCCACTGCCGGCAAGGTTCGTGCTTCGAACGACAATGGCAAGCTGCGCATCGAGAACCTCTCGACGCAACAGCTCGACGTCGAGTTCGACAAGGACGGCGCAGGCGTTGGTGCACCGACCCAGCACAAGATCGCTGGCAACGTCATCCGTGACAACCTGGCCAAGCAGTTCAACGACCTGCGCGACCAGCTCGACAAGTTTGCAGATGACTCTTCGTTCAACGGCATCAACCTGCTCCGCGGCGACAAGCTGACGATCACCTTCAATGAATCCGGTTCGTCCTCGATCCAGATTCAGGCCAAGGACAAGAACGGCAACGAGCGCCCGATCACTGCGGCTAACCTGAACCTGGAAAGCCTCATCGGCCAGGACCTCGATAACGACACCGATATCGACGCCCTGCTCGGCAAGCTCTCGACGGCTCTGTCGGAACTCCGCTCGCAGGCTTCGACCTTCGGTTCGAACCTGTCGTCGGTCGAAAACCGCCAGACCTTCACCAAGAACATGATCAACACGCTGGAAACCGGCGCTGCGAACCTGACCTTGGCTGACACCAACGAAGAAGCTGCGAACCTTCTGGCTCTCCAGACTCGCCAGCAGCTCTCCTCGTCGGCTCTGTCCATGGCCTCGCAGCAGGACCAGGCTGTTCTGCAGCTCCTGCGCTAATCGCCAAGACTTTCCGGGGGCGGCGTGGTCGCCCCCGGCTCTACCCAGAAGGAAAGACGATGGCTCTGAAGCTCACTGTAAAACCCGGCGAAAGCTTCTTCGTCGGCACCGCTGAGATCACCGTTCAGTGCGACAGCATCGTCAATGTTCTCGTGGGGGGTAAGGCCCCCGTTTTGCGTTCCGAGGACTATGTTTCGGACGCCGACCTTAATTCACCCGCCCATCGTCTGCGCCATGCCGTGCAGCAGATGTATCTGACCGGCGATGTTTCGGGTCACCACGTCGCCTATTTCGAGGCTGTGCAGGCGCTGCTGGTGCAGTCGCCCGAGCACTCGGGGCTCGTGGCCGAGGTCAATGGCATGCTCATGAACGGCGCCACCTACAAGGCTATCAAGCTGCTGAAATGCCTCTCCAATCCCGAGCTGACCGAGACCCGGGCCAAGCTCAAGTTGGTGGGTTGATCGCTATGGCTGCTACCGCTTTCGCCCCTGCTCCTGAAATGACCGGTGCCATGCTGATTGCTGGCAATGTCATTCGCCTGCGCCGCATCCGCAATCTGAGCCTTGAGACGTTTGCAACGCGTCTCGGCTGGAGCGTTGCCGAAGTGCGCGCGCTCGAAACCTCTGACAGGTTCAACCTGGCGCTCGATGATATCGACAATCTTGCGCAGGCGCTGGATGTCGAGCCGGCGGCGCTGTTCGTCTAGGCTTCTTGCGCCCTATACGCTGTCGTCATTGCCGGGCTTGTCCCGGCAATCCAGTTTTTGGAGGGCATGGACCACCGGGACAAGCCCGGTGGTGACGATGGGGTGGGGTGTAAAGCCTAGCCTCAGCCGTTTGCCCAGCCTCCATCAACGATGAATTGCTGGGCCGAAATCATGGCGCTGTCGTCGGCGGCGAGGAAGAGGGCCATGCGGGCGATGTCGTCGGGCTGGACCCGACCGGCAAGGGCCTGCTGGGCGTCGATCTGTGCTTCGGCCGACGCGTCGACCCAGTGGGTCAGCTGGCGTTCGGTCATGACCCAGCCTGGGACCAGCGTATTGACGCGGATGCCGGATTTGCCGAGTTCGCGGGCCATGCCGCGGGTAAGGCCATGGGTTGCGGCTTTGGCGGTTTCATAGACCGGGATTTTGGGGGACATGATCATCCAGCTGATCGAGCCGGTATTGATGATCGAACCGCGGCCGGCTTTCACCATGCCGGGGGCGACGGCCTGGATGGCGAAGAAGGAGTGCTTCAGGTTGACCGCCATGCGGTCGTCCCAATAGGCCGAGGTGACCTCTTCCCATTCGTGACGCTGGTCGTGGGCGGCATTGTTGACGAGGGCGAGGGCGTCGCCGTGGGCGGCGGCGAAGCCGGCAATGGCGGCCTGGTAGGCGTCGGTATTGGTGATGTCGCAGTGGGTGAAGCGCACGGTTTGACCGGCGGCGGTCAGTTCGTTGGCGAGGGTTGTGCCGCGCTCGTCCTGGATGTCGACAAAGCCGACCTTGGCGCCCTGGGCGGCAAAGTTGCGAACGAGGGATTCGCCGATGCCGGAGGCGCCGCCGGAAATGACCACGGGCATGCCGGCAAGGCTCGGATAGCGGGCGGTTTGCGTCATGAAAATCTCCGAGCGGTCTAGATAAAAAGATTGGCGTGACGGGTTTCTAGCTCGGGAAGATCGTCGAGAATACTGCCCAAATGCGTCGCCATGGCCGCTTTTGCGGCTTCCACGTCATGGGCGTCGATGGCGTCCATGATGGCGGTGTGCTCGCGCACGCGGCGGGCCATATCGGCCTCGCTCTGCAGCGTCATGTTGCAGACCCGATCCATGTGCGTCTTCATGTCGGCAATGGCAATCCAGGCAATGCCAACACCGGCGCCGGTGGCGATGGCGATGTGAAAAGCCTCGTCGTGCTCGCGGAAGCCGGCATGGTCAAGTTTTTCGGCCGCCTCGGCCTGCTTGGCGAGGAGACTGGCGATGCGCTTGCGTTGCCAGGCGTCAAAATTCTGCGCGGCCTTTGCGACGACGGCGATTTCCACGGACTGACGCACGAACAGCGCTTCCATCATTTCCCTTGCGGAAATGCGGGCCACAACCGTGCCGCGATGGGGCCGGATTTCGATCAGGCGCGAATTGGCGAGGCGGATCAGCGCCTCGCGCACCGGCTGCCGGGAAACGCCAAGTTTGGTGGCGATATCCTGCTCGGAGAGCCGTGTGCCGGGCAGGAGTTCGAGCTCGATGATCGAGCGGCGCAGGTCCTTCTCGATGGTCGCTGCCGCGCTTTCCCCGCTCTCCGTCGAAGTCTGCATTTCCAAGGTCATATTACATCTCGCCCATGCCATTGACAGCTTGGGTCAATGCGCCATACGGTACCATACAATTCCATACAGGACGCGTTTGCACGGGTCCAGCATCTTCGGGGAGGTGGGTCAGTCCGCCATGGCCATAACAAGTCAATCCAGCTTTCAGGACAATTTTGCCGTTCCGAATCTTAGTGATCCGCGCCTTGCGAGTAAACGCGCCTATCGCATGGTTATCGACGGCAAATCCGTAGACTCGGTGTCCGGCAAGGTGGTGGAGCGCGAGAGCCCCGGGCATAGGGGCAAGGTCATCGGCGTATGGCCGGCTGGGACGACTGAAGATGCTTCGCGGGCGATTGGCGCTGCGCGCATTGCTTTTGACAATGGTCCCTGGGGGCGGATGAGCGGGGCGGAGCGCTCCACCATTCTCCATGCCATCGCGCAGGGGATTTTGAAACATCAGGACGAGCTGGCGCTGATCGAATGCCTGGAGACGGGCAAGCCGATCAATCAGGCGCGGGGCGAGATCGGCTATTGCGCTGATCTGTGGACCTATGCCGCTGGCCAGTGTCGCGGGCTCGAAGGCGATACGCATAATGCCATCGGCACCAATCGGCTGGGCCTGGTGCTGCGCGAGCCGGCTGGGGTGGTGGGCATCATCACCCCGTGGAATTTCCCGTTCATCATTGTGTCCGAGCGGGTTCCGTGGGCGCTGGGGGCGGGCTGCACGGTTGTCGTGAAGCCGAGCGAATTCACTTCGGGCACGACGATCCGGTTGGCCGAGATCGCGCTTGAGGCGGGTCTGCCGGCGGGGGTGTTCAATGTCATCACCGGCTATGGGCCGGAGGTGGGGCAGATCCTGGCTGAAGATCCGCGCGTCGACATGGTCGCTTTTACTGGCTCGGTGCGAGTGGGCACGCAGTTGGCCGGCATTGCGGCTGCCAATGTGAAGCGCGTCGGGCTCGAACTGGGCGGCAAGGGGCCGCAGATCGTTTTTGCCGATGCTGACCTTGAGGCAGCTGCTGATGGCATCGCCTATGGCGTCTATCACAATGCCGGCCAGTGCTGCATTTCGGGCAGCCGGCTGATTGTTCAAAACTCCATCCGCCCGGCCTTGCTCGAGCGTCTGCTCGATCTCTCGCGTCGCCTGCCTTTCGGCGACCCGCTGGCCGCCACGACCCGCTATGGCGCAATGGTGTCCGTGCCGCATCTCCACAAGGTTGCGGGCTACGTGGCGGCTGGTCTGGAAGATGGCGCCGAGCTGCTGCTGGGCGGGGAGAAGATCGACGAAGGCTCGGGAAATTTCTTTGCCCCGACGGTCTTCGACAAAGTGCGGCCCGACATGCGGATCGCGCAGGAGGAAATTTTTGGGCCGGTGCTCGCCACCATTGGTTTCGACACGCCGGAGGAGGCTGTTGCGCTCGCCAATGGCACGCCGTTCGGCCTGTCGGCCGGTGTCTGGTCTCGCGATTTGGAAACAGCGATCCAGACGACGCGAAAGCTTCGCGCCGGGCGGTGCTGGATCAATTCGGTGATCGATGGAACGCCGGAAATGCCCATCGGTGGCTACAAGATGAGCGGCGTCGGTCGCGAACTCGGCCGCTATGGCTTTGATGAATATTCGCAGTTCAAGGGTCTGCATATGACCCTTGGGCGCGGTGAACCCTGGTTCGAGCACTAGGAGGAATACGCCCACGGCGTCATTCCCGCGAAAGCGGGAATCTCACCTGAGGAGGGAGATCTCCGCTTTCGCGGAGATGACGTGGTGGGAATGCCAGAATCTGGCGGCGCAATCTTTGGTCGGAGCACGCCGCCCGAAGCGGGACCTGAGGAGGGCCCGCCACAATCCAAAGGGAGGATTAAGCGATGAAGTTGACCAAGTCAAAAGCCGCTCTGCTGGCCGGTTGCGCCCTGTTCGCAACCGTTGGCGGTGCGCTGGCGCAGGATCAGGAGCCCGTCAAGGCGACCATGATCATCTATCTCGATCCCAGCGTGCAGTTCTTCAATCCAGTGGTGAAGGGCGCCCAAGACGCCGCCGCTGCCTTCAACGTCGATCTCGACGTGCAATATGCCAACAACGATCCGGTGCGCCAGAACGACCTGATCGATACCGCCGTGGCAACGGGCGTTGATGGTATCGCGGTTGCCATTTCGTCGTCCGACGCCTTTGACGACAGCATCTGTGCGGCCGTCGAGGCTGGCGTCGTGGTCATCGGTTTCAACAATGATGACCTCGAAGGCGCCGCCGGCAATTGCCGCC
Organism: Devosia sp. LjRoot3; assembly: GCF_964252865.1. Taxonomy (NCBI): domain Bacteria; kingdom Pseudomonadati; phylum Pseudomonadota; class Alphaproteobacteria; order Hyphomicrobiales; family Devosiaceae; genus Devosia; species Devosia sp. LjRoot3. The sequence continues at coordinate 783,095 of NZ_CAXUPK020000002.1, forward strand.
AGGCTTATGTCGGCATGAACGAATTCGACAGCGGCTATGAACTCGGCATCCGCATGATCGAGGCGTTTGGGCTCAAGGAAGGCGACACCGTTTTCAATCCGCGCGAAATTCCCGAAGCGAGCTTTGCCGTGGCGCGCGGCGGCGGCATCGAAAAGGCGATGGGTGAACATGGCATCAAGGTTGAGACGGTGCGTGCCGGTCTTGATCCGGCGGAAGCGCAGAACATCATGGCGCAGGCGCTAATCGCCAACCCCGACATCAAGGCCGTGTTCGGCACGGGTTCGGTGACCTCTACGGTTGGCGCTGGCGCCATCAAGGATGCGGGTGTGGAAGTGCCGTTTGGTGGCTTTGACCTTGCCGTGGAAATCGCTGATGCGGTCGAATCTGGCGCGATGTTCGCGACCATGGACCAGCAGCCCTATCTGCAGGGCTATTATCCGATCGCCCAGATCGCCATGGCTGCGCGCTATGGCCTGACGCCGACCGACGTCGACACCGGTCAGGGGGCGTTCCTCGACCAGGGCCGCATCGGCACCGTCAAGCCGCTCATCGGCTCCTATCGGTAATCGTCCGGGTGGGGTTTCGGCCCCACCCAATTTTCCACGGCGTCATTCCCGCAAAAGCGGGAATCCCTGCCGCTGCATCCCGAGATTCCCGCTTTCGCGGGAATGACGCGGTGAAGGAAGGGCACGGGCGCTGAGTGCTTAAACAACTGGATAAAAACGTGACCGATATGACCCATGACCGGGCCGTCGCGCCCCGGCGCTCGGCAGGAGAGTGGCTCCATAGCCTTCTCAGCATGCCGGCGGGCGCCATTCTGCTGGTTTTCCTCGTCGTGCAGCTTGGCTGCATTGTCGCCGGGCTCTTGTTCCCCGACGACTTCCGTTATCTCTCATCGGCCAATATGGGCATCATGATGCGCTCGGTGCCGGTGCTCGGCTGCCTCGCCCTTGGGGCCGGCGTCTTGATGATCGCCGGGGAGTTCGATCTCTCCATCGGCTCTGTCTATACGCTGACGGCCGTTATCATGGCTATGCTGGTGGGCGCGGGTGTTGACGCGTTTCTCGCCGCGCCTGTTGGGCTGCTGGTCGGTGCAGTCATCGGGCTTGGCAACGGGTTTCTTACGCTCAGATTTCATCTGCCAAGCTTTATCGTCACGCTAGGCGGTCTGCTGTTCTGGCGCGGCGCCGTGCTGCTGATCAATGGCGCTGTGCAGGTGCGGTTCGATCCGAACCCCGTTTTCAACGCGCTGTTCTCGGGCACGATTTTTGGCATCAATGCCGCCTTCATCTGGTTCATTGTGTTGTGCTTCGCCTTCTGGGCGGTGCTGCATCGCCATCGCCTGGGCAACCACATCTTTGCGACGGGCGGCAATCGAGCCGCGGCGACCGCAATCGGGGTCAATACCGGGCGGATCAAGATGATCGCCTTCGCCATTGCGGGAGTCATGGCGGCCTTTGCCGGTATTCTGGCGACGACGCGCGTCGGCTCGGTGCAGCCGGGGCAGGGTGCAGGGCTGGAGCTTCAGGCGATTGCGGCCTGCGTCATCGGCGGGCTCTCCCTCCGGGGTGGCCGTGGCTCGATCCTCGGCGTCTTCCTCGGGGTGATGCTGATCTTCACCATTACCGACGTGCTGCTGCTGATGCGCGCGCCAGGCTTTTATCTCGACATGTTCATCGCCACGCTGATCGTTGCTGCCTCGATCTTCAATCACGGTCTTGATCGCCGGGGAGCCGAGTCATGAGCCTGCTTGAGCTGCACAATATCAACAAGACCTTTGGGCCGCTGAAGGCGCTGACGGACCTGTCGTTTCAGGTGGGGCACAGCGAGGTCGTTGGGTTGCTTGGTGACAATGGCGCCGGTAAGTCGACGACGGTCAACATGATCTCGGGCATTCATCAGCCGAGCTCGGGCTATATCTCGGTGGATGGACAGCGACAGACTTTTGCCAATCGTCGCGACAGTGCCGAGGCGGGGATCGAGACGATCTACCAGAACACGGCACTGGTCGATTGCCTCTCGATCTCGCGAAATATCTTCCTTGGGCGCGAGCTGACGGATCGGTTTGGGTTCCTGGACCTGAAAAAGATGCGCGAGATCGCCATGCAGGTGCTGGAAAGCGCCGTGCATATTTCGGGTATCGACAGCCCGGACAAGCTGGTGGGCGATCTTTCGGGCGGGCAGAAGCAGGCCGTGGCGATTGCACGGGCCGTGTTCTTCAAGCGGCGCGTGCTGCTGCTCGATGAGCCGACCTCGGCGCTATCGGTGCGCGAGACGGAGGCGCTGCTCAATCAGGTTCTGAAGCTCAAGGCCGAGGGTGTGTCGAGCGTGCTGGTGACGCACAATCTCTACCATGCCTACCAGGTCTGCGATCGCTTCGTGATCATGAGCCATGGCACGAAGGTCTTCGATGTGGCGAAGGCCGATACGACGATCGAGGAACTGACGCAGCACGTGGTGCTGACTTAGGGTCTAGACCCGCGGCATCTCCGCTGGCCGGATTGCCCGCTTTTGCGCGGCAATCCGGAAGGGCGCGTTGACGGCGCCATAGCCGGCATAGTTTCCGCGCCGCTCGACGATTTCGAAGAAAAAGCCTTCGCCGAAACTCTGGGCGTAGATCTGGAAATACTCGCCGCCGGCGTCACGATCATAGAGCAGGTTGTTGGCAGCGAGCCGGGCGATCATCTCCTCGCCGAGGCCAAGCCGGGCCTCTAGGTCGGAATAGTAATTCTTTGAAATTTCGAGCACCGGCAGGCCGCTCGCCTTGAGGGCGGCGGCGGTGGCAAAGATGTCGCTTGAGGCAAAGGCGATGTGCTGGACACTGGAGCCAAAGGTTTCGGCGATGAAGTGGCCGGCGAGCGTCCGGTGGCTTTCGGCGCCGTTGAGGGTCAGGCGCAATTCGCCGCCGGGGCTTTCGATGACCTGGCTGCGGACGAGACCCGAGGGATCGACCACGTCGACCATGGGGCCTTTGTCGACTACGAAGATGGAGCGGTAGAAGAGGATCCAGGTGAGCATCTCTTCGTAGTTCATCGTCTGGGCGATGTGGTCGAAATGGGTGAGGCTGGCGCCGGTCGTGCTGGCGGGCTCGGGTTGGAATTCGACGTCCCAGACTTTTGCGAGATCCGACCGATCATCAAGGAAATAGAGCAGGCCGCCGCCGATGCCGCGGATGGCGGGGATGGTCAGTTCGCCGGGATTGACGCGCTGGGCAAAGGGTTGGGCATCGAGCGCCTTGGCGCGAGCGAGGGTGGCGTTCGCGTCTGCGACCTTGAGGCCCATGGCATAGGCGGAGGTGCCGTGGGTGAGATAGGCGGCATGGGCCATGCCTTCGCGCTCGGTGTTGACGACGATGTTGATCTCGCCCTGGCTGAAGCGCTCGACACTCTTGCTGCGGTGTTTGCCGGTGCGGGCAAAGCCCAATTGGCCGAGCATGGTGCGCAGGGTTTCGGCTTCGGTCTCGTCGGCGGTGAACTCGACGAAACTGACGCCTTTTACCGCGACGCGCGGGGGCAGGGCATCGGCGGCGGGCACGACTTCGGGTTCGGCTTCGCGCAGCTGATCCATGAGGAAGACAAGCGAGCGATGGCCGTCGAGCGCGATGGTGCGGGGGGAGCCGGCGCGGAACTGGTCGTTGAAGATCTCGAGGGAAAGCGGGCCGTTGTAGCCGGTGGCTGCAACGGCGCGGGCAAAGTCGACGACGGGCAGGTCGCCTTCGCCGGGCATGTTGCGAAAGTGGCGGCTCCAGTAGAGGAGGTCCATGTCGAGCGCAGGGGCGTCGGCGAGTTGGACGATAAAAATCTTGTCGCCGGGGATGGAGCGGATCGTGTCGGGATCGATCTTTCGCGACAGGGAGTGAAAGCTGTCGAGGATGAGGCCGACATTGGGGTGATCGGCTCGGCGGACCACTTCCCAGGCGTCGCGGTGGTCGTTGACGTGGCGGCCCCAGGCCAAGGCTTCATAGCCGACTTTCAGGCCACGCTTGGCGGCGCGTTCGCCCAGCTCGCGGAAATCGGCGGCGGCACGGTCGATGCCGCCGAGAGCGGCGGGGGCGATGCTGGAGCAGACGAGCATCAGGGGCGCGCCGAGTTCTTGCATGAGGTCGAACTTGCGTTCGGCACGCTCAAAGGCCTGGCGGCGTTGCGGCTCGGGCAGGCCTTCAAAATCGCGAAAAGGCTGGAAGAGGGTGATGTCGAGGCCGAGGTCGGCGACCATTTTCCGCACGTCGGCGGGGCTGCGGTCGTAGGCAAGAAAGTCGTTCTCGAAGATTTCGACGCCGTCGAACCCAGCCGCGGCAATGGCTTCGAGCTTCTCCCTGAGATCGCCGCTGATCGAGACGGTCGCAATCGAAGTCTTCATCGCAAAATTCCTGAACGAACTAGTTCGTACAAAGTAGGGGCGCGAGAGGCATCGGTCAATTGGGGATTGGGGGGGAAGGGGATTGGGGTGGGGAGGAGGGTGGAGAGGAAGAGAGGAGGAGAGGAGGAGAGGAGGGAGGAGAGGAAGAGAGGGGAAGAGAGGAGTAGAGGAGGAGAGAGGAGAGAGGAGGAACAGCAGCAAATTGGGATGTCTCTATCGTCTCGCTCCTGCTGGGAGCAGCAATTGCGAAATGCTCCGCGCCTTGCTTTCTACCCACGGCGTCATTCCCGCGAAAGCGGGAATCTCTGTTCAACGATGTAGATCCTTTCGCAGGATGACACGGTGAGGGCGAAGAGGGGGGCGTATGTCCGGGGGCTCGCAGACCCCACCCTTGATCCCTCCCCACAAGGGGGAGGGAGACGAAGGAACCGGGAGATCGAGGCAAGCGCCTCCCTCCCCCTTTTGGGGAGGGAATGAGGGTGGGGTCTTGTCATCCCGGATAGTCACCTTCGGGCTTGATCCGAGGGCTCTGCACTCGCGATGCGGTCGCAAAGCGAAGTGTCTTCGGGTCGGGCCCGAGGATGACGCGCGGTGGTTTAGGCCGAACCTTATGCCGGCTTTATACGCGCGCCCGCATCTCGAATGGAAACTTTACGCGCGCCGGACCTAGGTTCCCTTTGCAACCAATATGGAGTGCTGGGAACATGCGCCCGCCGTACTACCTTTTCTATTATCGCGACCATGAGACCGTTGGCCGGCCCTATGAGGCCGCAGGTGGCAAGTTTGTTTTGATCACCTGTTCGATCGTGCTGGCGGGCCTCGTGGCCGTCGCCTTCTTCAGCGGTTTGTGAGGGCGCGCCATGTCCCTCGCTCTTTCCATGACGCACCTTGAAACCTTTGCGCGCCTCCATGAAGGGCGGCCGGGCGATGCTCATTCGCTCTGGGCCTTGTCGGAGCGGCTGCCCGGTGGGTTGGGCGGCGAGCATCCGATCTGGCAGACCCTGTTGCAGGCCGAAGATGCCCATGTGCTGGTGGCGACCGAATGCCAGCTTCTGGTGGGCGCCATTGTCACCTGGCACCACAAGGGCGCCGATGTCGCGCGCCTTGCCTGGCTTGGGGTTGATGCCTCGGCGCGGCATCGCGGTATTGGTCGGCTGCTGCTCGAAACCAGCATCGCACGGGCCGAGATTGCCGGCGCCAGCGAAGTCGTCGCCCATGTTCCTGCCGGCGCCGTCGATCTGCAGGCGCTGCTGGGTCAGAGCGGCTTTGTCAGCGTGAAGGGTGGCGAATTGCGGCTGCAATTGGGGGCAATGTCATGAGCCCGCGCACGCAGCCTGCCGACGAAAAGCAGGCGCGCAATGCCGACAAGGGTGTCGCCCTGCTGATCCTCTTCATCTGCGTGCCCTTTTGCGCGGCCGCGGGGATGGTTGCCTGGATGGCTGGATAAATGCGCTACCGCAGACACTGGCAGAGCCGCGGCAGGCGCAACCGCTGGCTCGATAGCGACCTCGAGCGCGGCGTGCTCGCCGTGCTTATCCTGATGGCACTGGTGCTGTTCGCCATCGGCATCGGCACCGTGGCAGAGATGATGAATGCAGCAAGCCTGCCCTGAGGGGCAGGCTTCTCTTATTTCACCGCTTCGGGTTTCGCGACGAAGCGCAGGACCATTTCCACCGTGTTCGCCTTCAGCCGCTGCTGAGACTCTTCCGCGCCGAAATCGCGGCCGAACAATTGCGAAAAGGTCGCGCGGTTGGAGACGTTGAAGAAGCAGAGCGCCGAAATCTGCCAGTGGATTTCGAGGGGATCGAGACCTTCTCGGAATTTTCCGTCCCTAAGGCCACGCTCGTAGAGGTCGCGGATATGGGCGATGGCGGTCACGTTTAGGTCGCGCACGAGGTTCGAGCGGGCCAAAAATTCGCCGTGGTGGATGTTTTCGATCATCACCATGCGGATGAAGTCTTCGTGCTGATGGTGGTGCTCGAAAGTGAACTCCACGAGGCGCTTGAGGCCTTCCACGGGGGAGAGACCGGCGATGTCGAGCTTGGCCTCGCCTTCGCGCACTTCGGCATAGGCGTTTTCGAGGGCGGAGAGGTAGAGGCCCTCCTTGTCGCCAAAATAGTAATAGATCATGCGCTTGCTCGAGCGCGTCTTGGCGGCGATTTCGTCGATGCGGGCGCCGGAGAGGCCATTGAGCGCGAATTCCTGGCTCGCCACTTCGATGATGTTCTGGCGCGTCCCTTCCGGGTCCTGCTGGCGCGTTGGCACCTTGCGACCCGCCTTGGTCAGCGGGGCCTCGGAATCCGACATGGCAATAAGCCTTTCTCCTCGAACCCCAGAATTGACTAAACTAACCAGTTCGTACATTGTGGGGCAAATCGCCTGAGATCGTTTGTAGCGGCGAGGCGAGCACGAAAACAAGAGCGGAAGGGTGTTGAGGCCCCCGCTTGAGGGAGCAGGACCTTTGCCCAGTCACATTGATCGCGTGCGCGAAGCCCTGGCGTATGTCGAGGGCGAGCGCGCCACCACGGTTGCTCCCGGGCCGGGCGTGCATATCGGGTTGCTCGGGCGAGGCATCGGGGCGTCACTGACCCCGATCATGCATGAGGCCGAGGGTCGGCGGCTGGGGCTTGGCTATCGCTACGACCTCATTGATTTCGACCGGTTGGGGCTCGAAGACGCCGATCTTGGCAGTGTTCTCGATGCCGTTCAGCAGCTTGGCTTTGGGGGGGTGAATGTCACCTATCCGTTCAAGCAGGCGATCATTCCGCTGCTCGATGAACTCTCCGGCGGAGCCTCGGCCATCGGCGCGGTCAATACAGTGGTGTTCAACGCCTTTGGGGCGACGGGGCACAATACCGATTGCTACGGTTTTGCCCAAAGCCTGCGCCAGGGGCTCGGCGTTGTGCCGGTCAATCACGTGGTTCAGGTGGGCGCCGGTGGGGCCGGGGCGGCTGTCGCACAGGCCCTCGCCGAACTCGGCGCTATGCAGATCGATATCATCGATGTGGATCTGGAGCGGGCTGAAGCTCTCGCCGGTCAGGTGGCGCGCGCCAATGGTACCCTGACGCGGGCGCTCGCACCGGATCGGTTCGCCGAAGTCGTGGGGTCTGCAGCGGGTATCGTCAATGCAACACCAGTGGGCATGGAGAAGCTGCCAGGCGTGCCCTTCGATCCGGCCCTGCTCAAGCCACATCAATGGGTCGCCGACATCATCTATTTTCCGCGCGAGACCGAGTTGATCAAAGCGGCGCGAGCACTTGGCTGCCGCGTTCTGCCGGGTGGCGGCATGGCCGTCTATCAGGCCGTGCGTGCCTTCCGCCTGTTTTCCGGCACGGAGCCGGATGCCGGGGAAATGGCCAAAACCTTTGCCGCCTATGCCTGAGTGCTGAGGCGGCCGGTTGCCAACACATGTTCGACGCCGCGATTGACGTGGCTTGCCAGCATGGCGAGCGCGCCATCGATATTTCGCGATAGCGCCAGTTCGAACATGGCCTTGTGGTCATCCACCACGCCGACCCCGCGAAAACTGACGGCCAGCATGTGATAGCGCAGGAAGCGGTCGAAGATCGCCGCGTGGAGATCGAGCAGGGCTTTTGAGCCGCAGGCCGAGATCAGCGCATTGTGGAAGGCGAAATCGTAGCGCACCCAATCGCTGGTCTGCTTGGCCTCGCCGGCCAGCAACTGCTTTTCGATGGTGGCGAGCTTGTAGTGGGCGGCAACGACGCGGCCTTCCCATTCGAGATCGCCGCGGCGGAACGAGAGTTGCAAGGCGTGGCTTTCGAGTAGCAGGCGGAGGTCGGCGATTTCGCGCAGGTCAGCAGCCGTCGCCGGGGCGACGACGAATCCCTTTTGTCCTTCGGCGACCACCAGGTCTTCGCTCGCCAGCCGATTGAGGATTTCGCGCAGCGTGCTGACGCCGACGCCGTAAGTTTCGCGCAGGGGTTCGAGCTTGAGTTTCTGCCCCGGCGCCAGTCGGCAGGCGATGATGTCGGCGCGCAGGCGCAGATAGGTCGCTTCGCCGATTGTCTGCTCGTTTTCCGCCTCAGGTCCGTTCATCATCATGCATCTGGTAAAATCAGGAATATCTGATATATACGAAAACCAATGGTGAAATGAAAGAGACCTGAACAAAGAGTCTCAGCCATAGTTGACATGAACGTACTAGTTCGTACAAAGTGACGCCAAGCCGATGGAGAGGACCATTGGCCGTCCCGGACAATCCGGAACGGGGGTATTCCCCCAAGGGAGGAATAGATATGAACCTTTTGCTTTCGCGCCGCGCCCTTATGGTCGGCGGGCTTCTGCTGGCGGCTGCTTTTCCGGCCATGGCGCAGGACAAGCCTGTGCTGCGCTTCTCCGCTGTGTTCTCCGAGCAGGATATTCGCGCCGAGATGACCCAGCTCCTGGGCTCGCAGATCGCCGATATCGCCACGCTCGAACCCTATTATGGCGGCAATCTCTTCAAGCAGGGCACCGAGCTCGTCGCGCTGCAGCGCGGCAATCTCGAAATGGGCAATATCGCTCCGCAGGATATTTCCAACCAGATCCCGGCCTGGTCGGTTCTTACCTCGGCCTATCTCTTCCGTGATGCGGATCACCTGCGCACCTTCTTTGACAGCGAAGTTGGCGCCGAATTCAAGGCCATGGCCGAAGAACAGCTCGGCATCCACATTCTCGGGCCGACCTATTTCGGTGCCCGTCAGGTGGGGCTGCGCGGCGACAAGGAAATCAAGACGCCAGCCGATATGGCCGGCATCAAGCTGCGCATGCCTGGCGGCGATGCCTGGCAGTTCCTCGGGACTTCGCTCGGCGCCAATCCGACGCCCATGGCCTATGCCGAAGTCTATACCGGCCTTCAGACCGGTGCCATCGACGGCCAGGACAATCCGCTCCCGAACGTTGAGAACATGAAGTTCTACGAAGTGATGGACCAGATCGTCCTCACCTCGCATCTCGTCGGCTTTGATCTTCTGGTGATTTCCAAGAGTGCCTGGGACGCGATGACGCCGGAACAGCAGACTGAGTTCACGACTGCCGCAACCGCTGCCATCGACTTCAGCCAGAAGGCGCATCTTGAACGCGAGGCGGCGCTGGTGGAACAGTTCAAGGGCGCTGGCCTTGCCATCAATACGCCCGATGTCGACGCGTTCCGCGCCCATGCGCAAAAGGTCTATCTCGACAGCGATCTGGCCAAGGACTGGCCGGAAGGCGTCGTCGACAAGATCAACGCGCTCTAAAACTCTCCTCCGCCAGGGGCGGCGCCGCCAGCCGGTGCCGCCCCACTTGAAATGTACCGGTCGGCGAGACCGGTAGCGGGAGCCCACCATGACCACCTCTTTCCATTCAATCGGCCGATGGCTTTATGCCCGCGCCGAAAACCTGCTTGCGGCCATGCTGGCGACCATGTTCGTGGTCTTCATCATCCAGATCGTCTTCCGCTATCTGCTGAACCTGCCGATCGGCTGGACGCATGAGATCAGCGTCATGATGTGGCTCTGGATGGTGCTGTTCGGCACCGCCTTCGTCGTGCGCGACAGCGAGGAAATCCGCTTCGATATTCTCTACAGCGCCGCCGGGCCGCGCACGCGCCGGGTCATGGTGCTCATCAGTAGCCTGTCGCTGGTCGTGCTGTTCTCGATCTCGCTGCCCGCGGTCATCGACTACATCGCTTTCATGAAAGTCGAGAAGACGGCGTATCTGAAAATCCGCTTCGACTACCTCTATTCCATCTACGGCATCTTCGCGGTCGCCATGATCGTGCGCCAGCTTTGCCTCGCCTATCAGGCGGCATGGGGCAGCAAGGCGAACGAGTTCGACCCCACCAAGGCGAGTTCCGGCGTATGACGATTTCTCTGGCCTTCGGCCTTTCTCTTGGCCTTCTCACGGTCCTGGCCTTCCTTGGCCTGCCCATGGGTCTCGCCATGATCTGCGGGTCTGTCCTCTATCTCTTCATGCGCGGACAGGACCCCGGCATTGTCGCCGAGCAGTTCCTCAACGGCATGTATTCCAACTACATCATGCTGGCTGTGCCGCTGTTCATTCTCGCGGCCGAGATCATGAATTCGGGCACGCTCTCTGATCGCTTGCTGAAATGGTGTGACGCGCTGGTCGGTCGCTTCCGCGGGGGACTGGCGCAGGTCAATGTGCTGCAGTCGATCGTCTTTGCCGGCATGTCGGGCTCGGCCGTGGCCGATGCCGCTGGCTCGGGCAAGATGATGCAGCACATGATGACCAAGGACGGGAAATATACCCCCTCCTATGCTGCTGCGCTGACCGCTGTCACGGCGGTGATTGGGCCGATCATTCCGCCCTCCATTCCCATGGTGCTCTATGCGCTCGTGGCCGATACGTCCATCGGCTACCTGTTCCTGGGCGGTGTGGTGCCGGGCCTGCTCATGGCTGGCGTCATGATGGTGCAGATCGCCATTACCGCGCGGATCAAGAACTTTCCGGTTGAAGAGCCCGTGCCGCTGCGCAAGCTGCCCAAGATGACGTGGGAAGCGCTGCCGGTGCTCTTCATGCCCGTGGTGCTGATGTATGGCATCTATGGCGGTATCACCACGCCGACCGAAGCAGCAGCTGTGGCTGCCGCCTATGCGCTGCTGGTTTCGGCCTTCATCTATCGCGCAGTGAAAGCGCCGGAGCTCTATCAATCGGTGCTGACGAGCGCCAAGACCACGGCCTCCATCGGCATGCTGATCGCCGGGGCGCTGGTGTTCAACTATGTGGTGACGGTGGAAAACATTCCGCGCACCATCAGCGCCATCCTGCTTTCGTGGGATCTCAACCCCGTCACCTTCCTGATCATCGTCAATATCATCCTCTTGGTGCTCGGCTGCGTGCTGGAGGGGACGACGATCCTGCTGGTCATCGTGCCGGTGCTGATCCCGACGGCGCAAGCGCTGGGTATCGACATGGTGCATTTTGGTGTCGTGGCGGTGGTCAACATCATGCTGGGGCTGATTACGCCGCCCTATGGGTTGTTGCTCTTCATCATGACGCGCATATCGGGCTCCCCCATGCGGGCGATCATCGGCGATGTCATGCCCTTCCTGTGGTCGCTGATCGGGGCGCTGATCGTCTTCACCTTCGTGCCGGAAACGGTGCTGTGGCTGCCGCGCATGTTCGGCTATGCGGGTGTCACGCCATGAAGCCGGTCTATGTGCTGAATGGGCCCAATCTCAATCGTCTGGGCAAGCGTGAGCCGCATATCTATGGCACGACGACGCTGGCCGAGATCGAGGAGAACTGCCGAAAGGTGGTTGGTGATCGGCCGATCATCTTCCGGCAGACGAATAGCGAGGAGACGCTGATCGGGCTCGTGCATGAGGCGATCGACGAGGGGGCAGGGATTGTCATCAATCCCGCCGCCTTCACCTTCACCTCGCTGGCGCTACTCGATGCCCTGAAAATGTTCGAGGGGCCGGTGATCGAGCTGCATATTTCCAATATCCACAAGCGCGAGCAGATCTATCACAAGTCTTATGTGTCGATGCGGGCGGACGCGGTGATCGCGGGGCTTGGGGCTTATGGGTATGAGGCGGCACTGGTGGCGTTGTTGCGGCTGGTGAGGGACTAGCGGTTTCGCTCCAGCATCAGAACTCTCCCCTCTATCGTCACCACCGGGCTTGTCCCGGTGGTCCATGCGGAGGCGAGATGGATTGCCGGGACAGGCCCGGCAATGACGATGGGTGGGAGCGTGCACCTGAACTGCCGCCATGCACAGATCGTCACCCTCGGGCTTGACCCGAGGGCTCTGCACTTGCTGCGCGGTCTTAAGTGAAGTGTCCTCGGGTCAAGCCCGAGGATGACGTGCGGTGGCGGTGGTGATGGCGGTGATTGGGAGCGGGCGGCTGCTAGTGCAGCCCGTTCTCCGCAATGAACGCCTCGAGCTTGTCCTGCTGCGCCTTGGTCAGGGGCCAGGCGGAGGGCGGGCGGGTTGGACCGCAATCTCGGCCGAGGGCTTGCAGCGCGGCCTTTACACCGGTGACATTCGTGCCGTTCATTTCTTCGGCGCGGATATCCTCAAAGGCCTTCATGCCGGCGATGAGCTTGTTGGCGCTGACATAGTCGCCGGCATCGAGCGCGGCGTGGATGGCCAGGGACCGTTCGGGCCAGACGTTGATGAGGCCAGAGGTGAAGCCGCGGGCGCCGACGGCGTAGAGGGCAGGGGCCCAGACTTCGGCGAGGCCGCCGACCCAGACGATGTCGGGATCGCAGGCCGCCTTGGCTTCGGCGAGTTTCAGCGGATTGGGCGTTGCCCACTTCACACCTTTGACGCCCGGTACCGCGCAGAGATCGGCAATGGCCTTGGTTCCAATGGCGTCGTTGCGCAGATAAAGCATCATCGGCAGGCCGCCGGAGGCGTCGGCAATTGCCTTGAGGTAGTCGACGATGCCGCGAGGGGCGACGAAGGGATCGGGCGGCTGGTGCACCATGAGGGCGGTAGCGCCAGCGTTGGCTGACGTTTTGGCCAGGGACTGCGCGTCGCGGATGCCACGACCGACGCCGGCGAGCACGGGCGCGCGGCCGGCGACGAGGGCGACGACTTCGCGCACCATGGTGGAGGCTTCGTCTGTCGTCAGGGCGTAGAATTCGCCGGTATTGCCATTGACCACCGGCATGTGGAGACCGGCGCCGAGGGCGCGGTCGAGAACCGGCACCAGCTTTTGCGGGGCGATGTCGCCGTTCCCGTCATAGGGCGTGACGAGAATGCCGGAGATGCCGGTGAGGGCCTGGTCGAGCGTGCGTCGCATGTCGCGCCTTTCGGTTCAGTAGATGTCGGGTTCGCCCGCGGCTGCGCCAAAGCCGCGTTCGAGGAAGTCGAAGTCGCAGCCCTTGTCGGCCTGGGTGACGTGCTTGGAATACATCCAGCCCCAGCCGCGTTCGAAGCGCGGAGCAGGCGGGGTCCAGGCGGCGCGGCGGCGTTCCAATTCGTCTTCGGCGACAAGCATGTCGAGCCGGCGATTGTCGAGGTCGAGGCGGACGATGTCGCCGGTGCGGAGTAAAGCCAGCGGGCCGCCGACATAGGATTCCGGGGCGACGTGGAGCACGCAGGCGCCGTAGGAGGTGCCGGACATGCGGGCGTCGGAGATACGCAGCATGTCGCGGTGGCCTTGCTTGATGAGCGCCTTGGGAATGGGGAGCATGCCCCATTCGGGCATGCCGGGGCCGCCGAGCGGGCCGGCATTGCGCAGCACGAGGACATGGTCGGGCGTGACGTCGAGGTTTTCGTCGTCGATGGCGGCCTTCATCTCGGCATAGGAATCGTAGACCAGCGCCGGGCCCTGGTGGCGGTAGTATTTCGGGTCGCAGGCGGCGGGCTTTATGACGGCGCCGTCGGGGCAGAGATTGCCGCGGAGAACCGCCAGGGAACCCTCGTGATAGACAGGATTAGAAAGCGGGCGGATGACGTCGGCGTTGTAGACCACGGCGCCTTCGAGGTTTTCGCCGAGGGTCTTGCCGTTGACGGTGATGGCGCCGAGATGCAGACGATCGACGATCTGCGTCATCAGTGCCCGCAGGCCGCCGGCAAAGTAGAAGTCTTCCATCAGGTAGCCCTGGCCGTTGGGCCGGACATTGGCGATGAGCGGGGTGGTGCGGCCGAGCGCATCGAGATCGTCGAGCGAGAGTTCGACGCCGGCGCGGCGGGCCATGGCGATGAGGTGCACCACAGCATTGGTCGAGCAGCCGGTGGCCATGGCGACAATGGCGCCATTGCGAACCGATGCTTCGGTGACGATGTGGGCGGGCGTCAGATCGTCCCAGGCCATGTCGACGATGCGGCGGCCGCAATCGGCGGCCATGCGCTGGTGCGCGGAATCGACGGCGGGGATTGAGGAGGCGCCGGGCAGGGTGAGGCCCATGGCGTCGACGATGGCGGTCATGGTGGAGGCCGTGCCCATGGTCATGCAGACGCCGGCGGAACGGGCGATACCGCCTTGCAGGCCCTGCCACTGCTCGTCGGTGACATTGCCGGCGCGGCGTTCGTCCCAGTATTTCCAGGCGTCGGAGCCCGAACCCAGCGGCTTGCCGGCATAATTGCCGCGCAGCATGGGGCCGGCCGGCAGATAGATCATCGGCACGTTGGCGGTGATACCGCCCATGACGAGGCCGGGCGTGGTCTTATCGCAGCCGCCCATCAGCACCACGCCGTCAAGCGGGTGCGAGCGGATGTTCTCCTCCGCCTCCATGGCGAGGAGGTTGCGGTAGAGCATCGAGGTGGGTTTTGTAAAACTCTCGTCGACCGAGAGGGTCGGTAGTTCGACCGGGAAACCGCCGGCTGCCAGGACGCCGCGCTTTACCGCTTCGACGCGTTCCGGAAAATGGCTGTGGCAGGCGTTCAGTTCGGACCAGGTGTTGAGGATGCCGATCACGGGCTTGCCCATGAAGTCGGCTTCCGAATAGCCGAGCTGCATCAGCCGCGAGCGGTGGCCGAAACTCCGCAAATCATCTGGCGCGAACCAGCGCGCCGAACGCAATTGGTCGGCTGACTTACGCATGGCCTTCTCCTCCTCGGCCCTGACCGCAGCATCGCCGCCCATTCTCCCAAAGGGCATTGGCGATGCTGCAGGGGCGCTAACGAAAGCGTCCCTTTACGGTCAGAGTTTGACCAGTGTCCGCACGTCGACCGGCAGGCCGGACGCAAAGGACTGGTTGGCAGCAATGCCCGTCAGGATCGAGAGGGCACCATCGCGATGGTTGGCGCCATAGCCCGGGCGCGGCGTGGCGTTACCGAAGATTTCTTCGAGCATGATCTTGTCGCCGCCGCCGTGGCCACCTTCGGCATGCTTGATCGGGACGACGCGCGGTTCGCCATGGAGCGGGAAGTGATAGAGCTTCACACCCTTGGCGGAGCCTTCGGTTTCCGAGCCAGCGCCGGCATTGATGTAGGAATTCTCGTGCACGGTCAGCTCGAGACGACCGCCGGTGCCGTTGATGGCGACGTTGAAACCTTCCCAGGGGGCATAGGCATAGAGCGAATAGGTCATCACCGCCTTGTTGCGGTAGCGGACCATGACGTTCATCGTGTCTTCGATGGAAATGCCGTCGCCAAAAACGTTCTGGTCTCGCTGGTAGCCGTCTTCCTTCTCGGCATCCCAGTAGAGCGACTTCTGAACCGGGGTCGAGGTCAGGTCGATGGCGAAGGGGTCGTTCTTGGCCGCTTCAACGCCGGTGGTGCGGGTATAGGGCGTGAAGACGCCGCGGGATTCGGCATTGGCGCGGCCATAAAATTTCAGGTCGCCCATGGCAAAGACCGTGTCGGGCTGGCTGCCGAGCCAGAAATTGACGAGGTCGAAGTGGTGGGTCGATTTGTGGACCATGAGGCCACCGGAATTGCGCTTGTCGCGGTGCCAGCGGCGGAAATAGTCGGCGCCGTGGCGGGTATCGAGCAGCCATTCGAAGTGGATCGAGGTCGGCGTGCCGATGGCACCTTCGGCGATCAGTTCGCGCAGGGCCGAATTGTGCGGGGCATAGCGATAGTTGAAGGTCACGCGGACATTGCGGCCGGTGCGCTCGACGGCGTCGAGGATTTCCTGGCACTTTTCCTTGTCGACGGTCATCGGCTTTTCGGTGATGACGTCGCAGCCAAGTTCCATGGCGCGGATAATGTAGGTGTGGTGGGTGCGGTCGACCGAGGTGACGATGACGAAATCGGGCTTCTCGGCGGCGATCATCTTGTCGAAATCGCCGGCCTTGTAGGTCGGGACTGCCTTGCCGCCGAGTTCTTCGGTGAAGACGCGGTTGGTGTAGTCCATGCGGGTCTGGTTGGTGTCGCAGAGGGCGACGATGCGGGAATTATCCTTGTGAGGTCCGAGGATGGCCTCGTAGAACATCCTGGCCCGTCCGCCCGTGCCCACGATTGCATAAGTCTTGGCCATTTCCGCTCCTCGCATGCCATCAAAACCACGGCGAGATGACTCATCTTTTCGCCGCGCGGTTACATGTACCATACAAGATTGATGGCGTGCACTTGTTCTTTTGGCGGAACGCAAAAAAGACAAAGCGCGCGACCACTTATGTGATCGCGCGCCCCAATAGGTCTGCAGAAACAGTTAGTTAGTGCGGGCAAGGTGCCGGTTGAGATAGAGCGCGATCAGGGTGCAGACGGCGCCGGAGAGCAAATAGGCGCCGGAAGAGATGAGGCCGAAATTGCTCGACAGCAGCAGAGCGACCAGCGGCGCGAAGCCGGCGCCGAAGAGCCAGGCAAGGTCTGAAGTCAGCGCCGAACCGGTATAGCGATAGAGCCGCGTGAAGTTGGCAGCGACGACGCCGGAGGACTGACCGAAGGAGAGGCCCAGGAGGGCGAAGCCGATGATCATGTAGATGGTTTCGCCGGTCTGGCCAGCGCCCAGGAGGAGCGGGGCGAAGATGCTGAAGACGCCGATAGCGGCAGCCGAATAGCCCAGCAGTTGGCGGCGACCGATGCTGTCGGCGAGATAGCCCGAGAGAACGACGGCGACGAGACCGACGCAGGCGGCGGCAATTTCGATGACGAGGAAATTGGCCGGCACTTCCTGGGTGTAGAGGAACACATAGGAGAGCGGGAACACGGTCACCATGTGGAAGAGGGCAAAGCTTGCCAGCGGGGCGAAAGCGCCAATGACGATATTGCGCCAGTCATTGGTGATGGTCTCGCGCAGCGTCGAGGGCTCGAGTTCGCCGCTCTCGAAGAGGTGGGTGTATTCGGGCGTGACCACTATGCGGAGGCGCGCAAAGAGCGCCACGATGTTGATGGCGAAGGCCACGAAGAACGGATAGCGCCAGCCCCAGCCGAGGAAGTCTTCTGCTGAAAGGGCCCAGGACAGATAGGCAAAAAGAGCGCTGGCAACGATGAGACCGATGGGGGCGCCGAGCTGGGGCACCATTGCGAACCAGCCGCGCTTTTCCTGGGGTGCGTTGAGCGCCAGGAGCGAGGCGAGGCCATCCCAAGTGCCGGCGAGGGCGAGGCCCTGGCCGATACGGAAGATCACGAGAATGGCGACGGCGAGCCAGCCGACCTGATCGTAGCCGGGGAGGAAAGCGACGGCCACGGTCGAGACGCCGAGCAGCATCAGGGCGATGGTGAGCTTGACGCCGCGGCCATAGCGGCGGTCGACGGCGAGGAAGATTGCCGTGCCGATCGGGCGGGCGACGAAGGCCAGGGCGAAGACCGCGAAGGACAGGAGCGTGCCGGTCAATGGGTCGGCAAAGGAGAAGATCAGTGTCGGGAACACCAGCACCGAGGCGATGGCATAGACGAAGAAGTCGAAGAACTCGGAGGTGCGACCAATAATCACACCGATGGCGATCTCATTGGCATCGACGGGTCTGTGAGTGTCGTGAAGTTGGCGTGCGTCGTGTTCGGCTGAAGTCTCAGGGACCTGGGGAGTGGAGGCTGCCATGTCGCTAAGCTCCTGGTTTTATTGAATTTCCGATCCGCTCTCCGGGAGGAGGAAGAAAGCGGTCAGTCATTCGCTACGGACTGGTTTGAACTTGTCTTGCATCAAAGACAGGGCGCTTGCGAGTGGACAAAATGTCCGATGGCGCAGAGGGTGCCATGAGAGTAGTCCGCAAACCAGCGCAGTCTTCCTCCCAAGGGCCGCAATGTCTCGTTTTGCCAAACTTCTTCTCGTGCCCCTGGTGGCACCACTTCTCGCCGGCTGTAATGCCGTGGTGATGGCGCCTGCAGGCGATGTCGCCGTGCAGCAGCGCGATCTCATCATCATCGCAACAGTGCTCATGCTGCTCATCATCATTCCGGTGATGGTGCTGGTCGTGCTGTTCGCGCGCAAATACCGGCAGGGCAATAATGCCAAGTACGAACCGAACTGGGATCACTCGACCCAGCTCGAACTGGTGATCTGGTCGGCTCCGCTCGCCATCATCATCTGTCTTGGCGCGGTGACCTGGGTGTCGACCCATCTGCTCGATCCCTATCGCGAGCTTGGCCGGCTCGGTCCGGACCGGCCGATCGTCGCAGAAGTCGAGCCCCTCGAAGTGGAGGTCGTGGCGCTCGACTGGAAGTGGATGTTCATCTACCCGCAATACGACATTGCCACGGTCAACGAGTTCGTGACGCCGGTCGATCGGCCGATCAGCTTCAAGCTGACCGCTTCGACCGTGATGAACTCGTTCTACATTCCCGCCATGGCTGGCCAGATCTATGCCATGCCGGGCATGCAGACCCGGCTGCATGGCGTGATCAATGAGCCTGGTACCTATAAGGGCATTGCCGCCCACTATAGCGGCCATGGCTTCTCCGGCATGCACTTTGAGACCAAGGGCGTGAGCGATGGTGAATTCGAGGCCTGGGTGGCCGAGGTTCGCAACTCGCCGGATATGCTCAGCCGCCAGCGCTATCTGGAAGTCGAAAAGCCGAGCGAACATGTGCCGGTGATGCATTTCGCCGGTGTCGAAAGCGGGCTCTATACCGCCATCGTTAATATGTGCGTCGAGCGCGACAAGATGTGCGTGAGCGAGATGATGTCGATCGACGAGCAGGGCGGACTGGGCCACGCCGGCATCGATAACCTCGCGCCGGAACTCTATGGCGGCGGCGAAAAGAACCGCTCGCCCTTCGGCCCGCAGAAGACTTATGTCGCCGCGATCTGTTCGACGGACGAAGCCATTGCCATGACGGCGAAGCTGCCGGCGCTCAAGGCTCCGAACGCTACGCCGCTGGTGGGCAAGGGTCTGACCCGTCCCGAAATGGTCGCGCAGAGCAATGCGCCCGCGCTTGACTGGCTCGCCGGCAAGCTCGCCTTCAACCAAAACACCTCGGCTGACGCGCTATGACAAACGAATTCTGGTCCTTCATTTTCGGGCGTCTCACCTGGGACGTCCTGCCGCTGCATGAACCAATCGTGGTCATCACCTTCATCGTCGTGGCCATTGGTGGTCTCGCCGTGCTGGGTGCGCTGACCTATTTCAAGCTCTGGGGCTATCTCTGGAAAGAGTGGTTCACCAGCGTCGACCACAAGAAGATCGGCATCATGTATATGGTGCTCGGTCTCGTCATGCTGCTGCGCGGCTTTGCTGACGCTCTCATGATGCGCCTGCAACAGGCCATCGCCTTCAATGGCTATGAGGGTTACCTCAACGCCCACCACTATGATCAGCTGTTCTCCGTGCATGGCGTGATCATGATCTTCTTCGTGGCGATGCCGCTGATCACGGGCTTCATGAACTATGTGGTGCCGTTGCAGATCGGTGCGCGCGACGTCAGCTTCCCGTTCCTCAACAATTTCTCGTTCTGGATGACAGCCGGCGGCGCCGTACTCGTGATGATGAGCCTCTTTGTCGGCGAATTCGCGCAGACTGGCTGGTTGGCCTTTCCGCCGCTCTCGGGGATCGAGCATTCACCAGCCTCAGGCGTCGACTATTACATATGGTCGCTACAGGTGGCGGGTGTGGGGACGACCTTGTCTGGCGTCAACCTGATCGCGACCATCATCAAGATGCGCGCGCCGGGCATGACGATGATGAAGATGCCGGTCTTTACCTGGACCTCGCTCTGCACCAACGTGCTGATCGTTGCGTCCTTCCCGATCCTGACCGCTGTTTTGACGCTGCTGGCGCTCGACCGTTATGTCGGCACCAACTTCTTCACCGCCGACTTCGGCGGCAGCCCGATGATGTACATCAACCTCATCTGGATCTGGGGTCACCCGGAGGTCTACATCCTGATCCTGCCGTGCTTCGGTATCTTCTCGGAAGTCGCCTCGACCTTCTCGGGCAAGCGCCTTTTTGGCTACACGTCCATGGTCTACGCGACCGTGGTGATCACGGTGCTGTCCTACCTCGTCTGGCTGCACCACTTCTTTACCATGGGTTCGGGGGCGAGCGTCAACTCGTTCTTCGGCATCACCACGATGATCATCTCGATCCCGACAGGTGCCAAAATCTTCAACTGGCTCTTTACGATGTACAAGGGCCGCATCCGCTTCGAACTGCCGATGATGTGGCTCATCGCCTTCATGCTCACCTTCACCATCGGTGGCATGACCGGCGTGCTGCTCGCCGTGCCGCCCGCCGACTTCGTGCTGCACAATTCGCTGTTCCTCGTGGCGCACTTCCACAATGTGATCATCGGTGGCGTGCTGTTCGGTATCTTTGCCGGCATCAACTACTGGTGGCCCAAGGCGTTCGGCTACAAGCTCAACGAATTCTGGGGCAAGGTCTCGTTCTGGCTCTGGAACGTCGGCTTCTGGCTGGCTTTCGGCCCGCTCTACGTGCTGGGCCTGATGGGCATCACGCGGCGCCTGCGCACGTTCGATGACCCGTCGTTGCAGATCTGGTTCATCATCGCCGGTATCGGTGCGCTGGTGATCGCGGGTGGTATCGGCGCCATGCTGATCCAGTTCGGCGTGTCGATCCTGGGCAAGAACAAGGAATGGGACACGACGGGCGATCCATGGAACGGCCGCACGCTCGAATGGGCGACGTCCTCGCCGCCGCCGCAGTACAACTTCGCCTTCACGCCGGTCATTCACGACAATGACGCCTGGGCCGACATGAAGGCGCGGAATGCGCAGCGTCCGACCAAGGACTTCATGGAAATCCACATGCCGCGCAATACCGGCACGGGGGTGGTCCTCGCTGGCCTCAGCGTCGTGCTTGGCTTTGCCTTGATCTGGTACATGTGGTGGCTCGCCATCCTGAGCTTCGTGGCGCTCATCGGCGCCGCCATCATCCACACATTCAACTATGACCGCGACTACTACATCCCGGTCGAGGCCGTTGCTGACGTCGAGAACGAACGCACGCGCCTCTTGAGCGGAGCCCGCTAAGATGAGTTCACACGCAACGACCGCTGAGGGCGAAGCCACCCAGTTCTACGAACTGGTGCCGCATCACCATGCCCCGCATGGCTCGACCCAGATCGGGTTCTGGATCTACCTGATGAGCGACTGTCTCATCTTCGCGTCGCTCTTTGCCATCTATGGCGTGCTCGGGGGCAATTTCGCCGCCGGCCCGTCGCCGGAACACCTGTTCAACCTGCAACTTGTGGCAGTGAGCACGGGCGCGCTGCTCCTTAGCTCCATCACCTATGGCTTTGCCATGCTCGACATGGACGAGGGCAAGAAGACCGGCACGCTGGTCTGGCTGGTGATCACCGGGCTTTTGGGCGCAGTGTTCCTGGGGCTGACGCTCTATGAATTCTACCACATGATCCATGAAGGCGCGGTGCCGCAGCGTTCGGCCTTCCTTTCCGCCTTCTTCGTGCTGGTGGGGACCCACGCCCTGCACGTGACCTTCGGTATTCTCTGGCTCGTGACGCTGCTGGTGCAGATCGGGGCCAAGGGGCTGATCCCGGCCAACAAGATCCGCGTGCAGTGCCTGTCTATGTTCTGGCACTTCCTCGACGTCATCTGGATCGGCGTCTTCACGGTTGTCTATCTCATGGGGATGCTGCGATGAGCGCTCACACCTCCACCGATACGCTGGCTTCGGGCACGCATGCTCATCCCAATCCGGATGCGCATGGCGACGGGCACGATCACGGCACGCGCCGGACTTATCTCATCGGGTTTGCGCTTTCGGTCATCCTCACCGCCATTCCGTTTTGGCTGGTGATGGGAGACGTGATCGCCGACACCACGATCGCCACGCTGGTGATCATGGGCTTTGGCGTGGTGCAGATCTTTGTGCACATGGTCTACTTCCTGCACATGAACACCAAGTCCGAGGGCGGCTGGACGATGATGGCGGCGATCTTCACGATCATCATCATTGTCATTGCCCTGTCGGGTTCACTGTGGGTGATGTTCCACCTCAACACCAATATGATGCCGGGCCATATCATGAACCCGGCAGACCTGATCTGACGCCATGACGGAGCGGGAAGGGCAGGGGGCGCGAAAACTCTCCTTCGGCCTCATTGCCTTTGCCGCTTTCGCCGCGGTCTGTGCCCTGGGCTTCGGGGCCCTCGGCGTGTGGCAGGTCGAGCGGCTGGCCTGGAAGAACAGTCTTGTGGCGGCGGTGGAAGAGCGTAGCACCGCCGCGCCGCTTGATCTCAATCAGGCGGATTGGGGTGCGATCGACACCGGGAGCAGCGAATATCAGCGCGTGTCGGTCAGCGGGCGGTTTGAAGGCCGCGATACGCTGAGCCAGGCTGTTACCGTTTATGGCGGCGGCTTCTGGGTCATGACGCCGCTGCTGCTCGACGATGGTCGGGCGGTTCTGGTCAATCGTGGTTTTGTGACGGCCGACCAGCGTGACGCCGGCGTTGAGCGGCCGGTGGGTGCCGTCACCATCACCGGGCTATTGCGGGCCAGCGAGCCCGACGGCGGATTTTTGCGGAGCAATGATCCCAATGCCGGACGCTGGTATTCGCGCGACGTGGCGGAGATCGGGGCGGCCGGTGGCGTTGAGAATTTGGCACCGTTCTTCATCGATGCCGATGCGAGCGGGGAGGGTTATCCCGTTGGGGGGCTGACCGTCCTTACATTCTCGAACAATCACCTGCTTTATGCGCTGACCTGGTTCGGCCTGACGCTGCTTTCGCTGTTCGCGCTCTACTGGCTGCTCAGGGATCGGTTCCGGCGCTAGGCCTTGATCACCGGCAGGCTGATCTCGAAGAGGGCGCCGCCTTGGGGGGCCGAGGCGACGCTCACCTTGCCGCCGTGGCGCTTGATGATGTCGTAGACCAGACTCAGGCCCAGGCCGGCGCCGTTGGGCGATTGCGACAGGCGGTGGAAGGGCCAGAAGATCTCTTCGCGGTGCTCGGGGTCGACGCCCGGACCATTGTCCGAGACGCAGACGCGCCCGTCGGTGTTGACCTCGACGCGGATGCTTACCTCCGGGCCGCCATGCGACATGGCATTGAGGACGAGGTTGGCAATGGCGCGGGAGAGGGCGGAGGCATCGCCTTTCACGCTCACGGGCTTTTCCGGGCCGTCAAATTCGATATCGCAGCCGGCATCGATGGCGAGCGGGGCGAGGTCGGCGGTGACCTGAGCGGCGATGTCGACGAGATCGACGGTTTCAAAACTGTCGGGTGACAGCGCCAGGCGATGGAGGTCGAGCAATTCATTGGCCATGCCGCCGAGGCGGGCGGAATCCCGCTGCAGCTGGCGCTTGTCTGGGCCGTCGGGCAGGGATTCCAGGCGCGTCTGCAGGATGGCGATGGGCGTGCGCAATTCGTGCGCTGCGTCGGCGAGGAAGCGCCGTTGCCGCGCAATGCCGCTATCGAGGCGGTCGAGCGCCTCGTTGAAGGCGCGGACCAGCGGCACGAGTTCGACTGGCACATTTTTGTAGGAAAGGCGCACGTCGCTCTGGCCGATATCGATCTGCTCGGCATCGCGCGCCACCTGCTCGACGCCGAGGAGAGACCGGCGAATGAGTGGCGGAATGGTCAGCACCGTCGCGGCCGAGAGCAGGATGATGAGGCCCACGAACATGGGATTGCCGAACGCCTTGGCGACGACGCTGAAGCGCACGGGGGGGCCGCCGCCGGTCATCACCCAGAGGCGCCCCATGCTCGAATTGCGGGTCCGGACGATGGCATAGGGGTGCTTGGAATCCCCGAAATCGGTGAAGTTCGCCGATGAGACATGGACCAGGTTCTGGGGGAAGAGGTTCACCGGGGCGGGCACATTGCCGCGCCGCACGATGTTGCCTTCGACATCGACCATGATGAACCAGAAGTCGGGATAGGTGTCGACGACCTCCTGCAGGTCGGAATTGGGCTCCAGGGAAAAACTGCCATCCTCGACACGCTGGACGGAGCGGACGATGTCGTCCACGACGCCTTCGTCGAGCCCCTGCTGGGCGCTTACGGCGATGAGGAAAGGCACCGCGGCGACCAGCGTGAAGCCCACCAGGACGACGATCTGGATGGCGATGAGGCCACGCGAGAGGACGAGGCGCAGAGAGAGTGGCCGATGCTTCATGAGGTGGCCCGGAGCAGGTAGCCGATGCCCCTGATGCTGTGGATCTCGACATTGGCGGGCGCGAGCTTGCGCCGCAGGCGGGAAATATGGGCGTCGAGCGTGTTCGAGGCGATTTCGTCGTCAAAGCCGTAAACGGCTTCCTCGAGCGCGGAGCGGGCAACGGTGCGGCCGGCGCGGCGCACGAGCACTTCGAGGGCCAGCACTTCCCGACGGGTCAGTGTCATCGGTTCGCCGGCGGCGGTGGCCGTGCCATCGCCGAGGTTGAAGGTCAGCTTGCCCACGGTGATGCCCATATCGGCGATCATGGCGGGGCGGCGCATCAGGGCGCGGATGCGGGCGACGAGTTCATCGACGACAAAAGGCTTTGCCAGATAGTCGTCGGCGCCGGTTTCGAGGCCTTCGATGCGATGCTCGGGGGAGCCGAGGGCGGAGAGCACGATAATGGGAAGCCCGGCCTGGGCCCGGCGCAATTGCGGAATGATCGTCAGGCTATCGCCGTCGGGCAGTTTGCGGTCGAGAACCGCGATCGAATGGACGGCGTTTTCGACCGCTTCGAGGGCCATTTCCAGGGTCGAAACGTGATCTACCAGAATGTCGTGGCGTTCGAGGGCACTGATCAATGCTCGTGCCAGATCGAGCTCGTCCTCCACCAAAAGTATACGCATGGCTACCTCATCATGGATGGGGTTATGTCTGACAATGATTGCCATTGCATTGCGTGGACTTTGCAGTTTCGCAATGTTGCGGCAATATGGACCACGGAAAAGGAGCCGAATGCGAGCACTTTAACATGCGCGTCGGCCGGCTCTCCGGACTTTGCGCCAATCCTGGATAGAAACAGCCTTGGCCCAACGTTTGAGACAACTGCGCAGGACGCCGTCGCCCTCGCCCTTCCAACGCCCGTTAATCCCCCGATAGGCCAGTGCCCACAGGCCGATAGACTATCAATCGACCCCATTTCATCAGGACACTCTCCATGACCACAGCCCATGAAAAGCCCGAATGGGCACAAAGCAAGCGGGAAAAAGAAAATGCCCGCCGGGTCGCCGAGGGCCTCAAGCCCAAGCGGCGGATCGGGCCGTGGATCGTGCTCGGACTGATCGTGGTGGGCGGTGTGGTCTACTTCGCCACGCGACCATCTGCGCCGGCCACAGTGGAAGAGGCCGAGGCCGCGCCGGTCGTGCGGCAATTGCTGTCCTCGGAAATCACCGAGATCGCGCCGCAGGTTCTGCGGCAAACGGTCAGGGTCACTGGAACGCTGGTGCCTTCCAAACAGGCAGTCGTTGCGGCGCAGGCCGCAGGGCGCGTGCTGAGCGTTGCCGTGCGTCCCGGCAATGCTGTCAAGGAGGGGCAGGTGCTGGTTGAGATCGATCAGGCCAATCTCGCCCTGCAACTGGCGCAGCAGCGCGCCACGGCCGACGCGACGCGCGCGCAGCTTTTCTCCTCGCAACAGCAGCTCGAACGTACCGAGGAACTGGCGCGGCAGGGGCTGACCAGCCCTTCGGCGCTGGAACAGGCGCGTTCGGCGACCGCAGCACTAGAGGCCAATATGACGGCGCTTGAAAGCGCGGTGTCGGTGGCCGAGCTGGCGCTCAGCAATGCAACGGTGCGTGCGCCCATCGATGGCGTCATTTCCGAGCGCTCGGTCGAAGCCGGCCAGACGATCGGTACGGGCACGGCGCTCTTTACTGTCGTCAATCTCGATGAAATGGAATTTCAGGCCTCCGGCTCGGTCACTTCGAGTGCGCTCGTGTCGCCCGGCCAGGCGGTGGAAGTGACGGCGGCGGGCCTTGCGAACGAAACCTTCGAAGGCGAGGTGACGCGCGTCAATCCTGTAGCGGCGAGCGGAACGCGGACCATTCCAATCTATGTCCTGATCGATAATGAACCCGGTCGCCTCCGCGGCGGCATGTTCGCCACGGGGCAGATAACGGTCGCCGAGAAGGCGGATGCCATCGCGGTGCCGGCATCGGCACTGCGCGAGGACGCCGAGGGCGAATTCGTGCTCAAGCTCGATAACGGCACATTGGTGCGGCAGGCTGTGGAGCCGGGCGACGCCTGGCATCGCGGTGGCGTGGTGGAAGTCAGCGGGCTGACCGCGGGCGACGTCATCGTCTCGGCGCCGCTTGCCGAGCTCACGGCCGGCTCCGCCTACGAAACCGTAGAGGACTGACGCATGTTCCTCACGCGCATCAGCGTCAACCATCCTGTTTTTGCCACCATGATCATGGTGGCGATCATGGTCTTTGGTATCTATTCGTACCAGCGACTGCCCATCGAGCAGATGCCCGATATCGACTTCCCGGTCGTGGCGGTCGTCGTCAGCTATCCCGGCGCCTCTCCCGAGGCTGTGGAAGCGGACATCGTCAAGCCCATCGAAGATGCGGTGAATACACTCGCCGGTCTCGACACCATCCAGTCCACGGCGCAATCGGGCCAGGCCATGGTGCTCATGATCTTCGATCTTGAGCAGAACTCCCAGCAGATGGCACAGGAAGTTCGCGACAAGATCGATCCGATCAAGGCGGACCTGCCTGACAATGCCGGCGATCCGCGCGTGCTGCGCTTTGACCCCTCGGCACTGCCTGTGCTTTCGCTCGCGGTCAGCTCCGATACGCTGTCGGACCGTGATCTCACCTCGCTCACCGAAGACATCATCGTCACCCGCCTCTCCAATATTTCGGGTGTGGGTAGCGCGTCGGTGGTCGGCGGGGTGCCGCGCCAGCTCAATATCCAGATCGATCCCGATCGCCTGACTGCCTACAATATTGCACCCAATGCCGTGATCTCGGCGCTGCAGGCTTCGAACCGTGACCTCTCCGCGGGTTCGATCACCGAAGGCAGCATCGTGCAGTCCATCCAGGTGCTCGGACGTCTCGAGAACCAGGAGGATTTCTACGACATCATCGTGGGTAATCAGGGTGGCCAGCCGGTCACGCTGCGCGATGTGGCGACCATCGAGGACGGGACCGGGGAGGCGTCGAGCCTTGCCATTCTCAACGGCGAACGGGCTCTGGCGATCGATATCCTCAAGACCCAGGGCGCCAACACGGTTGGCGTTGCGGAGGACATCCGTCACACGATCGACAATCTGCTTGCCAACGAACTGTCCAGTGCCGGCATCAATATCGAAGTCGTGGTGGACAATGCCAAGCCCGTGGAAGACTCGTTCCATGCGGTCCAGAACATGCTCATCGAAGGCGCCATCCTCGCCGTCGTGATCGTGTTCCTGTTCCTCAATTCCTGGCGATCGACTGTCATCACCGGCCTTACCCTGCCGATCTCGATCATCGGCACCATGGTGGCGCTCAACTTCCTGGGCTTCACGCTCAACATGATGACGCTGCTGGCCCTGTCGCTGGCGGTGGGTATCCTTATCGACGACGCCATCGTGGTGCGCGAAAACATCACGCGCCACCTGCATATGGGCAAGAGCCACCGTCAGGCGGCTTTTGACGGTACCAATGAAATTGGGTTGGCGGTTCTCGCCACGACCCTCTCCATCGTTGCCGTGTTCCTCCCGGTTGCCTTCATGGATGGCATTATGGGGCGGTTCTTCCTGCAGTTCGGCGTCACCGTTTCGGTCGCCGTGCTGATCTCGCTCTTCGTCGCCTTCACCCTCGACCCGATGATGTCGAGCGTCTGGTACGATCCTGCGTCCAATCCCAATGCCAAGCGCGGCCCGATCGGCCGTGCCATCCAGCAGTTCGACCGCTTTTTCGAATGGGTCACCGAGGGCTATCGCCACCTCATCCGCTGGGGCCTGAAATATCGCAAGACGGTGCTGATGATCGCCGTGCTGTCGCTAGTCGGGGCGCTCGCTCTCTTCCCGCGGGTCGGGGTTGAATTCGTGCCTGCTACGGATACCGGTATCTTCACGGTCACGGCCGAGACACCGGCCGGGTCGACGAAGGAACACACGGCGCAAAAGCTGCGGCAGGCTGAATCTGTCCTGCGCCAGATCCCGGAAGTCGAGCGGACCTATTCGACCATTGCCGGCGGCCTTGCGGCCAGTGGCGCGAATTCTGGCACGCTGACCGTCACCCTGGTTTCCAGCGACCAGAGGACCCGATCGCCGCAGGACCTCATGCCAGAGGCGCGACGCCTGCTTGAAGCCGTGCCCGGCGCCAAGTTCCAGGTCTCGGCGGCTTCTGGCCTTGGTCAGTCGACGGCACCGGTTTCGATCACGCTCTATGGCGACAGCTTCGTCGAACTGGGCCGGCTTGCCGACCAGTTGATGGCGAAAATGGAGGAGATCGACGGGCTCATCGACATCACCTCGAGCCTCGATGACGCCCAGGCGATCGTCGGCATCACTGTCGACCGCGAACTCGCCAACAATCTCGGCGTCTCCATGGCGCAGGTGGCTGCGACCATGGGGCCGCTGATCAGCGGCGAGGAAGTCGTCGACTGGACCGCGCCCAACGGGGAGGTTTCCTCGCTGGTCGTCCGGCTGCCGGAAAGCCTGCGCAGTGATTTCGACGCCATCAGCAACCTGCCGATCGCCCAGTCCGGCGCGACGGGTTCGAACGGCATGATCACGCTCGGCCAGGTGGCGGAAGTCGTCGCCAGCACTGGGCCGGCGACAATCAATCGCCAGGATCTTCAGCGTGGCGTGACTGTCGAGGCTTATCTGTCTGGCGTCGAACTGGGCACGGTAACGCCGCAGCTCCAGGCGGCTGTGGGCAGCCTCGAATTCCCCACGGGCTATCGCAGCAGCTTTGGCGGCGAAGTCGAGCAGATTGCCGATACGATGGGAGCCATCGGTTCGGCGCTGCTGCTGGCGGTGATCTTCATCTACCTCGTGCTCGCCAGCCAGTTCGGCAGCTTCCTGCAGCCGATCGCCATCATGGGTTCGCTGCCCCTGGCACTGATCGGCGTCATGGTGGGCCTGCTCATTGGCGGTTCGACGCTCAACATGTTCTCGGCCATCGGCTTCATCATGCTGATGGGTCTGGTGGTGAAGAACGCCATTCTGCTCGTCGATAATGCCAACCAGCATGTGAAGGCCGGCGCGAACCTCTATGAGGCGCTGGTCGAAGCCGGGGTGACCCGCTTCCGTCCGATCATCATGACGACGCTCGCCATGATCTTCGGCATGTTGCCGCTGGCCTTGAGCCTGCATGAGGGTTCGGGGCAGAACGCGCCGATGGCCCATGCCGTGATCGGGGGTCTGGTCAGTTCGACGGCGCTGACGCTGCTCGTTGTGCCGGTGCTGCTGACCTACATCGACAGCTTCAGCGCCTTCACCCGCCGCTTCATGCCCAAGGCGCCGGACGACCACGAGCACGAACCGGCAGAGACTGTTCCAGCCAAGCCCGCGGAATAGACAAACCGCGCCATCCCCAGGGGTGGCGCGGTTTTGGTTTCAGACGCGGCCCCAGATGGCCTCGGCGGTTTCGACCACGAGGTCGAGCTTGCGGCGCTGGTCGTCGAAGGTAAGGGCATTGCCCTCTTCGGTCGAGGCGAAGCCGCATTGCGGGGCGATGCCGAGCTGGTCGATATCGGCATATTTGCTGGCCGCATCGAACTTGCGCTTGAGATCGTCGAGATCCTCAAGCTCTGCCGTCTTGGTGGTGATGAAGCCGGGCAGGACGCGCTTCTTGCCCTTGGGCAGGAGGCGCAGCGGCTCGAGCCCGCCGGAGCGCTCGTCGTCATATTCCATGAAGTAGATATCGACGTCCGTCTGGTTGAAGACGGCATCGGCGGCTGGATCGTAGGCGCCATCGGCGACCCAGGTCGATTTGAAATTGCCGCGGCACATGTGCATGCCGATCAGCATGTCAGCCGGGCGGTCTGCGATGGCGTCGTGCATCATCTGTGCATAGCGGCCGATCAGCCAATCGGGGTCTTCGCCGCGGGCCTTGCGATCGGCGCGAATCTTTGGATCGCAGAGATAGGCGAAGAAGATGTCGTCCATCTGCAGGTAGCGGCAGCCCGCGGCGTAGAAGGCGTTCACCGCGTCCTTGTAGGTGGCCGTGATGGCATCGAAATAGGCATCGGCATCGTGCTTGTATTCGGCGACCGAGATATCGTCGTCGGCAATTCGGAAGTGGATGGCGCTGGGGCCGGGGATAGAAATTTTTGGCGTCACCTTGGTCTTGGCGGCGACGAATTTGTAGTGCTCCAGCATGGGATGATCGGCGGGGAAGCTGAGTTTTCCCGAAATCACCGGCACGTCGGCCTTGGTGGCGACGCCGTGGAACTGGATGCCGCCGCCTTCGCGCTGGATGATGTCGAGCCCGTTGAGCATGCCCATGAAGTCGAAATGCCACCAGGCGCGGCGGAATTCGCCATCGGTCACGGCTTTCAAACCGGCGTCTTCCTGCATCTTGATGACGTCGGCGATGGCCTGATCTTCGACGGCATGCAGCTCTTCGGCCGAGAGGGTCTTGTCCTCAAAATGCGCCTTGCGCGCTGCCTTTACGGCATCTGGCCGCAGGAAACTGCCGACGATATCGGCATGGTAGGGTGGCTTGACTGGATCGGTCATCTTTCCTCCGAGATGCGTGTTCCGCCTTGGCCGGCGCTTGTCTCTCCTTACCATGGAGCAAGGCCCGTTGCACATGATTTAGATATACAGCATAACTATATTCCGTGAGGGAGGAACTCATGGACGTAAAGGCGACCCCTATCCGTCCCGTGCGGCTGGGCAATATGGCGGCCGAGGCGGAACACCGCCCGGATGGCAGCACCATCGTGCGGTCCATCGAGACGCTGGGCGCCTATCCGCGGTCGATCGTCGATGCGCTTGAGGCCTGGGCGGAGAAGACGCCGGACACGGTTCTCATTGCCGATCGCGAGGGGGGTGGCTGGCGCCCGCTCAGCTTTTCCGAGGTGTTGGCGCGTATGAAGCCGCTAAGCCAGGCACTGCTCGATGCCGGTCTCTCGGCCGAACGGCCGCTGATGATTGTTTCGGGCAATGAGATCGAGCATTTTCTATTGGGGCTCGCCGCGATCTGGGTGGGCATTCCCTATGCCCCGGTCTCGCCGGCCTATTCGCTGCTCTCGAGCGATTTCGGCAAGCTCAGGCACATTGTGGGGCTCGTGACCCCCGGCATGGTCTATGCCAGCGATGGCGAAAAATTCGGGCCGGCGATTGCCGCCACCTTTGCGCCGGACATGCCGCTCATCGTTCGTACCAATCTGCCGGCGGGCCGACCGGCACGGCTCTTCGACGATCTCCTGACGACGCCTGTGACGTCGGCGGTGGCCGCGGCGCATGATGCGATCACGCCGGATACGGTGGCCAAGGTGCTGTTCACCTCCGGTTCGACAGGATTGCCCAAGGGCGTGATCACCACCAATCGGATGATGGCCTGCAATCAGGAAATGATCCGTACGGCACTTGCCTTTCTGAGGGATGAGCCGCCGGTACTGCTCGACTGGATGCCGTGGAACCACGTGGCGGGCGGCAGCCACAATACCGGCATTGCCATCTATAATGGCGGCAGCTTTTACATTGACGACGGCCAGCCAACGCCGGCCCGGTTTGGCGCGACGTTGCGCAATCTCGAAGACGTGCAGCCGACCTTTTTCACCAATGTGCCCAAGGCCTATGAATGCCTTGTCGCCGCGCTTGACGATCATCCCAAGGCACGGCGCAATCTTTTTGCGCGGCTAAAGCTGCTGCAATATGCGGGGGCGGGGCTGTCGCAGCATGTGTTCGATGGGCTCGATCGGGCGGCGCGGGCCGAGACGGGCGAGCGGGTGATGATCATCACCGGCTATGGCTCGACCGAGACGGCGCCCTTTGCGTTCACCACCACCTGGCCGGTGGAACAGGCAGGTCATATCGGCCTGCCGGCCGCAGGCATGACCATCAAGCTCGTGCCTAATGGCGACAAGACGGAACTGCGGCTGAAGGGCCCCAATGTGACGCCCGGCTATTGGCGCGATCCCGTCAAGACGTCTGAGGCATTTGACGAAGAAGGGTTTTATCGGATCGGCGATGCGGTGCGCTATGCAGACCCCGAGGATCTGTCCCGGGGCTTTGTCTTCGATGGCCGGGTGGCGGAGGACTTCAAGCTTTCGACGGGCACCTGGGTCAACTTCGCAGCGGTTCGGTCTGCGGTGATCGGGGCCTGTGCGCCGCTGATCCGCGATTGCGTTCTTACCGGGCTCGATCTCAATTTTGTCGGGGCCATGATTTTTCCCGATCTTGAAGCGTGCAAGCGCCAGGCGGGACTGGCCGCGGACGCCGAGCCCGAGGCGGTCATCGCTCATCCGCTGGTGCGGGCGAAATTTGCCATGGCGCTGGCCGAACTGGCCGAGCGGTCCACCGGCAGCTCCAACCATGTGGCGCGGGCGCTGCTGCTTGCCGGTCTGCCTGATATCGACCGAGGCGAAATTACCGACAAGGGCTCGATCAACCAGCGTGCGGTGCGCGCGCACCGGGCTGACCTCGTTGCCGCGCTGCATGCCGATGCGCCGGGGCCATCCATTCTCGTGCTTGACCGAAAGGGTTTTCACCAATGAGCAAGGGGCTTCGCCTGACCTTTGACGATGTCTGGCTGCTCGGCGGGGCGCGAACGCCCTTTGTCGATTATCGCGGGGCACTCAGCGAGATTTCGCCCATCGATCTCGGCATCAAGGCGGCGCGGGCGGCTATCGAGCGGACTGGCGTCAAGGCGGCGGACATCGGCCATACCATTGCCGGCTCCATGGCCCAGGCCTCGTTCGACGCCTATGTCACGCCGCGCCATATCGGGCTTTATGCCGGTGCGCCGCTCGAAGCGCCGGCGCATCTGGTGCAGCGCATTTGTGGCACGGGGATCGAGGTGATTTCACAGGCGGCGGACAGCGTGTCGCTGGGGCGTGTCGATCTGGCGCTGGCGGCGGGCTGCGAGTCGATGAGCCGCAATCCGATCGCCGCCTATACCCATCGCAACGGCTTTGCCATGGGCAAGGTGGAGTTCAAGGATTTCCTCTGGGAGGCGCTCTACGATCCGGCCGGCTGCGTCAACATGGGTGATACGGCGGAGAACCTGGCAAAGAAATACGGCATTTCCCGCGAACGCGTGGACCGCTTCGCCGAGCGCAGCTTTGGGCGGGCCCTGGCGGCGCGTGATGCCGGCATTCTGGGCGAGGAGATCGTGCCGGTTGTCAGCGAAGCGTTCGAAATCGACGGCCTCGACAAGCGCGGGATTAAGTTGCCCCGCGGCGTCGAGAGCGTTGATGTCGACACCCACATCCGGCCTTCGCCCTATGACGTCCTGGCGAAGCTGAAGCCCGCATTCGGCGGTGTGCAAACGGGCGGAAATTCCTCAGCCATTGTCGATGGGGCAGGGGCGGTGCTGGTCGCCTCTTCCGCCTATGCCCGGGCTAACGGGCACAAGCCGGTGGCGCGCATTCTTGCCAGTGCCGCTGTCGGCGTGCCGCCGCAGATCATGGGTATTGGTCCGGCGCCGGCCATTCGTGCCGTGCTGGAAGTTGCCGGTATGAGGCTCGACCAGATCGGGCGGGTTGAGATCAACGAGGCTTTTGGTGCACAGATTCTCGCTTGCGTGGACGAGTTGGGGCTGGATGAGAGTATTCTCAACGTCAATGGCGGGGCCATTGCGATCGGCCATCCCTTGGGGGTGACGGGCATCAGGCTGGCTCTGACGCTGGCGAACGAGCTGCGCCGGTCCGGCGTCCGCTATGGCGTGGCCTCGGCCTGTATCGGTGGTGGGCAGGGCATTGCGCTGCTGCTCGAAAACCCCGAGGCGGCGTGATGGAGATTTCCGGCAAGACTGCCTTTGTTACCGGCGGAGCCTCTGGTCTTGGTGCTGCAGCCGTGCGGGCGCTGCATGCGGCGGGTGCGACGGTCGGCATTTTCGATCGGGATGTCGGGAAGGGGCAGGCGATAGCCGACGAACTCGGCGGCCGGTTCTTTGCGCTCGATGTGGCCGATGCGGCCGAGGCCGAGGCGGCGGTCAATGCGGCCGTGGCGGCCTTGGGCGTGCCGTCGGTGCTGGTCAATTGCGCAGGTATCGGCACCGCGGCGCGGATCGTTGGGCGCGATGGGCCGATGCCGCTCGATGCCTTCGAGAGGATCGTTCGCGTCAATCTCGTGGGCAGTTTCAATATGATGCGGCTTTGCGCCCATGCCATGTCGCTGGGTGAGCCGGATACCAATGGGCAACGCGGCGTCATCATCTCCACTGCTTCGGTCGCTGCCTTCGAGGGGCAGATCGGGCAGGCGGCCTATGCGGCGTCCAAGGGGGGCATAGTCTCGCTTACCTTGCCGGCAGCGCGGGAATTTGCGCGCTTCGGCATCAGGGTGTTGGCGATTGCGCCGGGTCTTTTCCTCACGCCCCTGCTCGAAGGATTGCCGCAGGAGACCAAGGACGGGCTCGCCGCCGCCATTCCAAATCCGGCGCGTCTCGGTCGGCCGGAGGAATTTGCTGCGCTGGTCCGCGCCATGGTCGAAAACGACTATCTCAACGGCGAAGTCGTGCGCCTCGATGGCGCCCTGCGCATGCAGGCGAAATAGGAGGAGCTATGTTCTCCCATCGTATGAAGCTCACCATCCAGTTCGGTGACT
Source organism: Devosia sp. LjRoot3 (assembly GCF_964252865.1). Classification (NCBI taxonomy): domain Bacteria; kingdom Pseudomonadati; phylum Pseudomonadota; class Alphaproteobacteria; order Hyphomicrobiales; family Devosiaceae; genus Devosia; species Devosia sp. LjRoot3. Next base: position 817,859 of record NZ_CAXUPK020000002.1, read on the forward strand.
GCGACCCGGCAGGCATTGTCTATTATCCCAACTATTTCCGCTTCTTCGACAATGCGACAGCGGCCATGCTGACCTCGGCCTTCGGCCGGAACAAGCGCAACTGGCTGACGCATTACGGTATTGCCGGAATCCCTATGGTCGATACCGGCGCGCGGTTTCTCAAGCCGAGCACGTTTGGCGACAGTGTGGATATCCAGTCGGAAATCACCGAGTTGGGCCGTTCCAGCTTTTCGGTGCAGCACAGGCTCCTCAAGGGTGGCGAACTGGCGATAGAAGCGCACGAAAAGCGCGTCTGGGTGGTTCGCGACGGCGAGGCGATCCGGTCGGCGCCGCTGCCCGATGATGTGCGGCAGCTGCTGAGCGCGTGAGGAAGGAAATCATGATGGCCGCAGGCGATGTATTGTTGGTGGAGACCAGGGGCGCCATTGCGCATCTGACGCTCAATCGGCCCGAAAAGCGCAATGCGCTCAGCGACGATCTCGTCTCTGCGCTCGACGCCTATTTTTCTGCGGTGCCGGACACGGTCAGGGCCATCGTCGTATCAGGGGCGGGCGGGCACTTCTCATCGGGTCTCGACCTGTCGCAGCATGTGTCGCGCCAGCCGCTGGAGGTGATGGCGCATTCACGCAACTGGCATCGGGTCATGGCGCAGATCGCCCATTCGCCGGTTCCGGTCGTTGCCGCCATGAGTGGCGCGGTAATGGGGGGTGGGCTCGAATTCGGTGCTGCCTGCCACGTGCGCGTCGCAGAAGAAAGCGTGCGGTTTCAGATGCCCGAGGGGCTGCGGGGCATTTTTGTCGGCGGCGGCGGCTCCGTGTGGATCTCCCGGTTGATCGGGCCGGATCGGTTGACCGAAATGATGCTCACCGGCCGAACCTATTCCGGGGCCGAAGGGGAACGTTTGGGTTTAGCGCATCACGTCGTGCCCGAGGGGCAGGCGCTGGAAAAGGCTTTTGAGCTGGCCGAGCGCATTGCCAGGAATTCCCCGACCGTCAATGCCTTCATCATCCAGGCCATTGCCCAGATCGGCAGCATGCCACCCGAGGCGGGACTCTATGCCGAAAGCCTGACGGCGGCGCTGAGCCAGACCGGACCGGATGCGGAGGAGGGCCTGCGTGCCTTTCTCGAAAAGCGCCCGCCGGTCTTTCGGTGAGATCAGGTCAGGCGATCGAGCAAGGCCAGCAATTGCGCGCGTTCACCCTCGCCGCCGAGCCGGTCGATCAGCTCCTGTTCCATGGCTTCATGCACCTGGCGCGCATGGGCGAGAAAGGTTTCGCCCTCTTCGGTGAGATGCAGGGCGTTGGCGCGCTTGTCGGCAGAAGAGGGAATGCGTTCGACCAGGCCCCGCTCTTCAAGCCCATGCACGAGCGTGACGAAATTGGCGCGCTTGATATCAAGCACTTCGGCGATTTCCGTCTGCTTGCGTCCGGGATTGTCGGCGATCAGCACGAGCACGGAATAGTCAGCCGGACGCAGCTTGAGACTGTCGAAGATCGACAGGAATTTCTGAAAGACACTGAGCTGCGCGCGCCGCAGCCGGTAGCCGATTATGCCAGTTGTGCCGCCGGTCTGCAGTGCATCGCCGGGCTCATGGGCTGAGGGTAGGGCACCTGTGGCACGGTCTTGGGTCATCGACGCTCTCTGGCTCGTGGCGGCAAGCTCGCTTGCTGCTGGGTATTTAGTTATATAGGATAACATTGCCATTGGAGGAATGGCTTTGGGTACTGGCACTGACGCGGCAAGCCGCGGCGGCCGCCTTACTATATTTTCTAAGTTATGAAACGACGCCTTTTCCGAGGTTTTTGGCCAATAGGATAATCGTCAGATTATCGAACGGCGCGAACATCTCATTTTACAACAGTCGGGGGCAGTCGTTTACTTGGTTCGGCTCAGGGCAGGAGGAGCCATGCAAAGCCACTCGAATAAGGGTTGTCCTGTGGGGCGCTGGGTAGCGTTCGCTCGTCTCTTGCAGGGAGCGCGTCATGGATAATACGCCTCTTGGGCGTGCCGTTTTCGGCCTTGCGACGGGCGTCGCCATTGCGGGCGGCGTGGCGCTTGTCGTTGTTACCATCGTCACGCTGATCAGCGTCATCGGGCGGGCGCTGATCCCCTTTGGTCTCAGGCCAATCCTGGGGGACACGGAGATCGTGCAGTTCGGCGTGCTCTTCGCCATTTTCTGCTCTTTGCCGCTGACGCAGTATCTGCGCGGCCATGCCGATGTGTCGCTCATTACCGACTATTTTTCGCCACGCGTCGCGGCGGTGATTGAAGTGGTCATGGATCTCGTGATGCTCGCCGCCACTGGCTTCATCGTCTGGCGTTTCGGCGTCGGCATGATGGACAAGATGGGCAATCGCGAGATGAGCATCATCCTGCATATCCCCATCTGGATGGCCTATGCCGCGGCCATGCTTGGCGCCGTCAGCATGCTCCTGGTGAGCCTTTATTGCGTGGTCCGATCCACGGCCAATGCTCTTTCGCGAACACCCCACAAGCCCGAACCGGGAATCTTCTGAATGAGCAATATCGAACTGGGCCTCTGGTCGTTCCCGGTGCTCTTGCTGCTGATCTTCCTGCGCATGCCGATCGGGCTCGCCATGCTGGTCGTTGGTGTCGTCGGCAATTATCTCATCACCAAAAGCTGGAACCCGAGCTTTGCGCTCTTCAAGTCGCTGACCTATTCCACCTTTTCGAGCTATTCCTTCGCCGTCGTGCCGCTTTTCCTGCTCATGGGACAGTTTGCGGCCATGAGCGGGGTGTCGCGCTCGCTGTTTGACGCCGCCACAGCCTGGCTCGGCCATCGCAAGGGCGGCGTGGCCATGGCCTCCATCGGCGCCTGTACGGCCTTCGGCTCGATCTGCGGCTCGTCGCTGGCGACCGCTGCCACCATGGGCCAGATCGCGCTGCCCGAATTGAAGCGCCACGGCTATTCGGGTGCGTTGGCAACAGGCACGCTGGCGGCTGGCGGCACAATCGGCATTCTGGTGCCGCCGTCCTGGATACTCGTCATCTATGCCATCCTGACCGAGCAGAATATCGCCAAGCTGTTCCTGGCGGCCATCGTGCCGGGCTTGCTCGCTGCTATCGGCTATTGCGTTACCATCGCCATCGTGGCGCGGCTGAAGCCGGAAAGCGCCGGCACGCCCTATCCGCGCATGCCCTATGCCGACCGCTTCCGGCAACTGGGCCGCATCTGGCCAGCGCCGCTCATCTTCATTCTGGTGATCGGCGGCATCTATACGGGCATCTTTACGCCGACCGAGGCGGCAGCTGTTGGTGCGGTAGGTACAGGCCTCATAGCCATTTTCAACCGGACGTTGACCTGGCCGGCCTTCCGCACCGCCATGGTACAGATGGCGACAGGCACGGGCATGATTTTCATGATCATTCTCGGCGCCGCGGCGCTCAACAATTTCCTGGCGCTCAGCCAGTTGCCGCAGGCCGCCGCTGCCTTCGTCACCGAACAGGGGTTTAATCCCTGGCTGGTGCTGACGCTGATCCTGATCATGTACCTGATCCTCGGCGGCCCGATGGATTCCCTGTCCATGATCCTGCTCACCATTCCGATCGTCTATCCGGTGACCCTGGCGCTCGATTTCGGCCTCAGCCACGAAGAGTTTTCGATCTGGTTCGGCATCCTCACGCTTGTCGTGGTGGAGGTGGGGCTCATCAGTCCGCCGGTGGGGATGAATCTTTTTGTCATCAACTCGATGAGCAAAGGCACGTCCATTGGCCAGACCTTCCTTGGCGTTACGCCATTTCTGGTCTCGGACCTCGTGCGCACCGTGATCCTGGTGGCGTTCCCCACCATTTCGCTCTTCCTCGTGCGATGGCTCTATTGACCATGCCGGGGCAGTAAATCCGGGCCGCTCGGCCCGGAACAGAACACCGATCCATAGGAGGGAGGAACTATGAAGAGACGTGAATTTCTGATCGGGGCGGCAGCGGGAACTGCTGTTCTTGCCTCGCCCGCCATCGTGCGGGCCCAAGACGTGCGCGTGCACCAGATGCTGCCCGCGCAGGCGACTATCCCCGCCAAGGCCATCGAGCCCTGGGTCAAACGCGTCGAGGAGGCTTCAGGTGGGCGGCTCAAGTTCGAGCTTTATCCCGCCATGCAACTCGGCGGCGCGCCTGGCGATCTCTTTGACCAGGCCAAGGATGGCGTGGTCGATCTGATCTGGACCGTGCTCGGCTATACGCCCGGACGCTTCCCCAAGTCCGAAGTCTTCGAACTGCCCTTCATGGTAACCAAGGCCGAACCGACCTCGGTCGCCTTCCAGAACTATGTGGAAGCCAACGCTCTCAACGAGTTCGACGGCGTCAAGCTGATCTGCGTCCACGGCCATGGCCCGGGTCTTTTCCACACCAAGGACCCTGTCACAAAACTGGAAGATCTCAAGGGCATGAAGATCCGCGGTGGCTCGCGCATCATCAGCGACATGCTGGCCCGTCTCGGGGCCGAGCCCATCGGCATGCCGGTGCCGCAGGTGCCGGAGGCGCTCTCGACCGGCGTGATCAATGGCACGACCATTCCCTGGGAAGTAACGCCATCGCTCAAGGTCGCAGAGCTGGTCAAGAACCATACCGGCTTCTCGGGTAGTCATGGGCTCTATACCCAGACCTTCGCCTTCACCATGAATCTCGACCGCTACAACGGGCTGCCGGACGATCTCAAGGCGGTTATCGATGCCAATTCCGGCATCGAGACGGCTCGTGAGTTCGGCCGCGTGATGGACGCCGGCGACGCCGTTGGCCTCAAGATCGCGACCGATGCGGGCAATAACATCATCCAGCTCGATGAAGCGGAAACGGCCCGTTGGAAAGAGGCCGCTCAGCCCACCATCGACCAGTGGTTTGCCGACATGCAGGCCGCTGGCACAGACGGCAAGGCGCTCTATGACGCTGCGAAAGCGACCATCGAAGCCGAAGGTGTCTAGCTGCAACTGGCCCTGTCGCCTCGCGACAGGGCTTTTCCGCCTTTATCGACCAGGAACGATGAAGAGCTTTCGGTCGGCTGCTGCCTTTTCACGGCTGATACAGCCGATGGCGTGGTCATTGACGAGGCCCATGGCCTGCATGAAGGCAAAGACCGTCGTTGGCCCGACGAATTTCCAGCCCCGTTTCTTGAGGTCCTTCGAAAGGGCGATGGCGGCGAGGCTGGTGGTCATGCTCTGCGGCAGCGTTTCGTCCGCCGGCGCTTCATAGCGCCAGATATAAGCGGCAAGCGAGCCGGCCTCCTTGATCAGTTCCTGGGCGCGCCGGGCATTGTTGATGGCGGCTTCGATCTTGCCGCGATGGCGCACGATGCCCTTGTCGGCAAGGAGGCGATCGATATCGATCTCGGTGAAGGCTGCGACCTTGTCGATATCAAAGCCAGCAAACCCGGCCCTGAACGCTTCGCGCTTGTTGAGGATGGTCCGCCAGCTCAGCCCTGACTGAAAGCCTTCGAGGCAGAGCTTCTCAAAGAGGCGCGTGTCGTCACTGACAGGAAAACCCCATTCGTGATCGTGATAGGGCAGGAATTCCGGCGCGCCGGAGCACCAGCGGCAACGGGGCAATCCGTCGGGACCGGGAACAGTGGTCATAGGCTATTCTCCAAGGGCGAAATCCTGCTCTCCCACAGCCTGATGCCAGTTCCTGTCAGGACTTATCAAGCGCCTGGATTTCCCCCGTTGCACGGAAGGCAAGCTTCGACTAGTTTGCGCCCACTCCCCGGGCCCTGCCCGAATCCGGCATGCACCCGTAGCTCAGCTGGATAGAGCGCTGCCCTCCGAAGGCAGAGGTCGTGAGTTCGAATCTCGCCGGGTGCGCCAAATTCTGCCATTCAGAATAAAACTGCGAACTCAATAGATCTGAGTGTCGCGTTAGGGGCCGTAAACGGACAGGCAGCTCTTGGCGGGCGGATCATTGAAAGCCGCCTTCAAGTGTTGCTATTGGCGGCGTGAGTGGCGATCCTCGCATCCGGCTTCAGCATTACGCCCTCAGAGCCACTTCCTGGTACAGCTCCACCAGTGCCTCGTGCCATAGCTCAACGGCCACGGCGAAGGTCTGTTGGTCAACCAAATTTGCAGCCCATTTCCCTTCACATTTGACCACCAGGTAGTAGTTGTCGCCATATCCGGACATGTCTCGCTTCCGAATATAAGTACCCACTTGCAGCGTGCCAGCCTCTCGCATGGTCAGGTTTGGAGTAAGGTCGCAGAGATACCTATTTTCAAAGGTGTAGGCCTCGCCGCCGGCGTCCTCTTTCTCATCGGCTTCCCATTTGCGGAAGCGTTCGAAAACCTCCGCAGCGCTTTTCCCCCTCACCAACTGGTACCCCATTTTTATACCAAGGTATTCCTTGCGGCTGTTTCGCACCGGGGGGTCAAAGGCGAGCGAGACCTTGATGTGCCGAGTGCCACGAGCGGTCTGGAAATCGGTAGGGATAGGTACCTGATAGACAGCAAAACGGTCCACCAGAAGGCTGTCTTCCACTGCCATCACAACCCGGCCATCTTCGGACGCAATCGCGAGGTTTAGATCGGATACCCCGTATCCTGCGTACCTGAAATGTTCGCGCCCATTCGCCGATGTCACCCGATCCAGTAAATCCTCGGGATGATCGGTTCCCAAGCCCATCAGGGCGCGGATAAAGTTAGCGCTCGCGTTTGGAAATTCCTCGAGTAGTGCGGCTGCTTTGAACGCGGCCGCTGGCGCGGCAAACGAGGTACCGTGCCGGTATTCCATCAGGCTTTGGAGATAGTTGGGGTTGAGGGTCAGTACGCCGCAACTCTCACGATCTGCGAAAAGGCGCGCATTAAAGCCGGACCAAACCGCAGTGCCACCGTACTCCGCAACATCCGGCTTGATCCCATCATTGAAGCCGGGACCAGAGCGGCTGAATGGCGATGGGTGGTGTGCGTCGGTGATGGGAACAATGTCCACGTCGTGGATATCGTCAGGCATAAGACCGTTGCCGTGGGCTAGGGATCCAACGACCAGTGAGCTTACTGAGCTGGCGGGTTCGTAAAGTCGATTCTCCTCCTTCAGCAAGTAATTGGGATAGATACCCAGCCCCTCGTCCTTCAGGCGCTGACTGATCTCGCCTATGTTGCCAGCGGATAAGGTAACGATCACGCCAAGCTCTCGCACGAGATTGTCCAACGTCATCGCCCAGTTCGAAGGCCTACCGCCTACGAGGTGCTCGATGTCCGCCAGCGAAATGTTGATAACGCGGCAGCCGAATTCATCGTGCAGCCTTCGAATGGCCTCCTCGATGATGTCGGCCACGGTGCGGTCTTCGTCAAATCTTCCACGGGCGTCGACAACCTTTGCACTCGCTATTCGAAATCTCGGCCGGAGGCGATCATGCTGAATTTGTTCCGCGACAGAACCATAGGCGGCCAGGGCCGCAACAGCGGTTCCGTGGCGCCTCTCATCGTCGCTTCCCAATCGTTCCGGCACACCGAAGGCGCCGGCGACGACACCCGCAAGCATTGGGTGTGATGCAATGATCCCCGAGTCTATGATGCCAACGCAAATTGAACCTGGCGGCGGAGCATCAATCGGCGGAAGGTCATCTACCGTCATTTCTGCACCCTCGTCAGGCGCAAAATCCGGCACAGGAGGGAGATCGATCCACGCAACCTCTTTCAGTGCGAGAAGCTCACGAAGGCCAATTCCGGATATTCGTACCCGCGCGATAAAAATACCCGCGCCTCGATATTGGCTTAGAAGCTCGCCATCATATTCCTGAACCTTGCGCTCGACGCGGTTGAGATGGAGCTCCCGAACAAGACGATCGTCGATATCCCAGAGCTCTACATCGACCAGAAATTCGGTGTCATTGTCGATGTCCTCGGCAGTGGCGAAACCATGCCGAACAAGCGCGGTGCCAATTCGATCATCAGGTTCCAATTCGTCAAAGCTATCGACCACGCCTAATATACCTGCGTGTCGGGCACCCTTTTGTCCGGCGGGAATGGGTCCAGCATACTGTGTGGTGCGCTGCTGCAGGACGCGCAGTTGAGGGTCGGTAGAGATGACGATGGTGGCCTGATTTCCACGCTGCTCAAGGATTTGAAGGCCGGAATTCTCGAGAGCATCCTCGGCCAAATAGCCGCCGTCGCTCGTATTAATGCGCAGAATTACCGTAGGGTCAGGAGCGACATCGGGTTCGTCGGCATTCCGCTGAGCAGCCCGCTGAACAATTTCGGTTAGCTGCTGGAGAAGCTGCCCACCGTGAGCCCGATTATCCCTCTGCGGACCGCCACCAAAACCAGGTCTTTTGCGTCGTTCGAGTTCACCATCGAGGCGTCTGAGCGTAAGATGAGGCCGGCGAGCCAATGCAATCCTCCACTAAGTCGAGGCGCCCACCTTATTCTGGATATCTTTACGCCGTCGATCCGAATCCATGGCATAGTTAAAGTCGTCATGGGAGATCTTCTTGCGCTTGCCCATGATGGCGTGGCGCATTGCGGTGTAGCAAATCCGCTCCACATCGGCATGACTTCTGCCGACCAGCTCGGATGCATTCTCGGCTATATCGAATTCAACGCCAAAATTGCGCGTTTTGAATTTGATTAGCTGCCTGACTTCTGACGCGCTGGGCCGATCAAATAACACCACTTCGTCGAAGCGACGGATGATAGCGGGGTCGATCGTTGCCTCGAGATTGGTTGCAGCAACAATGAACCCACGACCCTTGAACCGCTCGATCATCAAAAGCAGGTTGTTCACGACACGCCGCATTTCGCTGTGCTCCGAAGGATCGGATCGCGTGCGCGCTAGCGCGTCAAATTCATCGAGGAACAGAAGCGAAGTTTGACGCTCGGCAGCATCGAAGACCCGGCGAAGGTTGGACGCCGTTTCTCCAAGCATTGAGCCGATCAGGGTGTCCAGTTTTGCCACCATCAGCGGTAAACCGAGCTCCTTAGCCATGACCTCTGCGGTTAGGGACTTGCCGCAGCCCGGTGGCCCGCAGAACAACAGTCGCGTTCGCAACGGCAGGCCATGGCTACGAATGTCTTCGCCATGGCGATATTCATCAGCCACATCAAGGAGCGTTCGCGCAACATCGCGCGAGAGAACGAGCTCTTTTACATCGCGCGTCGGTTCTACAAGTTCGACGAACTCATTCGTTCTACCCGCAAGCTGGCTGGATCCGCCAAAAGCCTGGCGCGGGAGCGCCTCCCCACCAGCAAACCGAGCCCGCGATGCTGTCAGCGGTTTTAGGGCCGCAGCTTCCTTCTGCTGCCCCCCGGTCGGTTTGCTTACTGTTCGTGCCATGCGTTCCCCTTACTGTAACAGCGTACAGCACACCCTATGAAACCTCAACTCGACGCGAGCGCATGATCAAGATGCCCCCACAGGTTGTCTTATCATGGCAGCAGCATTGGAGTATCCCAACGCTACTTGGATGATTTCGACGCAGTCGGCGAAGCAATCGAGATGGCCAACATATCGTGAAGCTTCCGGCGCTTGGATCATCAAGCTCGACGCAGCGGTTCCAGTGTGCCAGGGAGTTCCGCAGCGGAACATGGAAATGAACACCTGCATCACCCGCGCACTGGTTGGTCATGGCCAGAGCGGGGTGGCGACGAAGGCGGTTCGCTATCGACAAGTTCGCCGGGCTGAAGACGGTTCAGCTGGCCTTCGGTCCCCACTAAGACCGCTGGTTCGTTCCTAAGGCCGCTCCGGCGGTGTAACGCTCATATCCTCCTCCCGCGGACGTGTGGCCCCAGCGCTTCAGCGATGAAGCCTTTTTTACCAAATAGATCAGGCCCGAAGGGTTTCCGTCGCCATTATAATGCCGACGCCATATGTGAGCGGACTTTTCCACCCCATTTCGACGGGCGGCAGCCAAGCTGACCGGCAGGTTTCGGGAAATCCTTAGTGTGATCCGAACGGCCGGTATGGGGCGCGTTCATGACGGAGTGAGAGCTTGATACTCTGCGCACTGGCGCCGCGGCTGGGCGCGCCTGTGAACGCGGTCAACTCGTGGGCGACTCTAGCAAGCTAAGGTAGTCTGTTCGCCACCTAATGCATTCCTCTTTCTTGGCCAAATGCCCAGTCGAGCCAAGGCATCAGGGCTAGAAGGTCTCCCGACTCAACCGTAGGCCCGCACCAGATTCTGATGCTCGGGGGTGCTGTTCGAAAGCCCGAGATGTCGAACGCGACGCCCAGATTATCCAATCGCGTAGCCATTGCGGACAGCAATGCACGTTGCCTGCTTTCGTCGAGACCAAGAACGGAGGGATCGGTGATACGGATGCAAACCGATGTACGAGAGCGACAGGGTTCGGCCGGTTCGAGAAAGGCTGCCCAGTCGCAAGAGGCCTCCCAGTCGGCAATGACGCCATAATTGGCATGAACGCGTGCGACGAGCGTCTCCAGTCCGCCTATGGATAGGGCCCACTCCATGCTGTCGATGGCGTCCTCGACGCAAAGAAGGGAGACGGTGTTGATGGTGTTGCCTGAAAAGAGACCAGGGAGGAAGCCGTTGGTGTCCTTCAGTCTGAAGACCTTGGGCATCGGCCAGGGCGGGTTATACGAGAGCACCCGCTCTGCTGCCCGTGGGCTCAGGACGAGTATGCCGTGGGCCGCTTCTCCGCCGAGGCACTTCTGCCAGGAAAAGGTGATCACATCGAGCTTGCGGATGGGAATGCGTTCTCCGAAAACTGCGGAGGTGGCGTCGCAGATTGCAAGGCCCTCGCGAGCGTCGTCGATCCACTCGCCATCTGGTACGCGCGTTCCAGTGGCGGTGCCATTCCAGGTAAACACAACGTCGCGCCGCCAGTCGACCCTTGCCAGTCGGTCCCGGACGTCGCCAGGTTCTGTGAGAATCCGCACATCGGGCAAGTGGAGCTGATCGACAATGTCACTGGCCCACAGGCCCCCAAAGTGCTCCCAGGCGAGCACGTCTACACCGCGGGGCCCGAGCAACGACCACAGTGCCATCTCCACGGCACCGGTGTCGGAACCCGGCACAATTGCCACCAGATAGTCGGGCGGGATATCGAGCAATTGGCGGGTCAGATCGATGGCGTGTGCGATGCGGCTATGTGCGGCCGGTGCCCGGTGGGAACGGCCAAGCGAGTGTTGGTTCAGGTGCTCCGCGCGCCAGCCGGGGCGCTTGGCTGATGGCCCAGAAGAGAAGCGGGGGTTGATTGGGCGAATTGGGGGTTCTGAAACGGACATGAGAGGCTCGCGAACGATTGGCATCGAGCTTCTCAGTTTTGTCTTTGACAATCAATAAATACAATTGGACTTCGACTAAAGCGCTATGCGCGTCGAGAATTTGACCTCCCGCATCACTACGGCAGTGGAAAATTGCCGGACATTGGGATTGTTGAAGAAATGCTCCTGGGTGAATTCGTCATATGCGGCCATGTCCCGAACATTGACGATAAGCACGAAGTCATGGGCGCCGGTCACGTAGTAGCATTGGACCACTTCGGGCTGAACAGTCATGGATTTCTTGAACTGATCGAGCAGGCTGGCCTGTTCGCGTTCAAGGGAGACCTGGACAATCAAGGTGATGCGGGCGCCAGCTACCGCTGGGTCAACGATGGCCACATCAGCCTTGATGATGCCGGTCTGGCGCAGCCGAGCGAGGCGGCGGAGGCAGGCCGTCGACGAGAGGCCCACTTGCTCTCCAATCTGCGAAGACGTGAGCTGATTGTTTTCCTGCACTACGTTGAGAATGGCGCGATCGAAGGAGTCGAGATGGGTGTCGTCCCGCTCGGCCGAAACTCGGCTCTTGCCGCTCGTCTTTTGCATTCTTTCCCCGATCGCCTACGGGGCTTCGCCCCTAATAGCCTCAAGCACTCAGATAGATATCGGCTTTGCTGTCAAAGAAAATGGAAGGCCGCAAATGCCACGCTATCTGATTTCTGATTCAATGCCGCCCCCAGTGCCTGTCGAGCTTCTCGCCAAGCTCGCCGATGTCGAAACGGCAACTGCCGGGCATCTTCGCGATACTGGATTCATGGATGGGACGCTTCGCCCGTTGTGGCCAGGAGGGCGGATTGTAGGGAGTGCTGTCACAGTCTCGATCAGCGGCACGGATTCTACTCTGCTCCATCATGTGACTGGTCTGTTGCGTCCCGGCGATTTTGTCGTGGTCGATCGCCTCGGAGACAGCCGTTACGCCTGTTGGGGTGGCGGGGTCACCAATGCCGCAAAATGTGCCGGTGCCGTTGGGGCGGTCGTCGATGGTCCTGCGACGGACCCCGAGGAAATCGAACGCTTCGGCCTGCCGGTTTGGTCTAGGGGCATTTCGGCCATAACAACGCGCCTTGCCAATCTCGGTGGCAGTTTCAACTATCCCGTCAGTTGCGGCGGCGTGCCGGTGCATCCGGGGGATATCGTCATGGCTGACGAGTCCGGTATTCTGGTGCTGCCGCGGGAGGGGGCCGAGGCCTTCGCTGACCAGTGCCTTATTGCCCAGGACAAGGGCATCGAGCGTATTCGTCGGGTTCGAGATGGCGAGAAGCTGGGCGATGTTTCCGGCGCCAGCCTTATGGTTCGGAAGGCCCTTGCGGCCAAGTGAGACCGGGAGGGGGTTACCCCTCCCGAATACCTCATGCCCCCGGGGGAAGCCGATCGGCAACAAGAGCTGCGTAATAGGCCACGCCAAGGGGAATGATCTCGTCATTGAAGTCGTAGCCGGGATTGTGCAAGGGCGTCGCGCCTGGCGTGCCGGCTACACCATTGCCAAGATTGACGAAAGTACCAGGCACCCGCGCCAGCATATGAGCGAAATCCTCAGATCCCATCCTCAATGGGCATTCGGCATCGACGGCGTCTGCGCCCAAGACCATGCGAGCCACGCGTATGGCCGCCTCCGTCGTTTCGACCGCGTTGATGGTAGGAACAAATTCGCGGCTATAGGAGACAGTGGCGCTGGCGGCATAGCCGGCGGCGATGGATTCGACGAGGCGACGCATTTCGGTTTCTATGGCTGCGCTGACTTCCGGCAGGAAGCTGCGGCAGTCCCCTTTGATCCGGACTTCGGATGGAATGACATTGCGCGTCCCGTTGGTAATGAACTCGGTGACCGAGACGACGCAAGGCTTGGTCGGATCGATCCGCCGCGACACGATCGTCTGCAACCCCATGACGATGGCGGACGCCGTCACGATGGGATCAACGCCGGAATGGGGCCTTGCCGCATGCACGCCCTTGCCGGTGACAACGATCTCGAAATTGTCTTCGGCCCCCATGAATGGGCCGGGCCGCGTCGCGAAATGGCCTACGGGAATGCCGGGCATATTGTGAATGCCGTAGATTTCCTCGACCGGAAAACGTTCGAAGAGACCGTCCTCGATCATGCTTAGGGCGCCACGCCCATGCTCCTCCGCGGGCTGGAAGATGAAGTGCACGGTGCCGCTGAAGTCGGGATTGGCCGCAAGGTGTTGGGCGGCGCCGAGCAGCATCGTGGTGTGACCATCATGGCCGCAGGCATGCATCTTGCCACGAATTTGGGAGCCGTGATCGCGTCCGTCGACTTCCTGGATCGCCAATGCGTCCATGTCGGCCCGCAGGCCGATCGATCTGTTGCCCGTGCCGGCTCGCAGGGTACCAACGACGCCGGTTCTTCCAATCCCGCGCGTGATCTCTATGCCCATTTCGGCCAGGCGCTCGGCGACGAAATCGGATGTGGCTGTTTCCTCGAAGCCGAGTTCGGGGTGGCTGTGCAGATGCCGGCGCCACTGGGTGAGGTGGGCGTGAGTCGATGGGGAAATTGTCATTGTGAGCTTCCTGGCAAATGGTCTGCGCTTAAGGCGTCGGACGGGCTTCGGTAACGAGCAGGAGAATTCTACTGTCGCCGGTCAGGTCCAGTTCCTGGCGGCGAAGCGAGTCGCCCGCCGCGGCGGCAAGAGCGGCGAGCCCTGCCGCGCCCGAACTGGTCGTCTCAACGCCGCAAGCCTCTTCAAGCTCTCTGACGGATCTCGCCAACTCCACCTCCGAGACGGTCATGCAGGTCACACCATATTCCCTCAGGGTTTTGAGGGCCGGGGCGCTGGCTTCGCCGCAGGAGAGCATATCCGCCGAGGTTTCGAGATTGCCCGCTGCCCGAACCGGCCGCCCCGCGGCCATGGCGAGGGCGACACAGGGCGCCTGGTCAGGCTCGACGATGATGATGCGTGCGGGGGCCGACAGCCACCCACGCAACCCTTCGGTTATGGCGGCCGCGAGACCTCCGACTCCCGCCTGGACGAAGACATGCGTCGGCGTTGCGATGCGATCTTGCGAAAACTGGCGTCGGAGCTCGTCGGAGATGACGGCATAGCCGGCCATCACATCAGCAACCACGGGGTCTACAGGGTCGAGGCTGGTATCGGGTATGAGGAGGTAGCCGTTCTTGGCGGCAAGCTCTCGCGCCAGGTCCACGGCGTCGTCATATGTTCCGCCGGCTATGCGCACTACCGCTCCGGCGTCGCGAATGCGCCTGGTCCTGACCTCCGGCACGCCGCTGTGGAGCACGACGGTGCAATTGGCACCCGCGTAACGCGCGCCAGTGGCGACAGCGAGACCATGGTTGCCGTCACTCGCGCAGACTAGGTGCGGCGCAGAGGCTGTTGCTTGGGCTGCTGGGAGGGAGAGGCGCGAGCGTGCGATGGCCGCAACGGCCGCAAATGTCCCACCCAACGACTTGAAACTGCCGAGGGGGCGGCCTGTTTCCACCTTGGCATAGATGAATCCAACGCCAAGGCGATGAGCTAGCGACGGGATCGGCAGGACCGGTGATGGCTCGAGGGCGCCGAAAACGCCGGCGAGCACGGTGGATGCCTCAAGGGCTGGAGCGTGATGTGTGTTCATGCTCCGCAGTATCGATGCGGCGTCGATCCGATCGCTGCAAAATTCAGCGGCTTTGAGCTGAATTTCGGTGAAATCGCGCTAGTTTGTGCAGCAATTCGCCTCAATAGCGCGAGGTTCTCCGCCAGATAATTCAAAACGCCAGCATTTCCAGAGTGTTGGAGCACCCGCCTGTGCCTGCAGTATGCCCGTTGGTGATGCTTTACATTGTACGCAGGCGCCAATAAATACATTGTGACAAATGAGTGTTGGGGGCTGCAGATGAGCATGGAGCGCTACTTTCCCTACTACCAGGGAACACCATTCTTCTCGCTGCAGAAGGATAGCCGTTTTTCGTATTGCCTTTATGTCCCGCCCGGCTATCACCGGGACGAGGTGAAAAGTGCCCGGCTGGTTGTTGCTGTCCATGGCACCAAGCGGACCGCGGAAGGCTATCGCGACGCGTTCGCCAGTCTGGCCGAGGAAACCGGATGTGTCGTCCTGGCGCCATTGTTCCCCATGGGTGTGTACGCACCCTATTCCGAAGCGCCGGAAGAACAGCACAACTACAAATATCTCGAATACAAGGGCCTGCGCTTCGACGAGATCTTGATAGCCATGGTCGAGGAGGTTCGTGCCGCCCTGAATAAGCTTGAACCGCAATTCCTCCTCTTCGGGTTTTCGGGCGGCGGACAGTTTGTGCACCGCTTCTACTATCTCCATCCCGATCATCTACTCGGTGTGTCGGTCGGTGCCCCAGGCTCGGTGACGCGCATCGATCCTGCGGTTGAGTGGTGGCCGGGTACGGGCGGGTTCGGCGAGCGGTTTGGCAAGGAAATTGACCTTGAAGCCTTGCGCCGAGTCCCTGTCCACCTGGTGGTTGGCGCGCTGGATACGGAAACCTGGAATGTGGGGATCAAGCCTGAAAGCTGGACCTGGCGCGAGGGGGCCAACGATGCGGGTGCGAATCGCGTCGAGCGCCTTGCAGCCCTGCGACAGAACCTCGAACTGCACGGAATCTCGGTAACGCTCAGTACGGTCGAAGGGGTTGCTCATAGTGGTACCAGGGTCCTGGAACCCGTCTTCGCCTTTTTCCGCCAATGCCTTGTTCAGAAGGACAGCAAATGACGGCCTTTCCCCTTGTCACAATGGAAGGCGGGCCGCGTGATCGTGGCCTGCAATACGGCCGGGCTGCGGGAGATCACATCCGCCGAGGGCTTGAGCTTTATCGCGGAGAATTCGAACGCCGCGGTATTTTCTGGCCGCAGGTTGAGGCCGTCTGCACTCAGGCCGCCGAGCATATCGAGCGCTACGATCAGGAAACCAACGTCGAAATCGGCGCAATTGCTGAGGGCGCGGAGCTGCCGGTGGCGGCAATCCTAGCCATCAATGCCCGCACCGAGGTTATCAATGCGCGGCACTACAAAACCCAGCCTGCGCCTGCCGAATGTTCGGGCATTGTAGCCCTGCCAGAGGTCACTCGCGATGGCACGGTCCTTCATGGGCAGAATTGGGACTGGCTCGATGCTGCGGCGGATTCAACCGTCGTGCTCCACATCCGGGACGAAAAGGGCCACGAGATTCTTGGTCTTGCCGAGGCGGGGCAGGTGGCACGTTGCGGCATGAACAATGCTGGTCTGGCTCTGACCGCCAATGGCCTGCACACTGACCGAGAAGGTGAAACGCAGGGCGTTTGCAGCCCTGTCATCCGGCGAAACGTGTTGCGCCAGAAAACGCTCGGTGAAGCCATCGGCGTTATCATGAAGTCACCGCGGAATTATTCGCACAACTTCATGCTGAGCCATCGCGATGGCATGGCCATCGACCTCGAAACCACGCCCGAGGCGGTCTTTTGGCTCAAACCGCATGAAGGCATCCTCGTGCATGCCAACCATTTCACCAGTCCGGCTGCCCTTGTGGGGACCGTCGACGAAGGCGTGCGACGCTCCCCGGATTCTCTTGTTCGGGAGATGCTGATCGAAGGCACCCTTAGGCGGCGCAACGGGCCGGTTGATCGGCAAACTATCATCTCTGCCTTCATGGATGCCAAGGATGCGCCCTATGGCGTGTTGCAGCCGCCGATGGCGGGTAAGGCGGGAGTGATGGAATCGACTGTGGCGACAATCATCATGGAGCCGGCGAGGGGCCGGCTTTGGGTGTGCCGTCAGCCATATCTGACGCAGGACTTCACGGAGTACGCGTTTTCATAAGTGGGCGCTGACGCGCCTTACGGTCTCAAGGGAGAGAAGACATGACTGGAATATCTTTCAATGTCCCACAGGCACTGTGGGCCAATGCTCTCGGCTTGCTTGCCGCAAGTCTCATGGCGGGTAGCGCGTTGGCACAAAATGGCACGCCCGTCGTCGGTGGCAGTGTCGCCATCGCCCTGACAACAGACATCCAGGGCATCAATCCCGGGGTGACGCGTGACGGCAATACTGATGCCGTCATCAATCACATCGCCGAGGGGCTCGTTGCCTATAAGGAAGATGGCAGCGTGGGCCTGCTAGGCGCCAAGTCGCTTGCGGTCTCTGACGATGGCTTGAGCTACACGTTTACCCTGCGCGACGGGATGACCTTTCATAACGGCGCGCCCGTGACCTCGGCCGAGGTCAAGTGGAGCTGGGAACGCCTGCTCAAGGAAGAAACCGGTTGGCGCTGCCGGAGCTGGTTTGTCGAGGGTGGCGATGTGGTCATCAGCTCCATCGATACCCCCGATGCCCAGACCATCGTGTTCAACCTCGTCGAACCGACGGCAATCTTCCTGCCCAAAATGGCAAATCACCAGTGCATCGGCCCCATTCTGCATCCGGATTCCGTCGACGCTGTCGGTGAGCTTGTAACGCCCATCGCCACCGGCCCTTACAAGCTGGCCGAGTGGAAGCAGGGCGAATATGTGACGCTCGAACGGTTCGAGGGCTATGTCGCCAGTGCCGACCCTAAGAGCGGCTTTGCCGGTGATCGCACGCCCTATATCGACAATCTGAAATTTGTCGTTGTGCCCGATGCAGCAGTGGCCAAGGCGGCTCTGCTTGCCGGCGACGTGCAACTGTCTCGCGAATTCACTCCCAATGATTTGGCCGAGCTCGAGGCCACGGATGGGCTCAAGGTCTATTCCTCGGATTCCTTTAACTGGAAGCTATTGCTGTTCAATCGTAAGGATGGCCTTTTCACCGATGTGGCGCTGCGCCAGGCGATCACCGAAGCCGTCGACATCGACGAGATCGCTCAGATCATGTCCAACGGCCTCGCCAAGGGTAATCCGTCGGCAATTCCGCTCCTGAGCAATTTCCACACCGGTGCCCAGGACGAGCGCCCCGCCTTTGATCCGGCCAATGCCAAGGCACATGCCGAGGCAGCCGGTTATACCGGCGAAACGCTCAAGATCATGACCAACCGGCGCTTCCAGGATGACTACGACACGGCCTTGATCGTGCAGGAACAGCTCAAGCGGGCCGGCTTCAACGTGGAGCTCGAAGTGGTCGAATGGGCGACGCAGGACGATGCCTATTATGCCGGTGGCTATCAGATGATGGTCTACAGCTACTCCCCACGCACCGAACCCTATCTCAGCTTCGAACTGGTCAGCGATACCAAGCCCGACACCGCCAAGGCGCATGAGATCGTCTCGGACGAGTTCACCGCTCTCCTGCGTCAGGCTGCCACCACGCTCGACCCCGCAGGTCGTCAGGTTGCGTTCGATGCCATGCACAAGGTTCTGATCGAGGATCTGCCAGGCGCGAGCCTCTACAATCCCGCTGTCGTTGCCGCCAGCACGGACAAGCTGGTTGGCTATACGGAGTTCGGTGTCGGACATCCGCGCCTTTGGGGCGCCTGGCTGGCCGAGTAGGCCAGTCTCACCGATACGGGGATCAGCATGCTCTACGCATTCAGACGCATTCTCATGGCAATACCGACCCTGCTGGTCGTGGCCATCATTGTCTTCACTCTCATGCGGCTGATCCCCGGCGATCCTGCACAATTGCTGGTCGGCGACATGGACGATCTCGAAGCGATCGCCCGTGTCCGTCGCGAGCTGGGCCTCGACCAGCCCCTGCCGGTCCAGTTCGGAATCTGGTTGGTCAATCTGTTGCAGGGCGATTTCGGCAACTCCATGCGCAATGGAGAACCGATCCTGCCTACCATTCTCTACCGTTTCTCGGTCACGGCAGCCTTTGCCGGCACGGCCCTTATACTTGCCGCCCTGATTGCGGTGCCTATGGGCGTCATCGCTGCGTGGCGGGCTCGCACTGGCATCGACTATGTCAGCCGGCTGATCGCCATGCTGCTCGTCTCGATGCCGACCTTCTGGGTCGGGCTGATCCTGATCCTGATTTTCGGCATTCAGCTGCAGTGGTTGCCGGTGGTTGGCTATGTCTCGCTCGGCGAGGACTTTGTACGCGGCGTGCTCTATATGCTGATGCCGGTCGCTGCCTTGGTCGTCGGGGAGCTAGCCTCGATCATGCGCATGGCGCGCTCCAGCGCCCTCGAAGTTCTGCAGCTCGATTACGTCGCCCATGCCCGAGCTAAGGGGTTGAGCGAGCGCCGGGTCCTGCTTCGTCACGTTCTGCCCAATTCCCTCGCGCCCACACTGACCCTGATCGGCATCACTTTGGGAAACAGCCTGGGCGGGGCCGCGGTGACCGAGACGGTGTTCTCCATTCCCGGCCTCGGTCGCTATCTCGTCGATGCCATCTATGCCCGTGACTATCTCGTCGTGCAGGGGTGCCTGATCTTCGTCTCCTTCATCTTCATCGTCGTCAACCTCCTGGTAGACCTGTGCTACCCGCTGCTCGACCCGAGGGTTAAGCTATGATGCGCGCATTCCTTTCGCTTCACCGGATCGGGATCGGCCCCATCCTGCTGATCAGCGTCGCCCTGCTGGCCGTGGTCGGGCTCGTCTGGACGCCATTCGATCCCAATGCCCTCGATTTTACCCAGCGATATCTGCCCCCCAGCCTTTCGCATCTGCTCGGCACCGATCACCTTGGGCGCGACCTGTTCAGCAGGTTGCTGCTGGGCGCGTCCACCAGCTCCGCCGTCAGCGGCATGGCGGTTGCCGGCGCTTTGTTGATCGGCAGCCTGCTCGGGGCAATGTCGGGCTATTTCATGGGGTGGGCTGACCGCGCTGCCATGCTGCTGATGGACGCCATTCTGGCCATGCCGGGTATCTTGCTGGCCCTGGGTATCATGACCGTCACGGGCCCCAGCGTTGCCGGGATGATCGGGGCCATGGCCATCACGTTCACGCCTGTGGTCTTCCGCGTCGTCCGATCGACTGTCCTGTCATTGCGAGAGAAAGAATATATCGAGGCGTCAGAGGCTCTCGGCAATCATGACCTCTTCACGATCGCCTACCACATCCTTCCCAATTGCGTTGCCCCGCTCACCGTCGTCGGGACGAGTCTTTTTGGGTCCGCCGTGCTGACCGAAAGCGCGCTCAGCTTCCTTGGTCTCGGCGTGCCGCCACATGTTCCGACCTGGGGCGCGATGCTCTCGGATGGCCGCAACATCTTCTCGCAGGCGCCGTGGGCCGTGATCTATCCGGGCCTCGCGATTTCCTACCTCCTGCTGGGGGTCAACCTTACCGGCGACACGCTCCGCGACTGGCTCGACCCTCGGGCGAAAGGACATACCTGATGGAAAAAACGCCCCAAGATTCAGTGTCGCTGTTCGCCGTAGAGGGGCTATCGATCGCCTTTCCAGGTGTGGGCGAGGTTGTGCGCGACATCAGCTTTTCCCTCGGTCGTGGCGAGACCATAGGCGTTGTCGGCGAATCCGGCAGCGGCAAGAGCATGCTCGCTCGCGCCGCCATGCGCCTGCTGCCACCCCAGGCGAGTATCCTGCGAGGACGCATGACATTCGAGGGTAGATCGCTCTTCGATCTTGGCGAACGCGAAATGCGCTCTGTGCGAGGCGCGGGCATCGGCATGGTGTTCCAGGAGCCGATGACTTCGCTCAATCCCGCCCTCACCATCGGGGCACAGATCGAAGAAGGCCTCCGTGCTCACGGACGCTTCGGCGATGGCGAAGGCAGACGCCGAATCCTTGCCATGCTCGACCGCGTCCGCATCCAGGACCCACAGGCCTGCCTGCGCAAATATCCGCATGAATTCTCTGGCGGCATGCGGCAGCGCATCATGCTGGCCTCGGTGCTGCTGATGCAGCCGGCCTTGCTGATTGCCGACGAACCCACCACGGCGCTTGACGCCGTCATTCAGCGCGAAGTTCTCGAAATCATGGCCGAGATTACCCGCGATCTTGGCGTGGCCGTCATGCTGATCTCACACGATCTCGGCGTTGTCGGTGCCTATACCGAGCGGCTCGTGGTCATGCAGAAGGGCAATCTGGTGGAACAGGGCCGAACCCGTAACATCCTGCTTCGCCCCGCCCATCCTTATACGCAGGCGCTGATTGCCTCATTGCCAAGCCGGGACAAATCCTGGTCGCGAACCCAACCCGTTTCCTCCCCCGCCGGGCCACCTTTGCTCGAAGTAGACGAACTGCGCGTGACATTCACCCGAAAGGCCGCGCTCCCCTTTGCGCCGCCGACGAAGACCAATGCACTCAAGGGCGTTTCGCTTGCCATCGGTCCAGGCGAAACAGTGGCGGTGGTGGGTGAATCGGGGTCCGGCAAAACCACTCTGGGTCGCGCCATCCTGCGTCTCGTTGAAAAATCGGGCGGGGCCATTCGTATTGGCGGCCGGGACATCCAGCAGCTTTCCCGCGAAGCGCTGCGTCAGATGCGTCGAACGGCGCAGATCGTCTTTCAGGATCCCTATTCCTCGCTCGATCCGCGTCGCCGAATTCATGAAATCGTGTCCGAGGGCCTTCGTGCCGATCCTCTCGTGAAACGCCGCGACTATCGATCACGAGCCGCGGCTGTGCTTGAAGAGGTCGATCTCCCGGCTTCGTTTCTGGATCGTTATCCTCACCAACTCTCTGGCGGTCAACGACAGCGCGTCTGCATCGCGAGGGCCCTTATCATGAGTCCCTCGCTGGTGATCGCCGACGAGCCCGTCTCCGCGCTCGACATCACGGTACAGGCCAAGATTCTGGAGCTGATGAAGCGATTGCAGCGCCAGCATGGCTTTGCCTATCTTTTCATTTCGCACGATCTCGGCGTGGTCGAGCAGATTGCCGACCGGGTCGTCGTCATGCAGGCGGGGCGGGTGGTGGAAGAGGGTGCGCGAGACGCCATCTTTGACAATCCCCAGCACCCCTATACGCGCCTTTTGCTGCAAGCCGTGCCCGATTTGCACCAGGTGGAACCCGGCGCTTATGAAATTCGGCGCCGGCACTATGACGATGAGCCGGTTGCCCCTATTGGTATGCAGTTCGACTGGAAACAGGCCGGGAGTGACGCCAGGCTGGTGGATGTAGGTGAGCGTCATCGCGTTGCGTGCGTCCCAGTTCTGCCCGGGGGGCGGGTTTGAGCGAGCCGGGGCAGGGCCCGACGAAAGGCGATGAGATGAAGGTAGACGATCGCCAAGATGAGAGCACCCCCGCGACTGATCGGGGTTTTCATCACGTTCTAGCGGACCAGATTATCGAGCTGGCCATCAAGGAAAATTACCCTGTTGGGGCGCACCTTACAGAACTTGGGCTGAGCCAGAAACTGCGGGTATCGCGCTCTCCGATCCGGCAGGCGCTCAAGCATTTGGCCGACCGCGGAATTGTCGAGGCCAGGCCCAATCGCGGCTTCTTCCTCACCGAGGCAGCCGCGCGTCTCATGGCATCGCATGCCTCGAGGTCCCAGAGCGACATCGGGGCCCTGCACGACATTATCCTACGCGAATATGCCAATGGTGACCTGCCTGACACGGTGGCCGAAAACCACCTTGTGGCGCGCTACAACGTCCCCGCCAGCCAGTTGCGCGCGGCGCTGCAGACGCTGTCGCAGTACGGCATTGTGCATCGCAGCCAGGGCAAGGGCTGGCACTTCGAGCCCGCACTGACGACGCCCGCTGCGCTCGAACAAAGCTATCGGTTCCGAATTCTGATCGAGTGTGGCGGCCTCCTGGAAGAAAGCTTTTCGCTCGACAAGCGGGGCGCCGAGCGCGTCAGGGCCGAGCATAGCAATTTCTTGGCGCAACTCGGCGACGGCACCGCAGATGGCTTCTTTGCCATCAATGCGGGCTTTCACCTGCTGCTGGCCGAATGTTCCGGCAATGTGTTCATCAAGCGCTCAGTCGAAATGCAGAACCAGCTGCGGCGGCTCCATGAGTTCGCTTCGTTTCCATCCCTCCCCATCGAGCGCATGCAACAATCGTGCGAAGAGCATATGGCCATTCTAGATGCTGTGCAGGAAGGGGATCGGGATTTTGCGGCGGTGCTGATGCGTCGTCATCTCGACAGAGCGCCACGCATACGCGGCTAAAGCGGGAGGGCAAAGTTCTGCCCAACATCAGCGCAAAAGGCAGAAGCACATTCCGCAGCGATTGATGCGACACGCGGTGCCAACCGGGAAGTTGGGGTCTGTAAGCAAACGGCAAAGTAGTCCGTAGACGGAAAGTCTTGATCTACGTCCAGGACCTTCAACGTTCCTGCGAGAAGCTCGGAGCGAATGGTGGCTGCCGGCAGCACTGAAAGCCCGATACCCGCGCTGACCATGCCGATCGTAGTGGCGAGGGAATTGGAGTAGTGCACTGTGGCATCGTCGAACTGTGCTTGTCGCAAATAGTCCGAGAGCCGGCGGTGGTTTTGCGTGCCCACCTCGTAGGAAATAATCGGCGAGGCCCGAAGTCGCTCGGCCCGCACTATAGGGTCATCGTCCCGCGGATAGTCCTGCCCTGAAACCCAGATCATCTTGAACTGACAAAGTGGGGTGATGCGGTACAGTTCATGATCACTGCCAGGAAATCCCAATATGACATCCAGCTCCCGGTGTTCGAGCCGTTGCAGGATTGTTGGGGAGGACTCGGTACTCACCGAGACCCTGACACGTGGAAAGCGATCGCGTAGCGTACGGATAATGGCTGGCAGGAGGGTGGCCGCCATGCTCGGCAGCACGCCGATCCGAATATTGCCATCCGGGCCCAGTGCATTGCTGGTGTCTTCCAGCAATTGCTCATAGCGGTGGACAATGTCCTTGGCGCCTTCGATGAAGCGGGCTCCCTCGACAGTAGGGCTGACGTCGCGGGAGTCCCGGTCAAAGAGGCGAAAGCCCAATTCATCTTCCAGTGCGGCAATGCGACCGGAAATGGCGGCAGGTGTGATATGCATGCGCTCGGCCGTCGCCCTGAAATTGCGCAGCTCGGCCAGCCAGACGACGGTTTGGAGGAAACGAATATTCACGACGTTTCAGTTTCGATAATGCCGAACCTGACGGCCACTGCAGCACGGTTTGCGTGGGCTCATCAAGACCCGAGTCTTGATTTGCTCACGCCAGAATCTTCTCCTGCCGCAGGGCTCCGAGCGTCGCATTGAGGCCGGCACGGATCGTCATGGTCTGGCTGGCGACCACCAGAAGTTCGGCGCCTTCCTTGACGCCGAACTGGCGTTCTTCCGGTGTCCACGCCGGCATCACCCATGGCTTGCCGCAGGTGAAGGCCGCCCGGGCGCAGCGCACGAGGTCGAACCGGTCTGCCTCAGTAAAACTATAGGCGCCACGGCCGCGCGACAGCGACAGGTCCGAAGGGCCTGGGAAGATGCCGTCGACGGTGGGAAGTGCGGCGATCTTCTCGACATCTTCAAGACTTTCGGCGGTCTCGATCATGGCGTAGCAGCGCGTCCGCCGGTTCTCCTTGTCGAATGCATCGGCGGCAGGTCGGCCATAGCCATAAACGCGTCCGCCTGTATAGGAGCGGATACCTTGTGGCGGGTATTTGGCGGCCTGGGTGACTTCGCGCGCGTGCTCGATACCGAGCAAGTGGGGAATGATCACGGCATCGGCGCCGAAATCGAGGGCCTGCTGAATGGCCTCTGTCGTGGGTGCTATGACCTTTGCCAGGGTTCTGACACCCAGAGCCCGAGTCACCGCTAGAAACTGGTCCAGTGTCCCGAGATCGAAAGTGCCGTGTTCCAGCTCGACGACGATGCTGCTGATACCCATCAGTTTTGCGATTTCGAGAAACCCGAAATGAGGTTGGGATACCCAAAGGCCGATCTTGTCCATTTTGCCTCGCAGTTTTGAACCGCTATGCATCTAGGAGGGGAGCTTGCTGTGGGCCAGCAAGAAAAACTGAACGGTCGGACACCAATTCCGCCCCGTTAGTTGCAGAGCTCTCGCAATCGAATAGCCTGCAGTTTGCGCACAATGTTTGCGTTTGGCGATGTCTGCTTTTCGTAAGGCGCTACGAACTCCTGAATGACCGAAATGGGGCGCGTCGCCGCCAGGCGGCTGCCTGGCCCCTGGTCGGACATCGGGTAAGCAAATTGAGCTTGCAGAGAGCGGACACGGCAGTTAGATTGCTCGCGTGTTCACTAGCGGCCTGGTGGAAGGTCACTCCAATGAAGTGCACGGATCATCCGCGGGCAGCATGTCGCGGGCAAAACACGAAACCTCGCCAAACTTAGCCCAGATATCAAGCCGACATGACCATATCGCGCCCGCTGGCCTTTGCGCGATACAGCTGCCGGTCAGCAACTTCCATAATCTTGGATAAGGGCGTCGTTTGAGAACTTGCCAATCCGATACTGGCGGTGACGGACAACCCTGCGACGACGGAGGACCAGTTGAACTTAGCAATCCTCGACCGAACGTTCTCCGCTTCATCCGCCGCCGTGGCAAGCGACTGATCCACAAACAGCAAAGCGAACTCCTCTCCGCCGAGCCTGTAGGCCTTGAGCGTATGGAAGCTGGCCAGGATGTCCGCCGTTCGTTTAAGAACGGCGTCGCCGACGATGTGGGAATAAGTGTCGTTGACCAACTTGAAGTGGTCCAGGTCCACGATGGCCAGGCAAAACCGAGTATGCCCCAGTGCCTGCATCGCCGCTTCGAAACTGCGTCTGTTCATCAGCCCGGTCAGAGCATCGTGCTCGGCCTGCAGCCGGAGCGCATTGGCTTCGACGCGCAGCCTTTCGTTCTCAAGTAGGCTTTCGACGTGTTGTGCCCTGCGCCTTGTTGTTTCGCCCATCTGGGCCTCGAAGGCATCGTGGTAGCGTTTGTAATATAATAGGGCGGCACGATAGTCCCCGAGCCCTTCCAGAGCTTCGGCAAGTCGGCGATTGCTATTGGCCTTGTGGTCGGCTTGCTTGTGATTCTCGGAGAGCGCGACGGCTTGTTGGCAGACGGCAACCGCCTCCTGTAGATGGCCTGCTTTGGTCAGCAATTCCCCACGGGTGTAGAGGTAGTGGATTTCGGACCGTAACCCTATGTCCCCCGGCACCTCCTCCCAGCGATCGAGGCATTGTTCGGCAAGGGCCAATTCGCCCAGGCATGCATAATATTCCGCACTGTTGCACAGGGCCGTACGAAGGTTCCAGAAATCGCCGCAAGCTGATGCAACGGCAATGGCCTGATTGTTCGTATCGATGGCCCTAACTCGTAAGTCGTGACCTTTTCTCATGTCGCCGTCGCGTTCGGCTGACTCAGCGAGGGAAACTTGAGAATAGGCGATGTTCGTCAGGAACAGTGATTTCAGCGAGGGGGCCTCATCGGCATTCAAGGTTCCGAGCGCCTCTTGAAGGAGCGGCAGCGCTAGGTGGTCTTGTCGGCAATAGAGATAGGTAACCGCCTTGGCATTCCGTGCAAATGCTAAAACCGTTCGGTCGGCCTGACGTTCAGCCAGTTCAAGACATTGGGCGGCCTCGATGAACGCTTCATCTACGAGGCCCATTTCAATGAGCAGCCAACTTAAAATGGAGCCTGCAACGGCTTGGCCCCGGATTTCTTTGAGTTGCACCCAGGCGCGCTTGGCTGCCATCGCCATATCGTAGCCGCGACCGGGTAGTCCCAATTGCAGGCAGAACCACGCGGTCTGGTTGAGTGCCTCTGCCTCAGCTCTTCGGTCGCCAGACAACTTGGCCATGCGATAAAGAAGTTCTGATGCCTCTAGCCCGGAAATGCAGTTTCCGGATCGACCCAGTGCCCAACAGCGCTCGATAAGTCCACTCAAGGACTGGTCGGATACTGATTGCTCGGGTGCAGCAAAAGGCTTCATAGCGTTGGAGATTTAACACGGCTGGGTAAAGAATTGTCGAATGAGAAACTCGATGCCGAGCGCTCTCATTTACGATCGTCTGGTCTGGGATGCGCCAAAATCCAAAATCAATCACGTCCAGCGAGGGCACTCCTTCACGGATTGTACCAGTGAAATGACTTGGAAGCTGCCGGCCTAGCGTTGCTCCTGCCCCTGCTGCGCGTATGAGTGGCCGCCAATGGCTGCTCTTGGAAAAGCGAACGCGCGGCGTGAATGGCCGGTATGGGGCGCTTCACCGACGGCCTTTAAGTGACCGTCGGCGAGGACATTGAGAGCTATATTTCCGTTGCCTCGGAAAGCGATAGGGCGTCGTCGACGTCTACGCCGAGGTAGCGAACTGTGTTCTCGATCTTGCTGTGACCAAGCAGGATTTGAATGGCCCGCAAATTCCCTGTGGCCTTGTAGATGAGCGACGCCTTGGTTCGGCGGAGGGAATGAGTTCCGTATTCCTCGGGTGTGAGGCCGATGGCTGTCACCCACTCATCAACGAGTCTTGCATACTGACGCGTGCTGAGGTGGTCGTTGGGGTGGACGCGGCTGGGGAATGCGAAATCATCGACGCTGCCACCTCGGCGTTCGAGCCAGGCGAGCAGGCTGGCCCTCGTATCGGCGGTGATCTCGAACTGAACTGGTCTTCCCGTCTTCTGCTGGATCACCATTGATCGAGATCGAATAGTCGATCCCACCACAAGCGTGCCGATCTTGATTTTCACCAAGTCACAACCTCGAAGCTTGCTGTCGAGCGCGAGGTCGAACAGGGCTCGATCTCGCATTCGACCTTCCCGATCAAGAAAGAAGCGGATTGACCATATCTGTCTGATTTTCAAAGCACGTTTGGCGCCTACCTGCCTACCGGCGTTCCAAGCTGGTCTCCCTGCAGCGGCAGGGTCGTACTGTGAGATACCCATTACATTTCTCCTGTGGCCGAAGCGGCCGTGGTAGAAATGATTGTGGCAGGGTCTCAGATGGCGAGTGCCGACCCCATTTCGGCCGTTGGGTGCAAACTCGGTGTGCGCGAAAGCGGACATTCCGATTGCGCGTGGGTGTGGCCCTGCAACGAATTTTTTGGGACGCATCGCAGATTCCGTGGGGCCGGATCAACCAGAGCGCTGCTAAGCCTGCATGGCGCCGTCTGATTGAGTAGTGTCGGGCAAACGCGCTAGCTCGCACTCTGGGCTCGCGCGCTTGGCGGCATGCTTGCGTGCTCCAGCATGAAGGTCTTGACGATTTGGCTGGCCATGGAGAGGGCCCGGCTACGCGGCCAGTAGAGGCACACGTCGCGGATGGCCATGTCGTCGTCGATGCTGCGGACGACCAGATCGTCGATGCGAGAAACGTGAACAGCCAAGGCGGTCGTGACGCCTACACCAAGTTCGGCACGGACCAGCTCAAACAGGGATTGCGGCTGACTGACCTCAAAGGCGATCCGTGGTGGCTGTCCGAGGCGGTGCCAGAACGGATGGGTGAGAATGGCGTCGGTGTGGTAGCGACCCGTCATTATCAGGGGGTGTTCAAGCAAAGCCCTGGCGGGAATCCTGCCGGGCAGTTTGGCCAACTCGTGGTCCTTCCAGAGGATGACTTTGAAATCCTCGCGCCAAAGCGGCTGGCTATCGAAAATGGTGGTCGAGAGCGGCGGCGTTGTCTGGCGGAGGAACAGGTTGACGTCGCCTGATAGGGCGGCCTGCTCCATGTATGCGCCGCCCAGCTCGACCAACTGAATGTCGATCAGCGGATAGACTGACCGGAATTGCTGTAGCAGGCGGGGCATGTAACCCGCGGTAGCACTGGGATAAGTCCCCAGGCGAACCGTGCCACGCTTTGCGCCCAGGAAATCCAGCACGTCTCCGCGTGCCGCCTCGAGTTGATTGAGGATGACGCGCGCATGGGGCAGCAGCGCCGCTCCCGGCGGTGTCAGCTCCACAGGCCGTCGATCCCTGAAGAAGAGCTCGACGCCCAAGTCCTCTTCCAAGCCGGAAATATGCGCGCTGACCGTGGGCTGCGAATAGTTCAACGCATTGGCTGCATGTGCGAAGCCGCGGTTTTCGACAATGGCGATGAAAGTTCGAAGCGCTCGCACGTCCATTATAGAAATTCCTGATATTGACTATCTAAACTATCATTTTGATTTTGGCATAGGTCAAGCCTAGGTTGCATTCATTGCAAGGCAGCGCTGCGCAAGCGTGGCGTAAATGAGGTAAGTCGTGACCACTATTCGCAAAATCGAGGCGGCAACCGCCAGCATCCCTCTTCCGGCGCCAACGGGCTTTTCGAGCCGCACCGTAACGCAGCGCGAATACACGCTTGTTCGAGTCACTGGCGATGACGGCGTTGCCGGTATCGGCTTTTGCTATCCCGGCCATCGTGCTGCAGGTCTTGCCACCATGGCGGTGACCGATCTTCTGGCGCCCATCCTGATCGGTACAGATGCGCATCTGGTCGAGGGCGCCTGGAACGCCATGTATCAGGAGAGCCTGCTCCATGGTCGTGTCGGCTCGGTCATGCGTGCACTGTCGGCCATCGACATCGCTCTTTGGGATCGCAATGCTCGCGCTGCGAACCTGCCCATGCACAAATTCCTCGGTGGCCGTTCCGATCGCGTAAAAGCCTATGCCAGCGGTGGCTATTACCTCGAAGGCAAGGGCCTCGACGGTGTCTATAACGAAATGGCCGGCTACAAGGCGCTTGGGTTCAAGGCCGTGAAGATGAAGGTAGGCCGGGTCAGCGCATCGGAAGATGCCGACCGCATCGCCGCGGCCCGCGACGCCATCGGCCCCGATGGCATCCTGATGCTCGACGCCAACAATGCCTGGAAGGACCTGCCCACAGCTCTCGGCGCGCTGCGTCTGTGGGAAAAGTCCAATCCCTATTTCATCGAGGAGCCGTTCAGCCCCGATGACATCATCAACCACGCGCGTCTTGCCCGGGAAACCCCGATCTGCGTGGCGACCGGTGAGATCGAAGCTGGCCGCTGGCGGACCAAGGAACTGCTCGACGCCGAAGCAGCCATCATCCTGCAGCAGGACGCAGCTGTTTGCGGCGGTATCAGCGAATTGCGTCGTATCGCGGACCTGGCCAGCGCTTATGGCGCATCCCTTTGCCCACACTGGTTCCACGACCTGCATGCACCGCTGGTCAGCGCGTTCCCGAGCGCAACCTATGTGGAGTACTTTGTGGGCAATGCCGTTCACAACCTCTACGACATCATCGACCGCCAGCTGGAGGTCGACAACGGCGAGCTGGTCCTCCACCAGACTCCCGGCTTTGGCTTCAACTTCGACGATGCAGCGCTTGCCAAATATCTGGTGGGCGACTGGCAGACCATTTCGTGAGGTGAGCCATGCAATTCCCCCTGCTTCTGCGTAATCTTGTCGGTGGCGAATGGGTGGGCGAACCGTCCTCCCAGATGCAGTCCCTCAATCCTGCCGACCAAGATCAAGTCCTTGCCCAGGTGCCGGCCATGTCCGGCGCCGAGGTGACGGAAGCCATAAACGCAGCCGCCGCGGCTCTCCCAGCCTGGCGTGCCACGCCCAGCGTGGAGCGGGGGAAACTGCTTTTCCGCGTTGCAGCGCTCATCCGGGGGCGGGCAACTGAGCTACGCGACTTGATCTCGCTCGAAATGGGCAAGACCCATGGCGAAGCGGCCATCGAGGTCGAACGCAGCGCCGAGATGCTGGAATTCTATGCCGGCATCGGGCGGTTGCCCTATGGCGACCTGATCCCTGATCGTCGTCCCGGTGTTTCCGCCTGGACTGTGCATGAGCCGATCGGCGTCGTACTGGCCATCACGCCATGGAATGACCCTCTGATGGTGCCATGCCGCAAGATGGCCCCGGCGCTGGTCTCGGGCAATACGGTGGTGCTGAAGCCATCGCCAGATACCCCGGCAATCGCGCTGATCCTCGCGCAGATGTTTGCTGAAGCGGGCGCGCCTGCCGGCGTGGTCAACACGGTGACCGGCGATGTCTCGACCTGGGGCGAGGCTCTGACGGGCGATCCGCGAATTGCCGGCGTCACTTTCACCGGCTCGACGGCGACGGGCAAATATCTTCGCCGCGCTCTGGTCCATGGCCGGGCCCGTTTGCAGACCGAAATGGGCGGCAAGAACTCCGCTGTCCTGCTCGCCGATGCCGATATCGATCGTGCCCTTGGCCTGCTGGTGCCGGCCATTTTCGGCCAGACCGGTCAGCGCTGCACGGCCGTTAGCCGGCTGCTGGTACACCGCTCGATCCTCAAAACAGTCGAAGAACGCATTACCGCATTGGCTGGCGCCGTGCAGGTTGGTGCCGCCGAATTTGAAGCGTCCAGCATGGGACCGGTGGTCAATGAGAAGCAGCGCGAGAAGGTGCTGGGTCTCATCGACAGCGCGCGGAGCGAAGGGGCCAATGTCGCATTTGGCGGGGCACCGCTGACTGGGGATGCCTATGGGCGGGGCTGTTTTGTTCAGCCGACTGTGCTGACGGGCGTAACGACCGCCATGCGCATCTGGAAAGAAGAAGTCTTCGGGCCGGTAGTCGCAGTGCTTCCCTTCGACACGCTCGAAGAAGCCATCGCCATGGCCAATGATACCGAATACGGCCTCGCCGCCGGCGTGTTCACCAATGACCTTACGGCTGCGCACACCTTTGTCTCTGCCATCGAGACCGGCCAGGCGGTGATCAACCTGCCGCCGAGTGGCTGGGACGTCCATCAACCCTTCGGCGGCTTCAAGGATTCCGGCTCGCCGTTCAAAGAGCATGGCCTTGATGGTCTCGCCTTCTACACCCGCATCAAGACTGTCGCCATGAACCTGGCGCCGGCCCGATAGAGCTCAAGAGTATTTCATATGTCCATCTCCACGCGCCCGCCGCTTTACATCCTTGCCTTCGATCACCGTGTTTCGCTCATCAAGATGTTTGGTGAGAATAGTGGCCAATTCAACGGCCGCAAGGTCGACTTCGCCGACCTCAAATCAGTCATCTTTGATGGTCTGATCGAGAGCCTTCCTGGCCTGGGCCTTCGACCGCAGGACGTGGGCATTCTCATCGATGAAGAATGCGGCGCCGCGATTGCACGCAAGGCGAAGGCAGCCGGGGTGAAGCTCGCCATGCCGGCCGAGCGCTCCATGCAGAATGTATTCGAGCTCGAATACGGCGCCGAATTCGACAAGCATATCGAGGACTTCCAGCCCGATCAGGTCAAGGTGCTCGCCATCCGCAATGATGCGATCGACGCGGATTCCGTTGCGCTTTCCATGTCGCGCCTCAAGGAGCTGTCTGACTGGCTGAAGCCGCGGCCCTATCGCTTCATGCTTGAGCTCCTGGTGTTCGCCACCCCTGAGCAGCTGGCTTCGGTCGGAGGCTCGCAGGAACGCTTCGATACGGAATTGCGCCCCGCCATGATGGTGGAAACCATCAAGCGCTACCAGGAAGCGGGCATTGAGGCAGACATCTGGAAGGTCGAGGGTCTCAAGGACGTGGCGCATTACGCCGCCGTTGCTGATCAGGCGCAGGCCGGCGGCCGTGACAATGTTGATTGCATCATTCTTGGACGCGGTGCGCCCGAGCCCGTGATCGAAGAATGGACGCGCAAGGCGGCACAGGTGCCCGGCTTTACTGGCTTTGCGATCGGTCGCTCGACCTGGGCCGACAGCCTCAAGGCCTTGATGGACGGTACCGCAACGCGTGCCGAAGCGAGTGCTGAAATCGCTCGCCGCTTCTCCAGCTATGTCGAAATCTTCCGGGCGGAGCGTGGCTGATATGGCACGTCACGGGGTTCTTATTGGCGTCGACATCGGCTCGACTGTCTGCAAGGTGCAGGCGATCACGCCCGATGGCCAGCTGGTCGCGCTCAATTCGGCTACGACCCCGTGGGAAGACACGGTTCACGGTCGCCAGCTCGATGCGGAGGTCCTATTCGGCCGCATCGTTGAGAGCATGGCGGCCGTGCGCGGGGCCCACACTGTACTGGGTATCGGCGTCACCGGTTTTGCTGAATCCGGTGTGGTGCTCGACGCGCAGGGCAGGGTGCTTGTGCCGGTATTGCCCTGGTACGATCCGCGAGGGTCAGAAGTGCTCGGTCAGATCGAGACCAATCTGGGCGCGCGTGGCTTTGCTGCCATTGCCGGCCTGCCGCTAAACCTCAAACCCAGCGTGATGAAGTTCGGCTGGCTGATGACGGCTGTTGCGCCCAAGACGTCGTGGAGCCGTTGGCTGAACATTCCCGAATGGGTCGCCTATCGGCTGACTGGTGAACTGGCGTCCGAGCCATCGCTATCGAGCCGTACCGGGATGTTTGATGTCGGCGCTAGCCGAGAGTCCGGCGAAGTACTCGATTGTGTAGGTGCACCACGAGGTCTCATTGGCCCGTTGGTGCATGCCGGCGAACCCTGGGGCACCGTCACCTCCAGTTTCACGGGTCTCAGCGGCGCGGTTGTTACCGTCTGCGGCATGGACCATTTGGTTGCCGGGGTTGGCGTCGGTGCCGTGGGACAGATGGACCTGCTCGATTCCTGCGGCACGGGCGAAGCGCTCATTCGTCGCCTGCCGGCCGACATGGTCAATCGCAACTTCCTCATTGAGGCTCTCGACCAGGAGATCGCGGTTGGTCGGGATATCTTCCCCGATCAGGTGCAACTCACCACCAGCCTTCGCTCGGGCATCGGCATGTGGCGTTTCCTCAAGCTCATGGGCAAGGGCGAAGCTGACATGGATGGGCTTGACCAGGAAGCGCTGAAGCTGGCGACGACGCCGAGCAGCCCGGTGGTTGACCGCGTCTGGCTCGAAACGGCCGTACTCTCGAATATCGGCTATGACCCGTCGCCGGCTTCGGTCTGGCGCGCTGCGGTTGAATCCGTACAGCGTCGGGCTGCGGTTCTGGCCGATCGTATGCAGGAATTCGCCGGCGCGCATGAGCGTGTCATCGCCACCGGCGGCGGCCTTCGGTCGCTCCTCGTCCGGACGCTGAAGCGCGAAATCCTGGGGCCCTACGAACAGCCCGATGTCGTCGAATCCGCCAGCCGCGGCGCCGCTCTCTTTGCCGGCATGGCCGCCGGTTGCTCTGCCCCCATCACTGTAATCCGCCACTCCCGAGGAGTGGCGAATACCTGACGTCATCACTTTAGGGAGGAACCAAATGATGATGAATAGACGCACGCTTCTGGCAACAGTCGCGACAACCGTGCTGCTCTCCGCCACGGCAATGGCTCAGGCTGAGCCCGTAGAGATCAGCTTCGCCGCTTCCATGCTCGGCGAACCGCTGCGTGGTCCGTTGCTCATCGCGCTGGTCGAGGAGTTCAACGCCAGCCAGAGTGACGTGCACGTGGAGCCGGTGACCACACCGTTCTCGTCTTTCGGCACCACCATGTTCACCCAGATGGGTGGCGGCGGCGGCCCGGATATCATTGCCTTCGACCAGCCCAATATCTTCGCGGCGGCCGATGCCGGACTGCTGGTGGCGCTCGACGATATCACCAGCGGCATCGAACTTCTGCCTGGCAATGACTCGCTGGTGGTCGACGGCACACGCTATGGGGTGGCGCTGGATATCTCCAATTACGCGTTGATCTACAATCCGAACCTCGTCACCAATGTGCCGAGTAATTTCGACGAGCTGGTCGCCGAAGCACAGGCGCAGACCAAGGGCGATGTATTCGGTTTTGCCTTCCGCCACACCCAGGCAGAAGAAGCCGGCATGTGGTACGATCTCTCGAACTACGTCTATGGCAATGGCGGCCACTGGGCTGTCGAGGGCGTTCCCACGATCAATAGCCCCGAAACCGTCGCTGGCGTGACTGCCTACAAGGCCCTGTTCGATGCCAATGTGATCCCCAAGGGTACTGATGCGGCCACCTATCGCCGCATGTTCGCCGAGGGCAAGATCGCCATGATGATCGACAATGGCGGCATCCCGACCGTGCTCAAGGGGACCAATCCGGATGCAGCCATCGCGGCAGCAACGGCGCCCCTTCCAACGCGCTCCATTGGTCAGGTTATGGCCGCACTCGCCATCAACGGCAATTCGGCTAATCCCGACGCAGCCAAGGCATTCCTCGCCTGGTTCCTGTCGCCTGAAGCGCAGGCAAAGGTGCAGGGCTTCCTCGGTGGCTCGACGGCAGCGACCCCGGTGCCGCGTTCGGCCGAAGAGCTGGCCAAGGCGCCCTACATCGAAGTGTTCGACAGCCTCGGCGATGTTGCCTTGCCGTTCATGCCGCAGGGCCTCGAGATCGAAACGCCGCAGATCCGCAATATCGTGGTTGAAGCTGTTCTCCGCGCGCTCGCTGGCCAGACTGACGTGCAGACGGCGCTCGACGAGGCCCAGGCTCAGGTCGAAGCTCTTATCTAAATCAATTCCCGCCCCGCATTTGTGCGGGGCGGGCAACTTTCGGTGACCTCATGTCGAGCAGCGATCCCAAAAACCTCGCCAGAATCCACGGCAGCAAATGGCTGCCTTACATTCTGGTGCTGCCAGGCGTCCTCTACCTCATCCTCTTCCAGGGCATTCCGCTTCTCCAGGAAGTTCGCCTGTCCTTCTCCAACACGCCGCTGCTCAATCCTGGCCGATTCAATTTCGTCGGCTTCGCCAATTTCGAGCGCCTGTGGAACGACCCAAACTTTGCCAATACGGTACGGGTTACAGCCATCTACGTAATCGGCTGTGTCATCGGCACCATCGGGCTCGGTCTTTTCACGGCCACCTTGCTGGATCGTGAGTTCCGCGGCCGATCGTTGATGCGCTCGCTCATCATCATTCCATGGGCAGCGCCGCCGGTCGCTATTGCCTTGATCTTCCGCTGGATGCTCAACGGCCAATACGGGATCACCAACAGAGCTCTGGGCGTCTTCGGTCTGGCGCCCCCCGACGGGCTCTGGCTCGACAATCCGAGCCTGTCGCTGATCACTGTTCTTGCCATCACGATCTGGCAGCTCTTCCCGTTTACCGCCGTGGTCATTCTCGCAGCGCTGCAGTCAGTGCCTCGTGAATTGCGTGAGGCCGCTCAGATGGATGGCGCCGGCCTCTGGACCCAGTTTACCGCCGTGACATGGCCAGTCATCCGGCCGACAGTGTCGCTGCTTGCGCTGCTGATGACGATCTGGTCGATCCGCCGCTTCGAAATCATCTGGCTGCTCACTCAGGGCGGTCCCGTGGGTACCACCAATACGCTCGTTGTCGACCTCTACCGCCGGGGTTTCATCATCAACAAGCTCGGCGAGGCGGCTGCCGTGGGCATGGTCGGGATGCTAGTTTCCATCGTCATCGTCATCATCCACTTCGTTCTCGTCAATCGCATCGAACGGGCGGAGGCTTCCCGATGACCAGCGCGCGCATCATCAGCTATGTCGCCATTCTCATCGTGCTGATCCTGGCAGGGCTGGCGGTCTTCCCGTTCTACTGGATGTTCGTCACCGCCACGACGTCGGACGCAAATATGTTCGGCTCCGTCCCGCAGTTGTTGCCGGATTTCAGCCGGCTCGGCATTTTCGCTCAGATATTTGCCGAGAGCGCAGTGCGCGAATGGTTGGTCAACAGCCTCGTCATCGCTGCCGGGACCGCCGTTTTGACGCTGCTATTCGCTGTTCCGCTTG
Source organism: Devosia sp. LjRoot3 (assembly GCF_964252865.1). NCBI lineage: Bacteria > Pseudomonadati > Pseudomonadota > Alphaproteobacteria > Hyphomicrobiales > Devosiaceae > Devosia > Devosia sp. LjRoot3. The sequence continues at coordinate 854,346 of NZ_CAXUPK020000002.1, forward strand.
GCTATGCGTTTTCTCGCTTTAGCTTCAGAGGAAAAGCATTGGTCGGGTTTGGGCTTCTCGCCACTCAGATGCTACCAGAGGCGGTTCTGGTTGTACCTCTATTTTCGATCTTCTCGCCTTTGCATCTGCTCAACAATCTGGGTGGTCTCGTTCTGGCCAACACAGCCTTCACGCTGCCTGTCATCACCTGGATACTGAAGAATGCCTTCGACACCGTGCCGGTCGACATCGAGGAGGCGGCTGTTCTTGACGGCTGTTCCGGTATTATGGCGCTGGTGCATGTGGTTCTACCGGTGGTCATGCCTTCGGTGGCGGCCTCCGCGGTCATCGCATTCTTCCACGGCTGGAACGAATATGTCTTCGCACTGACCTTCATTACCGACGATGGGCTGAAGCCCGCTTCTGTCGGTCTGGCAGGGTTCATCGGCGAGATTTCCACGCCCATCCAGTCGGTCATGGCGGTCGGCGTCGTCTACACCCTGCCAGCGGTCGTGCTCTATCTCATCATGCAGCGCTTCATCGTCTCGGGCATGGCCGCCGGCAGCGTCAAAGGCTGATTATAATCAATCATTTGGCCGCTTTCGGCGGCAGAAGAGGCAGATATGGCTTCGGTTGTACTCAAGAACATCAACAAGACCTTTGGCGCAGTCACCATCATCCCCAATCTCGATCTTGAGATTGAATCAGGTGAGTTCGTTGCTCTGGTCGGCCCCTCGGGTTGCGGCAAGTCCACCTTGCTCCGTACCATAGCCGGCCTTGAAGAAATCACCGGCGGCGAGATCTGGGTCGAGGGCCGGAAGGTCAACGAGGTGAGCCCCAAGGACCGCAACATCGCCATGGTGTTCCAGTCCTACGCGCTCTATCCGCAGATGACGGTCCGGCAGAACATGGGGTTTAATCTCAAGTTGGCCAAACGGCCCAAGGCCGAGATCGAACAGCGCGTTGCGGAAGCTGCCCGCATGCTCGACCTCGAAGCATTGCTCGATCGAAAGCCGGGGCAGCTATCGGGCGGGCAGCGCCAACGCGTCGCCATGGGCCGGGCCATTGTGCGCAGCCCGAAGGTGTTTCTGTTCGACGAACCGCTGTCCAATCTCGACGCGAAGCTGCGCGTCGCAATGCGTGCCGAGATCAAGCGCCTGCACCAGACGGTGAAGACGACCTCGATCTATGTTACCCATGACCAGATTGAAGCCATGACGCTGGCCGATCGCCTCGTTGTTCTCAACAAGGGCGTCATCGAACAGCAGGGCACACCGCTCGAGCTCTATTCCAATCCGGATAATATCTTCGTTGCCGGCTTCATCGGCTCGCCTTCGATGAACTTTGTGCCAGCCGAGCTGGTTCAAGAGAGCGGCGCCTGGGCGGCGAAGCTCAGCGATGGTAAATTGCTTCCTTGTCCTTCGGAGCGCGGTGCCCGGGCTGTCGGGCAGGCGGTAACCGTCGGTCTGCGCCCCGAGCATCTGGTGATGCGCGCTGGCGGCGAACTGTCGGGCCGGATCACCATGATCGAACCTACCGGCGCGCAAACCCTGGTCTATTTCGATCTGGCGGGAACGCAGCTTACAGCACTCGTCGACGGCGACACCGCACTTTCGGTCGGGGAGCAATTTGCTTGCTCGATCAATTCTGAGCGCGTCTATATTTTCGATCGCCAGACGGGAGAGAGAACATAGTACGAAGCCAGCACTGTTGCCGCTGGATCGGCCGGTCTTGAACAAAAGCCCAAGGGCACCGTCTTCGGCGTCCTTGGCGAACTCGACAACAGCTTCTCGCAAGAGATAGCCCGCCTACCGCGTGAACCGCGTCACACGTTCAATCTGGAGCAGCGCGCGAGCCGACCCTTGCAACCGACCTTACCGGTTGCGTCCAGTTGGGAATTCTAGCCTCAAGAGCGGATGGACTGGTAACCACCCCATCCGAGACATTTTTGGAACTGCTATTCTTCCCACTCGGAAGTCATGGCCACAAAGGCCTTTTTTAACAGGGAATTCTCGGTTTGCAGCTTTGCGACTTTATTTCGCAAACGCTTCAGCTCGGCTTCCGGGGCACGCCTGCCCCTCGCCGCCCATGAGCAGAGGACGATGCAATGAAGACCACATTTGCCGGACACGGACGAGGATATCTCGAGGGGCCGCCTCGCCAGGTGCCGGGCTTTGCCAGCCTGCATCGCATGGTGGAGATGCTCTTGGCTGAAAAGATGTCGCCAGGCGGACACGTGCTAGTGCTTGGCGCGGGCGGTGGCATGGAACTGAAGGCGCTGGCGGAGGCGCAACCCGGATGGACCTTCGACGGGGTCGATCCGTCGGCGGACATGCTGGCACTGGCGGCGGAGACGGTGGCGCCGCATAGCGATCGGGTTCGCCTCCATCACGGCGGCGTCGAAGCCGCCCCACAAGGGCCGTTTGATGGCACGACCTGCCTGCTGGTCTTCACTTCATTGACCGGACAGAGCGGGCACGCATCCTTGCTGGACTTCGGCAGCGCCTGAGACCCGGGGCGCCCCTGGTACTCATGCATATCAGCTTTCCACAGACCGAGCCGGAGCGGTCGCAATGGATCTCCCGCCACGCGGCCTATGGTGCGCCGCCCGGCACAGATCCTGCCCATCTTGCCGCGGCCCGCGAGGCGATCGGCAGGAGGCTAACCATCCTGTCGCCAGACGAGGACGAAGCGATGCTGGCCGAGGCCGGGTTCGCACGGATCGGCCTGTTCTTTGTAGGCCTGAGCTTCAGGGGGTGGGTAGGCTATGCAAATTGAGACCCCCGATTTGGCGCAAAGTACAGGTTCTGCGGAAACCGGATCCGAGCCATTGCAGCGTCGAGCGCCATGGGGTGTGCTGAGCAAAATCAGGCGGACCAACTACCCCACCCACTACCGCGGTTGCGGCAACTAGAGCAGACCGGCAGCTCTCAGGAAATCGAGATTGCAGCCTGAACGGCAGGAATGGGGCGCTTCGCCGACGGCCAACTTGCCTGTGCGCCTGCTGATCGAAGAGGGCGGGGCACACTCGAGACATCCTACTTCGCGGAATACTCCGGCTTATTCGCCATATCGACATGCGCTATGTTCGTGTTCCACTCGGTGGCCGGGCCACCGTCACGATCGTGGGCAAGCGTCTTTGGGGGAATACGAATGGCTGGTGGTTGCGGACGGGGCATAGCGTGGTGGGTGCTATTGATTGTCTGCCTTGCTGCCATTGCGGGGAGCGCGGTCGTCCTGGCTTTGGCGCTCGGCGCCGCGCTCGATCCGACATCGAGCTATTATGCAACGATGTCGTCTTCGTTGTGGACGACCTTCGGCCCCCATTTCGTCGTGCTGGCGGGTGTCGCCGGATTGGTGTCGATCGCAGCCTGGCGCTGGGGGCCTGTCTGGCTCGGTCGGGCTGCGACGACCCTATCTACCGCCGCCACATTGGCCTCCGTTTTCATTGTCGGCAGCATAATGGTCGCCGCGGGGAGCGCAGGTGGCAGTGTCAACCCTGTCGCCGGCCTGTTTCTTGGCAAGATAGGTGATCCCCAGCCCGATCAGGTCGCCACGGTTTCAGCTGAAGCAGACAATCCTCTTACCGCTGCGATCTATCTTCCGCCCACGCCCACGACCTCGGCGCCCGTCTATGTCTATATCCATGGTGGCGGCTTCATGATCGGCACGAATACCGAGACAGCAGCCGACCTGCGCTGGTTTGCCGATCGCGGCTGGATCGTGTTCAGCCTGGAATATCGGCTTTTTACCGCCGGCAATCCAACCTGGGACAAGGCGCCCGTGGACGTGGCCTGCGGGTTAGCCTGGGTTCATGCCAACGCTGCGACCTATGGCGGCGACCCGGATCGCCTCGCACTGCTGGGCGATTCTGCCGGCGGCAATCTTGCTGTGAACCTCGCCTATGGAGCTGCACAGGGCGCTGTGCAGTCCACCTGTGGTGACGTGCCGGTGCCCAAGGCTGTGGTTGTGCAGTATCCCGCCGTGAATCCAGTGGCGACCTATGAGCGTGGTTTTCCGGTGCCTGGCTTCGAGCCTCAGATGCTAATGATGGGGTATCTTGGGGGTGCGCCCGAAGAGTTTCCCGAGCGCATCTCGGCCATCAGTTCGGCAACCTACATCTCCGATAAGGCGCCGTCGACCTTGGTCATCGAGCCCGAAAAAGATGGCCTTGTCGTATCCGATGGCGTCTATGCGTTTGTCGAAGCCGCCAGAGCGGCAGGGGTCGATATCGAGATAGCACGCATACCGTTCGCCAACCACGTCTATAACCAGATCGCGGCAAACTCGATCGGCAACCAGGCGCGCCTCACTATCACCGAGCATTATCTCCGCACGAAGAGCCTAGCGCCCTAAGCTCAGCGGGTTTGGTGTCTGCTTGAGTGTGCCTCCTGCTCGCCGATAGCCTTCAGTCCGCTTACCACCCCGCGCAGGTCGTTCGTTGGGCGAATGACGATGTCCGCTTTCAGGAGGTCGCCAAAGGTCGTCTAATGACCGGAATGCGGCGGTTGACGGCCTAAGAAGGCATCTCGTTGCTTCCTGGCGTAGCCGAGACAATACCGTGATCTTGCTGTGGCCATGCAATTTGGCAATATGCCAACTCATGACGGAGTTTGTACTTCGGGGCGGAGATGAGCGTGTTGATTTCCGCCGAGAAGTGACCCGGGGGG